>JBJXDY010000051.1:0-33779 GCA_046154965.1 Dongiaceae bacterium | reverse complement strand
CTGGTGCGCTCCGTCGGGATCGATAGTTGCTCCCAGTTTGTTCGCGATTGATATCGCCTCACGCTTTTGGATTCGGCTTTTCGGCAAGATACCGCTCCAGTGTTTTTAGTTGTCTCTTGGGAACAGGACCAAGCTGATTCTGGCGGCGCCTAAAAAGCTCATACAATTCAACTAGCGAAGTTTTCAGCCAAGCAATCGCCGCAGCGGGGGATTCTCCTGACCTTGAAATTTCTGCATCTGGAAATGAAACAATATATTCCCCTTCGGACACACTCTTGATAGTCAGGAGAATGGGGCTTGTAAGCTCATATTTTTCACTGTCGAGAGAAACCAAAGTGGTCTGAATTTCAGAGACCTGGCCTGACACTACATACGGTTTTTCAACGTGCGGCTTTTCAGAAAAACCGCTGTGCGCATACTGCACACCAGCCAAACCAGGCAAATAAACGGGGCGGGTGTTCGTTACCCCACCGACATTTGTGACAAAAATGGATTGCATTAGAAGGCTCTATTTCTTTCCCTTTTTGTAGTCTCTCTTAAGCCTATTTGGGGCGGCCACATTGGTAACGAATGCGATTTGCATAACGTAGATCGGATCACCCGACGCATTGAACTGATCGACTGCTCTCTTTACGTCCAACAGTACCGCCTTCAAGCGTATGACGGAGGTGTCCTCAAGCTTGTATTCGCTCCATCCATCACTGGACCCAACAATACTCCGCTGCTCCATCTTTCCTGTCGGGTCATAACCCAAAAGTGCTGGTGGAATATTAAATGCCGGCGGCGCAATCGGCGCGGGGCTACCCGTTGATGCACGCCGTTTTCTCGGGCTGGTCCGCGCCATGGGGATGCTTCTCTCTTTGAACTGAGTACTGCCAGTTAGCGGCGGGGCGGGTAAACACAATACTACCAAACAAAGTGTTTACGAAACCTCGTTGATTCGAACCATTGTGGGGTTCGTGCGACAATCGAGCGATGGAGGAGGCGGCGCACCACCTAACGGCGCTGAGATAGAGGCCAGGGATGCGAGGGGCGATTCCCACAATCCCTGGCCGGACCTAGGAACGACTCTAGAGGGAAGAGTCGTTTTGCCGGGATGCCCACCGGCGAAACGATTAGAGCAGGATATGGTTACCCGACCCTTAACCGGGGTGTCCCGCGGCCGAGCAGCCGCCGTCGTCTGCGCAGCTGCCTTACCTGTACGCGCTGAGCCATTCTGCCCTGCCTGGATACGCTAACGGCGGCGGCCGTGGTGCTGGCCTCTAGCCCGTTTCCAATGGCGGGTAGTTTGTGGGGCCGCATGTCGATATCCTAAAATTTCCCTTTATATGCCAATAGTTACGATAATCTCCTGGCGGATGGGGTGGGATTCGAACCCACGAGGAGCTTGCACCCCTGCCGGTTTTCAAGACCGGTGCCTTCAACCGCTCGGCCACCCATCCCCGAATAGACGGCGTTTCATACACAGGCCGTCTGGACTTTACTAGGCTCCGGCCGCATTTTCTGAACGGCCGACCCAATCCATTGATTGCACTTGGTGCATGACTACTATAGGCAGCGGATTCGGGAATCTGGATCGAGGATATGACGCGTTTTCCCAGACTTAGACTTGTGCTGGCCGCTCTCGCTGTCATCGCGCTTGCCGGCTGTGCGGGCAAGCCGCCAACTTCGGCGACGCCCTCGGGCTACAAGGTCGGCAAGCCCTATCAGATCGCTGGCGTCTGGTACTACCCGCATGTCGATTACGAGTATGACGAGACCGGCATTGCCTCCTGGTACGGTCCCGGCTTTCACGGGAAGAAAACGGCGAGCGGCGAGGTCTACGACCAGAACGGATTGACCGCGGCCCATCGGACACTGCCGCTACCCAGCCTTGTGCGGGTGACGAACCTCGTCAATGGGCGCCAGATCACCCTTAAGGTTAATGACCGGGGGCCGTTCGCCCATGGGCGGATCTTGGATGTCTCCCGCCGGGGAGCCCAGCTCCTAGACTTTGAGAGAAGCGGCACCGCCAAGGTACGGGTGGAGATTCTGGCCGAGGAGAGTCGTCAGCTCGCCTATCGGGCCGGCGCCTACAAGGTTGCGACGGAGGTTACCGGCGGGACCGGTGGCTCGACAACTTCCGGCCAGTCCGGCAGTCCCCAAGTAGCGGCAGCGCCAGTCGGCGATCTGGCGCAGGAGCCCCTTCCGCCGCCGCCCGGCGGCCAAGCGGCGGCGGCGAAGGTCAAGCAGCCGGTAACCAAGCCGGTTCAATCGGCCACACCCATCGAGGACAAAGTGCTCGCGGCAGCTCCAGCTCCCGACGGCAAAGTCAACAAGGTGCCCGTCAAGGCGGCGAACATGTATGTCCAGGCCGGCGCCTTCACTAGTCAGGGCAATGCCAACCGCCTCGCCAGCAGACTGGCCAAGTTCGGCCAGGCCCGGATTGTTCCGGTAATTGTGGACAGACAGAAATTCTACCGGGTCCGGGTCGGTCCGATCGCCTCGGTGGCAGATGCGGATCGAATCCTGGAGCAGGTCGTCGATGACGGCAATCCGCAGGCAAAGATCGTCGTCGAGTAGACAGGTAGCCACTTCCACGTTAACACAATTTCGACCAAATTTGCTTCTATTGGCCCAGTGGCTGCGTGCGAGATTTCCGGCCGGGGCGAAGCAGGCCGGTCAATTCCGACTTAGAGGGATAAAAATGCTGTCAGGCCTATTGAGACGCGATGTATTCGGCGCTATCGCGGCGCTCATGACGATGTTTGCCGCGGGCGCGGCAGGAGCAATCGACACGGTCGCCAAGCAGGCGATCATCGCCGACTACCAGACCGGCACCGTGCTGTTCGAGAAGAATGCCGACGAGCCGATCCATCCGGCCTCCATGAGCAAGCTCATGACTCTGGATATTCTGTTCGAACGCTTGAAGAAGGGGCAGATCACCCTCAACGACACATTTCCGGTTTCCGAACAGGCTTGGGCGCATAACGAAGGCTCAACCATGTTCGTCGGCATCGATTCCCAGGTCCGCGTCGAAGATCTGATCCGCGGCATCGTGGTGCAGTCAGGCAACGATGCCTGTATCGTCGTGGCGGAGGGACTCTCCGGTACCGAGGAGGCCTTCGTCGAGGAGATGAACAAGAGGGCCGTCGAACTGGGCTTGGAAAACAGTCACTTCCGGAACTCTCACGGCCTCGAGGATCCCAATCACAAGATGACCTCGCGGGATCTGCTCAAGCTCGCCGAGCATATTTATCGCGAATACCCGGACTATTATCACTATTTCGCCGAGCGCGAGTTCGTCTTCAACGGTATCAAGCAGCAGAACCGCAATCTCCTGGTCTACAAGAACATCGGCGTCGACGGCCTGAAGACCGGACATCTAAGCATTTCGGGATTCGGCGTCGTGATCTCCGCGCAGCGGGAAGGGCGCCGGATCTTCATGGTGCTGCACGGCATGGGCAGCATGAAGGAGCGCTCCGACGAGTCGACGAACATGGTCGAGTGGGCCTTCCGCGAGTTCAACAACTATACCCTGGCCAAACCCGGACAGGTCCTGGATGAAGCGCCGGTTTGGTACGGCAGCGAGGCGACGGTGCCACTGACTGTGGCCAACGATCTCGTGGCGACTTTGCCGCGCAATGGACGGGACCAGGCGCAAGTTAAGGTTACCTTCGACGGTCCGATCCCGGCGCCGATCGCCCAGGGCCAGGAAGTCGGCAAGATCATCATCGAGGCCCCGGGCTACGGCAAGACCGAAGTCCCCCTCGTGGCGGCCGCGGCCGTCGAACGCCAGGGATTTGTCGGCCGTGCCTTCAGCAATCTGGAGTACTTCCTGTTTGGCATGTAGACAGGGCGCGGGATCTTGAATGCCAGAGTGACATCGTATGGCCTCGAACGCCGGCGGGCGCGGTCGGTTCATCACTTTTGAAGGCGGGGAGGGCGGCGGCAAGTCGACCCAAAGCAAACTCCTGCTGCCATGGTTAAGCGAGCGGGGAGTACACGCGGTCGCGACAAGGGAGCCGGGGGGGTCACCAGGGGCTGAGCGGATCCGCGAGTTGCTGGTCACTGGCGATGCGGGCCGCTGGGCTCCGATGACCGAGGTTCTGCTCCACTACGCGGCCAGGCAGGATCATATCCAGCGCATCATCGAGCCGGCTTTGACGGCGGGGCGATGGGTGGTCTGTGACCGCTTTTTCGATTCAACCGCGGCCTATCAGGGCCATGGTCACGGCGTTGCCTTGGATTTTATCGAAACGCTACGCAACAAGATCGTTGGCGCCGCACATCGGCCCGATCTCACGCTGATACTCGATCTTCCGGCCGATGAAGGTCTTCGTCGCAGCCAGAGCCGTGCAAACACGGAGCGCCGCTATGAGTCGATGCCGATCGCGTTTCACCAGCGGCTTCGCGAGGGGTTCCAGGCCATCGCGCGGCAGGAACCGGAGCGCTGCCGCGTCATCGACGCACGGCAGGATATCGATGCCGTGCAGAAGCAGATACGCGCTGTGATCGTCAGGCGTTTCGAGCTCGCGGCTTAACCATGGCAGGCGACGAGCAGGAAATCCTCGAGCCCCGGCGCAACAGCTACTTCCGCGGGCATGACCATGCCGAGGCGGCGATCTTGCGCACCTGGTCCTCCGGCCGGGTCCCCCACGCATGGTTAATCACCGGGCCGCGCGGTATCGGCAAGGCGACGCTGGCTTACCGATTTGCGCGGCTGGCCCTGGGCGGGCAGGGCGGTGGCGAAGGGCTGTTTGGCGAAAAGGCGCCGTCCCTCCAGGTCGAGCCGGATTCGCCGGTGTTCCGCCAGATCGCCGCCGGCGCTCACCCGGATCTGATGGTGATCGAACGTGGTTACGACGAGAAGAATGATCGCCTGCGGACCGAGATCGTCGTCAGCGACATCCGCCGCGCCGTCGATTTCCTGCATTTGAAGTCGGCAATGGGCGGCTGGCGCGTCGTCATCGTCGATTACGCCGACGACATGAACCGGAACAGTGCCAATGCACTCCTCAAGATTCTCGAAGAGCCGCCGCAGCGGGCGCTGCTCCTGCTCGTCAGCCACGCTCCAGGCAGATTGCTCCCGACGATCCGCTCGAGATGCCGCCGTCTGGAGCTGGCGCCGCTGCCGGATGCGATCGTCGGCGAGCTTGTTCACCACTACGAGCCGGAACTGGAACCGGCGGCGGTCCGTCAGCTCACGGAAATCGCCGGCGGTTCCATCGGCCGCGCGCTTTCGGTGGCCAGCGCCGGCGGCCTGGCGATCCATGCCGAGCTCAACCGGCAGCTTTCGGCGCTGCCCAACCTGCCGATGGGCGAAATCCATGCATTCGCCGAAAAGGTAGGGAAATCCGGCGGCGAAAGCCCGTTCGAACTGGCGTCGGAACTCCTGCTGATCTGGCTCGGCCGGGTTGTCCGGCATAGGGCGACAGGGGCAGGGCGTCCGCCATCCGCCGTCGCCTCTTCCAGGGGGAGTCTTGAACAATGGCTGGCCCTATGGGAAAAGACCAATAGCCTGTTCAAGCATACCGACACCATCAATTTGGACCGCAAGCAGGTGTGGATCGGCGCCATGGTCGACATCGCCCAGTTGACGGCGGCGCGGTAACCTCAAGACATCGTTTACCGGAGTCAATGCGGGTCAGCGCCCGATGACGCGCCGGTGCGCGGGAGAAGACTGGCGTGCGCGACACCTATTACATAACGACGCCCATCTACTACGTGAATGATGCGCCCCATATCGGGCATGCCTATACGACATTGGCGTGCGATGTGACCGCCCGATTCATGCGTCTTGACGGCAAGCGGGTGAAGTTCCTCACGGGCACCGACGAACATGGCCAGAAGGTGGAGAAATCCGCACAGGCTGCCGGGCTCGATCCGAAGGCCTTCACCGACAAAGTTTCGCAAAATTTTCGCGATCTGGCGAAGGCGATGAACTTCAGCAATGACGACTTCATCCGCACGACGGAGGAGCGCCATGTGAAATCCTGCCAGGCGTTGTGGCGCCGGCTCATCGCGAACGACCAGATCTATCTCGGCAGATATGCCGGCTGGTATGCCGTGCGCGACGAGGCGTTCTATGGTGAAGACGAACTCCGCGACGAAGGCGGCAAGAAGATCGCGCCATCGGGCGCTGTCTGCGAGTGGGTGGAGGAGCCGAGCTATTTCTTCCGGCTCTCGGCCTGGCAGAAGCCATTGCTTGAGTTTTATGAAAATAATCCCGATTTCGTGGCGCCAACCTCGCGTCGCAACGAGGTCATCAGCTTCGTGAAGAGCGGGCTCGCCGACCTATCGGTCTCGCGGACGACCTTCAGCTGGGGCATCCCCGTGCCCGACGATCCGAAGCACATCATGTATGTGTGGCTGGACGCCTTAACCAACTACATCACTGCGGCTGGATATCCCGATGTAGAGAGCGATGACTATAAGACCTTCTGGCCGGCCAATCTGCATATGGTCGGGAAGGATATTCTGCGCTTTCACGCCGTCTACTGGCCGGCCTTTTTGATGGGCGCCAGACTTGCGCCACCGCAGCGCGTATTCGCCCATGGCTGGTGGACCAACGAGGGCCAGAAGATCTCGAAGTCGCTCGGCAATGTCATCGATCCCCACGAATTGGTTAAGCAATTCGGGCTGGATCAGGTGCGCTACTTCCTCTTGCGGGAGGTGCCGTTCGGCAATGACGGCGACTTCTCCCGGCAAGCCATGATCAACCGGATGAACAACGATCTGGCGGACAAGTTCGGTAACTTGGCCCAGCGCATCCTGAAGATGATTCAGAAGAACTGTGACGCCAGGTTGCCGGCGCCATCCCGGAAACTCGCCGCCGACGACATCGCCTTGTTGAATTCGGCCGGGAAGCTTCTGGTCGATGTTCGCACGGAAATCAACCAACAATCCTTCCACAAGGCGCTGGACGCGATTTGGCTGGTCATTGCGGAAGGCAACAAGTATGTCGACTCCCAGGCGCCCTGGACTCTGCGCAAGACCGGCGATCTGGACCGGATGAACACCGTGCTCTATGTGGTGGCCGAGTTGGTGCGGCAGTTGGCGATCCTGTGTCAGCCATTCATGCCTGAGTCCTGCGGCCGCATGTTGGATCAGCTCGCGGTGCCGCCGTCGGAGCGCGCGTTCAACGCCTTAACCATGGCGCATGCATTGACGCCCGGGACCGCGTTGCCGGATCCGGCGGGCATCTTCCCCAAGTTTGCCGATACCGGGAGCGCGGCCTAAGCCGGACATCACCCATGCTGGTCGACAGCCACTGCCATCTGGACTTCAAGGACTTCGACGGCGAGCTCGACGCCATCATGGCGCGGGCCGCCGCTCGCGGCGTTCATACGATGGTAACCATAGGCACCAAATTGCGGGAGTTCGACAGGGTACGGGCGATCGCCGAACGCTATGACCATGTTTACTGCACCGTCGGTGTCCATCCCCACGAGGCCGAAGCGGAGGATGCCGCCAGCATCGACCGGCTGGTTGAACTGGCCCAGCATCCGAAGGTCGTGGGCATTGGTGAGACCGGGCTGGACTTCTATTACGACCATAGTCCCCGGGACCGGCAGGCCAAGGTCTTCGCCATGCATATCGAGGCCTCCCGCCAGACCGGACTGCCCCTGATCATCCATTGCCGGGATGCCGACGTCGAGATGGCACAGACGCTGCGGGCGGCAAGCGGGAAAGGGCCGGTCCCCGGCCTGATCCATTGCTTCAGTTCCACGGAGACCCTGTCGGAGGCGGCGCTGGAGATCGGTTTCTCGATCTCCCTGTCGGGCATCGTGACCTTCAAGAATGCAGTGGAACTGCGTAGAATTGCGGAGAAAATCCCGATCGAGCGGATGCTGGTTGAAACCGACTCTCCCTACTTGGCGCCGGTGCCGCACCGGGGCCGGCGAAACGAGCCATCCTTCGTCGCCGACACGGCCGCGTTCATCGCTCAGCTCCGCGGCATCTCGCTTGAGGAACTGGCTGAGAAAACCACCGACAATTTCTTCAAATTGTTTCCAAAGACGGTGCGGCCGGCAGCAACGGCCCACGCCTGATCATGCGGGTGACGGTTCTCGGCTGCGGCGGTTCCGGCGGCGTGCCGCTAGCGAACGGCAATTGGGGCAGCTGCAATCCGGACAATCCAAAGAACCGCCGGCGCCGGGTGTCGGTCTTGGTCCAGAACCCAAGCGCCAACATCCTGATCGACACATCGCCAGATCTTCGGCTTCAACTTTTGGACGCCAGGATCAGCAAGATCGACGCGGTGCTCTATACCCATGACCATGCCGACCATTGCCACGGCATCGATGAGCTCCGGGCGCTGAGCTACGACAAGAACAGCCAGCCGATCGACGCCTATGGCACGGCGCCCACCATGGCGGCATTGCGCCAGCGGTTTGCCTACATTTTCAGTCAAGTTGAGGGCAGCGTCAGCGGCCTATACCAGCCCGTGCTCCGCGCTCACGAAATCGCCGGGCCATTTAAAGCCGCTGGGATCCCGGTAGTGCCGTTCGACCAGGATCATGGGTTCGGGGCGGTTAGCACGGGATACCGCATCGGGAACTTTGCGTACTCCACGGACCTCGTGGAGCTGCCGGCTGCCGCCAAGGCGGCGCTAGGCGGGCTGGATCTCTGGGTCGTGGATTGCCTCAGATTTGAGCCGCATCCAACCCATACTCATTTCGAGCGGACGATAGGATGGATCGCCGAGTTGAAGCCAAGGCGGGCGATCCTCACGCATCTGAATCATACGGTGGACTATGACGAGCTGGCGCGGCGGTGCCCGCCGGGCGTGGAACCAGGATTCGATGGCTTGTCGCTGGAGTTGCCGTGAGCTGGCATTCAGCCACTATATATAAGGACTCTGATTCTGGATATCGCCTTGATATGAATAATATATCGTTAATTTCCCATAATATACATTATGCGATAATTAGGTTGCAGGGCGGCTTTCAATCCCCCGGCGCCTTCGCTAACGTCCGGCCAGCCCTGAGACCCCGAATCAATCCGCAGGCGGCCACGATGAACAACGAAGGCTTGGAGTCCGCAATCAACAGGCTGGTAGCGGTCATGGCCCAGCTTCGCAATCCCAAAGGCGGCTGCCCCTGGGACCTGGAGCAGAGCTTCGCGACAATCGCCCCCTATACGATCGAGGAAGCCTATGAGGTGGCCGACGCTATCGAGCGCCAGGACATGCCGGCGCTCCGCGACGAGCTTGGCGATCTGCTGCTCCAGGTGGTGTTCCACGCCCAGATGGCCCAGGAGGCCGGACAGTTCGATTTGAGCCAAGTGGCTGACGGAATCTCCGAGAAGATGGTCCGCCGCCATCCTCATGTCTTCGGCGACTCGGTCGTCGAGACCTCCGAGGCCCAGACCCGGGCCTGGGAGGACCACAAGGAGACCGAGCGGCAGGTCCAGGCCAAAGCGGCCGGAAAGCCGCCCAGCGCCCTGGATGGAGTCGCCGCCGGCCTGCCCGCCCTGCTACGCGCCCTGAAGCTGCAGCGCCGTGCCGCCCGGGTCGGCTTCGACTGGCCGGACGCCCGGGACGTGCTGGGGAAAATGCAAGAAGAACTCAACGAAATCCGCGCCGAACTGGACAGCGGCGGCAAGCCGGAGCGGGTGCTGGATGAGGTCGGCGATTTGCTGTTCGTCTGCGCCAACTTGGCGCGCCACCTGGATGTGGATCCGGAGGCTGCCTTACGCCACGCGAACGGCAAGTTCGAGCGCCGGTTCCGCCATATCGAGCAGCGCCTGGCCGGGCTGGGCCGGTCCTTGGCCGATTCCGACCTGGATGAGATGGAAAACCTTTGGCAGGAGGCCAAGAAAACCGAGGGCGCCGCCAAGTGAGTAAAGGGCGCCCTCACCCTCAATCGTTGGCCAGAAGGTGGATCAGGCTGGATGTATCCCAGCGACTGCCGCCCCGGGCCTGGACCTGGGCGTAGAACTGATCCACCAGAGCGGTCACCGGCAGGCGGGCGCCATTGCGTTTAGCTTCCGCAAGGCAGATGCCCAGGTCCTTCCGCATCCAATCCACGGCGAAGCCGAAATTGAACTTGCCCTCGAACATGGTGCCGGCGCGGTTTTCCATCTGCCAGGACTGGGCCGCGCCCTTGGAGATCACATCGATCAGCGTCTTGCCGTCCAGCCCGGCCTTGGTGGCGAAGTTGATGCCCTCGGCGAGGCCCTGAACCAGACCGGCGATGCAGATCTGGTTGACCATCTTGGCCAATTGACCCGAGCCGGTCGGCCCCATCAGAGCGCAGGCCCGGGCGTAACAGTCGATTACCGGCTTGGCGCGGGCGAAGATGTCGGGCTCGCCGCCCACCATAACCGTCAATTTGCCATTCTCGGCGCCGGCCTGGCCGCCGGAGACCGGGGCATCCAGGAAACCGATCCCCTGCCCTTTGGCCTTGGCGGAGATCTCGCGCGCGACCTCGGCCGATGCCGTCGTATGGTCCACCAGGATGGCGCCACGGCCCATGCCGGCGAGCGCGCCCTTGTCGCCAAAGATGACCGAGCGCAGATCGTCGTCATTGCCGACGCAAACGAACACGACCGAAGCCCCCTTGGCGGCATCGGCGGGCTGCGGGCTGCTCATGCCGCCATGCTTGGCGGTCCAAGCCTCGGCGCGGCTTGCCGTGCGGTTATAGACGGTGACCTGATGTCCCGCGGCGGCTAGATGGCCCGCCATCGGAAAACCCATCACGCCCAGGCCGATGAAGGCGACGTTCTGCTTTTCGCTCATGAATGCGTCCTTTCGATTGATGGCGCGATGCTAACGGCCGTGGCTTGGCCGGACAATCCGCTGCGCTGTTAGCCGTTGTCGTCCAGCAAGGTCGCCCGTAGCTTGCGCCAAGCATCTTGATCTGGCGCCACCAGCAAGCCGGGGCGCCCGATGTCGGCCGGCACATAGCCGTCTCCACGGTCGACATAGCCGGCATGGCCGCCCGCCTCCCGGTGCAACAGCACGCCAGGTGCATGATCCCAGGGCATCAGTTTCGTGAACACCGAGAAATGCAGATCGCCAGTGAGCAGGCGCCAGTACTCGATGGCGGCGCTATGGCTGCTGCGGACCGCTCGCACCCGATTGCGCCGCTGCTGGAGGCGCTTGTTGTAGTGCTTGTCACCATAGGTGCCGGCGAGGAGCGTGCCGGTCATCTGCGCCGCGGTATCCGGCGGTTCAGAGAGATGAACGCGCTCGCCGTCGATCCAGGCGCCGCCGCCGGCTTCGGCGACCGCCGTGGCACCGGTCACCGGCCGGTGGATCCAACTGGCGGCCAGTTCACCCTTGCGCGCCAGGCAAACCCTGACCGCGAACTCGTCGCGGCCCTCGATGAAGTTCGTTGTGCCGTCGATGGGATCGATGATCCAGACATGCTGCTCGCCGAGCAGCCGGTCGAGCAGCGCGGCGTCGGCGGCCACAGCCTCCTCGCCCACCACCGTAGACCCCGGCATCATATCGCGCAGCGCCGCCGTCAACCGCTCCTCGGCCGCCCGGTCGGCAATGGTGACGAGATCGCCCGCCGCCTTTTCGATCACATGTCCGGGCTCCAGCTTGCGGAACCGCGGCATCACCTCCGTGGCGGCGACATCGGCGATCAGCCGGGAAACCTGGTCCAGACTTGGCCTCATGACGGCGCGACCGTCAGGCCTGGGGCGCTTGCGACTTCCGCCGCTGCATCTGTTCGAACCGGCTGAGGTTCGCCGGCGACAGCCGAACCGAGAGGTAGGAGAAATCGTCATCGTCGCGGCGGCTGATCACTTCGCCATGATCATACAGCCACGCCAACATACTGCCGTCGCCATGGGCCAGCTGCACATCGAGCATGGTCTGCTGGCGGCCGATGGTTTCGTCGATAAGTTGCAGCAGCCGTTCGCAGCCCTCCCCGGTAAGCGCCGAGATCGGCATCAGCAACGGGTCGCGCGCCCCCTGCTCGGCAATCTGCTGTCGCGCTTCCGGCGGCAATTGATCGAGTTTGTTGAGAACCTGAATCAACCCTCGATCCACCTGCTCGCCGAGGCCGAGATCCCGTAGCACGCCCTCCACATCCTGCTGCTGCAGGATGGTGTCGGGATGAGAGATATCGCGCACATGCAGGATGATGTCCGCCTCCAGCACCTCCTCCAGCGTGGCGCGGAAGGCGGCGACCAGATCGGTCGGCAAATCCGAGATGAAGCCGACGGTGTCGGACAGGATGATCTCCCGTCCCGACGGCAACTTCACCGACCGCATGGTCGGGTCCAGGGTGGCGAACAGCACATCCTTGGCCAGCACGTCGGCCCGGGTCAGCCGGTTGAACAGCGTCGACTTGCCGGCGTTGGTGTAGCCGACCAGGGCAACCACGGGATAGGGCACCCGCTGCCGGGCCTTGCGATGCAGGCCGCGGGTGCGGCGCACATCCTCGAGGTCGCGCTTGATGCGGATGCTCCGCTCGCCGATCAACCGCCGGTCGATCTCCAGCTGCGATTCGCCGGGGCCGCCGATGAAGCCGAAGCCGCCGCGCTGCCGTTCCAGGTGGGTCCAGGACCGCACAAGCCGGCTGCGCTGATATGTCAGAGCGGCCAGCTCCACCTGCAACTGGCCTTCCCGGGTACGCGCCCGCTCGCCGAAGATCTCCAGGATCAGGCCGGTGCGGTCGATGACCTTGCACTTCCACTCCTGCTCGAGATTGCGCTGCTGGACCGGGCTGACGGCTCCATCGACCACCACCAGCTCGACATGATTCTCGGCAATGAGATCGCGATAGGTTTCCACTGCGCCGCCGCCGATCAAGGTGGCCGGACGATAGCGGCTGATGCGCACGATGGCGGCATGCACCACGTCCAGGCTGATGGCGGCGGCTAGTCCCACCGCTTCCGCCAGCCTGGCTTCGGGCGAGCGCCCCTTCCCCGCATCCTGGCGCAGGACCGGGCAGAGGATCAGTGCGCGACCGGAGGTCGTGGATGTGCCGTTACGTGCGACGCTGTGACCGTTGGGCGGAGACGCCGTCAACTCATGCCTCTTCGCCCTCTTTCGCCCCCTCGAAGAGCTGGATCGGGCCGGCCGGCATGACCGTGGAGATGGCATGCTTGTAGACCAGCTGCGAGTGGGCGTCGCGGCGCAGCAGCACCGAGAAGTTGTCGAACCACGTGACAATTCCCTGCAGTTTTACGCCGTTCACCAGGAAGATCGTCACGGGGGTCTTGTTCTTGCGGATGCTGTTCAGGAAAATGTCCTGAACATTCTGAGACTTTTCTCCAGCCATCGGCTCCCCTCTTTGTTCACTGTTATCGGGGCCTGGTTTCTTATAGGGCCTCCCCTGGCGGAAGCCGTCAACCTACCCGTCCCAACTATCGTTTACACAACAACAATTCACCCGGAAAGGCAAACCGTCGTCAAGAGGCGGGCGAAGCCGGCACAGTCCGGGAC
The DNA here is from genome assembly GCA_046154965.1 of Dongiaceae bacterium. Lineage (GTDB taxonomy): Bacteria > Pseudomonadota > Alphaproteobacteria > Dongiales > Dongiaceae > DATKFM01. Next base: position 20,392 of record JBJXDY010000051.1, on the reverse strand, counting down.
ATGATGTGCCGGCCCAGCCGCGGCGATCTCGGCTGAAGGTGCCTCAAGATTAAGCAGGATGCCCGTGCAGCCGCTGGCGCGCGCGCAGAGCATGTCGATGTCGGTGTCGCCGATGAACCAGACATCCGGCCCCGGGCTGACACCGCTGTCGCCCAGCGCGAGATGCACGGGGTCGGGCGCCGGCTTGTCCCTGGCGGCATCGCTGGCGCCCACGATCCGGGAGAAGCGGGGCGTCCAGCCCAGATGTTCCACTTCCTGCCGCAGGTTAGGCCCAGTCTTGTTGCTGACGATGCCGAGATAGAGGCCGATCTCCCGCGCCGCATCGAGCATGGCGCTCGCGGCCGGCATCTCCGCCAGATTCTGGAGATGAATATGTTCATATGCCTCCAGATAAGTGCTTAACGCGAGGTCCGCCTGGCCGGCGAACAGGCGCGGAAAGGCGTCGCGCAGCGACGTCTTTACCCGCGCCTTGCATTGTTCGACGGTCCAGGTCTCCCGGCTGAATCGGCCCAACGTGACGTTCATGGCGGCATGGATGGCCGTCCAGTTGTCCACCAGGGTGCTGTCCCAATCGAACAGCAATGCCTTGGGCTGCGGCAGCTTGTCCTGCGAGCCGCTCTTACTTGCTGACATAGGCGAGTATGGCCTCCCGCAGCTTGCGCGTCATCGGACCCGGCTTGCCGTCGCCGATAGGTGTGTCATCGATCTGCGTCACCGGCAAAACCAGCGACGTGCTGCTGGTGAGGAAGGCTTCGGCGGCGGCCTTGGCCTCGGCCAGCGTGAAGGACCGCTCTTCCAGCTTGTAGTTGTCGGCGGCGATGAGCTTGAACAGCGACGCGCGGGTGATGCCGGCAAGAATCGCGGCACTGAGCTGACGTGTAATCACCCGCTTGTCCGTGGTGACGATCCATGAATTGGTCGACGTACCTTCGGTAACATTGCCGTCCCGGTCCACCATCCAGGCTTCGAAGGCGCCCTGCTCCACCGCCTGTTGCTTGCCGAGGACATTGGGCAGCAGTGACAGCGACTTGATATCGCAGCGCGCCCAGCGGATATCGGGGATGGTGATGACCCGGGCGCCCACCTCGATCATCCGCGCCGTGGGACCACCATAGTTCTTTGTGGTCACCACGATCGCCGACTTCGCCGCACCGGGGAACTTGTGGTCCCGTGGCGCCACGCCGCGCGTGACCTGCATATAGAGGAAGCCGCGCCGCAGACCGTTCCGCCGAAGCAATTCGCGGCAGATGAATCGCAGAGCAGCGCGCGAACATGGCGAGGCGATCTTGAGCTCGCCGAGCGAATAGTCCAGGCGATCCAGATGGGGTTCCTCGTCCACCAGGCGGCCGTTGAACACCGGCACGACCTCGTAGACGCCATCGGCGAACTGATAGCCGCGATCCTCGATATGGACGCTGGCTTCGCGATGGGCGACGTAGCGTCCATTGACATAAGCGATACGCGGCATGGGAACTACACCTTGGGACTCGGCTGGACGGAAGCAGTCATCGGCAGGCTTGCAGGGAAATCGGCTACTCTTCGTTGGCGGCGGAGCGATCGTTCGGCGTCAGGCCCAGAGACCGCAGCTTGCGATACAGCGCCGACCGCTCCATGCCGATGAACGCGGCTGTTTTCGCGACATTGCCGTCGAAACGCGTGACCTGCGCCTCGAGATACTGCCGCTCGAACAGTTCTCGCGCCTCGCGCAAGGGCACCGCCATGATCTCGCCATCGAGGCGGTTCGGCCTGCTGTTGTCGGACATGGCGCCGATCACGCCCATGATCGCATCGGCATGGATCGGCTCGTTGGGCTCGCCCGGCGCCATGATCAGCATGCGTTCGATGACATTGCGCAGGTCGCGCACATTGCCGGGCCAGTCATGGGACATCAGCACCGCCATGGCATCTTCGCCGACCATGCGGGGATGCAGGCCCTGGGTCTCCGATAGGCGGGAGACGAAGTAACCGGCCAGGATCGGAATGTCCTCCCGGCGCTGGCGCAGCGACGGCACGGGGATGGGCACCACATTCAGGCGATAATAGAGATCCTGGCGAAAATGTCCGTCGTTCATCTCCCGCTGCAGATCCCGGTTGGTCGAGGCAATGACCCGGACATCGACGGAAACCTTGTCCTTGCCGCCGACCCGCTGGAAAGTCTGGTCCTGCAGGATGCGCACGATCTTGCCCTGGGTCTCCAGCGGCATGTCGGCGACCTCATCGAGCAGCAGGGTTCCGCCATGGGCCTGTTCGAAGGTGCCGATCTTCGCAGGCCCGTCCGCTGCAGCCTCGCTGCCGAACAGTTCCATTTCGAACCGTTCGGGACGCAGGGCCGCGCAGTTCAGGATGACAAAGGGCCCATCGGCGCGCTTGGAACGCTGGTGGATCATGCGCGCGACGACTTCCTTGCCGACGCCTGCCGGGCCGGTGATGAGCACGCGGCTGTTGGTCGGCGACACGCGCTCGATGATCTGCCGGACCGCATTGATCCCCGTGGACTGGCCGAGGAGATCGCCTTCGGTTCCCAGCTTGCTGCGCAGTTCCACGACCTCGCGCCGCACCCGGGCGTCTTCCAGCGCCTTGGCGATGCGGACCAGCAGATGCTCGGACTTGAAAGGCTTGTCGATGAAATCGACAGCGCCCAGCCGCATGGCCTCGACAGTGGTTTCCGTGCTGCCATGGCCGCTGATCATCAGGACCGGCAGCGCCGGGTACTCCTTCTTGATGACGTCAAGGATCTGCAAACCGTCGAGCGCGCTGCCCTGCAGCCAGATATCCAGGATCACCAGGTTCGGCTGCCGGTGCCGGATGGCGGCTAGAACTTCGTCGCTATTGCCCGCTTCGCGCGTGGTGTAGCCTTCATCTGCCAGCAACCCGCCGATGAGCATGCGGATGTCGGCTTCGTCATCGACGATGAGGATGTCAGCCGCCATGCGCCGCCCTGACCGGTTGGGTTTCCGTCTCGACTTGCGCTGCGGTGTCGTTCTGCTTGCGGAAGATCATGCGGATAGTGGCGCCGCCGCCTTCCCGATCGCCAAGCACCAGCAAGCCGCCGTGATCCTCCATGATCTTCTTGACGATGGCGAGACCCAGACCGGTGCCCCTCGCCCGCGTGGTGACATAGGGTTCCGTCAAGCGCTCCCGGCCCTGGACCGGCAGGCCGCGGCCGTTGTCGCTAATGATGATCGACAGGTCCTCGGAGCTCTCCGAGATCGCGATCTGAATCTTCCCGGGCTCGCTGCCGCCGTCAGTTCCGGAAAGGCGGCCGTCGATGGACTCACCGGCGTTCTTGAGCAGATTTGTCAGCGCCTGCCCGATCTGGCGGCCATCGCAAGTTAGCGGCACCGGACGCACCGGAAAATCCGTGGCGAACTCGAATTGGGGATTGCCGGCACGCTGCAGGAAAATCGCGTGACGGCAGAGTTCGATGGCGTCATTGGGCTCCATGACCGGCGCCGGCATGCGCGCAAAAGCCGAAAACTCGTCGACCATGCGGCCGATATCGGCAACCTGGCGCACGATGGTATCGGTGCAGGCCGCAAAGGTGTCGGGATCGCTGGTGATCTCCGACAAGTACTTTCGCTTGAGCCGTTCGGCCGAGAGCTGGATCGGCGTCAGCGGATTCTTGATCTCGTGGGCGATGCGGCGGGCGACATCCGCCCAGGCCGCCTTGCGCTGCGCGGACATCAGCTCGGTGACGTCATCGAAGGTCACGACGAAACCGATCAGGCGCGTGGCGATGAACTCGGCGACGATGCGCACCAGCAGGGTGCGGGTTTCCGCACCGCGCTCGAGATTGATCTGCGATTCGGCGATCCAGGACGGCCGCTGCCGGGCGGATTCCACCAGCGGCGCCATTTCCGGTATGATTTCGGCGATGGGCTGCCCGATGCGTGTGGACAGGTCGACCGACAGCAGGTCGGAAGCCGAGCGGTTCGGCAGGTTGATCCGGGCCTGCTCGTCCAGACCGATCACGCCGGCGGACACGCCGGCCAGCACGCCTTCGGTGAAGCGCCGCCGTTCCTCGAGCTGCCGGTTGGCATTCACCAGTTCTTCGCGCTGGGAGCTGATCTGTTCGATCATGCGGTTAAAGGCGCGGCTGAGGGCGCCCATCTCGTCGCCTGGCTCGCCTTCGGGCACGCGCGTATCCAGCTTGCCAGCGCCGATCACGTCCGCCGCGGCGACGACCGTGCTGACGGGGCGGAACAGCCGCGCGGCGAAGGCAAGCGCGGCCCAGATGGCGACGAACAGCAGCAGCAGCGCCATGGCGATCACGACAAAGGCAAAGCGCGCCTGAACGGTGAGCCGCTCAACCTTCAGCCGGTCATAGTCGTGAGTCGCCTTGGCGAGCGTCTCCAGATGGTTCACAACCGCCGGCGAAATCGGCCGGCCGGTCAGCAGGAATCGCCCGCCGGAGGAATCGAGGGCGACAAGCGCCCGTAACCGGTCATTGCCGGCGGTCGGGAAGACGAGCACCTGTCCTGCATTGGCTCTGGCGATCGCATCGGCGGGAAGCGCCAGTTCGAACTGAACGGCCATGCTCAACTCCGCGCTCGCGAGAACGTTCTTGTCGTTGTCGATGATGACCGCTTCGTCGATCGGCCCGCCCTGAGTCCATCGCGTCAGGACCGGCTCAAGGGCGCTGCGGTTGAATTCCTCGGCGCCGATGCGTTTCCTAAGATCGGCCGCCAACCCCGCAGTGCTGTTGGCGATGATGTTCTGCTGCTCTTTGGCGTAGGTCTTGGCGACGATGTCGGAGCTCTTCACGAATCCGCCAATCTGGTCCGAGAAATACTCGTTGATGGCGAAGATCACGAACAGTACCGAGAACAGCGAGATCACGATCGTCGGCACCATGGCGATGACGCTGAACCACAGCACCAGGCGTAAATGAAGGCGCGCGCCCAGCAGGCCGCGGCGGCGCTCCAGCCAGAGGGAGACCAATTGCCAGCCGACCACGGCGCCGAGCAGGAGCAACAGCACCAGATTGAGGACCAGCAGCAGATTGACGGTCGTCTGGCTGAGGTCGTCGCCGAATTCGCCTGTCAGCGCGAGATAGGTGGCAAATCCCGACAGCACCGAGGCTGCCAGCAGCGCAATGGCGAGGAGACGCGTGATCGTCGGCCGATGGGCGAGTTCGCCCAGCCTGCCGAGAATATCCACCTTCGATTGGCTGAAGATTGTCATGTTCGATAGGACCCTATGCTCCGCCGCCGGCCCTGGATGCTGGCGACGGACTGCCGGGCCTCTCTGCCTCTATCGCACGCTGCGGATGACCTTGATATCCAACTCGCGGATCTTCTTGCGCAAGGTGTTACGATTCACGCCGAGCAACTCTGCCGCCCGTATCTGGTTCCCGCGCGTGGCATCCAGAGTCAGGGCGATCAGCGGTCGCTCGATTTCGCGCAAGACCCTATCATAGAGACCGGCCGGCGGCGAACCCTCACTATGGGCGGCAAAATAGGCCCGAAGATGGCGTTCCGCAGCCTCGCCGAGGGATTCCCGGACGTTCGGAGCGCTGCCGCTATTCTCAATGACACCGGTCGCCTCGCCTAACTCCCGTTCGATGATGTCGGCGCCGATGACGTCTTCGCTGTAGAGGACGGCCAGCCGCCGGACCAGGTTCTCCAGCTCCCGGACATTGCCCGGCCAGTGGTAGTCCCGCAGCCGGTCGAAGGCGGTGATGTCCAGCGACTTGCCGCCCAAGCCCTCCTGCTCCGCCTGGTCGAAGAAATGCCGCACCAGTTCCGGAATATCGTCCGTCCGCTCGCGCAAGGGCGGCAGGCGCAGCGGCACCACATTGAGGCGGTAGAATAGGTCCTCGCGGAACAGGCCCTGGCGGACCAGCTGGCGCAGATCGCGATGGGTGGCGGCGATGATGCGGACATTGGCCCGGATCGGCGTGCGGCCGCCGACGGTGGTGTATTCGCCCTCCTGCAGCACGCGCAGCAAACGGGTCTGCGCTTCCGTGGGCATGTCGCCGATCTCGTCGAGGAACAGCGAGCCGCCGTCGGCCTGCTCGAAGCGGCCGCTTTTGCGCTGGAGCGCGCCGGTGAAGGCGCCCTTTTCATGGCCGAACAATTCGCTCTCGATCAAATCGCGCGGGATGGCCGCCATGTTGATGGCGACGAAGGGGCCGGCGCGGCGCGGCCCGTACTCGTGCAGCACCCGTGCCACGATCTCCTTGCCGGTGCCGGATTCGCCGGTGATCAGCATGGTCAGGTCGGTGCGCATGACGCGGCCGAGCGCACGGTAGAGGTCCTGCATTGCCGCCGAGCGGCCGACGATCGGCAGTTGCTCCTCGCGGCTGTTGTTGTTGGCGATGGTCTGGTTCGGCGTCGATAGCGCGCGCTGCACCACCTCCACCAGATGGTTGAGGTCGAACGGCTTGGGCAGGTACTCAAACGCGCCCCGTTCCGAGGCTTTCAGCGCCGTGAGCAGAGTATTCTGGGCGCTCATGACGATGATGCGCAGACCCGGCCGCCGCCGCTGGATTCGGGGGATCAGGTCGAGGCCGCTCTCATCGGGCATAACCACGTCGGTGATCACGAGATCGCCGATGCCCTCGTCGATCCAGCGCCAGATCTGGGCCGCCGTGCCCGCCGTGCGCACTTCGTGGCCGAGCCGGGACAGCGCCTGCGTGAGGACCGTACGGATCGAGCGGTCGTCGTCGGCGACAAGGATAGTGGCGGGGCCGGCCATGGTCAGTCCGATTCCGCCGGGGCGACGGGCAGGCGCACATCGAACTGGGTCCGCCGGCCGCTGCTACGGCATTCGATGATGCCGTCATGGTCGCGTACAATTTTCGCCACCAGGGCCAGGCCCAGGCCCTTCCCTTCCGTCTTGGTGGTGAAGAAGGGCTCGAACAGGCGCGGCAAATGCTCCTCGGGAATGCCGCGGCCGTTGTCCTCGATACTGATGCAGAGCGGCAGGTCGACTCGGTGGTGGCCGCCCGGCGCCTGGACCCGCACGCCATGTTGATATGCCGTTCCGAGAATGATCGTCCCCGATTCATTATCAGTGGCCTCCGCCGCATTCTTCACAAGATTCAGGAACAGCTGGATCAGGAGATCCCGATGGCCGAGCACCGATGGCAGCGAGGGGTCATAGCGCTCGACGATACGTCGGTCGCGGGCGAATCCGGCCTTGGCCAGCTTGCGCACATGGTCCAGCACTTCGTGGATGTTCACGGGCGTGCGGCCGATGGGCCGGTCGTCGGTGAAAACGTCGATGCGGTCCAGGATGCCGACCACGCGGTCCGTCTCGTCGCGGATCAGGCGCGCCAATTCGCGGTCGGACGGTGGCAGGTTGCCTTCCAGCAGTTGGGCGGCGCCACGAATACCCGATAGCGGATTGCGGATTTCATGGGCCAGCATGCTCGCCATGGACGTGACCGTGCGCGCAGCATCCCGTTGGTTGAGATGGCGGTCGATCTTGCTGGCGATTGAACGCTCGTGGAGATTTACGATGTACCGGCCCGGCCACTCGGTGACGGGGGCGATGCTGATACCGACCAAGCGGCGGCCCAGGCGCGGCAGCTCCAGCGCGACTTCATGCTCCGACAGGCTGCTGCCATGCTCGCGCGCCTGTTGCAGCAACAGCACCAGCGGGCTGTCGGCGCCGGCAAGCTCATCCAGCTTGCGGCGCAAGAGCGCGTTGGCGCTCAGGCTGAAGAACTGTTCCGCCGCCGGATTGGCCAATAGGAATGCCAGATCGTCGCCGATGACGAAGACCGGCGTCGGGATGGCATTGAGCAGCGACATGCCGTCGGGCCGTTCGGGTACGGCCGTTTCGTCCGGGATGTGCAGGCGAAGGGAAGTCTGAGTGCGGATCATGCTTCCCTCATTTGCTAGGCGGCCAGCCGCTCCAGCAGCGGCGCATAGAAACGGCGGATGGTCTCGATGACAGTGGCGGGCTCGTCGATGCGATTCACGGTGGCGCGGAACTCGCCGGAGGCCGGCAGGCCCTTGCTGTACCAACCCAGATGCTTGCGGGCGATGCGCATGCCCGTGGAGGCGCCGTAGTGGCGGAGCATGCCGTCGTAATGCTGGAGCAGCGTGTCGAGTTGCGCCGACAGCGATGGATCGGGCAAGCGCTCGCCGGTCTTGAGGAAGTGCATGACCTGGCGCAGGAACCACGGCCGGCCATAGGCGCCGCGGCCGATCATCACGCCGTCGGCGCCGGATTTGTCGAGCGCGTCCTTCACATCCTCGAGCGTCGTGATGTCGCCGTTCACCACGACTGGCAGCTTCACGCTTTCCTTGACCTCGCGCACGAAACCCCAGTCCGCCCTGCCCTCATAGAACTGGCAGCGGGTGCGGCCGTGGATGGTGATCATCTTGATGCCGCTCTGCTCGGCGATGCGGGCCAAGCTGGGCGCATTGCGGTTGGCATGGTCCCAACCGGTGCGCATCTTCAGGGTCACCGGCAGTTTCACGGCCTTCGCCGTGGCTTCGAGAATGCGGCCGGCATGGACTTCGTCCCGCATCAGCGACGAGCCGGCGTGGCCATTGACTACCTTCTTCACCGGGCAGCCGAAATTGATGTCGATGAGCGCCGCACCGCGGTCCTCGTTGAGCTTCGCCGCTTCCGCCATCACCTCGGGCTCGCAGCCGGCAAGCTGGACGGCCATGGGGAACTCTTCGGGCGAGTTCTGCGCCATCAACATGGTTTGGCGGGATTCGCGGATCATCGCCTGGCTGGCGATCATCTCCGACACGACGAGGCCGGCGCCCGACTGCTTCACCAGACGGCGGAACGGCATGTCCGTCACGCCCGACATGGGTGCAAGAATGACGGGCGCTTCAAGCTGAACGGGGCCGATCTGAATGCCCATTATTTAGGCAACCTCGATACTGCTCAGGAATTGGGCGGGATAATGGTCCCGCAGACGACCCTTGGCAAGGGAAAAGCCAAGCCCAGCAAGCCTTTAACCTATAAGGATATCCTGGACAAATTTGACCCCGGGATAGGCCAAAGTCAGCAGCAGATAAATCACCAGGACGATGCGCGCCGCCCGGCGGCCGCGGAGCCCGGTCAGGTTGTGCGCGATCAGCAGCGCGACGATCACAGCGAATGCTGCAATTGCGAATATAGTCTTGTGGCTGACGAGGATGAACTGGCCGGTCTCGCTGTAGAGCGTACCGACGCCGGTGAGTAAGCCGGCGGCTAGCACGATGGCGGAAAGCCAGAGCAGCCGATTCTGCAGCCGCTCGGTATCCGCGATGGCGGGCAAGCAGGCCGAGAGTGGACTTGGCTCCCGCCGTTTAAGCGCCCGCTCCTGTTGGAAGGTGGCGAAAGCGGCAATGCCGGCGATCGTCGCCAGCCCATAAGTCAGGATCGAGACAAGGATATGGGCGTCGAGCCAGACTGGATTGCTGGGTACTGCCGCCTCCAGATGGGGCCGGAAGCTGATCGCCGCCAGCACGGCCAAACAGAGGCAATAGGGCAGTAGCAACACACTGAGGCCCCGCGCCGCCGGCCAGATCAGCGCGCAGAGAATGAACAGCAGCACTGTCGCGGCATTGCTCATGGTCAGAGCACCGCCAAGTCCGGCGAACTCATTCCCGACCAGCAGCCGGAACGCCGGCAGCGCAACACCGGCGCCGGCGACCAGAAGCAGCGGCCAGAAGAGCCCACCGCCGGGTCCGGCGCGGCGCGACTGGATCAAGGCGGGAATCACCGCGAGAATTGCAACAATGGACGCGAAAGATACCGGCATGTTCCGCTTTAGGGATTTTGTGGAAGCCCGCAGCCCGCTATCAGCTTTGCCGCTGCTTGGCAACCTGGGCGGTTGCCTATAGCGTCTGCCGCCACGGAGATTCTATGGCTGGAAATGCAGTGCTAATCGTCGCCGCCGGCAGCGGCCAAAGGCTCGGCGCCGAGATGCCGAAGCAATATCTGCCGCTGGCGGGACGCAGCGTGCTACGCCGTTCGATCGATGCGTTTGCCGGACATTCGCGGATCGATGCTATCCGCGTGGTCATCAGCCCCGACCACGGCGATCTGTACCGCCAATCTACCGAAGGCTTGAAGATCCTGCCTCCAGTGAATGGCGGCGCAGCGCGGCAGGAGTCCGTGCGCCACGGGCTTGAGAGCCTTACCGAACTGAAACCCGGCAAAGTGCTGATCCATGACGCCGCGCGACCATTCGTTACATCGGATGTTATCGACGGCGTCTTGGCTGCACTGGATCACCATCCTGGCGCGATACCAGCAGTGCCGGTGATCGATACGTTGAAACGCGGTAGCGAGAGCATCATTGTCGGCACCGTTGAGCGTGGCGGCCTGTGGCGGGCGCAGACGCCCCAAGGTTTTCGCTTCGACGCGATCCTGGACGCACACCGGAAACTCAGGGACAAGCGGCTCACGGACGATGCGGCCCTGCTGGAAGCGCAGGGGCTCAGTATCGAGTTAGTGCCTGGCGCAGAGGGGAATTTCAAGATCACGACCATGGAAGATTTCGATCGCGCCAAGAAGCTCTTGGGTTCCGGCCAGATTTTCTGTACGGGCAACGGTTTTGACGTTCATAAGTTCACGGCCGGAGATCATGTGACGATCTGCGGAGTTCGCGTGGCCCACAACCAGGCGCTCGAAGGCCATTCGGATGCGGATGTGGGGCTTCACGCGATCACTGACGCTATCCTCGGCACCATCGGGGCCGGCGATATCGGCCAGCATTTCCCGCCGACCGATGCGCGCTGGAAAGGCGCTGACTCCGCTGCGTTCCTCGGCCATGCGGCCAGCCTGGTGCGCGATCGCGGCGGCAGTGTCGTTCATGTCGATGTGACGATCATCTGCGAGCAGCCGAAAATCGGGCCGCATCGCGATGCCATGGTGCGGCGCGTGGCAGAGATCCTCGGGCTCGTTCCGCAGCGGGTGAGTGTGAAGGCGACGACGACAGAAGGGTTGGGATTTACCGGCCGGCGCGAAGGCATCGCCGCCCAGGCGACCGCGACGGTCGCCCTGCCCGCCTGAGCCATGGTTACGCCAGACGAATTGAGGGAAAGAGCGAGGTCGCTGTTGAGCCTCTACCGCGCCAAGGGCGCAAAGATCGCCACCGCAGAATCCTGCACCGGCGGCCTGATCGTGGCGACGCTCACAGAGATTGCCGGGTCTTCGGATGTTGTTGACCGGGGCTTCGTTACTTACTCGAACGGCGCCAAGACTGATCTCATCGGCGTGCCGGACGCGCTGCTGGCCGCCCATGGCGCCGTGAGTGCCGAAGTAGCCGATGCGATGGTGCGGGGCGCCCTCGCGCGATCGGTGGCTGACGCAGCCGTCGCGGTTACCGGCATCGCGGGGCCCGACGGCGCGACGGAAACAAAACCGGTTGGGCTGGTCTATCTGGCGGTGCAACGGCGCGACCGCCAACCGATCGTGGAGCGGCAGGTCTTCGCCGGCGACCGCACCGGCGTGCGGCTCGCCACGGTGGCCCGGGCCTTCGACCTCCTTGAGCAAGCAATCAAAGCCTAGGCGCATCTTCGGCGTCGATTTCAGCGGCGCTGCCGATACCGCACGCCGGCTCTGGATCGCCGAAGGACGCCTGAAGTCGGGCCAGCTGGCAATCACCGACTGCGCGCCCATCGGGCAATGGGCGGGTGCACGCGCAGGCCGAGAGGATTGTCATCGAGCGCTCGTGGAGCTGATCGCAACCAGCCCTGACGCCGTATTCGGCTGCGACTTCCCCTTCAGCCTGCCGGACTTCCTGATGCAGGGGCGGAACTGGCGCCGGTTTGCCGAAGCTTTCGCGCAGCAATTCTCGTTGCCCGAGGATTTTCGCGAACATTGCCGGAAGCTGGCGGACGGCACCGAGCGCCGCCGGGTCTGCGACCGCGAGGCGCGCGTGCCATTCGCAGCCTACAATCTGCGCATCTACCGCCAGACTTTCTACGGCGTTCGTGATGTGTTGGCGGCGGCGATGGCGCGGCGGGCTGCGGCCGTCATTCCGATGCAGGCGTATGCGGCCAACAAAGCCTGGATCATCGAGGCATGCCCTGCCTCAACGCTGAAATCGCTGGGTATGTACCAGCCTTACAAAGGCGCAACGAAGGCTCATCGAACGCAGCGCGGCCGGATCCTCGATTGCCTGCATCAGTCTGGCCTTATCGCGACCTTGGATGACAAGCTGCGTGGGTCGCTCCTGGCCGATCAGGGCGGCGACGCCCTGGACAGCGTGATCGCCGCCGCCGCCACCGCACGCGCCTACAAGGACGGAGAACTGACGAAGCCGGCTGACCCGCTCGAACTGATCGAAGGACGGATCATCTGGTAGCCACGGCGCCTGCTCCATAGAGTTTATTGGCGCGGCCCTCGAATGCCGCGACCATGCGGCGCACGGCTTCGTTGAACAGCACGCCGATCAGCTTTTGCAGGACCGCCGAGCGGAATTCGAAATCGACGAAGAAGTCGATGCGGCAATGATTGTTGCCGTGCGGCTCGAAATGCCAGTGGTTGTTGAGATGGCGGAACGGGCCGTCGGCGTACGCCACATCGATGCGCTGTCCGGGGCGGTCCAGCTTTACAATGCTCGTGAACCGCTCGCGGAACATCTTGAAGCCGATAACCAGATCGGCGACCACTTCATCGGTTTCGCGCTTGCGGATGCGGGCGCCGACGCACCAGGGCAAGAACTCGGGATAGCGCTCGATATCGGCGACGAGATCGAACATCTGCTCCGGCGTATAGGGCAGTACGCGTTGTTCAGCGTGGGTCGGCATGGTTTGAAGCTTAGGGCTGAATTCCCTGAAGCTGTGCCAGCCTTGCGGCGCGCAATTGCCGGAAATCGTCACCGGCATGGTAGGAAGAGCGGGTCAAGGGCGATGCCGATACCTGGAGGAAGCCCTTCCCCAGGGCATGGACGCGAAACTCCTCGAATTCGGCGGGCGGCACGAAGCGGTCCACCGGATGGTGCCGGGGCGTGGGCTGCAGGTACTGGCCGATGGTCAGGAAATCCACTTCGGCCGAGCGCAGATCGTCCATCACCTGCAGCACCTCGTCGCGGGTTTCGCCGAGGCCCACCATGATGCCCGACTTCGTGAACATGGCGGGATCGATCTCCTTCACCCGCGACAGCAGCCGCAGTGAGTGGAAATAACGGGCACCCGGCCGCACCGGCCGGTAGAGCCGCGGCACGGTTTCCAGATTGTGATTGTAGACATCGGGCCGCGCCGCCACGACGGTCTCGATCGCGCCGGGCTTCTTGAGGAAATCCGGTGTCAGCACTTCGATGGTCGTGCCGGGCGCGCGTTCCCGCACGGCGCGGATCACCCGGGCGAAATGCTCGGCGCCGCCGTCCTCCAGATCGTCGCGATCGACTGACGTAACGACCACATGGGACAGGCCGAGCTCGCCCACCGCCTCCGCCACATGCTCCGGTTCGTGCGGGTCCAACAGATCGGGCTTACCGGTAGCGACATTGCAGAAGGCGCAGGCACGGGTGCAGACGCTGCCCAGGATCATTACCGTGGCATGCTTCTGCTTCCAGCATTCACCGATATTGGGACAGGCCGCCTCTTCGCACACCGTGTTCAGCTTCAACCGGCGCATCAGGTCCCGGGTCTGCTGGTACTCCAGCGAGGTCGGCGCGCGCACGCGTATCCAGTCCGGCTTGCGCGGCGTCTGGGTGGCCGGATTCCTGGCCTTCTCAGGGTGGCGGGCGGCGGCGATGTCGGACACGTTGCTCATGGCCTAGATGTGGATCGGCCGGCCATAGGCCGCAAGGACCGCCTCATGCATCATTTCCGACAGGGTCGGGTGCGGGAAGACCGTGTGCATCAGCTCAGCCTCTGTGGATTCCAGCGTGCGGGCAATCGTATAGCCCTGGATCAGCTCCGTCACCTCGGCGCCGATCATATGGGCGCCCAGCAATTCGCCGGTCTTGGCGTCGAAGACGGTCTTGACCATGCCCTCAGGTTCGCCCAGCGCGATCGCCTTGCCGTTGCCGATGAAGGGGAAGCGGCCGACTTTGACCTCGCGCCCCGCCGCCTTGGCCGCCTTCTCGGTCATGCCGACGCTGGCCACCTGGGGCCGGCAATAGGTGCAGCCAGGGATGTTCTGGATGTTCAGGGGATGCAGCCCCTTCAGCCCGGCGATCTTTTCCACGCAGATCACGCCCTCATGGCTCGCCTTGTGGGCCAGCCAGGGTGGGCCGACGAGGTCGCCGATGGCGTAAACGCCGGGTTCGCCGGTGAAACCCCAGGGGTCGGTCACGACATGGGCCTTCTCGACCTTCACTTTGGTGCCTTCGAGGCCGATCTTCTCCACATTGCCGACAATCCCGATGGCGAGGATCACGCGGTCGACTGTGATCTCCGACGTCTTGCCGCTAGCGTCGATGGTGGCCGTAACGCTATCTGCGCCCTTCTTCAGTGACTTGACCGTGGCGCCGGTGATGATCTTCATGCCCTGCTTCTCGAAGGCCTTGCGGGCGAACAGCGAGATCTCCTCGTCCTCGACCGGCAGCACGCGGTCGACCACTTCGACGACAGTCACCTCGGCGCCGAGGTCGCGGTAGAAGCTGGCGAACTCGATGCCGATGGCGCCCGAGCCGACAACCAGCAGCGACTTCGGCATCGTCTCCGGCACCATGGCTTCCTTGTAGGTCCAGACCAGCTTTCCGTCCGGTTCCAGGCCCGGCAGGCTGCGCGCCCGCGCGCCGGTGGCCAGGATGATGTTCTTGGCCGTGAGGTCGGCGACTGGCTTGCCGTCTTTCACCACCTTCAGTTTGCCGGTGCCGGCCAGGCTGCCATGGCCGTCGAATACCGTAACCTTGTTCTTCTTGAGAAGAAAGCCGACGCCGGTGCTCAGCTTGCCTGCGACATCGCGGCTGCGCTTGATGATCCGCTTGATGTCGAAATTCACGTCCTTGGCGCTGAAGCCATAGGCCTCGAGATTGTGCAGGATATGGCCGACCTCGGAGCTGCGCAGCAGCGCCTTGGTGGGGATGCAGCCCCAGTTGAGGCAGATGCCGCCCAGATGCTCCCGCTCCACCAGAGCGGTCTTCATGCCGAGCTGCGCGGCGCGGATCGCCGTGACATAGCCGCCAGGACCGCCGCCGACGACGATGAGATCGAAGCTGGTATCGGCCATAGTCAGATCCTCTCCAGCCTATCACGAGTATAGTCACCGCGCGCTGCGTCGCCTGTATTCACGACGCCACGGCGTTCCAACAGCAGGATCTCGCACTCCTGGGCGGCGAAGGGCTTATGTTCGACGCCGCGCGGCACGACGATCATTTCGCCGGCGTTCAAGGCAACCTGGCGATCGCGGAAATCCATGCGAAAGCCACCCTTGAGGACGACGAACATTTCGTCCTCGGCGTCATGCTTGTGCCAGACGAAGTCGCCTTTGATCTTGACCACCTTCACCTCGTAGTCATCGAGCGTCTCGACAAGCTTCGGTGACCAGTGTTCGCTGACCCGCGACAGTTTCTCGGAGAGATTTATGCGGACCGCATCGGCCATCGGTGGCTCCTACAGCAACATGCCCAACGGCTCTTCGATCAGCTTCTTGAACGCAGCCATGTATTCGGCGCCAACTGCGCCATCCACGACGCGATGATCGACCGAGAGGGTACAACTCATCACCGTGGCGACCGTGAGTTGGCCGTTCTTCACCACTGCGCGCTGCTCGCCAGCACCGATTGCGAGGATGCAACCCTGGGGCGGATTGATCACCGCCTCGAACTGCTTGATGCCGAACATGCCGAGATTGGAAAGCGAGAAGGTGCCGCCCTGATACTCCTCGGGTACCAGCTTGCCGTCGCGGGCCTTTGCGGCCAGCGCCTTCATCTCGGCGGAAATCTGCACCAGGCCCTTGTTGGCGGCGTCGAAGATGATCGGCGTGATCAGGCCGCCGGGTATGGCCACGGCGACCGAGATATCGACGCGGTCATACATGACCGTGCCGTCATCGCTCCAGGAGGCATTGGCGGCCGGCACCTTCTTCAGCGTCATCGCCGCAGCCTTGATGATGAAATCGTTTACCGAGAGCTTGTAAACGCCCTCGCCTTTCTCCGGCGCCACCGCGTTCAGAGCGGCGCGGCCTTTGAGCAGCGCATCGATCTCGCAATCGACGGTGAGATAGAAATGGGGAACGGTCTGCTTTGATTCCGTGAGGCGCTTGGCAATCACCTTGCGCATCATGGAATGGGGCACGACGTGATGGGGCGTCGGGCCGGCCACGGCCGCAGCGGCAACCGGCGCCGCCTGCGGACGTCCCGCCGGTGCGCCTGCGGGAACACCCCGCGCCAGCGCGCTGTCGATATCGGCTTTGATGATACGGCCATGGGGACCGCTGCCGGTGATCCGGCCGAGATCGATGCCCGCCTGCAGGGCCATGCGCTTGGCAAGCGGGCTGGCGAAGACGCGGGCGCCCCGGTCATGGCCATTGCCCTTCGCGGCCGCTGGGGCCGGAGCTACAGGCGCCGATGCGGGCGCGGCAGCGGGCTTGGCCGCAAGTGCGGATGGGGCCGGAGCAGCGGCAAGTTTCGGCGCAGCCTTGGCGCCCGCGCCGGCTAACGCATCCGAGCTCTCGCCTTCCTCAAGGATGAATCCGATTACATCGTTGACCTTGACGCCCTGGGTGCCGCTGGCGACGACGATCTTGCCCAGCGTGCCTTCATCGACGGCTTCCACTTCCATGGTCGCCTTGTCGGTCTCGATCTCAGCGATCACGTCACCGGCCTTGATCTTGTCGCCTTCCTTTTTCAACCACTTCGCCAGATTGCCTTCGGTCATCGTGGGCGACAGCGCGGGCATGAGGATTTGGATCGGCATTGCGTCCTCCTTCCGGCGCTAGCTGCGGTAGCAGACGGCTTTTGCCGCCGCGACGATCTTGTCGGCATCCGGTAGGGCCAACTTTTCAAGATTGGCGGCATAGGGCAGAGGCACGTCCTCGCCCGCGACCCGCGCCATCGGTGCATCCAGATAGTCGAAAGCCTGTTCCATCATGACAGCGGCCAGCTCCGAGCCGATGCCGGCGAACGGCCAGCCCTCCTCCACGGAAACCAGCCGGTTCGTCTTCTTCACCGACTCGACGATGGTCGCGGTGTCCAGGGGCCGGATGGTGCGCAAATTGATGACCTCGGCATCGATGCCTTCAGCGGCAAGCTTCTCCGCCGCCGCCAGCGCAAAACTGACGGGGCGGGAGAAGGCGGTGATCGTCACATCCTTGCCCGGCCGTTCGATCTTGGCGCGGCCGATCGGCAGGACGAAATCCGGCGATGTCGGCACCTCGAAGCTCTGGCCATACATGATTTCGTTCTCGAGGAAGATCACGGGATTGGGGTCGCGGATCGCCGCTTTCAGCAGGCCCTTTGCATCGGCTGCCGACCAGGGCGAGATCACCTTGAGGCCCGGGCAATGAGCATACCAGCTGGCGTAACATTGCGAATGCTGGGCGCCGACCCGCGATGCCGCACCATTCGGTCCTCGGAAGACGATGGGGCTGCCCATTTGTCCGCCGGACATATAGAGCGTCTTGGCGGCAGAATTGATGATGTGGTCGATTGCCTGCATGGAGAAATTGAAGGTCATGAATTCGATGATCGGCCGCAGCCCGTGGAATGCCGCGCCCACGCCCAAGCCGGCAAAGCCGATTTCGGTGATCGGCGCATCGACCACGCGCTTGGCGCCGAATTCCTGCAGCAGTCCCTGGCTGACCTTGTAGGCGCCCTGATACTCGGCCACCTCCTCGCCCAGCAGGAACACGGTGGGATCCCGGCGCATTTCCTCGGCCATGGCGTCGCGCAAGGCTTCACGCACGGTCATGGTGGTGGTAGGGCCGGCAAAGGTTGGCTCGGCGGCAGCCTTCGGCGCGGGCGGCGCAGCCGCTGGCCTTGCCGCAGCGGCTGGCGCCGCCGGCGCGGAAACAGGTGCCGCAGCGGCGGCCGGCGCTTTAGCTGCCGATGGCTTCTCGTCTTCACCGGCCAGCAGAGCGATCGGCGTATTGACCTTCACGTTTTCCGTGCCGGCGGGAATCAGGATTTCCGACAGCTTGCCTTCGTCGGCGGCCTCGACTTCCATGGTGGCCTTGTCGGTCTCGATCTCGGCAATGACATCGCCGGAACGAACATTGTCGCCCACGGCCTTCAGCCATTTGGCCAGTTTGCCCTCGGTCATAGTGGGCGACAGCGCGGGCATCAGAATCTCTATCGGCATAGAAACCTCTTCGGACGGTAGACCCGCCTCAGGCAGTCGCTTCCAAGAGAATGTCGGTATACAGCTCGGCGGGATCGGGCTCGGGGCTGGTCTGCGCGAACTCCGTTGCCTGCGCGACGACTTCCTTGATCTTGCGATCGATGTCCTTGAGCGTTGCTTCATCAGCCGCGCCGTCGGTGAGGAGCAGCTTGGTCAGATGCTCGATCGGGTCGTGCTTCTCGCGCATCTTCGCCACCTCCTCCTTGCTCCGGTACTTGCCGGGATCGGACATGGAATGGCCGCGATAGCGATAGGTCAGCGCCTCGAAGATGTAAGGCCCCTTGCCGCCGCGCACATATGCCACGGCCTTCTCCGCCGCCGCATGCACTGCCACGACATCCATGCCGTCCACCTGCGCCCCGGGAATGCCATACGCCTCGCCGCGGCGGTAGAAGTCGGTGCGCGCCGAAGCCCGCTCGATGCTGGTGCCCATGCCATACTTGTTGTTTTCGATCACGTACATGACCGGCAGTTTCCACAGCGCCGCCATGTTGAAGGATTCGTAGACCTGGCCCTGATTGACCGCGCCGTCGCCCATGTAGGTGACGCAGATAGCGCCGTCCTCGCGGTAGCGATGGGCGAATGCCAGGCCGGTACCCAACGGCACCTGGGCGCCAACAATCCCGTGGCCGCCGAAGAAGTTCTTCTCGCGGCTGAACATATGCATGGAGCCGCCCTTGCCCTTCGAATAACCGCCGCGGCGCCCGGTGAGCTCGGCCATCACGCCTTTCGGGTCCATGCCGCAGGCGAGCATATGGCCGTGATCGCGGTAGCTGGTGATGACCGTGTCCTTGGGCTCCAGGGCAGACTGGATTCCCACCACCACCGCTTCCTGGCCGATGTAGAGATGGCAGAAGCCGCCGATCAGCCCCATGCCATAGATCTGGCCCGCCTTCTCTTCAAAGCGGCGGATCAGCAGCATGTCGCGGTAGAATTTCAGCAGGTCATCGGAATCAGGCCGTCCATCATCGGACCGCCCCTTGCGCTTAGCCCCAAGAGCCATTGCGTTCTCCCGGAAAATCGCAGGCCCTTGATGCAGGCCCGACGTCAGCGTTGGAGAGAAACTAACGCTGGAGAGCCCGTAATACAAGCGGGGTTAACCATTTGAATCGCATTAGGAAACAGGTAGTTATACAAATTTAAGTTAAACGAGAGGTTCAGCGACCGGGCGCGGCTGGCAAAAGCAATGTCCGGTCGTCAGGCCCGGCGAAGTTCAGCATCGCGCGCGCCTGCTCTTCCAGCATGTCCGGATCCAGGCTCTCGGCGCGCAATTGCGATACGCGATGCTCGAGCGTGGCGCGTTCCGCTGCCAGATCGGCGAGTACTGCCTTGTTTTCGACGAGCTCGCGCGAATGCTGCAGCCAGGCGATCAGTCCGCGATCGCCCTGCACCGCGTGATAGGCGAAGTAAACGCAGATCGCCGCGCCGAGAATCTGCGGCAGCAGTGCGCGCACGCCTTTGCGGAAATCAAGTGTGCCGAGCATGTGGGCACGGAATCACGGATGATTCCCCGGCGTCAACAGTTATTCGAACTCAGCGCGTAGCCGCGCCGCACCGATTTCAGTGCCGTCCACATCGAACATTCGGACCTTTGGCCAACGCTGATGCCAATTCTTTTGCCGCAAGCGTTGGCGATAGGCATCGCCGCGGCGAATGCCGGCGGGCGTCGGTTTTATTTGAATGGCGAGCAAATCTGCAAGACCGAACGGCGCAATAAGGCCGCCCGTTTCCCGTGGAGCAAGACGTATGGCAAGGGCCGTGGGCGTTTCCAACCAATGCGTGATGGCATCTTCGGTACTGCGATAGGCCGGGTCTCCGTTATGCAGGTGCATGCGCGCCTGGTTTGTCACTTCCCAAGGCACACCAGGCATTCTCCGCCCGAGTTCCTGCTCAATCCGCAATTCGCTTTCCGGCGTCACGTCGGACGGACCGAAGTAGAGAACGTCGATATCGGCAAATTTGTCGGTGGCCTGATATCCGTGCAGATGGTCCCACACTGGCTGGCGGACAAACCCGGCGCCAATCGCGCCATCTGGCAGGCCGATAGAACGCGCAGCCTGGAGCACGCTGCGCCGGAATGGATCATCGAGGATGAAGTCGTAGACGTCCTGTGCGTCGCGCGGACGCGCGGTAGCGCCAGGCTCCGGCTTGTCAGCCACCCGCGCGCAGGGCGGCGCGGCCGGCATAGGCGGCGC
>JBJXDY010000050.1:0-3210 GCA_046154965.1 Dongiaceae bacterium | reverse complement strand
TTCACGCCATCGGGCGGCCGCGTCAGCCTCGCCGTCGCCTGGAACGACGAGAACGCGCTTGCGATCGAGGTCAGCGACACCGGCATCGGCATCGCCCCCGACGATCTCGGCAAGGTGCTGCTGCCCTTCGGCCAGGCCGGCGATATCATGACGCGCAAGCATCAGGGCACGGGCCTCGGCCTGCCGCTCACCAAGGCGCTGGTGGAACTGCATGGCGGCCGCCTGCAGATTGAGAGTGCGCTGGGGGAGGGGACGACGGTACGCATCGCCTTCCCGCCGCAGCGTACGGTCGCTGCGGCGCCGGCATCGTTGCCGGCGGCGGCATCAAAGCCGAGCTCAGCGGATTCCGATCTTGAGGAAGCGCGCGCCGCACACGCGTAGCGTCAGCTCGCCGCGCATCGCCGGAATTCCCGGACGTTAATCTTTGCCTGCCGGCTTCGCCGCGTCGTAATCGCCGGGATCCACCGCCCGCAGCGCCACCACGCCGCTGTCGATCAGCAATTTGCCTGTATTCTCGAAGTTAACGGTGACGCGCTGGCCGACGACCGATTGCACCTGACCCAGACCCCAATCCGGCCGGTCGGGATGAACGACATAGGCGCCGGGCGTTAGTATTTGCAGCGTATCCGGACACATCCTCGCTCCTTGAAGACCCTGCGAACTACGCATAGGTTCTCCGGCGGCGAAGCTAGCGCGGCGAATGCGGCGGCTCAATGAGCGGCGGCAGCGCGGCTTCGGCGCATCTGAAACGACCGGTCCTCTTCGTGCCGGCAGCGGGAATAGAGGGAGAGCCAATGGCTGTTCAAGTCGACCTACGGGTGCTGGAGCTGATGGCGTCGAAGATCTGCCACGATCTCATCAGCCCGGTAGGCGCGATCGGCAACGGGCTCGAACTCCTGGAAGACGATGGCGGCGGCGAGACCGCCAAGGAAGCGCTGCAGCTGTCGCAGAACTGCGTGCGGCGGGCCTCGGCCCTCCTGGAGCTGTTCCGCATGTCCTACGGCACCGCGGGCTCGGATACCGGATTGGCGTGGGACGCCGCCAAGACGCTGGCGAACGGCTTCCTGGCGGGCACCAAGATGTCTCTCAACTGGCCCGTCCTGCCGGCCGGAACGACGCTGCCGCCGGGCGCAAGCAAGCTGCTGCTCAACCTGGTGGTGCTGGCGGGGGACCTCCTGCCGCGCGGCGGCACTATCGCCATCGGGGTGGCGCCCGGGCCGCGCGGGCAGGTCCTGCGGGTCACCGCTGCGGGCCAGGACGCGCGCATCGGCGAGGACCTGGCGGGCGTGCTGAACGGCGCCGTGGCCGTCCCGTCGCTTTCCGCCAAGACCGTCCACGGCTATTTCAGCCAGCGGCTGGCGGAATCCATGGGCAGCCGAATCCAAGCGGCGCCGGGGGCGCCCGGCAGCATCATGCTGACGGCCCAACTGGCGGCCTAACGCTTTCAAACTCCGGCGGTTTTGTCGCATCTGCCGATGATTTTCACGCAATATTAAGGGCAATTTGCCATTCTGCCCGCCATTCGGCCGGGTTCGCCGCCTCGAGGGGCGGCGGGCGCTGGCCATGATGCTGCCCGCTCAGAGGCAGCGGACATCGGGCGCGGTAGTGTGGAATGGACGATCTGCTGACTGTTTTTATCGCCGAGACTTCGCAATCCCTCGATGAGGGCGAGGTCAGCTTTTCGGCGATTCAGAAATCGCCCGGCGACCACGAGGCCATCGACAATCTGTTGCGCCTGATGAGCTCGATCCGCGAGACGTCGGGCTTTCTCGGCCTGCCGGCGCTGAACGCCATGGCGGTCATGGCCGTGGACCAGTTGAGCCAGCTGCGCTCGTCCAAGGGCACCGACGCCTGGGAGCGTATTCCTGCGGTGAAGGAATCCCTGCGCGTGCTGCGGGCGCTGCTCAGCGACCTGGCGCAGCGCGCCGGCGGGCCGGAGGCGTCCAAGGCGGAACAGAAGGCCAAGGAAGCCAGAGTAACGAAGGAACCCGCCGCAAAAGAGCCGGTGGCCCGGGAGCCGAAGGAGTCCAAGCTGGACAAGAGTCCATTCGAGGCCAAGCCGAAGCGGGCCGCGAAGACGCCGCCGAAGCCGCCGGCGGATAGGAACGAAGAAGAGGAATTGCCTCCCGCCAAGCCGGCCAAGGCGGCAAAGACCAAACCGGCCCCGGCGCCCGTGGCGGACGCCCTGGCCGACCCGCCGGCACCGGTCCTGGTGGCCCCCGTAGCCGTGGCGTCCCCAGAGGCGGCACCACCGGCGGCAGCGCCCGATCCGGCGCCCCAGCCTCCCCAGCGGGCCGCGCCGCCGGCGGCGGAAGCTCCCCAGGCGGCACCAGCGCCCGTAACCCCCACCGCTGCCTCCGTGGCCGCGGAAGCCGCGCCGGCGCCCGCTGCGCCGCCCCTGATGGCCGGCGCCGTGGTGGTCCAGGCGCAGACCCTGGAAAACCTGCTGAGCACCGTTAACAACCTGATGGCGGCCCAGGCGGAGATGATCCAGCTGATGCGCGGCCTTGGCGTCACCATGCCCCGCGGCAACGGCGCGCCGAAATCCTCGGCGCGGCCGCCAAGCGAGCCGAAGGTCCTGGCCAACCGGCCGCGGATCGATAACGGCGCCCAGCCGACCGCCGACGCCGCGACGCGGGCGCCAACCTCGATTTCCGAGGAAACCGCTGTCCCCAACGGCAATGTGGTGCGCCTGCGCGACCGCCGCGGCGACAACGGGGCTGAAATCGTCGATGCCGCCCCTGTTGTGCCGCCGGTGAAGACCCAGATGCTGGCGCTGGAGGAAGCGGCGGAGTCCCAGCTCGACGGCGGCGCGCCGCTGCAACTCTTCAGCGGCGCCAACGGCCGCATCCGCACCGTCGAGATTTCCAAGGTCGGCCGCGTCGCCGACGTCGAGGTGGCGGCGATCGACAGCAGCCGCGCCCTCTGGATGGCGGAGATCGACGAATTGCTGGTGCCGCTGGTGGCCTGCGACCGCGACCTGGCGCTGCCGGAGAAGGGCGCCGTGCCTGTCATCGTGCTGTCGTTCGACGGCCAGTGGCTCGGCCTGATGACCGCGGATATCGGCGCCGTCACCAGCGCCATCGTCGACACGTCCTATGCCGATCTCCATGCCGGCCGCGCCGGCCTGGCCACGGTGAACGGCCAGGATCTCGAGGTCATCGAGCCGGCCTACTACCTGGCCGAAGCCTTGCGCCAGCGCACCCGCGT
>JBJXDY010000049.1:0-50596 GCA_046154965.1 Dongiaceae bacterium | reverse complement strand
CGTCGCCGCCGCCGGTCAGGGTATCGTTCTCGCTGCCGCCGTCCAGATTGTCGGCGCCGTCGCCGCCATCCAGATTATCGGTGCCGGCATCGCCGAACAGCTTGTCGTTGCCGAGCTCGCCCGACAGCAAGTCGGCGCCGTCACCGCCCAGCAGCGTGTCCAGCCCGGCGCCGCCCAGCAGCGAATCGGCGCCCAATGCGCCGGTCAGGGAGTTATTACCGGTATTGCCGGTGATCTTGTTGTCGGCGCCGTCGCCGGTGCCGTTGATATTGCCGGCGCCCGCCGCGAGGATCAGGTTCTCGATATTGCCGCCAAGGGTGTAATCGGAGGTGGTTTCGACCGTATCCGTGCCGCCGCCGCCCAGCTCGGTGACGACGTCATCGACCGAATCGACGAAGAAGTAATCGTCGCCGGTGCCGCCGGTCATCTTATCGTTGCCGGCGCCGCCGGTGAGCGTGTCGTTGCCGGTGCCGCCGTCCAGCGTATCGAGGCCGGCATCGCCGATCAGCGAGTCCGCACCGGCATCGCCGATCAGGGAGTCAGCGCCCTCATTGCCGTCCAGCGTGTTGTTATTCGAATTGCCGGTGATGACGTTGTCGAGCGCATTGCCGGTGCCGGAGAGCGCGCCGCCGGTCAGCGTCAGATTCTCCACCGCGCCGAAAGCGGCGATCGAATAGTCGACCGAGGCTTTGATCGTGTCCGTGCCGGTGCCGGCGCCGGCGGCTTCCGTGACGACGTCCTTGGTGTCATCGACGGTGTAGCTGTCGTCGCCAAGACCGCCGATCATCGTGTCGACACCGAGGCCGCCATCCAAGCTGTCGCTGCCTTCGCCGCCGGTCAGGCTATCGATATCGTCGCCGCCGCTGAGGGTATCGTTGCCGAGGCCGCCGTCGAGGCTGTCGTTGCCCTTGCCGCCGCTCAGGCTGTTATTGGCGTCATTGCCGAGAATCTCGTTGCCGAGGTCATTGCCGGTGCCGTTCGTGGCGCCGTCGAGCAGGGTCAGGTTCTCGACATTTGCAGCAAGGCCCGGAAGATCGATCTTGGTCTGCACCTCATCGATGTCGCCGACGCCATCTTCGGTGACCGCGTCGCCAGCGGAGTCGACAAGATAGATGTCGTTGCCTTCGCCGCCGATGAGGATATCGGCCCCCGCTCCGCCATCGAGGATATTGGCGCCGGTATTGCCCGTGATCTTGTTGGCGCCGCCATTGCCGGTGCCGTTGATGGCGGCTGTGCCGGACAGCGTCAGATCTTCCAGCCCGCTGCCGAGCGTGTAGGTGACGGCCGACTGGACCGTGTCGGTGCCCGTCGCGCCGCTGTCGGTGACCTTGTCGCCGACATTGTCGACGAAGTAGAGGTCGCCGCCGTCGCCGCCATCCAGGGTATCCGTGCCCGCGCCGCCATCCAGCGTGTTGGCAACGGCGTTGCCGGTGATGATGTTGGCGCCGGTGTTGCCCGTGCCGGTTGCCGCGCTGCCGATAAGCGTCAGATTTTCAACGGTTCCGGCAGTCGCTATGCTGTATGAAATCAGGGCCTGAACGGTGTCCGTACCTGTGCCGGCTTCGTTGACATCGTCGGCCGCATCATTGACGACATAAGTGTCGTCGCCGTCACCGCCGGCCATGGTATCGACACCAAGACCGCCGTCGAGACTGTCATCGCCCTTGCCGCCGGACAAGATGTCCTTGTCATCTCCGCCAAGCAGCGTGTCATCGCCATCGCCGCCATCCAGCGTGTCGGCCGCCGCACCGCCATCGAGCTTGTCGTTGCCGATGCCGCTGAGCAGCGAGTCGGCATCGTCGCCGCCGCTCAGGGTGTCGTTGCCGTCGCCGCCGTCGAGCGTGTCTTTGCCGGCAGCGCCGGTGAGGATGTTGTTACCGATGTTTCCAGTGATGTCGTTCGCGCCGCCATTGCCGGTCCCGTTGATGTTGTCGGTGCCGGTCAGTTCCAGGTTCTCGACATCGGTGCCGAGCGTGAAGTCGACGCTGGCTTTCACCAGGTCGGTACCTTCGTTCAGATCCTCAAGGACGGAATCGCCCGCGTTGACGACATAGGTGTCATTACCGGCGCCGCCGGCCATCGTGTCGTTGCCGGCGCCACCATCAAGCGAATCGAGACCGATGCCGCCGTCCAGCGAGTCGTTCTCGCTGCCGCCGAGCAGCGTGTCATTGCCGTCGCCGCCGGTCAGGGTGTCATCCTTGCCTGCACCGTCGAGGAGATTGTTGCCGGTATTGCCGGTGATCTCGTTCTTTTCGGCATTGCCGGTGCCGCTGATGTTCAGGGCGCCGTCGAGCACGAGATTCTCGACATTGGCGATCCCGGCGAGCGAGAACGCGACGGTCGATTTGACGGTGTCGGTGCCTTCGCTGGCGTTTTCCGAGATCGTGTCGGTTGTCGAATCGACGATATAGAGATCGTTGTCGGCGCCGCCGGTCAGTGTGTCCAACGTCCCGGCGCCACCCTGCAACGTGTCGGTGCCCGCACCGCCCACAAGCGAATCGTCGCCGGCGTCACCCAGGAGCGAGTCCGCATCGTTGCCGCCGACCAGCGTATCGTCGTTGTTGCCGCCGACAAGCGTATCCGTACCGGCATTGCCGCTCAGCGAGTCATCGCCGTCGAGGCCGGACAGCGTGTTGTTGCCGCCATTGCCTGTAATGTCGTTGGCCGACACATTGCCGGTGCCATTGATGTTAACGCTGGTGGTGAGCGTCAGGTTTTCGACATTCGCCCCGAGAGTATACGAAGCGGAAGAATTGACCGTGTCGATGTCACCGCCGGTCTCCGTGATCGCGTCGCTGGAGTCATCGACAGTATAGGTATCCGCGCCGAGCCCGCCGGCCATGGCGTCTATGCCGGCGCCGCCATCGAGGCTGTCGTTGTCGTCCCCGCCCACAAGGCTGTCATTGTCGATGCCGCCGAGCAGCGTGTCATTTCCGGCATCGCCGCTCAGCGTGTCCTTGTCAGCGCCGCCGTCGAGTGAATCGTTGCCTGCGGCGCCGACAAGCGAATCATCGCCGTCGTCACCACTGAGGGTATTGTTGACGGCGTTGCCGGTGATCTTGTTGCCGAGCTCATTGCCAAGGCCGATCGTCGCGCCGGTCAGCAGTGTCAGATTTTCGACATTGGCCGCCAGCACCGGAAGATTGACCTTTGTCTGCACCTCGTCCGTGTCGCCAACTCCGGCTTCGGACACCACATCGCTGGCGTTGTCGACGATGTAGGTGTCGTTGCCTTCCCCGCCGGTGAGTGTGTCTGCACCGGCACCGCCGTCGAGGGTGTTGTTACTGGCGTTGCCGGTAATCTGGTTGATGCCGCCATTGCCGGTGCCGCTGATCGCGGTACCCTGCAGCGTCAGGTTTTCCACGCCATCGGCCAGCGTGAAGCTGGCGGTGGACTGTACAGAGTCGGTGCCGCTGCCGCCGACTTCGGAAATCGAATCGGTCGTCGAGTCGACGATATAGAGATCGTCGCCGATCCCGCCTTCCATCGAGTCGTCGCTGGTGCCGCCATCCAGCGTATCGTTGCCGCCTTCGCCATGGAGTACATCGATTCCGGCGCCACCGGTCAGGCTGTCGCCATCGTCGCCGCCGGACAGCGTGTCGTCGTTGTTGCCGCCGGCCAAGGTATCCGCGCCTGCATTGCCAACCAGGGAATCATCGCCGTCGGCGCCGGAAAGGCTGTTCTTGCCGCTGTTGCCGGTGATGATGTTCCCCAGCGCATTGCCGGCGCCATCGATACTGTCGGCGCCGGTCAGAGTCAGATTCTCGATGGTCGTCAGGCCAGCGCCGGCGATGGAGTAAGTGAGCGACGACTTGACCAGATCGATTCCGGCACCGGAGTCCACTACATCATCGCCCGCGTCGTTCACCACGAAGGTGTCGTCGCCGACCCCGCCGGTCATCGTATCGGCACCGGCGCCGCCATCCAGACTGTCGTTGCCGATTCCGCCGGTCAGATTGTCGTTCTCGGTATCGCCGAGGAGAGTATCGTTGCCGTCGTCGCCGGACAGGGTGTCGGCGCCAGCCTCACCATCGAGACTGTCATTGTCGGCGCCGCCGGCCAGGGTGTCGTTCTCGGTGCCGCCGAGAAGCGTATCGTCTTCCGTGCCGCCGGCCAGGCTGTCAGCGCCCACCAGGCCCGACAGCGTGTTCTTGCCGTCATTGCCGGTGATGATGTTGGCGATGCCATTGCCGGTGCCGCTGATATCGCCGGCGCCCGTGAGCGTCAGATTCTCGACATTCGTGGTGAGCGTGAAGGTGGCGCTCGACTGCACGAGATCTGTGCCCGTACTGGCGGATTCGTCGACGACGTCAGTCGTCAGGTCGACGATGTAGGTATCGTTGCCATCGCCGCCCACCATGGAGTCCTTGCCGGCGCCGCCGTCCAGCGTGTCGTTCTCGGTGCCGTCGCTCAGCGTGTCGGCTTCTGTGCCGCCATCGAGATCATCGGCGCCAGCGCCGCCTTCGAGTGAGTCGAGGCCTGCCTGGCCGAACAGCGTGTCGGCCGCGGCACCGCCGAGCAACGTGTCATCATCAGCGCCGCCATCCAGGGAATCAGCGTCGTCGCCGCCGTCGAGCATGTCGTTGCCGATGCCGCCCGACAGCGTGTCGTTGCCAGCCTCGCCTGCCAGCGAGTCGTTGCCAGCCTCGCCCAGAAGTTCATCGGCACCGGAACCGCCGATTAGGGTATCATCCGCATCACCACCAGCGAGATCGTTCGCAGCGCTATTGCCGGTGATGACATTCTTCTCGGCATTGCCTGTGCCGTTGGCCACAGCGCCGCCGGTCAGCGTCAGGTTCTCAACGTCAGCAAAATCCTTGATCGAGAATGTGCCGGCGGATTGCACCTCGTCCGTGCCGTCGCCACCGGCCTCGGAGATCGTGTCGTTCGCGTCGACAATGTAGAGATCGTTGCCCTTGCCGCCGACGAGGCTATCGTCGCCAGCGCCGCCGGTCAGAGTATCGTTGCCGACATCACCATCCAGCGTGTCGTCGGCTTTGCCGCCATCCATGATATCGGCGCCGCCGTAACCGATAAGGTAGTCGGCGCCATTGGACCCGGTGAAATCGTCATCGCCGGCAAACACAAGCGATAGGACGGCGTCATTGGAAGTTCCGGCGGCGGTGTAAAACTGATCTAGCGGAACAGACGGAATGTCCGTGATCGTGAAAACACCCGCACGCGACCATGTAGTGACGTTGCCGCCAGTCGGTGCGTTGTCGACGCCGAAGGTGAAACTGTTTCCGCCAATCGTGTCGGTGATGCCACCGGATTGATATGTGACGCTGGTATCCGTTGGCGCGCCAAGCGTCTTCGTCTTGTCGATGTCGCTAACATCGAGGCTTATGAAATCAACGGCGGTGTTGGCGACAAAAACTGCCACGGCAAAACTCCCTAGGCGTGATTAACCAGTTGCCGTGGGATCTTGCGGTGACAGGCGTCACAGGTAAGCGCTGCGGGTACTGCGATCCATTGCTGCGGCCCTGCGATCAGGCGTCCGCGTTGCTGTCGGGAACTGTGCGCGTCCCGTGCGGCGGCATCGCGACCTGCCCGCTCACACCGCGCCACTGCTGGAGAACGGCTAGAACCCTGGAGTCCTTGGCGTTCTTCAGTCCCGGTGATCCACCCAGAGTACTTTGTTCGTGCGCCCTTTTCGCTCGCGATCCACGACCGCGTGTTAGCAAAAAACGTAGGCCAGACGGGCTCTTCACAACAATGCGTAAGGACTTACGGCTCGATTAAAACTTGGTAATTTACCGTACATCTTCACATCACGCCGTTGTGATGGAAGGAATTTGCGCCGCCGTTTGTGCGGCCTGCGCAGCGGCCGTGCGCTACCGCTGCGATGATCCGGCGATCATCGCGCGCCGCTCAGTGGCAAGGTTCCCAATTAGGATTTTGGCTCGTCGGCCGGCGGGGTTTCGGCTTCCGATGGCGCCTCTTCGGTGAGGCTGGAGAAATCGAGGCTGAGACCGTCGTCGGGCGGCGGCGCATCCTCCTCGTCCAGAAAATCCATATCGTCCGGATCGTCAGCCGGCGGCGGCGCTACCGCCGCAGCGTCGCCCTTGGCCACGCCGACCAGCGCCGGCCGCAGCAGCCGGTCATGGATCAGATAGCCCGGCTCCATCACCTGCACCACGGTGCCCTGGGGCTGTCCCGTGCCCGGCACTTCGAACATCGCCTGGTGGAAATTGCTGTCGAACTTCTCGCCCAGGGGGTTGACCTGGCGGATGGCGTGCTTCTCGAAGGCGCTGAGCAGCAGGCGCTCGGTCAACTCCACGCCGGTGGCCAGGTTGGCCAGCGCTTCGTCATATGACAGCGCTTCCTGCGGCACATGCTCGATGGCGCGCCGCAGATTGTCGGCCACGACCAGGATGTCCCTGGCCAGGATCGCCGGCGCATGCTTCACCGCCTCGTCGCGATCGCGCTGCATGCGGCGGCGGGTGTTCTCCGCCTCGGCCATGGCGCGCAGGGCCTGGTCCTTATACTCGGCGGCCTGGGCCTGGGCGGCGACCAGCGCCTCCGCCAGTTGCGACTCATGGCTTCCCTTGGGCGCATCGACCGCCGACAGCTCGGGCGTCGGTTCTGAATCGTTCGCGGCTCTAACGCTCGCCGCTCGTTCCGACGCCGCGGGGGCCGGTTCCGTCTCGTCCGGACCGTTTTCCTGATCGTTCATCATCAAACCTTTAGCCGAGAATGCGCCCGATGACCCGTGCCGTGTAGTCGACCATGGGTATAACACGGGCATAGTTAATTCTTGTCGGACCGATGACGCCGACCGCGCCGACGATCTTTTGCCGACTATCCCGGTAGGGTGCAATGACCATCGAACAGCCCGCCAGGCCGAACAACTCGTTCTGGGCGCCGATAAAAATTTGAACGCCTTCAGCAGTTTCCGCAGAATCCAACAGCTTGGCCAGGGATTCCTTGGTCTCCAGGGCGGCGAACAGGGCGCGGATCCGCTCGAGGTCCGACAGGGCCGTGACATTCTCCAGCAGGTTGGCCTGGCCGCGGACGATCAGGGCGCCGCCGATATTGCCGCCGGCCCAGGTGGCCAGCCCAGCCTCCACCACCCGGCTGGTCAGGGCGTCGAGCTCGGCTTTGTGCTGCTCCATTTCCGTCATCACGTCGGCGCGGGCCTCGGCCAGGGTGCGGCCCACCAGCCGACTGGCGAGGAAGTTCGAAGCCTCGATCAGCGAAGAGGAGGGCAGTCCCACGGGCACGTCGATGATGCGGTTTTCCACCTGGCCGTCTTCGGTCACCAGCACCACCAGCGCCCGGCCGGGGCCGAGATGCAGGAATTCGATATGCTTCAGGGTGCGCTCGGCCTTCGGCGCCACCACCAGCCCGGCGCATCTCGACAGGCCGGACAGCAGCTGCGACGCTTCTTCCATCACCTCCGGCACGCTGCGGCCGGCGGCGGCGCATTTGCCGTCGATGCTGCGGCGCTCGTCCTGGGTCAGATCGCCCAGCTCCAAGAGGCCGTTGACGAACAGCCTGAGGCCCCGGTCGGTTGGCAGCCGGCCGGCGGAAGTGTGGGGCGCATAAAGCAGCCCGGCTTCCTCCAGGTCCGCCATGACATTGCGGATGGTGGCCGGCGACAGCGTCATGCCCAGGCGGCGCGAGATCGAGCGCGAGCCGACGGGCTCGCCGGTCTCCACATACGCGTCGACGATGTGGCGGAGAACCTGACGAGACCGTTCGTTGAGATCGCCGAGTCGAGAAGTGTTTCCTTCGGGCATCTTCATCAATGGGGTCCCGAGTGCAAATTCAATGTAGTAACGGGCGTATGCAGCGTCAACGCAACCACTTTACCCTTGTTCCCGCTGATTTACCTGGAGTCTTTGCCGCCGGCGCCGGAAACCAGCAAAGCCTAGACCCGGCGGGACGGGCCGGATAGCGTGCGCGCCGGAGTTTCCGTCGCGCGCCACTGCGCAGAGGTCCAGCCATGAATCCTGTCGCCAACAACGCCCAGCGGCCGTCGGGCCGCGCCGTCGACGCCCTTCGCGCGGTGACGCTGGTGCCTAATGTGAGCAAGTATGCCGAGGGCTCCTGTCTGGCGCAGTTCGGCGACACCCATGTACTGTGCACCGCCAGCATTGAAGATAGGGTGCCGCCCTTCCTGCGCAACACCGGCCGCGGCTGGGTCACCGCCGAGTATGGCATGCTGCCGCGCTCCACCGAGAGCCGCACCGACCGCGAGGCCGCCAAAGGCCGGCAGGGCGGCCGCACCCACGAGATCCAGCGGCTGATCGGCCGCAGCCTGCGGGCGGTGACCGACCTCGGCGGCTTCGGCGAACGGCAGATCAAGGTGGATTGCGACGTCATCCAGGCCGATGGCGGCACGCGCACGGCGGCCATCACCGGCGGATTCGTAGCGCTGCATCTGGCGTTCCAGCATCTGAAGAAAGTCGGCGCCGTGACCCGGGTGCCGCTGACCGACCATGTGGCGGCGATCTCCTGCGGCGTGGTGGGCGGACGGGCAGTGCTGGACCTGGACTATGTAGAGGACAGCAGCGCCGACGCCGACGCCAATTTCGTGCTGACCGGCGGCGGCGGCATCATCGAGATCCAGGGCACCGCCGAAAAGGCGCCGTTCAGCGAGG
This sequence comes from Dongiaceae bacterium, assembly GCA_046154965.1. Classification (GTDB taxonomy): domain Bacteria; phylum Pseudomonadota; class Alphaproteobacteria; order Dongiales; family Dongiaceae; genus DATKFM01. The sequence goes on along the minus strand of JBJXDY010000049.1, from coordinate 41,990 downwards.
AGCTGTTCGCCACCATGCTGGGCCTGGCGCGAAAGGGCATCGGCGAGCTGATCCAGCAGCAGAAGCTCGCCACGGAAAAAGCATCGTGACGGCGCCGCGGAAATTCACCGGCAGCAAGCTGGTGATCGCCAGCCACAACAAGGGCAAGGTCGGGGAAATCCATGATCTGCTGCGGCCGTTGGGCATCGAAGTGGTGTCGGCGGCGGAGCTGGGGCTGCCGGAGCCGGAAGAAACCGGCAGCGCCTTCATCGCCAATGCCGAGCTGAAGGCGCGCGCCGCTGCAAGCGCCGCAATGCTGCCATGCCTGGCCGACGATTCCGGATTGGCCGTCGATGCCCTCAAAGGCGATCCCGGAATCTATTCTGCCCGCTGGGCCGGACCCAAGCGCGATTTTCGCCTGGCCATGGAGCAGGTGGAGGAAAAGCTGCGGGCCGCCGGCGACAGGGAACGCCGCGCCCACTTCGTCGCCGCGCTCAGCTTGTGCTGGCCCGACGGCCATTGCGAGAGCTTCGAGGGCAAGGTGTTCGGCCGGCTGACCTGGCCGCCCCGGGGCGAGCGCGGTTTTGGCTATGATCCCGTCTTCATTCCCGACGGCCACGACACCACATTCGGTGAAATGGATCCCCAGGAGAAGCACGCCATCAGCCACCGCGCCGACGCCTTCCGGCAATTGCTCGCGGCCTGCTTCGCGCTCGAATGACGGCGATGATCGCCGGGCGCGAGCCGGGATTCGGCCTTTATGTGCACTGGCCTTTCTGCCGGTCGAAATGCCCCTATTGCGATTTCAACAGCCATGTGCGGGCGGCGGTGGATCATGGCCGCTGGCGCCGGGCGCTGCTGCGGGAGCTGGAGCATTATGGCGAGGCAACAAGAGGCCGGCGCCTCACCAGCATCTTCTTCGGTGGCGGCACGCCATCGCTGATGGAACCGGAGACCGTGGCCGCTGTCATCGAGCAGGCGCGCGGCATCTGGCAGGCCGATGCCGGTATCGAGATCACGCTGGAGGCCAATCCGACCTCGGTGGAGGCGGAGAAGTTCGCCGCCTTCCGCCAGGCCGGCGTCAACCGGGTGTCGCTGGGCGTGCAGTCGCTGCGCGAAACCGATCTGAAATTCCTCGGCCGCCAGCATAGCGCCGGCGAGGCGCAGCAGGCGATCGAGCTGGCCCGCCGCTATTTTGACCGCTTCACCTTCGATCTCATCTACGCCCGGCCGGGGCAAACCGTCGCCGCCTGGCGCGAGGAATTGCGGGATGCGCTGGCGCTGGCCGGAAATCATCTGTCGGTCTATCAGTTGACCGTCGAGCCGGAGACGGCCTTTGCCTCGGCGGTGCGCCGCGGCGATTTCGTTGTGCCGGACGAAGACATGGCGGCGGCGCTCTATGAGGCGACCCAGGAAGCGCTGGCCGAGGCCGGCCTGCCCGCCTATGAGATTTCCAACCACGCAAGACCCGGCGAGGAGTCCCGCCACAACCTGACCTACTGGCGCTATGGCGATTATGCCGGCATCGGTCCCGGCGCCCATGGGCGGCTGACGCTTGATGGCGTGAAACATGCGACGCGGCAGCACCGCGCGCCCGAAGCCTGGCTGGAGACGGTCGAGCAGAAAGGCCACGCGACGCGGCAGCGGGATGTGGTTGATGGCGAAGCGCGGCGCGAGGAGATGCTGATGATGGGCCTGCGCCTTGCCGAGGGCATCGATGCCGATCGCTTCGCCGCAGAAACCGGCGAGACGCTGGTGTCAGCCCTCGACCCGCCGCGCCTGAAAGCGCTGATCGAGGGCGGCTTCGTCGAGTTGGATGACCAGGGCCTGCGGGCGACGGCCGCCGGGCGCCAGCGCCTCAACACCGTGCTGGCGCAGCTTCTGGCTTAGTAGATGAACCCGTCGAAGTTCGGCGGCGGCGGTTCGCGGATTTGCGGCCCGGTCGAGCTCACCTCGAGAATCGCCAGGCCGCGGTCGACGCCGCCGTCGGGCTTCAGCCGGAACAGGCCGTCGACACCGTAGAAGCCGTTGGGATCGGTCAGCGCCGTGGCACCGAAGTCAGCACCCGACGGCCCGGCGGCAAGTGCGGCCGACATCAGCACCGCGTCATAGGCCAGATAAGCCACCCGCGGCGGCGCGCTGCCATAAACGGCCTGATACTTGGCGGCGAAGTCGCGGATCTTCTGCGGATCTGGCGCCGGATACCAGGCGCCGGCCAGCAGCGGCTCGCCGGCGGCGCCGATGCTTTCCCAGGCCGTGGAGCCGAGCAGCCGGACCTGGAGCGGATCGATGCCGAAGGCGGGCAGGCTGCGGACGATGCCCAGCAGCCGCTGATCGCCTTCAGGAATCATCAGGGCGTCGATCTGGCCGCCGCTAGCCATGAACTGCCCCAGCTGGCCGACGGCAAAGGACGCGTCGAGGCTGTTGGGATCGTAGTACTCGACGCGCACCACTTCCGCGCCGGAACTGGACGCCGCCTGCTTCAGGCTGGTGGCGATGACCTGGCCATAGGCGTTCTGCGGCAGTAGAGCGGCAAACCGCCTCAGCCCCTGGCGGCTGCTATAGCCGACGATGCGCTCTACCTGCAGCCGCGGCAGGATGCCCATGACATAGGCGCCGTCGCCAGCTACGGATTCGTCCGACGAGAAGGACACCAGATTGACCGCCTTGCTTTGCACCACCGGCCGCACCGCCTGGACATTGCGGCCGAACAGCGGGCCAAGGACAAACCGCGCGCCGTCGGCCAGCGCCGACTGGGCGGCCTGGGCCGCCGGGCCGGGTGCACCGGCATCGTCGCGCACTTCCAGAGCGATGTTGCTGTCCCGGGCATCGAACAAGGCCAGCTGGGCGCTGTTCAGCATGGCCTGTCCGGTGGCGGCGAATTCGCCGGTCAGCGGCAGGATCAGGCCCACCTTGATGCGCTCGCCTTCCGGGATCGCCATCGGGATCGCGCCGAAGTCGATGGCTCCATCCGGTGCTTGTGCCCCTGTGTCGGAGGCCGGTACGCTGTTGCCGCCGCCGCAGCCGGCGAGCGCGCCCGCCAGGAGCGACGCGGCGATGACGGCCCGGGCGCGGCTTAGCCACGGCTTCGACAGGTCAGATGTCAGCTCCGCGATCGACGTCATCGTCCCCTTCCTCGGCGCCAAGCACCCAGGCGCGGGGAAAACCTACCCATCGCTCCGCGGGAAGTAAACCGCCTGGGGGGGCGCCGGGGACAGGCATGTTGGCAATTGTGGCAACGCCGATCGGCAACGCCGATGACATCTCCCGGCGGGCGGTGGAAACGTTAAGAAGCTGCGCCGTGATTGCCTGCGAGGATACGCGGGTGACCGGGCCGCTGATGGCGCGGCTGGGGATCGCGACGAAGTTGATCGCCTATCACGAGCATAACGCCGCCCGCATGCGTCCGGCGATCCTGGCGCGGCTGGCTGATGGCGAGACCGTGGCGCTGGTGTCCGATGCCGGCACACCTCTGGTGTCCGATCCCGGCTATAAGCTGGTGCGCGACGCCATCGCCCAGGGAATCAAGGTGACCACGATCCCCGGTCCGTCGGCCGTGCTGGCGGCGCTTGTGCTGTCGGGGCTGCCCAGTGACCGATTCATGTTCGCCGGATTCCTGCCGCCGAAGACCGTGGCGCGGCGGCGCGAACTCCGGGATCTGGCTGGCATCGGTGCGACGCTGATCTTCTTCGAGTCGGCAAACCGGTTGGCGGCAACCCTGTCGGATATGGCCGAGATGCTGGGCGAGCGCGAAGCGGCGGTGACTCGCGAACTGACCAAGATGTTCGAGGAAGTGCTGCGCGGCAGTCTGCGCGAACTGTCCGGGCATTATGCCGCCGCGGGCGCACCGAAGGGCGAGGTGGTCATCGTGGTCGGTCCGCCGGGCGCCGCCGCGGCACCTGATGACGCCGAGATCGACCGCTTGCTGGCGGCGGCGTTGAAGCAGGAAAGCTTGCGCGATGCTGTCGATGCGGTTACCGAGGCCACCGGCCAGCCGCGGCGGGAGATTTATGCCCGGGCGCTGCGGCTGACCAAAGGCGGGGGTTGATGGCCTCGCAGGCGTCATCGCGGGAACGCCGCCGGGAGCGCCGGCAGCGCGCTTATCGCCGCGGCCGGCGCGGCGAGTTCTGGGCCATGCTGCTGCTGCGGCTGAAAGGTTATCGCATCCTGGCGCGGGATTTCCGCGTGCCCATGGGCGAGGTCGATCTGATTGCCCGGCGGCGCGGCGTGCTCGCATTCGTGGAGGTAAAGTCCCGCGACTCCGCCGACAGCGCCATCGAGGCGGTGACCCCCTATCAGAGTCAGCGTATCGCCCGCGCCGCCGCGGCATTCGTCGGGCGGCATCCGCGCTATCAAACCGATGCGCTGCGGTTCGATGTGATCGTCGTGGCGAAACACCGCTGGCCGCAGCACCTGATCAACGCCTGGACTGCTTAGCGGGACCGCATAGATTTTATGCTAAGGCGATCTTTTGCGGCCGTGCCTGCGCGGGAAACCGCCGCGGCGAGGATTGAGTCTTGCAGCGGCGCTCGGACGGGGCGAAGATCGTGCCATGGATAGTCAGGAGACGATGGCATTCCTGCGCGGCATCGGCACCGCCGAGGACGAGGATGTCGACCTCGCGGCGGGTGCGCTGGCGCTGGCCAGGCTGTCGCGGCCCGACACCGATCCCGAACCCTATCGCGATCACCTGGCGGCGCTGGTGAAGGATGTGGGTATCGCCGCCGCCGCCACATCCGAACCGCTCAATCCGGGAATCGCCGGGCGCATCGCCGCGCTGACGGCGGTGATCGTCGACCGCCATGGCTATCGCGGCGATCGGGACACCTACGACGACCTCAAGAACGCCAACCTGATGAGCGTGATCGACCGCCGCCGCGGCATGCCCATCGCCATGAGCATTCTCTTCATCCATGCCGCGCGGGCCCAGGGCTGGTCGATCGACGGCATCAATTTCCCCGGCCATTTCCTGTTGCGGCTGCGCCATGGTGGCGAGGCGGCGATCATCGATCCCTTCAGCGAGGGCCAGATCCGCACCGCCGCCGATCTGCGCACCCTGATCAAAGCGGTGCGCGGGCCGGAGGCGGAACTGGCGCCCGGCGATTGCCGGCCCGCGGGCAACAAGCAGATCCTGCTGCGGCTGGAGAACAACATCAAGTTGCGGCTCCTGCGCCATGAGCGCTTCGGTCCTGCGGCGGAGGTGGTGGATCGTATGCTGCTGGTGGCGCCACAAGATGCCGAGCTGTGGCAGGAGTATGGCGTGCTCCATGCGCGCATCGGCAATATGCGCACCGCTCTCGGCGCGCTGGAGAAATCGATCGCGCTGCAGCAGCGCCACGAGCGCCGGGGGGCCGCGCAGCAGCTTTTGGCGCAGCTGCGCTCGCAGATGAATTGACCGCCGCCGCCGGTTCCGCGTAGCGTAGCCGCTCTTCGCAAGACATCCCCGCCCGAACTAAGCGCCCGGAAAAGCACCGCCATGAGCCTTGCCGTCGCCATCCAGATGGATCCGATCGAGTCGATCAATATCGACGCCGACAGCACCTTCGTGCTGGCGCTGGAGGCGCAGCGCCGCGGCCATGGCCTGTTCCACTATCTGCCGTGGCATTTGGCCTTCCGCGACGGGCGGCTGCTGGCGCGGGCGCGGCCGCTGCAGGTGCGCCGCGAACGCGGCAATCATGCGACACTGGGGGCGCCGGAGATGCTGGATCTGGCGACGGTCGATGTCATCCTGATGCGCCAGGATCCGCCCTTTGACATGTCCTATATCACGGCCACCCATCTGCTCGAGCATGTGCATCCGCGCACTCTTGTGGTGAATGATCCCGTGCATGTACGCAACGCGCCGGAGAAACTGTTCGTCACCCATTTCGACGGCCTGATGCCGCCGACTCTGATCACTTCCGACCGTGACGAGATCCTCGCCTTCCGCCGGGAACACCGGGACATCATCGTCAAGCCGCTGTTCGGCAATGGCGGCGCCGGCGTGTTCCATATCACCGAAGACGACGAGAATCTGAACGCGCTGCTGGAAATGTTCACCCAGCTCTACCGCGAACCAGTTATCGTGCAGCGCTACATTCCGGAAGTGCGCCAGGGCGACAAGCGCATCATCCTGACCGACGGCGTGGCCGTCGGCGCGGTGTCGCGGGTGCCCGCTGCCGGCGAGGCGCGCTCGAACCTCCATGTCGGCGGCAGAGCGGTCAAGGCGACGCTGACGCCGCGGGAACGGGAGATTTGTGCCGCCATCGGCCCGGCGCTGCAGCAGCGCGGCCTGATCTTCGTCGGCATCGATGTCATCGGCGATTATCTTACGGAGATCAACGTCACCTCGCCGACGGGCCTGCAGGAGATAAACCGGCTCGATGGCGCGATGCTGGAAAAAGGCCTGTGGGACGCAATCGAGGCCCGCGTCGGCAGCCGCGACCGGCGGCCGGTGTAATGCGGCAACGACTCTCTAGGTGAGCGACTCCAGCGCGCCGATGCGCCGGAACGCCTCGGGTGCCTCAGCTTCGTAGTCGCGCCAGCGGCCGATCGAGCTGGTGTAAACCGGCTGGCGTACCTGGCGGATGCTGGCGGTGCGCACAGTCCGCTCGGTCTTGTGGAATTCCAGGCAGACGTCCTGCCAGTCCAGGCCGCAGAAATCCACCAGCTGCCGCGACGATGCCTCGAAATCCGCAACGGCGGTTTCATATTGCCGCTCCAGCATCGGCATCGGCAGCACCCGCCGCCAATGCTCCATCATCCGCCGATACTGGGCGTAATAGTGGGAGAAATCGTCCAGATCCAGGCTCCAGACCAGGGGGTAGAGAAACTTGGTGGTAAAGCAGGACAGCGCGATATCCCGGGGGTCGCGCCGGCAATGGATGATCTTGGCGTGCGGAAACATCGCCGCGATCAGTCCGAGGTTCTCGAAGTTCGCCGGCATTTTGTCGATGACCCGCTTGGCGTCCGGCGCCATCGATTTGAGCACGCCGAGATAGCGCGCCGCCTCGTTATGCAGCGCTTGATGATCGATCCGCAGCGGGCCTTTGGTTTCCGAGCCGCCGCCGCGGTAGTTGGCGGGATCCAGGCGCGAGGCGGCGATGGAGATATCCATCAGCTCGTCGGCGCCATGCACATCGCTGTGGCTGGCAAGGATCTGCTCGCACAAGGTCGTGCCCGAGCGGGGCATGCCCACGACAAAAACCGGCAGATTCGAACTGCTGGCGCCCTCACGGTGGGCGCGGAAGAAATCGGCGTCGTAGGCGCGGATGATCGCGTTGACGCGTTTTTCCCGCGCCTGCCGGTCATAAATGATGCCGCGCTTCCCGTAACTCTGGCGCCGCCAGAGATTTCCGGTCTTGTAGGCTGAGAACGCGCGGCGGAACTCCTTGCGCTGCGCATAGACGCCCCCCAGCGCCATCTGCAGCGCAGCGCGATTGTCATTGACTTCCGTTCCCTCGGCAAGAACCTGTTCGGCCTTCTGCACCAGCTCCTCTGCTGCGCTCTTGCCTTGTCGCTTCAACATGCCGGCCATAGCCGCCGGCGTATCCGGGCGGATCTCGTTCGCCTGTTCGAGGTAGGCTGCCGCGTCCTCGAAATCGCCGTCGCGCTCGGCGATCGCCGCTAAAGCGATCAGCGCCGAAACGCGCTTTGGCGGCGCGGACTCGCGGGCGATCTCCGTGTAGAGCGCCTTTGCCTCGCGGCTGTCGCCGAATTGCGACAGCGCATTTGCAAGGTCCAGTTTGATCTGCGGATTGCCGGGTGCTGCGGCCAGCGCCCGTCGCAGGCAATCGAGGGCGAGGTCCCGCTCGCCGAGATCCGAATAGATCGCGCCCAGATTCGTCAGCGCCGCCGGATGGCCGGGATTGGCCGCCAGCACGTCCTGCAGGCCGGCGATTGCCGCTTTCGAATCGATGGGCCGGCGGGCGACGGCAAGGTTGATGGCGATCTCCGGGTTCTTCGGCCGGAGCCGCGCCGCGGTCATCAGGTGGCTTTCGGCCTTGCGCCACTGCTCCATATCGATCAGCAGCGTGCCCAGATTATTGTGCGCCTCGGCAAAGTCCGGCTTGATTGCGACGGCACGCTCGAGATGGGTGACCGCCTCTTCCTTCCGGCCCTGCATCCGCAGGAGATTGCCGAGATGCACATGGGGGTCGGGATATCGCGGCGACAGCGCCGCCGCCTTGGCGAAGGCCTCCACCGCCCAATCGATGGCCCGGGTCATGCCATAGGCGATGCCCAGCGTGTTGTGATAGAGCGCCGAGTTCGGTTTCAGGGCGATGGCCTGACGGACCAGGGCGATCGACTCGTCCAGCTTGCCGCTTTGCTGCTTGAGCGCACCCAGCAGATGCAGCGCATCGGCGTTGCCGGAATCTTCCGCCAGGATGTCGCGATAGGCTCGCTCGGCGTCGGCCAGCTTGCCGGCGCGATGCTGCGCGATGGCAGCAGCCAGGCGGCCTTGCATCGGATTGGCGGCGGCGTTCGGGGCGGTGGCGTCGGCGCTCATGATTGCGCTCTGATCTAGTCGCTTCTGGCGGCGCGTTCAATGGCAACGGTGCGGCGCCCGCGCACCGTTTCCCGGTGCAGAATGTACAGGCCGCTGGCAATAACGACAGCGGATCCGGTCAGGACATAGGCATCCGGCACCTCGCGCCAGACCAGATAGCCGATGGTTCCGGCAAAAACGAGCGCCAGATATTCGAACGGCGCCACGATCGAGGCCGGCGCCATGCGGAAAGCCTGGGTCATGGCCATCTGGGCCACGCCGCCGATCAGCCCGATGCCCGCCAGCAGACTGAAGCCGCCCATTGTCGGTGTCTGCCATTGGAACGGCAGGGTAAGCGCGCCGGCGGCGGTGGCGAACAAGGTGAAGTAGAAGACGGTCGTCGCCGCCGGTTCGGTGGCGCTGAGCCAGCGGACGGAGATCATCGCCAGGGCATAGAACACCGCGCCGCCGAGCGCGAACAAGGCGGCCGGATTGAACAGGCCGGCGCCCGGCCGCGTCATGATCAGCACGCCGATGAAGCCGGCGATCACCGCCGACCAGCGGCGCAGGCCGACCTTTTCGCCCAGCAGCGGCACCGACAGCGCGGTGAGAAAAATCGGGCCTGATAGCGTCAGCGCCACCGCCTCGCCCAGCGGCAGCAGCTTGAACGCCGTGAACACCAGCCCCATGGCCGTGACGCCGACGATGCCGCGCAGGATGTGATCCCGCGGCCGCCGCGTGCGCAGCGCCGACAGGCCGCCCGCCTGGCGCAGGAAATAGATCACCGGCACGAAAGCGAAGAGATTGCGGAAGAAGATGATCTGCCCGGTGGGATAAACCTCGGAGGCATATTTGATGAGCGCATCCATGCCGGAAAACAGCACCACCGCACCCAGCATGTAGTAGATGCCGTGCAGAATTCGCAAAGCCTGTGCTGTCGAGGGAGATGCGGCTGTCATTGCAATGTCGGTGGGATCCGCGGCACATTGCCCGCCGCACCGAGGTTGGTCAAACGATCCGCCGCCGATGCCAAGGCATGACGAACCACGCCAATTGCTATTACTGGGATTTCCGCCGCGGATCGGCTAGAATCGGCGCCCCATCGATTGAGGAGTTGCGCTGGAAAATGATGTCGTCTCCCATTGCCCTTCTCGAAATCGGCGGCACGCCGCGCCAGCGGGGCCGCGCCCACGGCGAAGGTCTGCGCCCGCTGGTCACCGAGCGCGACCGAGCTTGGCGCCGGGAGATCGAGACTCGCACGAGGATTTCGGCCGACGATTTCATCGAGGATTTCCTGCAGCGAACCAACTTCATACCGGCCATCGAGCGGTGGACGCCGGACCTGCATGAGGAAGTGAAAGGCATCGCCGAAGGCTCCGGCCTCGGCTATCGCTCCATTCTTGCCGCACAGTTCATGGACGAGGAGTGGTGGTTCCAGCGCCAGTACCGGAACCATTGCAGCAGCTTTGGTGCGGCGGCCCGCGACGGCCATCCGACGCTGGTCGGGCAGACCATGGACCTGCCGAACTGGATGGACGGATTCCAGACTCTCCTGCTTATCCGCGGCGCCCAACCAGGCCTCGATGCCTATGTCGTTACCGCCGCCGGCATGATCGCGCTGACGGGCGTGAACAGCCGCGGCCTGGGCGTCAGCGTCAACACGCTGATGCAATTGAACTCGTCGGCCGATGGCCTACCGGTGGCTTTCGTCACCCGGCGGCTGATCGAGACGCCGGCCCTGGGCGACGCCGTGAGTTTTCTCGGGGAGGCGCGCCATGCCTCGGGCCAGAACTACATTCTGGGCGATGCCACAGGCGTGCGCGATTTCGAATGCAGCGCCGGCAGAATTGCCGAGCATCGGGGTGCGGCGGAAGGGCGCATCTGGCATACGAACCACCCGCTCGCGAACCGGGACTTGCGAACCGATCTCACGGAATCATGGTGGGAACGGCAGGCCCGGGATTCCAGCTGCCGCCTGGAGACGTTGGCGCGGCGCTTGGAGGGCGGCTCAACCTTCACGGCGGACAAAGCGGCGGCGATGCTATCCTCCCGAGATCATCCGGAGTTTCCTGTTTCTCAGGAAATCACCGACGCCGATGACGGCTTTACTTTTGCCGCCATGATCGCCGAACTCGGCCCGCAGCCGGCACTTCGGGTGGCGCCCGGCGCGCCGTCCCGGCACCCGTTCGCGGCCTTCGACTTCGCTGCCGGCCTCCAGGGAATTCCCCAGGCCGCCGAATAGGTTTGCGCGCAATAAAATATCGCCGGGGATCAAGCCCTTTGGGTTGCCAAGATTAGCTTGGCGAGCCCCGGCCAAATGCCCTAACTTGAGCCCCAACAAGGCAATAAGACCAAGGTTTGGGAGAGCGCTTGATTGACATAGCCGCTGTGGAGGCACAGGGCGTCACCAAGGTATTCGGCCTGGGGCCGGATGCCGTGCGGGCCCTGGACAATGTTTCCGTCACGATCCGCGAGAACGAGTTCTTCACCCTTCTCGGGCCGTCCGGTTGCGGCAAGACCACGCTGCTCCGCCTGATCGCCGGCTTTGAGCTGCCCACCTCCGGCGATATCCTGCTCCACGGCCAGTCGGTGGCCGACCAGCCGCCCTACCGGCGCGCCGTCAATACCGTGTTTCAGAGCTATGCCCTGTTCCCCCATATGACCGTGGGCGAGAACATCTCCTTTGGGCTGGAAATGCGCGGCACCTCCCGCGCCGAGGCCCGAAAGACCGTCGATGAGATGCTGTCGCTGGTGCAGATGTCTGGCCTCGGCGGCCGGCGTCCGTCGCAGCTCTCCGGCGGCCAGCAGCAGCGGGTGGCCCTGGCCCGCGCCTTGGCCAATCATCCGAAGGTGCTGCTGCTGGACGAGCCGCTGTCGGCCCTCGACCTGAAGCTGCGCCAGGGCATGCGCTCGGAACTCAAGGCGCTGCAGAAGCGCACGGGCATCACCTTCATCTTCGTCACCCACGATCAGGAAGAGGCGCTCACCATGAGCGACCGGATCGCCGTGATGAGCAAAGGGCAGATCCAGCAGCTTGGCACGGCGCTGGATGTCTATGAGCGGCCGGTGAACCGCTTCGTCGCCGACTTCATCGGCGATACCAACTTCGTCATCGTCGATATCGTCGGCACCGAGAATGGCTGGATGCGCTGCCGCAGCGCCGGCGGCCTTGAGTTCATGGCCTCGCCCGCGGGCAACAAGACAAGCGGCAGCGCCACCCTGGCGATCCGGCCGGAGAAGATCCGGCTCAAGGCCGGCGGCGCCCATGGTGAGATCGTGCAGTCGGTCTATACCGGCACCGATACGAACTTTCAGGTGCGCATCGCTGATGGCAGCGGGCTCGGCGTCCGCGTGCAGAACGCCGTCGATGGCGGCAGCCCGTTCACGGTCGGCGACAAGGTGGGCATCGACGTGCCCTCCGGCGCCGCCCGCATGCTGCAGGACTGAACGGAATGGCCGAAGCCGTCATCGCCGGCTCTATCCCGACGCCACGCGGGACCGTCGAGCAGCGCGTCAGCGCGGCGCAGGCGGCGGCGGAACGGGTCAGCCGCCGCACCCGCTGGGCGCTGATCGCGCCTGGCCTGATCGTGATCGGCACCCTCGGCATCGCGCCGCTGATCATCATCCTGATCTATTCCTTCCTGAAGCCGGGCGCCTATGGCGGCGTGGTCTGGGAGTTTTCCACCGCCGCCTACGTGCAGTTCCTGTTCGAGAAGGATCTGTTCGACGAGAGCTATCATTTCACGACAGCCTATTTCGAGATCTTTGGCCGTTCCGTCGGCCTTGCCGCTTTCACCACCCTCGGCAGTCTGATCCTGGGTTTTCCGACGGCTTACTTCATGGCGACACGGCCGCCACATCAGCGGAATTTCTGGCTGTTCCTGATCACGCTGCCGTTTTGGTCCAATCTGCTGATTCGAACCTTCGCCATGTTTGTGCTGATGCGCGAAGAAGGCATCGTCAACAACTCGCTGCTCTCTCTCGGCATTCTCGAAGAGCCGATCAGGATCATGTACACGGACACGGCGATCGGCATCGCCCTGCTCTACAGCTTCCTGCCCTTCATGGTGCTGCCGATCTATGCCAGCCTGGAAAAGCTGGATTTCCGCTATGTCGAGGCGGCTTACGATCTCTATGCCACGCGCTGGCATGTGCTCTGGCGCATCATCGTGCCGCTGTCGAAGCCGGGCATCGTCGCCGGCTGTCTCCTGGTGTTCATTCCCGCGCTGGGCGCCTATGTGACGCCGCTGCTGGTGGGCGGCGGCAAGTCGCTGATGATCGGCAACCTGATCGCGCTGCAGTTCGCCGGCTCGCGCAACTGGCCCTTCGGATCGGCGGCATCGCTGATCCTGATGGGCCTGGTCATGATTGCGCTCTACGTTTATGTGCGCTATGGCACGCGCAAATCTGGGTTCGCCCATGGCTGAGTTGGCGGTGCAGTCGGGCGGTCGGCGAATCGCAGCACGAAAATTTGACCTGCGACGGTTGCATGGATTCGGCACCATTGCCGGCGCCTGTTTAGCGATTCTCTACGCGCCAATTCTCATCCTGTTCGCTTTTTCGTTCAACAGTTCGCGCTCGGTGAATGTCTGGACCGGCTTCAGCACCGAGTGGTATCCCATGACTCTTATGAACGACAAGATTTGGGGCGCCGCGCTGAATTCAATGCAGATCGCCGTCTTCGCAACGATCGTTTCCACCACCATTGCCACTGCCGCCGCCCTGGCGACCACGCGGACAAAGCCATGGCGCGGCATGATCGCCAGCTACATGACTATCAATCTGCCGTTGATGGTGCCGGAGATCGTCACTGCCATCGCGACACTCAGCTTCTTCGGCATCATCGCCGGCATTCTCGGTACGCGCCTCGGCATCATCCAGATCATGCTGGCCCATACGGCGTTTTGCATTCCCTTCGCCTATATGCCGATCCGTGCCCGGCTGGAAGACATGGATCTGACGCTTGAGCAGGCGGCGGCCGATCTCTACGCCACGCCCTGGCAAACCTTCCGCAGGGTAACACTGCCGCTGCTGATGCCCGGCGTCATCGCCGGCGCGACGCTGGCCTTCGTCGTCTCGTTCGACGATTTCACCATCACCAGCATGCTCGTGGGGCCGGGCGAGACTACGCTGCCTATTTATGTCTGGACGTCGATCCGCCGTGGCATCAGCCCCGAGATCAATGCCATGTCGACGATCCTGCTGGTGATCTCGATTTTGCTTGTGTCCCTGTCCTTCCTGATCGGACGCAAGAAGTACTAAGTACCCCATGTGGCCAGAAAACAGAGGAGACGAATGATGTTGCGTTACGCGTTCCGTATGACCGCGGCAGCCGCGCTGCTCTTTGCGAGCAGCGCCGCTTATGCCGATGGTGAGTTGCACCTGTACAACTGGGGCGACTACACCAATCCCAAGCTGATCGAAAAGTTCGAGCAGCAGTACAACGTCAAGGTCACCCTCGACGACTTCGATTCCAACGATACGCTGCTGGCCAAGGTCCGCGCCGGCAACACCGGCTATGACGTGGTCTTTCCTTCCGACTATGCCGTTAAGATCCTGCTCGAAGAGGGCTTCCTGGCGAAGACCGAGCCGAACAAGATGGAAAACTTCAAGAATGTCGATCCGCGCTGGATCGACGTCTATTGGGATCAGGGGCGCAACTACAGCGTGCCGTGGCAGTGGGGCACGACGAATTTCGCCGTCGACACCGCGGTCTACAATGGCGACATCGACACCTTGGCGATCCTGTTCGATCCGCCGCCCGAGCTGGATGGCAAGATCAACATGCAGCCGGAAATCGTCGAGGTCATCCATGCCGGTTTGCGCTATCTGGGCAAGCCGCTCTGCAACGGCAATCCGGAAGACCTGAAGGCGGTGAACGACCTGCTGGTGGGGGCGAAGCCGCACTGGCGCACCATCGAGTACGCCATGATCGAAACGTTGGTGGCCGGTGACGTGGCGGCCTCCCACGGTTGGAATGGTGCGGCGATGCGCGCCCGGCTGCAAAAGCCGACGATCAAGTACGCCTATCCCAGGGAAGGTGTGGCCGGCTGGATGGACAATGCCGTGGTCCTGGCCGATGCGCCGAACATGGAGAACGCCAAGCTCTGGCAGAACTTCCTGATGGATCCGGAGAACGCTGCCCTGATTTCCGACTTCGCCAAGTATGCCAACGGCATCATGGGCAGCGAGAAGTTCCTGCCCAAGGAGTTCGCCGAAGCGCCGGAAATCATGATGCCGGCGAACGCGCCGGCGCCGACCTTCCAGCCGCCCTGCCCGCAGGAAGTGACGGAGAAATACAATCAGATCTGGACCAACCTGCTGAAGTAGGCGGAAGGTTCCGGTCTGGCCGATCTGCAAGGGGGAGGTCTCGCGGCCTCCCCCGTTTTTCTCCAGAGACCATGATGACAGCCGAACCAGTTGAAACCGTCACCGTCGCCCTTTGGGCGGCCAATCTGGCGACCAAGCTGAACGGCATCGCCGCCTGGATCGCCACCGTCGACCAGCAGCTTGCCGAGGCGAAGGCCGCCGGCGCCCGTATCCTGGTGATGCCGGAATTCGTCAGCGAACACTGGCTGAGCTACGCGCCATCGGGACTGAAAATCACCGAAGAGATTCCCTGGATGGCCGAGCAGGGCGAGGCGGCCCTGGCCGCCTTGCAGCCCCTGGCCGCGCGCTATGACATGGCGATCCTCGCGGGCACCATGCCGGTGAAAGCCGATAATGGCCGCGATTATCTCAACCGCGCCTGGCTGCTGCTGCCCGATGGCCGGGCGATACCCTATGACAAGGTGGTGCTGACGCCGGGCGAGAAAAATCCCGAAGCGTGGAACCTGGTGCCTGGCGACAAAATCCAGATCGTCGAATGGCACGGGCTGCGCATCGCGCCCCTGGTCTGCCTGGATGTGGAGATGCCGGCGCTGGCCCATCGCCTGGCGTCGTTGGATCTCGACCTGATCCTGGTGCCCTCCATGACCGGATTCCGTTCCGGCTTTCGCCGCGTCTTCGATTGCGCCAAGGCGCGCGCGGTCGAGTTGCAGACCGTCGTCTGCACCGTCGGCGCCATCGGCGTGCCCGAGCATCTGCAAAGCCGGGAGTCGAATGTTTCGGGCGCGGCCGCCTACACGCCTTGCGAAGCGGTGCTGGGCTATGACGGCGTTGCTGGCGCCATTGGCCCTTTCAGTGAGACAGAGGGTCCAGGCCCGATGCTGATCGCCCGCGACCTGCCGGTGGGAACCGTGCGCCGCCTTCGCCACGGCCATGCGGAGGTCTGGCCTGGGCCCTGGAGCGCCGAGCACTTGGCCATAGAGACCCACAGCAGCCGGAAGAATTGACGGCGCGAATCGATTTTCGGAGATCACCGCGCGCATTAATGAGGGAAAACAATGAGAACCGTTTACACCGACGAGCATCGCCACCAGGACGGCAAGTTCGAGCTGATCGAAGGCAAGTTCCTGCCGCCGTTCGAGATGCCGCGCCGGGCGCAGATCGTCATCGACCGGGTGCGCGCCAAGAAACTGGGGCCGGTCATCGCGCCGGACGGTTTTGACCTGGAGCCGGTCTACCGGGTGCATGACAAGGGGCTGGTGAGCTTCCTGCAGACCGCCTGGGACGAATGGGTGCAGGCCCATGGCTGCTATGATGCGCTGCCGATCACCTGGCACACCCGTGCATTCCGCAAGAAGCCGCCGTTGCCGGAGGTGATCGATGGCAAACTAAGCTACTACGCGATCGATGCCGGCACGCCGATCACCGCCGGCACCTGGCGGGCGGTGAAGGGCGCGGTCGATGTGGCGCTGACCGGCGTGAAACTGGTCAATGGCGGCGACAAGGCGGTGTTCGCCCTCTGCCGGCCGCCCGGCCATCATGCCGGCAGCGATTTCTACGGCGGCTATTGCTTCCTCAACAATGCGGCCATCGCGGCGCAAGCCTTCCGCGATCTCGGCGCCAGGCGCGTCGCCGTGCTGGATGTGGACTATCACCATGGCAACGGCACCCAGGAGATCTTCTACAACAGAGCCGACATCCTCACGATTTCGATCCACGCCGATCCGCTGCAGGAGTTCCCCTATTTCCTCGGCTTTGCCGACGAGACCGGCAAGGGCAAGGGCGAGGGCTATCACATGAACCTGCCGCTGCGCTGGGGCGCGAAGTGGGACAAGTACGAAGAGGCGCTGACCCGCGCGATGAAGGCGCTGAAGAAATTCAGTCCGGACGTGGTGGTCGTGTCCCTCGGCCTCGACACCTTCAAGGAAGATCCGATTTCCAAGTTCAAGCTGGAGCATGAGGACTATCTGCGCATGGGCGAGATGATCGCCGGTGCCAGGAAGCCGACACTGTTCGTGTTCGAAGGGGGCTATGCGGTGGATGCCCTGGGCATCAACACTGTGAATGTGCTGTCGGGATTCGAGGGCAAGCGATAACGGAAACGTCGGACCGCCGGTCATGAAAACCATCTACAGCGACGCGCACCGGCTGCACGCGCCGCCGCTGGAATTCAACTACGGCGATTTCGGCCCGGCGTTCGAAACGCCCCAGCGGGCGGAGATCGTGCTGTCGCGCGTGCGGGACGCCAAGCTCGGCGAGATCCTGCCGCCGGACGCCGTCGGCCGCGCGGCGGCGGGACGCATCCACGATGCCGGGCTGATGAATTTCATCGAGACGACCCACGAAGAATGGCAGAAACGCTATGGCGAGAGCAATGTCATTCCCACCGCCTGGATCGCGCCGGGCATGCGCCGCAAGCTGCCGAACAAGCTGCGGGCGCGGCTGGGTTACTACTGCATCGATACGTCGACGGCGTTGACCGCTGGCAGTTGGACCGCGGCCAGCGCCGCCGTCGATGTGGCGATCACCGCGCAGCGGCTGGTGGCCAAGGGAGCGCCCTCAGCCTTTGCCCTCTGCCGCCCGCCGGGCCATCACGCCGGCAGCGATTTCTATGGCGGCTATTGCTTCTTCAACAACGCCGCGATCGCCGCGCAGGCTTTTCTCGATACCGGCGCCAAGCGTGTAGCGGTCCTGGATGTGGATTTCCACCACGGCAACGGCACGCAGGAAATCTTCTACCGGCGCAGCGATGTGCTGTTCTGCTCGCTGCATGGCCACCCCGAGGAGGAGTATCCCTATTTCTCCGGCTATGAAGATGAAACGGGCGAAGCTGCCGGCGATGGATTCAACGCCAACTTCCCGCTGCGGCCCGGCACGGCCTGGGCGCAGTATCAGCCGGCGTTGGCGGCGGCGCTGAAACGCATCGATGCCTACGGCGCCGATGCGCTCGTCATTTCGCTCGGCGTCGATACCTACGAGAACGACCCGATCTCCAGCTTCAAACTGAAGTGCGATGACTATCTGCGCCTGGGCGAGATGATCGCCGGCGCCAAGCGGCCCACCTTGTTTGTCATGGAGGGCGGCTATGCGGTGGAAGAAATCGGTATCAACACCGTGAATGTGCTGACGGGATTTGAATCCTTCCGCTGACCATCATCAGTTGCCGCGCGATTCGTCGCGTTAACCACACAAATTCATCTAAAACTTTGACGCAATCTTAAGGGATTGTTTGCGATCATCCGGTCGTCGTCGGGTGGGATACAGAGTGCCAACCCTTCCTGGACGCGAGCCGCAAAATGATGAGGAGATTTGCTGTGGGAATCATGCTTCGCGCGAAATTCGTCGCTCTTTCGTTGGCCCTGGGTCTGGTTGCCCTGATGCCCTCGGTGAGCCTGGCTGGTACATCCACCGATGCGAGCGGCTTCGACCGCGGCACCCGGTTCGATCCGCATCCGACCATGGTGGTGAGCTGGGCGGCAGGCGGCATTTCGGCCGCGCGGTCGGGCCGCTAGGCAGATTTCTCCCGGGCCGGCACTGTCCCCACCGGCCCTGGAGATTTCTTGCCGCCATCTACACCATATCTGGACAGAACTTCTGCACACTTTCGATATCTAGTATATCCGGCAGCCTTTGCCGGCATTTACTAAATATTAAACTTAACTTGTCGAAATTTCCGGAGAATTGGCGGCCGGAGCCCCATCGCCACCGCCTGATACTGCACAAACAGAGTAACGGCCCAAAGCCATGTCGGAGATCGAGACCCTGCGCCGGTCGCTGAGCGCAACCCACGATCCCAAGATGCGCTGCACGATTCTCTGCCGCCTGGCGGAGCTGGTGGGCGAGTTCGATGTCACCCAATCCCTGGCGCTGGCCGAGGAAGGCGCCGATATCGCCAAGCGCAATGGCCTGGGCCAGGATGAAGCGCGCTGCCGGCTGGAGATGGGGCGTTCCTATCGGTTGCTCGGCCGCTACACCGAGGCGTTCGAAGCCGTGGGCGATCTCGGCGCGAAGTTCCTGGAAGCGGGCGACAAGCTCTCCGCCGGCCTTTCCTATAAGACTCTCGCCGCGACTTATCTGGATCTCGGCCTGCTCGACGATGCGCTGGAGGCCAACCAGCAGGCGCTGGCGGTGCTGGCCGAGGTGGGCGACCAGGCGCTCTACTGCAAGGCGCTGATGGACTCCGCCTATGTGCTCCAGGAGCGCGAGCAGTTCGTCGAATCCCTTGAGGTCCTTGACAATGTGAGCAGCCGTCTGGTGCTGCTGCCGCCGGAAGATACGGTGTATGACCGCCTGGTGCTCGACTATGCGCGGGCGCACAACTTGTTGCAGCTCGAGCGCTACACCGAGGCTTCGACAGCCGCGACGCGCGCGGTGGCCGCGGCGCGCAGCATCGGCAATTTCAGCATGGGCGCCGGCTGTCTTTCCATTCTCGCGGCGGCGCGGGCGAAGCTTGGCGCGCTCGAGGAGACTCGCGAATCCATCGCCACGCTGATGCGCATGCTGGATGCGGCGGAGGATCCGTTCGACCACTCCATCGCGCTGATGAATTGCGGCCGGGCGCTGGCGGTGCTCGGCGATATCGATGGCGCCCTGGCCCGCACCGAGGCGGCGCTGGGCAATGCCGAGGCCAAGGGCATCAAGCGCCTGACCGCCGAATGCCACCGGCAGCTCGCGGATCTGTTCGAGCAGGCCGGGCGGGTCGGCGATGCGCATCGGCATTTCCGCGCCTATCACAAGCTGGACAAGCAGCTCAACCGCGTCGGCAGCGAAAGCCGCATCAACCGCATGCAGACGCGCATCGATGTGGACCGCGCCCGGATGGATGCGCTGGAACGTTCGCGCAAGGATCTGGAGCGGCTGGTGGCGGAGCGCACCACCGAGCTCAGCACCGCCAAGGAACAGGCGGAGATCGCCAACCGCAGCAAGAGCGAGTTCCTGGCCCATGTCAGCCACGAGTTGCGCACGCCCTTGAACGCCATCATCGGCTTCGCCGAGCTGATGCGCACGGAGACCTTCGGGCCCGTGGGCTCGACACGCTATCAGGAGTATCTGGGCGACATTTACAACAGCGGTCATTTCCTGCTGTCGCTGATCAACGACGTGCTCGACCTCTCGAAGATCGAAGCGGGCCGGCGGGAGATGAATTACGAGTTGATCGCCGCCGGCGACCTGATCAATTCCTGCCTGCGGCTGGTGAAGGAGCGGGCGCTGGAAGCCGGCGTCGGGCTGGACGTGGCGTTGCCGGAGCAGCCGCTGCGGCTGATGGTGGATGTGCGGGCGGCGAAGCAGATCCTGCTGAACCTCTTGACCAACGCCATCAAATTCACACCCCGCGGCGGCGGCATCACCGTGGCGGCGGAAGCGGACGGCCCGGACAAGATCGTGCTATCGATCATCGACACCGGCATCGGCATCGCGCCCCAGGATCTGCAGCGGGTGATGGAGCCCTTCGTCCAAGTGAGCAATGTGCTGAACCGCAAGCATGCGGGCACCGGGCTGGGTCTGCCGCTGTCGCGCATGTTGGCGGAATTGCAGGGCGGCAAGCTGTTGCTGGCCAGCCGCCTGGGCCAGGGCACCACGGTGAAGGTGGCGCTGCCGGCGGCCGAGCCCGAGCAAGCGGTGCAGCCGGAAGCGGCGGCCGATCTCAAGGCCAGCGCATAGCGCATGTTCGGCTCGCGCTGAAACAGCGCGATCCCTGAATCATGCTCTACCTCAGTAAAGCCGCTACGACGCATCCGGTGGCGCGATCCGTTTGCCGCTGATCTCCAGAATGAATTTGCGCCTGATGGCATTGCCGAAATCCTTGTAGCCGTTGGCCGGCAGGATGAACGAGCCGGGTCCGCCGACCACATGGTCGCGGTACCATTGCTCGATGGTCAGGGCCTCGCCGCCCTCGAGGATCGGCAGGCCGTTGACCGCCACATCGACGGCGACCAGGGAATCCCGCAGACTGTCGACGGCGGCGCGCGGATTGCAATTGTCGCGGCCGTCGCCGGAGACATCCACCACCAGGCGGTCGGCCTGCAGCGGCGCCAGCGGCAGCACCTTGTCGGCCACCAGCTCCAGCATGCGGGACATGCAGGTGAAATCGTCGGCATGGCGCGGCGCTGCCCGCACCTTGGCGGCGAAGTTCCGGGCATCGCCGGGGCTGGCGACGATGGTCCAGGGGATCATCACCTCCGGCTCGTGGGACCAGTTGACGAGGATGACCAGTAGCGAACCATGGACGCCGGAGAAGATCGCCCGCTGCACCTCGCCGTCCTCGAAGGCGCTGGCGATGCCCTCCATCTGCAGGGCGTAGCGCGCCTCATCCACCGAGCCCGAGACATCCACCGCCAGCACCAGGGCGGTGTCGACCCGGTCGGCCGGCGTCTGCGCCGATGCCAGCGGCGCAAGCAGTGCAAGGGCCGCAATGACAGGGATAGCGAGACGCAGCAATCGCGGCCTATTCAATGATGGTGTCCAGGTTGAGCGCCTTTTCCAGCCCCGCCGCCTGATCCAGGCCGCGGGCATTGCGGAAGATGGCGCCGTCCAGATCGGCGCGATCCAGATTGGCGCCGGAGATGTTGGCGCCCGTCAGGTTCGCCTTCGACAGATCGGTGCGCGTGAGATTGGCCATCGCCAGATTGGCGTTGGTGAAATCGGCGAAGGTGAGCCAGACATTGCTGAGATCGGCGCCCGACAGATTGGCGCCGCTGAAGTCGCAGTCGATCAGCTCCGTGCGGGTCGCGGTCAAGAGCTCGGTCGGCCGGAACTGGCGCAGGATCGCGCCGCTGAGATTGGCGTTGGAAAAATTGGCCGCGGAGAGCTTGCCGAAGATCTCAGCGCCCGTCAGGTTCGCGCCGGCGAAGTTCGGCGCCTCGTCCTTGCGCACGGCGAGGGTGGTGAAGGCGGCGGGCCGGCGCAGCTTCACGCCGGTCCTGTTGGCGCGGGCGAAGCTGGTGCCGATGATCACCGTGCGGTCCAGCATGGCGCCCGCCAGATTGGCGTCCGAAAGATCGGCATGATCCAGCTCGGAGCCGAACAGATTGACTCCAGCGAGATTCGCCGCCGAGAAATCCAGGCCGGTGAGGTCGAGGAAGCTGAGATCGAGGCCAGCGAAATCCGCCGGCGGGCCGTTGCGGGCCTTGACCAGCCGCTGCACCACCTCGCGCACCGTGAGGTCGGCGGCGGCGGCGGCCGGGACGGACAGCGCGATCGCGCCGGCGAGCAGGAGGGCGAGACCATGGCGAGCGAGTTTCATGCCGCGGCGCCTAGGCCGAGACCGGCGCATAGCTCAAGGGCACGGCGGTGGTCCATTTCAACTCCTCCATGGCAAAGCTGGAACTGACGTCGAACAGGTCGATCTGCTCGATCAGCCGCTTATAGACGCCGTCATAGGCGGCGATATCCGGCACCACCACCCGCAGAAGATAGTCCACATCGCCGGCCATGCGGTAGAACTCCACCACCTCGGGAATGCTGCCGACCACCTGGGCGAACTTGTCCAGCCAATCCTGGTGGTGGCGGTTGGTGCGCACGGAAACGAACACCGTCACCCCCACATTCAGCTTCTGCCGGTCCAGCACCGCCACCCGGCCCTTGATGATACCGGCTTCCTCCATCATCCGGATGCGCCGCCAGCAGGGGGTCGGCGACAGTCCGACCCGCTCGGCGATGTCCGAATTGGACAAGCTGGCGTCCGCCTGGAGCAAAGTTAGGATTTTCTTATCGAATTCATCCATTGGAAAAACATACCACAAAACAGCCGTATTGGAGAGCAATTTTCTGTGAATTGGCCGTTTCCAGCCAGAGATAGCAAAGTCATTTCACTTGGTTATGGCATCATAGGCATGCTCGATAATCATCCGGGAGCCGCCTTCATGTCGCCCATCGATGCCTTCACCCGCCACCCCGCCGCCGTGGGCGAGACCTATGGCGAGCATTTCGGCTTTGCCACGGGCGTGGGCGGCCGGATGATCCTGGCCGGCATGGCCTGCATGATGCACGGCCTGTTCCCGTTCCTGTTCGAGCGCACCGGCAGCCGCACCATCCTGGCCCTGCATAAGCAGGTGACCACGGGTGCCCGGGCCAGGCTGAACAGCCAGGAGACGGCGGCCGCGATCCAGGCCACCATCGTCCGCTCGGCCTATTTCTAAGCCGGTTTCCGCCGCCGCGCTTCGCCTTCCGCCAGCCCCTGGTGGGGATGGCGGCGATCGCCGCGGGCATTGCGCTTTCTCACATAAGTGATCATCGCCGCCGGGTAATCGTGCTTCACCTTGAGCGCGGCGATCAGCGCATCCTCCGCATCCACGGACACCGAATCCGTTTTCGCCTTCACGGTCATGCCGACGAGATAGGCGGTCATCATGGCGGGGCGCTCCTGCAGTCGTGACGGGGAGCCAGCATAGCGCGCCGCGGCCGTCCGCGCATCGGCGGCATATCGCCACAATCCGGACTTTGCCGCGCCGCCCTCGCGCCATTAAGATCGCGCGGTTGTAGGGCCTCGCCCTCGTCGCAACCCCAGCGCGTCCACCGTCGCACCGGATCATGACCGCCCGCATCAAGACCGTGGCCTTCGAGGGCGTCGATGTGCGGGAGGTGGATGCCCAGGTGGGCATGACCGGCGGGCTGGTCGCCTTCATGCTCGTGGGCCTGCCGGACAAGGCCGTGGGCGAGAGCCGGGAGCGGGTGCGCGGGGCGCTCGCCGCCATCGGCCTGGCGCTACCCTCCAAGCGCATCATCTGCAACCTGGCGCCCGCCGACCTGGCCAAGGAAGGCAGCCATTTTGATTTGCCGATCGCGCTGGGGCTGCTGGTCACCATGGGCGTGCTGCCGGCCGATGCGTTGGACAATTACACGGCGCTCGGCGAGCTCGGCCTGGACGGCTCGATCGCGCCGGTGGCCGGCGTGCTGCCGGCGGCGATCCATGCGGCGAGCCAGAACCGCGGGCTGATCTGCCCGGCGGCGCAAGGCGGCGAGGCGGCCTGGGCCGGGCAGATCGAGGTGCTGGCGCCGCCGACCCTGTTGGCGCTGATCAACCACATCAAGGGCAGCCAGGTGCTGACCCCGCCGCAGCCGAAGCTGGCGGAAGCCGTGGGCGCGCTGCCGGACCTCCGGGACATCAAGGGCCAGGAATCCGCCAAGCGCGCGCTGGAGGTGGCGGCGGCCGGCGGCCACAACATGCTGATGATCGGGCCCCCGGGCTCGGGCAAGTCGATGCTTGCCGCGCGCCTCCCCGGCATCCTGCCGCCGCTGGCGCCGGCCGAGGCGCTGGAAGTCAGCATGGTGCATTCCCTGGCGGGCCAGCTCGCCGATGGGCGCCTCTTGCGCACCCGGCCGTTTCGCGATCCCCATCATTCGGCCTCGCTGCCGGCGCTGGTGGGCGGCGGCCTCCGCGTGCGGCCGGGCGAGGTGTCGCTGGCCCATCTCGGCGTGCTGTTCCTGGACGAACTGCCGGAATTCCAGCGGCCGACCCTGGAATCCCTGCGCCAGCCCCTGGAGACCGGCCGGGTCAGCGTCGCCCGCGCCAATGCCCATGTCACCTATCCCGCGCGGTTCCAGCTCATCGCCGCGATGAACCCCTGCAAATGCGGCTATCTGGGCGATCCCCAGCAGGGCTGCTCGCGGCAGCCGCGCTGTGCCGAGGATTACCAGTCTCGCATCTCCGGCCCGCTGTTCGACCGCATCGACCTCCATGTGGAGGTGCCGGCGGTGTCGCCTGGTGATCTCTCCCTGCCGCCGCCGGCGGAGGGATCGTCGGAGGTGGCCGCGCGAGTGGCGGCGGCGCGGGCGCGGCAGACCGAGCGCTTCGCTTCGGCGAATGCGACTGCGGCGGGCAACGGCCATGGCGCGCTCATCGAGGCCGGTCTCGCCGGGAAGATCATTCGCACCAACGCCGAGGCCGACGGCGAGCTGCTGGAGCAGGTGGCCGCGCCCGACGCCGAGGGCCGCCGGCTGCTGACCGAGGCGGCGGAGCGGTTCAAGCTCACTGCCCGGGGCTATCACCGGGTGCTGCGGGTGGCCCGCACGCTGGCCGACCTGGACGGCGCGGCGTCCGTCCGCCGGCAGCATGTGGCGGAGGCGCTGAGCTACCGGCGGATCCAGCTCAGGGGATGAGGGGCAGAGTACCAGCGAAAATCCCCTCGTTGTTTTACCCGCGAAAGCGGGCATCCAGGAGTTGCAGCGCCCGCGCGACAATTGCCAGGCGATTGCGCCGGCTTCTCCTGGGCCCCCGCTTTCGCGCTAGGGCAGGCACAGATCTCGCATCGCGAATGCTTGGCGCTAAATCTGAACCCCTCTCCCCATGGGGGAGAGGGGAGCTCATTCGCTGCCACTGAGATCCGTGCATAGCCTAGCGCTTTCGCGGGGGAAACAGTCTTTGTTGAGGCAATCAGTGCCACGGCAGTAGCACCTATTTTCCGCTATCTCCCCGCGCGCAAGCCCTTGCGCCATCTGCAAGAATTTTCGAGATCTGCGACGCCCGATTGCCGCTTCCGCCCGCAAGATCAAAGCGTTGCCGGAGATTCGGCCGTATCGCATCCAGGGACCCTGATTTTTGGGAACGATGCCATACAAGGGAATCACCGGCCCTTGGGTTCGCGTGCGGATTTTTCACGCGCCGATGAAATATTGTCTGATAACAGGCGCCCACGGCCGACTCCCCGGCGGGAGCCGCGCGGCATACAAATACACAATGTCCAACATCGAGCCGCAGCTTCCGCGGGAGCTGCCAGTATAGGAGTGATTTCCTTTATGTCAAGAATGAGGGACCGACATGCCTGAGCCCATCGCCGGCAGGCGGATCGACGGCAGCTGCCATTGCGGCAACATCCGCTTCACCTTCGACTGGCCCGGCGCCGGGCCGACGATCCCGGTGCGCGCCTGCGGCTGCGGCCTGTGCGTGAAGCATGGCGGCGTCTGGACCTCGCACCCCCAAGGCCGCTTCGCGCTGACGATTGCCGATGAAAAGCGCGTCACGCGCTACCGCTTCGGCACCAAGACAGCAGATTTCCACATCTGCGCCACCTGCGGCGTGGTGCCGATCGCGACCTCTGAGATCGAGGGCGCGCGCTACGCCGTGGTCAATGTGAACACCTTCGACAACGTGGACCGCAAGGAGCTCGTCGTGGCGCCGGCGGATTTCGAAGGCGAAACCACGGAAAATCGGCTCGCCCGAAGGAAGCGCAACTGGACGCCGGAGGGGGTTGGACGTGTGGGTGGAGATTGATCTCGTTGTCTGATGCCCGACACACCGAACAGTCGATGTAGTTAATTCGGCGCTGACCCCAAATCTCTCTAGCTCAGCGAGAGAAAGCTGGATCTGATCCCGACCCCGACCTCAAGAACTGGTATACTGTTTCAAAATGAGGTGTCAGGATTCTCCGGGATTATTCAGAGGTCTCACCAATCAGATACGGCAGCGGATTAATGGTGGTCATTTCTTCGAGGTTTGCCAGCGTGAATACCCGACCATCCGTGTCCCTTACCACGGGTCCAAGAGCATCCCTGGCGCGCTTCCAGCCGAGTCCGGACAAAACTGCAAAGACAGGAATTCCGCCAAGACGTGCGGCTTCCATGCGTAGCGATCGGAATCGCGATGCCTTATCCCGGGCAGTGCCCCCATCATTCGCACTCTTGCACTCCAAAATTGCCCGCAGTGTGCCGCCAGAATCATGCAGAGCGAAATCGGGTGCTGGTTTCACAGTGAGGCCGAAACGCCGGGAAATTTCCTCCTGATTATCAGAGCCAGTTCGCAAGAATGGAATTCCTCTCGCAAGAAACAACTCCTCGACAGCATCCTCGAGAACGTCTCCGCGCTGACTACTGGTTGCGTCAAGCAGCTGCCGGAACGCTCCTCCATAATGACGTTGGTGAAGATAAACGGCGAGCGGCACACCATCCCTTGCATATCTAACTACGCTGTTCCAACCAGCAGCCGTGTCTGGCTTGTCCAGCTTGCTGCGAACCTTAGGAGTACCTGATGGGAACAGTGTTTTGGTCATCGCAGCGTCGATCATTGCCGCGCACGTGCGTGCAATGGTGGGATTGGCGGCCGACCCTTCTTCCATACTCTTGACGCGGCTTGCGCTGACCGGTGGAAGATGGTCCCGTGTAGCAATAATCTTAGTAGCCGCCGCGAACTCTGACGCTGTAAGACCGAGAAATAGCCGGAATATTCGGAGGGTGGCTGGGTTATCCAAGATTGTGGCGGCGAGCGAGTCAACATTGACGGTGGTGAATCCGTCTGTGGCGTCGTGTGCTGTGTTGTATGCGCGCTCTATTAGGGGTAATTCATACTGATCACGCCAATGGACGTAGGCAAAATCCGGGGTTAGATGTGGCGCGTACACCAGCGTTGCAATCGACGCATAAACGTCCGCTTGCTGAGCAGTCCCGAACCTTTCCGGCACGGTTCGAATGAGCGCGACGCGCCCTGGCCACGAAGACTTAGCGACAGCATCGGCGGTTTCCGCAATATCCGTCATCGCCCCCACTACCGACCGTTTCTGAACCGCTCCTTCAACACCGACGCATAGCTCGGGTCCAACTCGCTGACCAACCATCGGCGGCCCAGATGCTCGGCCGCGAGACCCGCAGTTCCGGTGCCGCCGAACGGATCAACGACGAATTGGCCGGGCTTTGACAGGAGATTTATAAAGAACGTGGGTAGGGCAAGCGGAAAACGAGCCGGGTGCTTGCTCGGGTTTGGACTAAACTCCGGCTCCAAATACAGTAGCGTTGACGGCCGCACCATGTCTGGCCCGGCCTGCACGCGTTTGCGCCCTTGGCCGGAAGGCGCATTCACTCGAACGAAATTGTGAGCAAGCTTCTTACGCCGCTCACGATCCTTTGCATCCCACCGCGCCGGCTTAAGGCAATGCTCGGGGAAGAATTGCCATTCGTCAGATTTCGCAAAGTGGAAGCAGTATTCAACCGCATCCTTCAGGAATCGATTGAATCTGCCTGGAGGCGGCGAGGGCTTCCCCCACACAAAATCCTCGCAAAACCTGAACCCCTGATCGCGAAGCCAGAATACGATCTCGTACTGCAATGTGCCCCGCTCACCATTGTGGCGTTTTGATCGGTAGTTGAGGACAAAACTGCCGCGCGGTGTAAGCACCCGATGAATCTCTCGCGTCACCTCGAGAAAGAACCCGGAATACCATTCCCGTTCGTATTTCTCGCCATTGCCGTACTTTGACTGCCCGTCATATGGGGGGGACGTTATTACAAGATCGACGCTGCCAGAGGGTAAATTGCGCAACACCGACAGGCAGTCTGCTACTAACATCTCGCCCAAATCTGTTCTAAAGACCACATTGCCTGGGTGCGGCGAGCGAGTCTCTAGCGAGCCATGTAATGGGTTGATGCGAACGGGGGAAGCACTCTTCAAACTCGGGACGTCAAAATTCTTGGCTAGATGGTTAGGCATCGGTCAGATGAATCCTGTGACAGCCAACTACAACTATACGTTGTACGAAGAATATGGCGTCAAAGCAACCGGACGAAGCCCTTTTCGAGATGTTCCGCTTGCTGTCTTTCACGCCGATTGCCGCAAGTTCCTCGGCCAAATCCTCATGGCTTAGATTCCGCTTCTTCGGTTCAGCCTTGATCAATCCCCTGGACCTGCCAGTGCTTGCCATTATTTGTGGCCAGCTGCGGAACTCTTGGATTCGATGCTGAAGCTATCGTAAACGATGTGATTCACCCTGACAAGGGATAGGAGGAGGAGTGTTTGTATGCGTGGTATGCGTGGAGGAATGAGGAATTGGGGTCAGAGTGGGTTTTCCTGCGTTCCCGCAATGCGGCTCTGACCCCGTTGACCTTCGGCTCTTACATTAGGCACCTGAAGTGAGCACGCCTCGCCGCCGGCGCACCACCGGTCTGCAGCGGTTCCTGGATCTCCGGGAGCAGCGCGCCTGGATGCAGGGCAAGGCGGCTTTGCGCGACGGCGGTGAGCGGGCGGAATCGGTGGAGCTGCGGCTGAGATACGTTGCGAAGTATGAGAAGCTGCTCCGCCGGCCGCAGGTGCCAGAGGTGCTGGAGATTCTCCGGCGCTATGGCCGCGACTGCATTCCGATCCCGCTGATGACCGAGCGGCATTACTGGTCGGTGTCCTGCCTGCCGTCGACGCCGGGCAAGGCGCTGGTCCGCGTCAATGCGAGCTGGATGGAGCTGTTCGCGCTGTATGAAGATGGCGAGGGCATCCGGGCGAATTTCCTGCTGCATCTTTCGGATTTCACTGCTGATCATTCGCTCGACCAGGGCCCCGGGGGAAGCTCAAGTGGACGAAGCCTTTCTCGAACGCTGCGTCATCGAGCCGGAGGATGTGGGCTGTTTCTTTCCGCGGGGCGAGGATATCTTCGGCGTCAGGGTGCGCGGCTTTGCCTCGATCGGCAAGTTCATGGCGACGCGCCGCGCGGTGCGCGCCATCAGGCACTTCAACCTGACCCATATGAACCGGGGCCGGAACGCCTATCAGGCGAGCCACTGCCACAGCCTGGCGGATCACATGGTGGAGCGACAGGGCAGGATCCGCGCAAGCTGAATCAGCGCTCCGCAAGGTTTCTCCGCCAAAGCGGGGACTCGGGAAAGTCCCGCGACGATTGCGGACGACTGCGCTGACAGCCCCGACCCCGCGCCCCCGCAGTCGCGACAATCGCTTCGCGATTGCGCTGAGGGAGAGGGCCCGGCACCGATGGAGATTCTCGCGCAGGTGCTGACGCCGAAATCGCCGTGGGTCGAACCAGGCCGACCCGCCGGCATCTCGAGATACCTCCATGGGTCCGCGCTCCCAAAGCCCCTCACCCGGCAGCGGCGGCGGCGAGGTGCGTGAATATCCCTGCGCTCCCGCGGGGATGACACGTCAGGGGGTATTTGGGATCAGGCCGCGGCGCTTTTCCGGGCGGGCGCCGGGGCCGCAAACTCCGCGGCGAACTGCCGGCGGAAGGTTTGGATCATCTCTTCCCGGTCGGGGTAGAGGGTGCGCAGGATCTCGACGGCGAATGAGACGGGGGCGTTGGCGGGCGCGGTGATGAGACTGCTGTCGCGGACGCAGAAGCTGTCGCGGTAGAGCTTCTCGCCGCGATAGGCCGGCAGATTATCCTTTAGAAAATCGAGGCTGTTGCTGGTGTGGGCCGCGTGATCCAGCAGGCCGGCATGGCCGAGGGCGAGCGTGGCGCCGCAGATGGCGGCGATGGGTTTGCCGGCCTTGGCGCGGGCCTGCAGCGCCTCAGACAGGCCGGCGCGGGGGCTGCGGGCCCAGAAGTCGCTGCCGGGCAGGAGCCACAAATGGGCGGCCGCGGGCTTCAGATCGGCGAGGCGCGTTTCCGGCTGCACCGGGAGGCCGCCGATGGAGCGCACGGCGTTGCCGTCGAGGCTGGCGGCGATGACGGACGCGCCGAAGTAGTGGCGCGCGGCCGGCAGCACCGGGCCGATCTCCCAATCGGCGAAGCCGTCGACCAGCAGGACGGCGATGGTTTTCTTCATCTCACGTTCTCCCCGCGCATGGTGTTGTGGGAGCGGGTTATAGACGGGGTCTGCTGACAGCATCCTGTCAGGAGAGAATCGGCGCGCGGCCTTGGGCGCGCTATGAATGAGATAACCAAAGACAAGCAAGAAGGTTTCACCACAGAGGCACAGCGAAGGAAGAGGAGAAGGAAGCAAGTAAGGATTGGCACGCGGAGACGCGGAGGACGCGGAGAAGAGGGAAATATCGAACCGAACGCGCCTAACCCGCGGGGCTACGGTTTGCTTTTCTTCTGCGCGCCGAAGGGCGCGCGGGAGCAATCGATCTACGGCCGAGCCTAAGCGATCGCGGTTGGCTGGATACCTCCCTCTTCTCCGCGTCCTCCGCGTCTCCGCGTGCAAATCCTTGCTTGCTGTCACTGGCGCAGACGTCATCGGCGGGCGGGTTTGAAACCCGCCCCTACAATTCTTTCCGGCAGGGATTCCGCGGAACTAGCCTACGCTCAGCACCGGCTTGCCCAGGGCATCGAACAGCGGCTCGATGCCGAGGCCGGGGACATCCGGCGCGGTCATCTTGCCGTCTTTGCGCCTTGGCGCGCCCTTGGCGATGTCTTTCGTACCGTAGCTGTTGAAATCGGTGGCGGAGAAGAGGAACTCGTCCGGCGTGGAGCGGGCGAGGTGGGCGATGGCCGATGTCACGATGTCGCCGCCCCAGGTGTCCTCGATGGTCATGGCGACGCCGGCGTTGAGGCAGAGGTCGCGCATCTCCCGCGCCCGGGTGAGGCCGCCGACCTTGGAGATTTTGAGATTGATCGCGTCCATCGCGCCCTCCGATATCGCCCGCAGCAGGATGCCGATGCCGTCGATGTTCTCGTCGAGAATGAAGGGCAGCGAGGTGCGGCGGCGGACGGTCAGGCATTCCTCGTAGGTGCGGCAGGGCTGTTCGATATAGACGTCGACGTCGCGCACCGCCTGCACCACGCGGGCGGCCTCATGCATGGTCCAGCCGGTGTTGCTGTCGGCGATCAAGACGTCGCCGGATTTCAAAACCGCGCGGCAGGCATGGATGCGCTCGATATCGGTGTCGGCGTTGCCGCCCACCTTGAGCTGGAACTTGGTGTAGCCCTCGGCGCGGTAGCTGATGACGCTGGCGGCCATCTTGTCGGGCGTATCCTGGGAGATGGCGCGGTAGAGCTTCACTTCGGCCTGCTGCGCGCCGCCGAGCAGCGCATAGACGGGTAGCTTCGAGATCTTGCCCAGGATGTCCCAGCAGGCGACATCGACCGGCGCCTTCACGTACGGATGCCCGCGGATCGCCTCGTCCATCCGGCGGTTCAATACGCCGAGATGGGTGGGATCGAGGCCGATGAGCTTGGGCGCGATCTCCTTCAGGCCGGCGCGCACGCCCGCGGCATAGGCCGGCAGATAGGCGGGCCCCAGCGGGCAGCATTCGCCATAGCCGGTGATGCCGGCATCGGTCTCCACGGCGACGACGGTGGCGTCGAAGGTCTCCACCGCATTGTCGTTGGACCAGGCGTAGCGGCCCTCCTTCAGCGGCAGGTCGACTTGATAGGCTGATATCCTGGTGATTTTCATTCCGGTGTTTCCCCTGGGCGCCGCGGTCAGGCGCGCTTTTTCTTGCTGTCGTCTTGCGGCGGCTTTTCGCTGCGGCGGATGACCTCGGTGAGCGACGCGCCGGCGTTGCGGATATGCTCCTCCAGCGCGCGGCAGGCGCCCGCCACATCGCCTTTGCGGCAGAGCTTGACGATGCCGGCATGTTCGCGCTCGGCGCGGCTGCGGCCTTGCGTGAAAGAGATATGCATGCGGGTGTAACGGTCGGCGTTCTGCAGCAGGCTGGCGACGATGGCGGCCGTGCGCGGCTGATCGGCGTGGCGGTAGAGCAGGCCATGCAGCGCGGTGTTGAGCTCGCCCCAGCGGCCCACATGGTCGGCGCGCAGCTCGGCGCTGTATTCGTCGAGGATGGCGTCGATGGCGCGGTAGTCGTCGGCCGTCAGCTTGGGCGCGGAGGCGGCGAGCAGGCGCGGCTCCAGCAGGGCGCGGAGCGCGTAGATCTCCTCGACCTCCGCCGCCGACAGCGCCGAGACGATGGCGCCGCGATGGGGATGGATGATGACCAGCCCTTCGGCCTCGAGCTGGAACAGCGCTTCGCGGATGGGGATGCGGCTGATGCCGAACTCGGCGGCCAGCGCATCCTGGCGGAGCTGGAAGCCTTCCGGGAAATCGCCGTCGAGGATGCGGCGGCGCAGCTCCTCCGCCGCCGCCTCGACGCGGGTGCGGTGGCCGAGCTGGAATTTCTGCGCCGTGGGTTGCTGCATGCCTGACTCCCAGGGAAAGCGGGCTTGCGTTCTCAGGTTTTATATTGTATACAATATCCATCTGGACCGATTTGTCAACGGTTTCAAGCCTCGAGGGAGCGAAAAATGGCCAAACACGTCGCCTGGGAAGGGGTTTTTCCCGCCGTCACCACCCAGTTCCGCAGCGATTTCAGCATCGACTATGACGCCACAGCCAAGGTGATCGACGCGCTGATCCGCGACGGCGTCTCCGGCCTGATCCTCTGCGGCACGGTGGGGGAGAACAACTCGCTGTCCCGCGACGAGAAGATCAAGATGATGGAAATGGCCAAGTCGGCGGCAAAGGGCCGCGTGCCCGTGGTGGTGGGTGTGGCCGAATACACCACCGAGCTCGCGTCGGGCATCGCCAGGGAAGTGGCGCGGGTGGGGCTGGACGGGCTGATGCTGCTGCCGGCGATGGTGTATTCCGCCAAGCCGCGGGAGACCTTGGCCCATTTCCGCGGCGTCGCCAAGACGACCGAGCTGCCGATCATGCTCTACAACAATCCGCCGATCTATCGCACCGACGTGACGCCGGAGATGCTGGCGTCCCTGGCCGATGTGGACACCATCGTCTGCTTCAAGGAGTCCTCGGGCGACACCAGGCGATTCATCGACCTCAAGGCGATAACCGGCGACCGCTTCATTCCGTTCTGCGGCCTGGATGACGTTGTCGTGGAGTCCGTGGTGATGGGTGCCGTGGGCTGGGTGTCGGGCCTGTCCAATGCCTTCCCGATCGAGGGCGAGACGCTGTTCCGCCTGGCGCGGCAGGGACGGCTGGCCGAGGCGATGCCGATCTATGAATGGTTCATGCCCCTGCTGCATCTCGACGCGCGCTCGGACCTCGTGCAGTGCATCAAGCTGTGCGAGCACATCGTGGGGCGGGGCACCCATGTGACCCGGCCGCCGCGGCTGGCGCTGGAAGGCGCGGAGAAGGCCGAAGTCGAGGCGATCATGAAGAAGGCGCTGGCGACGCGGCCGAAACTGCCTGACGTGGGGCTGAAGCGCGCGGCGGCTTGACTAGAGCTCCAGCGCCTGCGCCACCAGGCGGTGGAAATGATGCACCGCCTGCTCCGTGATCACGCTGCCCGCGGGATCGGCGACGAAGCGGCCCTGGCTGTAGCCTTTTGACGCCAGCCCGCGCTGCACGGATTCGCAGAGCGCGTTGTCCTCCGGCCCCAGCACGGTGCTGCTGTACTGGGTGCGCGCCGCATCCTCTGCCGGATCGGCGCTGCCGGGCATGGCATAGCGGTCGCCGCGGGTGATGGTGAGCGCCGGCCCGGCCGGCAGGAAGCTGAACACACCGATGCCCGGCGAGCCCGGCAGGACGTTGAAGGTGGTGGTCGGCCAGAGCCACCAGAACAGCGCCCGCTGTTCGGGCGCGTTGCGGCGCAGCGTGTAGGCGTTGTTGTCGAAGCGGCCGACGGTGCCCTTCTGGCTCGACCACAAGCCGGCGGCGTGCGTCCTGTAACCTTCCATCGACACCAGATCGGCGAAGGCGGGATGGGCCGGCGCGCAGTGATAGCATTCCAGATAGTTGTCGACGGCCACCTTCCAGTTGCAGGCGATCTGTCCGTCGGGAAAGGACGAGATCTTGTAGCCGCCGGCGTCGAGCACCTCGTCCCGCAATTCCTGCGCCAGATCCGCCGCCTGCTCGGCCAAGGGGGCGGCGCCCTCGTCGAGATTGAAGAAGACGAAGTGATCGGCGAAGACCTCGATCCGCACCGGCTTTAAGTGAAACTCCTCGGGCCGGAAATTGGCGACGTTCTCCGTGCCGCGGGCGGTGCGCAGCCTGCCATCGGCATGGTAGGACCAGGCGTGATAGGGGCAGGTGATCACCTTGGCGCAGCCGCGGCCCTTCAGCAGTTCATGGGCGCGATGCTGGCAGACATTGTAGAAGCCGCGAAGTTCGCCGTCCTTGCCCCTGATGACGATGATGTTCTGATCGAGGAGGCCGGCGGTGAGATAGTCGCCGGCATTGGCCAGCGACGCGAGCGGACCGGCATAGTGCCAGCCGCGATTGAAGATCGCGGTGCGCTCCCGCTCGAACAATCCCGTATCGGTGTAGGCCCAGCCGGGCAGCGTGTGGGACTTGCCGGGTTCGGCGTGGAGCGGCGTCATGCCGCGCGCATTTCGTAGGTCTAGATCCGCCATCCTTCTCTCCTTCCGGCCGCGTCATTGGATTGCGCGGCTTTGCCTGCTGCCAAGCCTAACCTGCCGACCGGAAAATTGCCAATTCTTCGGGCCTCGCCGCCATTGTGAAACCGGTCCTGCGGCCCTTATGCTGCGGCCAACAATCGGCAAACCGAGGGGAGAACGAGATGGCAAAAAACAGTTCGGGCAACGGCCAAACCGGGATTCATCCGCCGCTGCAGGCGCGGATGGAAGGAGGCGGCACGCCGCGGATGACCGACTGGGTGATGAAGTCGGAGACTGGCTTATTGAAAGATGTCCTGCTGGGGCCGGCGGAGAGCTTCCGCTGGATGGGCGAGGAGAACGCCGCCTATTCGTCGCTGGTGCGGGACACGCTGCG
Source organism: Dongiaceae bacterium (assembly GCA_046154965.1). Taxonomy (GTDB): domain Bacteria; phylum Pseudomonadota; class Alphaproteobacteria; order Dongiales; family Dongiaceae; genus DATKFM01. The sequence continues at coordinate 6,880 of JBJXDY010000049.1, read as the reverse complement.
GCGCGGCTACAAGTTCGACAAGCAGGTGGCGGCGCGGCAGCACCGGGAGATGGTGGATGCCTATGAGGGAGCGGGCGTGACCTGCCATTTCCTGCCCGTGGACATGCACAACCCCTACCAGGTGTATGCGCGGGATTCGAGCTTCATGACCCCCTATGGCGCCGTCATCTGCCAGCTCGCCAATCCGCGGCGGCGCGGCGAATATGCCAGCGCGCTCCGCTTCTATCTCGCCAACAACATTCCGATCTACGACATGGTCAGCGCCGGAAACTTCGAGGGCGGCGATTTCAACATCATTAGGGATGGCGCGGCGCTGATCGGCTATACCGGCTTCCGCTGCGAAGAGGTGGCGGCGCGGCAGATCGGCGACTGGTTCGCCAAGGAAGGCTGGGAGATCAAATACGCGCCGATCGACCAGTTCTACGTCCATATCGACCTGATGGTCTGCATGCTGAACGAGCATTGCGCGGCGGTCTGCCTGGAGACCACCGAGGACGATGTGGTCGACTGGCTGAAGGCCAAGAAGATCGAGATCATCCCCGCCAGCTTCAAGGAGACCATGAGCCTGGGCTGCAATGTGGTAGCCTTGGGCAAAGACCGGGTGCTGTCGCCCTTGGGAGCCAAAGACCTGAACGGCAAGATGCGGGCCGCCGGGTTCGAGGTCTACGACCCGGACATGACCATGTTCACCCGCGCCGGCGGCGGCGTTCACTGCATGTGCCAGCCGCTGCGCCGCGAAGCAGCGTAGCCTCCACAACTGCCTTTGAATTAGGCAGTCCGGCCCGTCCTACCCTGTGGGGCGGGCCGGTTCTGGTTGACAGGCGGCACCGGAAACAAAATCCATCCTCCCGACCAAAAGCGGGTTCCGCCGCCGCCCGACTTGCGGGTAGAGTGCCGGCCATAAGCCCGGCAAGCGGGCCGTCTGGGATACGTCATTGAGGGAGGCCCCATGGCTCCGTTCCTGAGCCTGAGCCGCGCCATCGACGCGGTGACGGCGTTCGTCGGCCGTTGGATCTATTGGCTTATATTGGCCGCAGTCCTGGTCAGCGCCGGCAACGCCATCATCCGCAAGCTGTTCGACATGAGCTCCAACGCCTGGCTGGAGCTGCAATGGTATCTGTTCGGCGCCGTATTCATGCTGGCGGCCGCCTATACCCTGCAGCGCAACGAGCATATCCGCATCGATATCATTTCCAACATGCTGTCGCAGCGGACGCGCAACTGGATCGAAATCGCCGGCCATGTGCTGTTTCTGCTGCCGTTCTGCGCGCTGATGATCTATGAGCTCTATCCCTGGGTGCGGAACAGCATCATCTCGGGCGAGATCTCCGGCAGCGCCGGCGGGCTGATCCTCTGGCCGCCGCGCCTCTGCCTGCTGATCGGGTTTGCGCTGCTGTTCCTGCAGGGTATCTCCGAGCTGATCAAGCGCATCGCCGTGATGCGCGGCGTGATTCCCGATCCCCATGCCGGGCATGCTTCGGCCCATGCGCATGTCGAATAATCCGCCGGCGCAGGCACGGAGCATGCATTCATGATCATCGAACTCATCGCCCACAACATGGCGCCGATCATGTTCGCGGCGCTCGTCGTCTTTCTGCTGCTGGGCTATCCGGTGGCGTTCTCGCTGGCCTTCGTCGGCATCAGCTTCGGCATCCTCGGCATCTGGCTGGGGGAATTGGATTCAAATCTGTTCGGCCTGCTGCCCGAGCGCATGTGGGGCATCATGTCCAACGATACCCTGCTGGCGATTCCGTTCTTCACCTTCATGGGGTTGATCCTGGAACGATCCGGCATGGCCGAGGATCTGCTGGATACTGTGGGCCAGCTCTTCGGTCCGATCCGCGGCGGCCTGGCCTATGCGGTGGTGTTCGTGGGCGCGCTGCTGGCGGCGACGACGGGCGTGGTGGCGGCATCGGTCATCGCCATGGGACTGATCTCGCTGCCGATCATGCTGCGCTATGGCTATGACCGGCGGCTCGCTTCCGGCGTGATCGCCGCCTCAGGCACGCTGGCGCAGATCATCCCGCCCAGCCTGGTGCTGATCATCATGGCCGATCAGCTCGGCCGCTCCGTCGGCGACATGTATAAGGGCGCGTTTATTCCCGGAATCGTGCTGGCGGCGCTCTATGCGGGATATGTGTTCATCGTGACCATCGTGCGGCCGAAAGCAGCGCCGGCCTTGCCGATCGAGGCGCGCACGCTGGGTTCGGGCGTCATCTCGCTGTTCGTGACCGTTGCCATCGTCACCGTCATCGGCTTCGGCGTGACCGAGCTCTTGCACGGGCATATGCAGGGGCCGGAGATCGGCGGATTCTTCGCCGCCGTCCTGGTGGCCTACCTCTTCGCGCTCGCCAACCGGTTTCTCAAGCTTAACCTCCTGTCGCGCCTCGCGCAGCAGGCGATCATCGTGTTGATGCCGCCGCTGGCGCTGATCTTCCTGGTGCTAGGCACCATCTTTATCGGTCTGGCGACGCCAACGGAAGGCGGCGCCATGGGCGCGGTCGGCGCGCTGCTGCTGGCAATGGCCAAGGGGCGCCTGAAGCTGACCATGGTGAAGCAGGCGCTGGAATCCACCGCCAAGCTCTCCGCCTTCGTGCTGTTCATCCTGATCGGCGCCCGGGTGTTTTCGCTGACCTTCTACGGCGTCGACGGGCATAAATGGGTGGAAGAATTGCTGATCGATCTGCCGGGCGGACAGATGGGCTTTCTGATCGTGGTCAATCTGCTGGTGTTCGTGCTCGCCTTCTTCCTGGATTTCTTCGAGCTCGCCTTCATCGTCGTACCGCTGCTGGGGCCGGTGGCGGAGAAGCTGGGCATCGATTTGATCTGGTTCGGCGTGCTGCTGGGCATCAACATGCAGACCTCGTTCATGCATCCGCCCTTCGGCTTCGCGCTGTTCTATCTGCGCTCGGTCGCCGCCCGCACCGCTTACAAGGACAAGATCACCGGCGCGCTGATTCAGCCGGTGACCACCGGCCAGATCTATTGGGGCGCGGTGCCTTTCGTCTGCATCCAGGTCATCATGGTGGGGCTGGCCATCGGCGTGCCGGAGATGATCATGCACTACAAATCCGGCGCCTCGACGGTTGACCCCGCGACGATCGATATCACCCTGCCGCCGGCCGGCGGCGAGAGCAACGGGCTTGGCGGAACGCCCGATTTCGGCACACCGCCCGATCAGGGGCAGCCACCCGATTTAAGCCAGCCCCCCGATCTGAGCCAACCGCCGACCTTCGATTAACCGCAGCGGTGCCGCAAGAAACAAGGGCCCGGAGGAAACTCCGGGCCCTTTCTCATTCTCCTGAGTGAGGCGCTTACAGCGCTTTCTTGCGCTGCTGGCCCATCATGAAGGTGTCGAAGTTGTATTCGGAGATCTGGAACCAGAGATACTGTTCGGCGCGGAACGCCATCATGGCGTCATGCACCTTCTTGAAGGCGGCGTTGGTGCCGGCGATCTCCGCATAGGTTTCCTTCGCTGCGTTGAAGCAGGCTTCCATCACATCCTGGGGATAGGGACGAAGCTGCGCGCCGCCGGCGACAAGCTTGCGCAAGGCCGGCGGATTTAACGCATCATAACGCGACTGCATATCGCAATTGCTGGCCTGGGCCGCGGCGCGGACGATCGCCTGATAGCTCGGCGGCAATTCCGCCCACTTGGCACTGTTGACCATGACATGGAGCATGGCGCCGCCTTCCCACCAGCCGGGGTAGTAGTAGTAGGGCGCGACCTTGTTGAAGCCGAGTTTCTCGTCGTCATAGGGGCCGACCCATTCGGCCGCATCGATTGTGCCCTTCTCCAGCGCCGGATAGATATCGCCGCCGGCGATCTGCTGCGGCACCACGCCGATCTTGGTGATGACCTTGCCGCCGAATCCGCCGATGCGCATCTTCACGCCCTGCATGTCGGCGACGGAATTGATCTCCTTGCGGAACCAGCCGCCCATCTGCGCGCCGGTGTTGCCGCAGGGCAACGCATAGAGATTCTGGGTGGCGTAGAATTCATTCATCAGATCCATGCCGCCGCCGTGATACATCCAGGCGTTCTGCATCCGGCTGTTGAGGCCGAAGGGAACCGCAGTGCCGAAGGCATAGGTGGCATCCTTGCCCCAGTAGTAGTAGCTGGCGGTGTGGCAGGCCTCGACCGAGCCGGCGCCAACCACATTGGCCGCCTCCAGGCCCGGAGCCAGTTCGCCGGCCGCAAAGACCTGGATCTGGAATCTGTTGTCGGTCGCCTCGGCGACATATTTGGAGAAGGTCTCCGCCGCGCCAAAAATCGTATCCAGGCTCTTGGGGAAGCTGGAGGTCAGACGCCACTTGATCTCGGGCGCGGATTGCGCGATGGCCGGCGCCGCGACGACAGTTGCGGCCGTGGCAGCCGTGGCGAGACCGGCGGACTTGATGAACTTGCGGCGATCCATGGATCGAATACCTCCTGTTAAGAATTGATTTGATTGGATTTTCCGCAGCAGCGCGGTTTGGGCAGCAGGTCGTGACGCTGATTGGGCGGGGATTATAGCCAGCAAGGCGGCAGCGGCAATCATTTGCGCCGCATATTGTCGGAGAAACGACCCGACAAAGGAAGGGGGTGTGGCATGAGAGGACGGAGATGATAAAATCCGGCCACGACCGGACTTCAATTTTCTCCCTGGGCGATTGCGCCGGCCACAAGCTAATCCTTCCCGGACCGTCGGCGCGGACCGGTTGAAACAACAGACACAGCACGAACGATTTCCATGTCGACCAAACCCACCGAGGTGTCCGGCGCCGCCGCCGGCAATGGCCAAGCTTCGGCGGAGCGCCGCCGTTTCTTCGCCTTGGCGCTGGGTAGCGTCGGCGTCGTATTCGGCGATATCGGCACCAGCCCGCTCTATGCCTTCCGCGAGTCGATCCACCATGCCAGCGACGACGGCCTGACCCGGGACGAGATCATCGGCACGGTGTCGCTGCTGCTGTGGGCGCTGATCCTCGTCATCACCCTGAAGTATGTCTTCTTCATCATGCGCGCCGACAACAAGGGTGAAGGCGGCCTGCTGTCGCTGATGGCCCTGGCCCAAGGCAAGCGCACCAGCATGGGCATCGTCTTCATCCTGGGCATCGTCGGCGCGGCGCTGTTTTATGGCGACGCGGTGCTGACGCCGGCGATTTCCGTGCTGTCGGCGGTGGAAGGCCTGAAGCTGGTGACGCCCGTGTTCACGCCCTTCGTCATCCCCGTCACCATCGCGATTCTCTGTCTGCTGTTCGCGATGCAGAATCGCGGGACCAACAAGGTCGCGGCCCTGTTCGGGCCGGTCACCGCGCTGTGGTTCCTCGCCATCGCCGCGCTGGGCGCCTGGCACATCGTGGATGATTTCGCGATCCTGCTGGCCTTCAATCCGGTCCACGCCATCGGCTTCACCCTGTCCCATGGCTGGACGGCTCTGTTCGTGCTCGGCTCCGTGTTCCTGGTGCTGACGGGCGCCGAGGCGCTCTATGCCGATATGGGTCACTTTGGCCGCAAGCCGATCCGTGCGGCTTGGCTTGCCTTCGTGCTGCCGGCCCTGGCGCTGAACTATCTGGGCCAGGGCGCCTATGTGCTGCATTACCCCGAAGGCGCCGACAACCCGTTCTTCCGCATGACCCCGGAATGGGCGCTGATCCCGATGGTGGCGCTGGCCACCGCCGCGACCGTGATCGCCAGCCAGGCGGTGATCACCGGCGCTTTCTCCCTGACGCGGCAGGCGATCCAGCTTGGCATGCTGCCGCGCATGGAAATCCGCCACACTTCGGCCGACCTGTCCGGCCAGATCTACCTGCCCCATGTGAACCGGCTGCTGCTGATCGGCGTGGTGCTGCTGGTGCTGCTGTTCGAGACCTCGTCGAACCTGGCTTCGGCCTATGGCATCGCCGTGGCCGGCACCATGCTGGTGGAGACGCTGCTGGCCTTCGTCTATGTCCGGCGCGTGCGGCAATGGACCTTGCCGCTGGCCGCCGCCGTCGTGCTGCCGTTCCTGTTCATCGACCTGGTTTTCGTCGTCGCCAACGGCCTGAAGCTGGGAGATGGCGGCTATGCGCCGGTGCTGCTGGCCGTTGTCATCATCCTGCTGATCTGGAGCTGGGTGCGGGGCTCGCGGCTGCTGCTGGACAAGCTGCGGCGGGAGAGCGTCGACTTGGCCGATCTCGTCACCATGGTGCAGAGCAAGAGCATCCACCGGGTGCCGGGCACGGCCGTGTTCCTGACCAACAACGAGGGCGCCGCGCCATCGGCGCTGATGCACAATCTCAAGCACAACAAGGTTCTGCATGCGCAGAACTTCATCGTCACCGTGCATACGGCCGATACGCCGCGCGTCGATCCCGACAAGGCGCTGCAGGTGGAGCGGCTGTCGGACGAGATCACCAAGGTGTCCATGACCTTCGGCTTCATGGAAACGCCGAACGTGCCCCGGCTGCTGAGCCGCTGCCGCAAGGACGGCTTTGAGTTCGACATCATGTCGACATCGTTCTTCCTCAGCCACCGCTCGCTGAAGCCGGCCGTGCAATCGGTATTGCCGCGCTGGCAGGACAGGCTGTTCGTCGCCCTGGCCGGCCGGGCCACCAGCGCCACCGACTTCTTCCAGATCCCCTCCCAGCGCGTGGTGGAGATGGGAATGCAGATATTGATTTAAGGAATGAGTTCCGGCGATCGCATCAACCCACATTTGTCACCCTCGCGAAAGTGGGGATGACAATGTTGAGCAGCGTTCTCGAGATCGAGCAGGCGCGCAGACTTACGCCTTCTTTCGCGGCGGGTCGTAGAACATCCGATTTGTCGCCCAGCAGCGGACCATGCTGCGTTCGATCTTCATTTCCTTGGGATACCAGATCTCGATCCACATCTGCGTGCCCGGCTCGGCATAGGCCG
>JBJXDY010000048.1:0-12309 GCA_046154965.1 Dongiaceae bacterium | reverse complement strand
CGCGATAGGCCTCGGCGGCGTTGAAGGCGATGTTGGTGGCCAGCGCCGTCTTGCCCATGGAGGGCCGGCCGGCCAGGATCACCAGGTCGCTGCCATGGAGGCCGCCCAGCTTGCGGTCGAGGTCGGTGAGGCCCGTGGTGACGCCGGTGACGTGGCTGTCGCGCTTGAAGGCCTGCTCGGCGATGGCGATGGCGGAGCCGAGCGCACCGGTCAGCGGCTGCAGCCCGCCCTCGGTCTGCCCGGTCTCCGCCAGCAGGAACAGCTTCTGCTCGGCCTCCTCGATCTGCTCCACGGCGGAGATGTCGAGATTGAAGGCGAAGGCCTCGTTGACCACGGTCTCGCCGAGATCGATGAGCTGCCGGCGCAGGAACAGGTCATGCACCGTGTGGCCGTAATCCTCGGCGTTGATGATGGTGACGACCGCGTTCTCCAGCCGCGCCAGATATTTCGAGCCGCCGGCCTCCACCAGGCCGGGATCCTGGTCGAACAGGTTGCGCAGGGTCAGGAAGTTGGCGATCTGGCCGCGCTGGATCAGCGTGCCCGCGGCCTCATAGATCCGGCCATGCACGGGATCGGCGAAATGCTCGGGCCGCAGGAACTCGTTCACCCGGTCGAAGACGCGGTTGTTGGTGAGGATCGCGCCCAGCAGCGCCTGCTCGGCCTCGTAGTTGAGCGGCGGCGTACGCGGCAGCGCGGTTTCGCCCGCGCGCAGCGGCGTGACATTGCTGGACTCCGAAAAGCCGCGCTCGACAGCCATGCTGACGTAACTCCCTGGGAACTTTTTTTATACAGCGATTCGCAAGGCTTCGGCCAAGTCGTTCCGACTTCCAGACGCAGCGGATTTTTTGGATCGAGCTGGCGTGAGGCCCCCTCGGAACGAGGGCGAAGCGCGGAACCTAACAGCGGACTCCAGGCGGCACTAACGACTTCTTCCTCTTCGAGCCTGTGGATTGCGAGGATATGGGGCACAAGGAGATGAATACGCGGAAAATGCGCAGCACATTCGAATTCATACCACCCGCATCTTCACTCAGTTTGTCATCGCCGGGCTTGACCCGGCGATCCATCGCAATCAAGAGACCAATGTCGCACCGCTGCATGGATGCCCGGGTCAAGCCCGAGCATGACAACTTGGGAAGTGCAGAATGTGGCCTACGCCACCTCTCCCAAAAACGCGTCGACCACCTTCACATACGTCTCGATGTCAGCCGGCGTGTGCGCGAAGGAGGCGGCGGGGCCGGCGGTGGCGATCGCGTCCCAGACGCCGCGGTTGAGCATGAACACGCGGCGCGCGTCGATCAGCTCGTAGTCGAGGGACAGCGTGGCCTCGGCAGCGTTGCGCGGCAGATCGGGCAGCAGGCAGAAGCCCGAGCGTCCGCCGATGCGCGGCGCGCGCCAGGGCAGGCCGCGGCGCTCGAACGCGGCGCGCAGGCCGTCCTGCAGCCGCACGCCCAGCGCATCGACGCGGCCGTAGGCCTCCTCGGTCAGCACCTCCGTCAGCACGGCGCGGGCCGCCGCCATGGCCAGCGCGCTGGCATAGGTCGTGCCGCCGGTCGGCAGCACGCGCCCGCCGCGGTGGCGGTCGAGATGCTTCTCCATCAGCCGCGCGAGTCTCTCGTTCATTCCGTAGGCGCCAATGGGAATTCCGCCGCCCAGGCATTTGCCGATCGTCAGCATGTCGCAGTCGAGATTCCAGCCGCGCCGCAAGCCGCCATAGGCAAAGGTCTGGGTGTGCGTCTCGTCGAGGATCAGCAGCGTGCCCGTGGCCCGGCACAGCTTCCACGCCTCGGCCCAAAAGCCCTCGTCCGGCGATACCAGCCCGCAATTGGTCAGCGCCGGCTCGGCGATCAGGCAGGCGAAGCGCTTGGACTCCAAAAGCCGGCGCAGGACCGGCAGGTCGTTGAACGCCACGCTGACGGCGCGCTTCTGGATCTCGGGCGTCAGGCCCAGATACTCCGCGCTTTCGCCCGTGGGCGTGGACTCCGCGAGCATCTCGTCGGCATGGCCGTGATAGCGGCCCTCGAACGCCAGATAGCTGCCGCGGCCGGTGGCCAGCCGCGCGATGCGCAGCGCCTCGGTGTTGGCGCCGGTGGCCGAGAGGGTGAATTGCCAGAAGGGCAGGGCGAAGCGGCCGGCCAGCAGCTCGGCCACGGCGATCCCATCCTCGCCCGGCAGCAGGAAGGACGGCCCGTCGGCCATGCGCTTCTGCACCGCCGCGATAACAGGCGCCGGCGTGAAGCCGCAGCTCATCGCCAGGTCGACCTGGTTCATGTCGAGAAAGCGGTTGCCGTCCACGTCGGTGAAATACGCGCCGTCGCCGGTGGCGACAAAGAGCGCCGGATGCTCGGACAGCCCGGCCATCCAGCTCATGGGCACGCCCGAGGGCATGGATCTCCGGCCGCGTTCCAGGAGTTTGCCCGATCCCGGCGTGCGCGCGGCGAAGGCCGCATCCTCGCGCTGCTTCAGCGCCGCCAGCCGCGCCCGGTCGATGCCGCTGTCTGCCGCCGGCCGATCCATCCGCCCGTCCCCCTGAAATGCAGGGAAGCGTCAGGCGGCCGAAATCAGGCGGCCGGTCTCCTGGCGCTCCATCTCGAACATATAATCGCGGGTCAGGGGCAAGGCGTCGACCCGTTTTGCGATCTGCATCTGGAACACCATCTGGCCCATATGGCGGAACGCCACCTCGCTGCCCGCGAGATAGAACTCCCACATCCGGCAGAAGCGTTCGTCATACAGCGCCTTGGCCTTGTCGCGGTTGGCGGCGAAGCGGCGGCGCCACTGCCGCAGCGTCTTGGCGTAATGCAGGCGCAGGATTTCCACGTCGGTGACCCAGAGGCCGGCGCGCTCCACGGACGCCAGCACCTCCGACAGCGACGGCGTGTAGCCGCCGGGGAAGATGTATTTCTTCATCCAGGGGTTCGGGCCATAAGGCGGCCCCATGCGGCCGATGGAGTGGAGCAGCATCACGCCGTCATCGGCCAGGAGGTCGCGCACCTTGGCGAAGAACTCGCGGTAATGCGCCACGCCCACATGCTCGAACATGCCGACGGAGACGATGCGGTCATATCGGCCCGGCTCCTCGCGGTAGTCGCGCAGATGGAAGCTGACCCTGTTGGCGAGGCCCGCGGCCTTGGCGCGTTCCTCCGACAGCTTTTGCTGCTCCACCGAGAGCGTGACGCCGGTGACGTCCACATTGGCGGTCTGGGCGAGATAGAGCCCCATGCCGCCCCAGCCGCTGCCGATATCCAGCACCTTCTGGCCGGGCTTGAGGCACAGCTTGGCGGCGATATGCGCCTTCTTGTTGTGCTGGGCCACTTCCAGGCTGTCGTTGTCGGTGCGGAAGTAGGCGCAGGAGTATTGCCGGTCCGCGTCGAGGAACAGGTCGTACAGCGCGCCCGAGAGATCGTAGTGATGGGCCACGTTCTTCCGCGCCCGCTCCACCGGATTGTAGGTCTCGATGAAGGCCAGCAGGCGCCGGAAGCTGTCGCGCAGCCGCTGCAGCGGGAAAGTATCGAGCTGGCCCATATTGCGCGCGGCGAGATCGAGGGCGTCGTAGATCGTGCCCTTCTCCAGGGTCAGCGTGCCGTCCATGTAGGCTTCGCCAAAGGCGAGATAGGGATGGGTCATGATGCGCCGGTGCAAGGCGCGGTCATGCAGCCTTATGGTGACGTCCGGCCCCACCTCGGAGCCGGAAAAAGAATGCGTGCGGCCGTCAGCGTCGACAACAGTCAGATCGCCGATCCTGACCAGCCGGCGAAAAAAGTACGCGGCAAGCATGGCCCTGTCCTCGTAACTCTCCCATCCCTTCTCGAGGCTGTATGAGCGCCGAGGCGCCGTCGCCCCACAGGTTTATTGGTTGGAATGTTAGCAAAAGTGTCATCGTTGTCCAACACGCGCCGATGCAGTCCGTTCCTGCAGAGAATGCATGGCGTTAACCGTAGTGCAGTGCGGGATACAGAGCGATGTTCTCGTTTCCCTACCGCCGTCCGGCAAAACAAAAAGGCCGGGAGTTCCCGGCCTTTTTGCTGTCGCGGTAATGCGCTCAGTTTATTCCTTGTCTTTTTTCTTGGATTTCTTCGCCGGCCTGTCGTCGGCTTCTGCCTTCCCAGACTTTTCCGCCTTGTCGGCTTTCTCACCCTTGGCTTTCTTCTCGGACTTTTCGGCCTTTCCGGCCTTTTCAGCCTTGGCTTTCTTTGCCGGCTTCTCGGACTTTTCGGCCTTCTCGGTGGCTTCGCCTTCGCCTTCGGCGGCCTGTTCGACCTGCTCCAGCATCTCGTCGAGGCTCGGCGCTTCCTCCGCCGCCATGCCGACGATGGCGTGGCCGGCCTTCAGCTGCTGTTCGGCCTCTTCCTCTGATTTGGCGACGTTGGCGGTGATGTTGACGACCACCTCCGGATGCAGGGCCACGCGGATCGGGTGCAGGCCCAGATCCTTCAGCGGCCGGTCCATCAGGATCTGGTTGCGGTCGATGGTGACGCCGGCCTTGGTCGCCGCCGTGGCGATGTCGCGGGCGCTGACCGAGCCGTAGAGCTGGCCGGTCTCGCCGGCCTGGCGGATGATGACCACTGTGAGGCCCTCGACCTTGCCGGAGATCGCCTCGGCTTCCTGGCGCTTGGCCAGGTTGGTGGCCTCGAGCTGAGCCCGCTGCTTTTCGAACTTGGCCTTGTTGTCGTCGGTGGCGCGGATGGCCTTCTTGCGCGGCAGCAGGTAGTTGCGGGCATAGCCCGCCTTCACCTTCACCGTCTGGCCCATCTGGCCCAGCTTTTCGATGCGCTGGAGCAGGATCACTTCCATGGCTCAGCCCTCCTTATTACTTCACGGCGTAGGGCAAGAGGCCCAGGAACCGCGCGCGCTTGATGGCCTGGGCCAGCACGCGCTGCTTCTTGGTGGACACGGCGGTGATGCGGCTCGGCACCATCTTGCCGCGCTCGCTGACGAAGCGCTGCAGCAGGCGGACGTCCTTATAGTCGATCTTCGGTGCGTTCGGCCCGGTGAACGGGCAGGTCTTGCGCCGCCGGAAGAACGGACGCCGTCCGCCGCCGGCGCCGCCGCCTTCGCGCGCACCGCCCTCGCGGGGACCGCCTTCACGGCCGCCGCCGAAACCGCCCTCGCGCGGGCCGCCGAAGCCGCCCTCGCGGGGTCCGCCAAAGCCGCCTTCGCGGCCGCCGCCATGGGGGCGGCGTTCCTGATGATCGGTCATGCCTCGCCTCCATTGCCGGCAGGGGTCTCGACCGCCGCAACAGGCGCCGGCACGGCCGCCTCTTCGCGCGGCGGGCCGCGGTCATCGTCACGGAACCGCCGGCCGCCCTCGCGGGGGCCGCGGTCGTCATCGCGGAAACGGCGGGGGCCGTCGCGGGGACCGCGCTCGTCGTCGTCACGGCTGCGGCGCATCATGGCCGAAGGGCCTTCCTCCAGCTCCTCGACGCGGGTGGTGAGGTAGCGCAGGACATCCTCGCTGATGCGCATCTGCCGCTCCATCTCCTGCACCGCCGCCGGCGGGGCATCGATGTTGAGCAGGACATAGTGGCCCTTGCGGTTCTTCTTGATCCGGTAGGCGATGTTGCGCAGGCCCCAATTCTCCTTCTTGGTGACCTTGCCGCCATGCTCGGCGATGACGTTGCTGTAGGTTTCGGCCAGGGTGTCCGCCTGGGTGGCGGAGATATCCTGACGCGCAATGAACACGTTCTCGTAGAACGGCATCAAACGCTCTCCCTTCGGTTTGCGGGCCGCGGCCGCCGGGACATTCCCGAAAGCGGAGATTGCGGCCCAAAGCCGGCGCCACGCTGGGGGCCGGCAAGGAGCTATGTGAAGGCGGCGGAATATACAGACGGCCCGGGCGGAAGCAAGGGCGGGGAGGGCCGGGGAGCGGCCCCCGCTGGACGCTGGTCCGCTGGATGCAGCGGACAACAATGAATCCGTGCGATGGACCCCATGCCAAGCGAGGAATCGCGGGAAACCAGCCCGTCCGCTGGACGAAGTAGAGGCTCATTGGTCCACCGTATCCGGTCATACGAGTTTGATTTCCCTGCGGCAGCTTGCTTTGTTCATGGAATGTTCTAGAATAGCAGATTGAGCGAAAAACTCAATTCCGGCAGGTGGGCGATGAGTTCCGGGGACTCCGATTTGGATCGCATCACGGCTGAGATCGTGGATGCGGCGGTCAAACTACACAGGGCTCTCGGACCCGGGTTGCTGGAGTCCGTGTATGCGGCAGTGCTGACGCGGGACCTGGAACGGCAAGATCTGGCGGTGGAGGGGCAGAAGCCGGTGTCGTTCGACTATGACGGCCTGCGGTTCAGCGAGGGCTTCCGCGTCGATCTGCTGGTCGGGTCGCAGGTTGTTGTCGAAATCAAATCTGTCGAGGGGTTGCTGCCCGTCCATCACAAGCAACTTCTGACCTATCTGCGGCTGATGAATCTGCCCGTGGGGCTCCTGATCAATTTCGGCGCTCCCACCATGAAGGAAGGCCTGCGGCGCATCGTGAATGGGTTCGAGCCTTCGGGAAGTTCCGCGCTTCGCATCAACCGGGAAACCCTTCCGTCGGGAGGCTGATTTCGCAGTTAGAAAGCAAGAGTTTGGCACGCGGAGACGCGGAGGACGCGGAGAAGAGGGAGGAAGCCAGCTAACCGCGCAAAGCTTGAAAGACTGTCGATGAAATGCTTCCGCGCGCCGAAGGCGCGCAATCATCTTCAGCTGCTTTGCGGTCCTCAGTAGATATCGATATAGTGGATGTTTGGCTTGTTGCGCCTTCGGCGCGGAAGAAAGCAAGCAAGGAAACAAGCATTTCCCGGCTTATCCTGTTAGCCGCGGTCGGCTCGGTATCTCCCTCTTTTCCGCGTCCTCCGCGTCTGCAGGCCGATGCGAAGCATCGTGCCGGCCGCGTGCCAATTCTTTCTTCCTGCCTCTGTCCGAAACACCAGGATTGGTGGATATTGCCGCCTATCGCTTCGGCGCGTGGAGGACGGCGAGGCGGAGGAGGAGATAGAGCAGGAGGGCGTCCAGCAGGTGCCAGAGGACATGGGTGCCCAGGCCGAGCTGGGGGCAGATTTGGGCGTCGGCCGTGCTGGCGGCAGAGGACGCCAGCAGCACCGCCAGCGCCCAGAGCATCGGCCAGAAGGCCTCGCGCAGCCGCATCAGGAAGCCGATGGCGGCCAGCAGGAACAGGACCAGGGTGGGCAGGTTCATGGCCCGGCCGAAGGGCGCCGAACCCGGCGCCCGGGTCTCCAGCCAGTAGACGGCGGCGGCGTAGAGCGCCAGCACGGGGATCGCGATCAGGAAGTTCCAGTGGAAGAAGCGCCGCAGCAGCAGCCAGACATAGAGCAGCATGAAGGCCAGGATGGGCACCGTCTCGCCCCACTTCGCCCAGGGCGCGTCCGACGTATGGAACAGGTAGCCGCCGACGCCGGCCATCGCGGCGAGCAGGGTGAGGGCGCGGATCGTCCGGTGCGCCTTGGCATTGGGGGAGACCGATAGCATGCGCCAGCCGGCGAAGGCGGCGATGAGGAACGCGCCGTTGGCCCAGCTGTTCAGCGTCCCGGCATCCCAGCCGGGGCCGGTCAGCTGGCAGTAATCATCGACCGCGCGGCAGAAGCCGGGCGCCAGGGCGCCGATGAAAGCCGGGCAGGTGAGCGACAGCGGATGATCCCCCATGTTCCCGAAAGCCGCGCCGGGAATCGCGGGATGATAGCACGTCTGCGCTTTCCCTGTCGGCCTGAGTGGGCCGGCCATCCGATGTAGATTCACCACGAAGTCACAAAGTACACGAAGAGACACTATGCTCCCCTCGCCCCATGGGGGAGAGGGGGCGGGGGGTGAGGGGTTTGGCGCCGACAGGCGCATATGACTCAGCTATTCGAATCGAGCAGCACCGCTAGGCAAAAGGAATCGTCTGTAATCGCTTGTGCATGCTTACCGATTGGAGATTCTCTACGCGCTTGCGCGCGAAACCCCTCACCCCCCGCCCCTTCTCCCCCAAGTGGAGAAGGGGATGTTTTCTCCTTCCTTCGTGAACTTCGTGACACTGTGGTGGATCTTTCCCCGCTGCGCCCCGCCCGAATCTTTGGCACCTTCGCGCCATGGAGACAGCGCTCTATCTGCCGGTGAAGAAGTTCCTGGAGGCGCGGGGCTTTCGGGTGAAGGGGGAGGTCTGCGGCTGCGATCTCGTCGCGCTCCCTGCCCGCCGTAGCTTCAGCGAAGGCGGGGCCGCCGGGCCTGACGACGACTCGCCCCCTATCGTCGTCATCGGCGAGCTGAAGCAGCGCTTCACGCTCGAGCTGCTGCTGCAGGGCGTCGACCGCATGGCCGCCGGCGACGAGATCTGGCTCGCCGTCCGCAACAGCTCGAAAAGCCGGAAGCGCGCCGACGGGCGGCTCAACGATGCGCGGGTGCGCAAGCTCTGCCGCCTGCTGGGCTTCGGCCTGCTCGCCGTGTCGGCGCGGGGCCGCGTCGACATCCTGGCCGAGCCCGGCCCCTACCGCCCCCGCGGCAACCCGCGCCGCCGCTCCCGCCTGCTGCGCGAGCACAGCCGCCGCCAGGGCGACCCCGCCATCGGCGGCGGCACGCGCCAGCCGATCATGACCGCCTACCGCCAGCAGGCGCTGACGGTGGCGCAGGCGATCCTGGAGATAGAACAGAGTTTTGAAGTGAATGGCACGAATGCGCCTGCCCACCGAAGCCTTGGCATAGGTGGGAAGCCGCGCGACCTGAAAGCCATGGCGCCCGACGCGCCGAAGATCCTGCTGCACAACGTCTATGGCTGGTTCGCGCGGGTGGAGCGCGGAGTCTACGGGCTGACGGAGGCGGGGCGGGAGGCGGTGAAGCGGTGGTTAGTCTGAGTCCTAAGTCGGTACTTTGAAGTTATCGCGCGCGTAGCCTAGACTTCGCCGCTCTTGTGCTGCGCGGAAGCCGCACAGCGTCAAACTAAAAACTGGAGAAAGCCACGCATTCTTGCCGTGCGTGCGGACCGTAGCGTCCTGAAATCCGAACCAATTCGTCCGATGCTCGTTAAATGGCGGTTGATGCTCAAAGATCATGGCAGCTTCTATATGGACGCGTCCAAACAAGGGAAATGATGCAATACTGTAGCATAGCGTCTCACCAGGTTGTAGAGCGCGTAACCATAGATGTCGCTTCTCATGTCTTGTAATTCGCTCGCGAAGCTTTACCGCTTGGCCGATATAAAGGAGGCGGGATGGAACGGATAATTGACCGTGGTAGGTACATGTATACACGCAATAAATACCTGAACAATTGGCCCAAGGGCTGATTTTTGGGCGCTGACGAGCGCCGCAGAAGTAGTGGCCGTCAAAATAGAGATCGTAATCCGCCATATGCATTCGCTTGTTTTGGTTTTAAGCGCTGCCTACAAGTTGGAATTCAATTAGTCAGAACACCACGAGTAGGCTCTGTCAAATTGCGACCGGACGAGGCATTTGTTTCCGAGGCACTAGTTCACTTCTTTGGCGGGCCGGAAATCGTGTCGGCCTCAGATGGTGACGATCCGCCAGACTTCTATATAACTTTCAACAATCGCAGTGTCGCAGTTGAGGTCACGCGACTTACACCCATCGCGATAGGCCCTGATGGCTCCATAGAGAATCGTTTTTCTCAGGACATTCTTGGGCTGCGGATAACAAATGAGCTAGAAACTACGATAGGGACTCATCTACCGGAGC
The DNA here is from genome assembly GCA_046154965.1 of Dongiaceae bacterium. Lineage (GTDB taxonomy): Bacteria > Pseudomonadota > Alphaproteobacteria > Dongiales > Dongiaceae > DATKFM01. Next base: position 2,635 of record JBJXDY010000048.1, on the reverse strand, counting down.
AAGTCAGCTTACTTGTGGGCATCGACGTGCCAATAGCGAGGCAATCGCGTTTCCTTAGAGGCATGCAAAGTTGGATTGAGGAGCTTATTCCAACTCTGACCCCTGGAATGGAGTTTGCGACAATTGTCGCCGGATCGAAAGTGGCAATCTCCGTGATGCCGCGGGAAACGACTAGAAGAAGGATCATAGGCTACGTTGTAAACAAGAGAACATCACCGAACATTCTAATGAATGCTCAATTCATAATTGAGAATCGTATCAAATCCAAGATCGCCACTTGCGGTTCGATCGCCAGGACGCTTCCCATATGGCTAGCCATGTTGAATGATTTTTGGCTCGCGGATGCGGAAACCTATCAGCTGGCGATCCGCGATATGCGGTTCGAAGAATGCTTTGAGCGGCTTTTCGTAGTCTCTGACGTCGGCTTAGTCACAGAGCTCTCGTTTTGATAGGGCGAAGTATCCTGCTGGCTGTTACTTGCGAAACAAACATTCCGCAAAATGTTCTCGCAGAACGCATCGCGTCGATAGCACGAGGTCCGGCGCAATGGCTGACTACTTGCCAGCCCTTCGTGCCACATACGCATAGTAGTTGCTCGCCGCGAAGAACACGCCTTCATCCGACGCGCGCTTCAGCGGCGTTTCCCAGCCCTTGGCTTCCTCCTCCGTCATCGCGCCGGATTTCGGCAACAGCTTGCCGAACGACTCCACCGCCGATAGCCAGAAATCCGCCCGGCCGATATCCGCCATCACGTAGGAGAAGCTCACTACCAGCTCGAGCCCGGCCTGGCGCAATGAATGAGTCGGCGCGGCCCTCCGCCTACCCCCTCCCGCGAGGGGAGGGGGAAAGTGCAGCCGGCAACGCCTGTTGCGCCGAGCGAGAGTGTAATAATGGAATCGTCGGTTTGAAGGCGGTGTTGATTGTGGTATTCTTGAAGAATGAAACCTGAAACCGACGAGTTGCTGGAACGCGCCCTGAAACTTCCGCCTGAAGCGCGGGCGGCGCTGGCGGGGCATCTTATCGATAGCCTCGACGAAACAGTCGACGAGGGCGTCGAGCAGGCATGGGCGACGGAAGTTGCTCACCGCCTGAGGGGGCTTCGCGAAGGAAGCGTGGAATTGATCCCCTGGTCGGAAGCTCGGCGCCGCATCTCCGGGAAGTAAATGCCGCGTTCAATCGGCTTTCATCCCGACGCCCTGGAAGAGGCAGTCGCGGCCGCGGCTTGGTATCGCGAGCGGAGCGTTGCTGCCGCCGTTGCCTTCGAAGTCGAAATCGCTCACGCCATGGACCGCATTGTCCAAGCGCCAGATCGGTATCCGACGTTTGTTGACGGCAGCCGCCGGTATCTGTTGCGACGGTTTCCCTTCGCAATCATCTTTCACGTCGATGACAGCCGCATTGAGATTGTCGCGGTCGCGCATTGGCGTCGTCGCCCAGGCTATTGGCGCGACCGCTGAGCGTGGACTCAGGCGCACCCTAGACTAACTTCGGCGAGGGAGAATGGCGTTCCTTGACAGGCCATTGCCGGCGGCTATCTGTACGCGCTGTTGCGAATATCGCAACTTGTTGCCATTTCGAAAATCTAGGGGGATCTCCAGCACATGACCCGCGCCTTCGTCTTTCCGGGCCAGGGCTCGCAGGCTGTCGGCATGGGCCGCGCGCTGGCGGAGGCGTTTCCCGCGGCGCGCGAGACGTTCCAGGAGATCGACGACGCGCTGTCGCAGAAGCTGTCGCGGCTGATGTTCGAGGGGTTTGAGCGCGACCTGACGCTGACCGAGAACACCCAGCCGGCGCTGATGGCGGTGAGCCTCGCGGTGATGCGGGTGCTCGAGCGCGAGGGCGGGTTCAAGGTGGGGGACAAGCTGGCCTTCGTCGCCGGCCATTCCCTGGGCGAGTATTCGGCGCTGGCGGCGGCGGGGGCGCTCGGGCTCGCCGAGGCGGCGCGGCTCTTGAAGCGGCGCGGCCAGGCGATGCAGAAGGCGGTGCCCGTGGGCGAGGGCGCCATGGCGGCGCTGCTGGGCGTCGACCTGCCGGCGGCGCAGGAGATCGCGGCGGCGGCGGCCAAGGACACCGGCGAGGTCTGCGCCACCGCCAACGACAACGCGCCCGGCCAGGTGGTGCTGAGCGGCAGCAAGAAGGCGATCGACCGCGTGATCGTCATCGCGCCCGAGAAGGGCGCCAAGCGCGCGATCCTGCTGACCGTGAGCGCGCCCTTCCACTGCCCGCTGATGCAGCCGGCCGCCGACGAGATGGCGGAGGCGCTGGCGGCGGCGAAGATCGCGGCGCCCGCCGTGCCGCTGATCGCAAACGTCACCGCGCGCCATGTCAGCGACCCCGAAACCATCCGCGGCCTGCTGGTCAAGCAGGTGACGGGCATGGTGCGCTGGCGCGAGAGCGTGACGTATATGAAGGAACAAGGCGTCGACAAGATCACGGAGATCGGCGCGGGCAAAGTGCTGGCCGGCCTGGTGAAGCGCATCGACAAGGAGATCGAAGCGTCATCGGTGGGCGAGCCGGGCGACATCGAGGCGCTGTTGAAGGTGCTTTAGGGTTTTCACCACAAAGTCACAAAGAACACGAAGAAGAGGAAAACATCCCTTCTCCCCTTGGGGGAGAAGGGGCAGGGGATGAGGGG
>JBJXDY010000047.1:0-41475 GCA_046154965.1 Dongiaceae bacterium | reverse complement strand
TGCTGCAGCCGCAACGATGAAGGCAACGGACGCACCTCTACCACGCCACATCCCATAACCCGCACTGCAGGATCCGATGCCTCCCACTGCCGGGCGGAGACACACAGCGGGCGCAGGCAGGAATTGTGACCTGCCCCCTTCAAACGCAGCCGGGTTTAGAGCAACTTATGGCTGATTGAAGGAGGCAAAGATGTCAGGGAAGAGATACACACCCGAGGACGTTATACGGAAGCTGCGGGAGGCGGATGTTCTGCTATCGCAGGGCGTTACGGTGGCCGAGGTTGTCCGCCGGCTCGGTGTCAACAAAGTCACCTATTACCGCTGGCGCAAGGAGTTCGGCGGCATGAAGACCGACCAGGCTCGCCGGCTGAAGGATCTAGAGCGGGAGAACGCCCGGCTGAAGAAACTGGTGGCGGATCTGTCGCTGGACAATGCGGTTCTCAAGGAGGCTGCCTCGGGAAACTGGTAGGGCCTTCGCGCCGGCGGCGGTTCGTCGATCATGTCTGCGACAAGCTTGGCATGTCCCAACGCCGGGCTTGCCGCGCCGCCGGCCAGGTTCGCTCGACGCAATGGCGCCGGCCGCAGCGGCGGGATGATGAAGACGCTCTGACGACGGCGATCGTCGATCTGGCGTCGCGCTACGGCCGCTATGGCTATCGCCGGGTCACGGCGCTGCTGCGCAGTGAGGGCTGGCAAGCGAACCACAAGCGGGTCGAGCGGATCTGGCGGCGCGAGGGCCTGAAAGTTCCAAGCCGACAGCCCCGGCGAGGCCGGCTCTGGCTCAACGACGGCTCGTGCGTGCGGCTGAGACCGCAGTATCGGCATCACGTCGGGGCCTACGACTTCGTGCAGGATCGCACCCATGACGGCCGCAAGCTTCGCCTGCTGACCGTGATCGACGAGTACTCGCGGGAATGCCTGGCCATCCGCGCGGCCCGCCGGTTCCATGCCCAGGACGTGCTTGAGGCCATGGCGGACCTGTTCGAGCAGCATGGACCGCCGGCCCACATCCGGTCCGACAACGGCCCTGAGTTCGTCGCCACGGCGCTTCGCGAATGGCTCGCCAGGCTGCGCGTCCGCACGCTCTTCATCGAACCAGGCAGCCCTTGGGAGAACGGCTACAATGAGAGCTTCAACGGCAAGCTCAGAGACGAGCTGCTCAACGGTGAGATCTTCTACTCGCTGGGAGAAGCCCAGATCGTCATCGAACAGTGGCGGCGGCACTACAACACCATCCGCCCTCATAGTGCTCTGGGCTACAGGCCCCCGGCGCCGCAAGCCGTTCTACAGGCCGATCCGGCCTGCGCAACTCGACGGCTCCAGCCGGATCGGCCTTCCGTCCCGCGCGCTTTGATGGTTGCATAGCAGGTGGCTGCGCAAGCGGGGGCTGGTCACGGAGGTGAATCATGCGTTTTGATTTGAGCGATGAGGAATAAGAGCTAAGGTCGCTCACGAGGCACAGTCCTAAAGATCGCTAGTGTGCGCTCCGGGTCATCCTCAGCATTCGATGTGAACTCGACGGTCGTCCGCAGGTCAGTGGATTGCAGACACGTCGCTAAATGGCGACGCCTTCTCAAACGGGCCATACGCGGCTAGCCAAGTATCTTGTGGCGAAATGCGGCCTCGAACCCTAAGCTGCCCCTTTCAATCTATAGTGCCGATACACCAAGTCGGTAGGATCTTGTCGCTTTGCTTGATCGTCCAAAGTCGCCCCAAGTCTTTCCGCGAGTCGCGCGGACTTGACGTTTTCCGGATCAACGTAGCTAACGAGGGTTTCGAGTTGCCTCGTTTCTTTGGCCCAAGTCCGTAGCGCCGACGCGGCTTCATAGGCGTAGCCCTGCCCCTCGGCTTCGAGGTAAAGGAACCAACCAAGCTCCCACTCTGGAAAAAGTGGTCCATAGTTTATGCCAACCTGTCCAACGCAGCGCTGAGTTGCTCTGTCATCGATCATCAAAGAACCACAGCCGAAAAGGCTCCACTGTGCATGGTCGCTGCAGAACATTCCCCATGCGACCGAGGATGAAAAGGGGCCACCCATGTATATGGCTCGATCCGAGCACATGAGTTGATGGTAGGCATCCCAGTCTTGAAATTGCATTGGCCGCAAGGTCAGACGAGACGTTCTAAGCGTTGGAACTATGTGCATAGCGAGGTCCTTGGAAACGTTTCCTTTCTTAGGTCCTTTGCCGCTCAATGTCAGCATTCTGTCTGAGCTGCTATGGCGTTCTACAAGGGCGACCGCACGGAGCTGTTCTATCGAGTAGACACCGCGACGGGGCGAGTAGCCTCCGGGGCTGTGGTGATTGAGTACCGGCCGCACATGGATTCGCGCCTCTCATTCCCGCAATTTGCCGTTAACCTTTGTTAAGATCCTTCTGCCTACATGGGGCCTACATAGCCGCTTTAACAAATTCCCTTAGATGGTGCGCCCGGCGGGACTTGAACCCGCAAGTCATTGTAAGACAACGGATTTTAAGTCCGTCGCGTTTGCCATTTCGCCACGGGCGCGACCCCTGACAACGGATTTTAAGTCCCTTGCGTCTACCAGTTTCGCCAAGCGGGCCTGCTCTCCGAAGGTAGGCGCGTCAAGGTAACTTGCCGGGCAACACAGGGGCAACCAGGGGTGTGGGGACCGTGGGTTACTCCGGCAATTCGCCGTCGACCGGCTCGGCGCCGAGCGAGCGGATTAGATCATGGAGGAACCCGGCCGCGCTTTCGATTCGCGCCCGGTCCGTGCCCTTGATGACGAAGCTGGCGCCATAGCGTTGCTGCCGGAAGAAGGGATAGCTGCCGATATCCAGATCGGGATAAGCCGCCTGCAGCTCGCCGAGGCCCTTGGCGATCACGCCCTCGCCGATATGGGCGCCGACGGTGCGGGACTGAATCGGTGCGCCGTGGCTGAGGGTGGGGGCGATGCCCTCGAACATCGACTGCATGATCTTCGGCACGCCGGCCATCACATAGACATTGCCAATGCGATAGCCCGGCGCCGCGCTGACCGGATTTTCGATCAGCACCGCGCCGTCGGGCGTGTTGGCCATCCGCAGGCGCGCCTCGTTGAGCATTCCCGGCTCGTAGTGGCGTTCCAGGATCTTCACCGCTTCGGGATGGCGGATCAGCGGCACGCCAAAAGCCCGGGCAATGCACTCGGACGTGATGTCGTCATGGGTCGGCCCGATGCCGCCGGTCGTGAAGACATAGCTGTAACGGCCGCGCAGTCCGTTGACCGCGCCGATGATCTCGTCCGGAATGTCGGCGACGACCCGCGCCTCGCAAAGCTTGATTCCCAGAGCCGCCATGCGCTTTGCCAGGTAATTGAGATTCACGTCCTGGGTGCGGCCCGAGAGGATCTCGTTGCCGATAATCAACACGGCCGCGGTCACGCCGGAGTCTGCCGCTGCGGACATGGGCGGACCGGCGCCGGTCAGTTCTGCGGCAGCACGTAGCCGCGGCCGCGCATGCAATCGTTCACGATCTCGCGGTAGCGCTGCTCATGGCTGTACGCATCCATATTCGCCTGCAGGTCCGGTGCGGCGTTGTCTTCGTTACCGGTGTCATGGGTCGACGCAATCGACCGGTCGATCTGCGCGTCGCGATCCAATACCGCATTCGCCTGGGTGCGGCAGGCGCGCAGATCGGCGGAAGTCTGTTCTTCTGTCGTCTTCGACCGCTCCCACTTCGTCGTCGCGGGATCGTCTTGCAGACCGAAATCGAAGGCATTGCAGGCCGACAGGGAAAGAAGCAGCGCGCACGCGCCCGCCCAACGCATCATGACATACCTGGAAATTCAGTGGCTGTTGGCGGCAAGATGCGCCGCGAAGCCGCGATTTGCAACGGCGTCCTGACGGCTCGCCGCGGGTGCGGCCGGACGCCGTATCTAGTTAGACGGCGTATTTCAATAAGTCGTGGCCGGTCACCAGCACCAACAGCACCATAATCACGCAGAGTCCGCCGACCGAACAGACCTTGACGACGCGCGGGCTCAAAGGCTTCCCGCGCAGAACCTCGATCGTCATGAATACCAGATGGCCGCCATCGAGCACGGGTATCGGCAGGAGATTGATGACGCCGACATTGATCGACAGAAGCGCCATCAACATCAGCAGCCCGATAAATCCATAGGCGCTCACTGTATCGCCGCTGATGTCAGCGATGCTGATCGGCCCCGCGAGGTCGGTCAGAGGCCGCTTGCCGGTGGCGATCTCGGCCAAGCCGACGGTGCTACGTTCGATGAAGCTGAGCGACGTTTCGACGCCCTTGCCTAGGGCGGAAACCGGGCTGGCGAACTTCCAGATATAACCGCTCGTTTCGATGCCGATGCCCGAGAGGATCTTGCCCGGCTCGCCGATCGCATAACCCGACAGCGACAGCGTTACCGGCATATCGGCGCGAATGATGCCGAGATGAACATCCTTACCCGCCGCTTCGTGTAACAGGCGCGCCAGAACGTGCGCATTTGCAACCTCGGCGCCATCAAGCGTGGCGATGCGATCCTGCGGCAGCAGCCCCGCGGCCTCAGCCGGGCTTTCCGGCTCCACGGTAGCGACAACAGCCGCCGGCGCCATCACGTCGAGGATATAGAGGGATACCGAGATCAGCAGCACGCCGAATACGATGTTGATCAACGGCCCCGCGGCGACCACCGCCGCCCGGTGCGACACCGGCCGGAAGCCATAGGCCCACTTCCGCTCCATCGCGTGCAACGGCCGCATATGGCCCGAGGAGTCTCGCGTCCGATCGCCCTCGCCGAACATCTTCACATAGCCGCCCAGCGGCAGCAGGCAGAGTTTGAAACGGGTGCCATAGCGGTCGACCCAGCCGAACAGCTCCGGCCCGAAGCCCATGGAGAAAGCCTCGACCTTGATCCCGAGGCGGCGGGCGACCCAGAAGTGACCCCACTCATGCACGACGATGATCACGAAGATCAGCGCCAGAAACGGCACGGTATAGAGCAGGGCGGTGCCGACGATGGACATCAGCGAACTCCGTAAAATTCTTCCTTCCTGACCTCGACAGTAGAGTTAAAGAACGGTAAATGACAAGAGGGAATCTTCGGTAAGTCATTGAAATCATATCGTTAAATAACATGGTTAATATCCCGGCGAATCTTCGTAAAAAAGTCTGCAAGCGGGCATTTTCCCTTGCTCGGCTGGGCAGTTAAAGGCCGGTCATGAAGTTTAACCAACCCCTGCGCCCCGCCAGACTCCTCAAGCGGTACAAGCGATTTCTCGCCGATGTGGTCCTGGAGGACGGTCGCCAGGTAACCGTGCATTGCCCCAATCCCGGCTCGATGCTGGGCCTGAGCGACCCGGATTCGGAGGTCTGGCTGTCCCCCGCGCCGCCGGGACGCAAGCTGCCCTTCGGCTGGGAGCTGATTCGGGTCGGCGATCATCTGGTTGGCATCAATACATCCTGGCCGAACCGGCTGACCGAAGAGGCGCTCGCGGCCGGGCGGATCGAGGCGCTCGGCGGCTATGCGACGCATCGCCGGGAAGTGCCCTATGGCGAGAATTCGCGCATCGATCTGCTGCTGGAATCGCCGGACCGGATGCGTTGCTATCTGGAGGTCAAGAACGTGCACCTGAAGCGCCAGGCCCACGCGGAGTTTCCGGACTGCGTCACCAAACGCGGCGCGAAGCATCTGCAGGAATTGAGCGCCATGGTCGCAGCGGGACATCGCGCGGTCATGCTCTATGTCGTGCAGCGCACGGACTGTGACAGTTTCGCTCTCGCCGGCGATATCGATCCCGCCTATGCCGCCGCCTTCGACAGCGCCCGGCGCGCGGGCGTGGAGATGCTGTGCTATCGCTGCGATATCACGCGCGAGGGCATTGAGATCACTGAGCCGATGCCGATTGCGCGCTAGGACCCGCGCCGCCAGCGCCGAGTTGCACTGCGGCCTCTCAGCGCTTATCTGATCCCAGCCGTCATCGCGGCCCGCTGGCAGGCTCTCCCCATCGGCCGCCATTGTCTCTTAATTGAGGTGATTTTCATGAATCCGTTTCGCGTGCTGCGCAAGATCGTGGTGGGCCTGCTTGCCATCGTCGGCGCCTTCGTCGTCGTGCTCGTCGTCGCCGGATTGTGGCTTGGCAGTCTGGGGCCCAAACCAAAGCCGGTGCCGGACAAGGATGTGGTGCTGACGCTGGAACTGGGCGCGCCGATCCGCGATCGAAGCGGCGGCAGCCCCCTTCCCTTCGGCGCCTTCGGCCGGGGCGCCACCTTGCGCGACCTCGTCGCCGGTCTCGAAGCGGCGGCTGGCGACAATCGCGTGAAAGGACTCGTCGCCCATGTCGGCAGCGGCCCGCTCAACATGGCGTATGCGCAGGAGCTCCGCGACGCAGTGAAGGCGTTCCGCGACAAAGGCAAGTTCGCGGTGGCGTTCGCGGAAACCTTCGGCGAGACGGGCGATGGCAACACGCACTACTATCTTGCGACCGCGTTCGAGGAAATCTGGCTGCAGCCATCGGGCGATGTGAACCTGGTGGGCTTCTCCCTGGAGCAGCCCTACATGGTCGACACCCTGAATCTCATCGGCGTCACGGCGCAACTCGATCAGCGGCAGGAATACAAAGGCCTCGCCGACCCCTTCACCAAGTCCTCCATGCCGCCGCCGATCCGCGAGAATATGCAGCGGCTCGTCAATTCCTGGCTCGGGCAGGTGGCGCAGGGCATGGCCGAGCGCGGCAAGTTCGACGCCGACGCCGCGCGCAGCCTGATCCATCGCGGGCCGTTCCTGGCCAGCCAGGCAAGAACGGAAAAGCTGATCGATCAGATCGGCTATTGGAACGATCTGACCAAAGCCGTGAACGACCGCGCCGGCGAGGATTCGTCCTGGTTTTCGCTGAAAGACTATGCCGCCAATCTCACGGCACCCGGCGAGGATGCCGCCCGCATCGCCCTGGTGTACGGCATCGGCGCTGTGCAGTTGAGCACCGGCGAGGGCGGCGGCCCCTTCGGGCCGGCGGCGATGGAGTCGTCGGAGGTGGCCAAGGCGATCCGCGATGCCGTCGACGATCCGGGCGTCCGCGCGATCATCTTCCGGGTCGACAGCCCCGGCGGCTCCTATGTCGCCTCCGACACGATCTGGAGCGAAGTGCAGCGCGCCCGCGAGCTCGGCAAGCCGGTGATTGTCTCCATGGGCGAGTTGGCCGCGTCCGGCGGCTACTTCGTCTCGGCGCCCGCGACCAAGATCGTCGCGCAGCCGGGGACGATCACGGGATCGATCGGCGTCGCCGGCGGCAAGGTGGTCTTCGCCGGCCTCTGGAACACGCTGCGTCTGAACTGGGACGGCGTGAAAGCCGGCGCCAACGCAGACATGGACAGCCCGCACCGCCTGTTCAGCAATGCGGGCTGGGCGCGCATGCAGGAAGGCCTCGACCGGGTCTATGCCGACTTCACCCAGAAGGTCGCCGCCGGCCGCAACCTGCCGATCGAGAAAGTTCAGGACGTGGCCAAAGGCCAGGTCTGGACCGGCAGCGACGCCAGGGACCGCGGCCTTGTCGACGAACTCGGCGGCTACAGTGTCGCCATCCGCCTGGCCCGGGAAGCGGCGAAGATTCCGCCGGAGCGGCAGGTCAGCATCGAAGAGTTTCCGCCGCCGGCGAATCCGCTGGAGAAGCTATTCGAGCAGGCGATGGCCAGCGGCCAGTTGCGCCATGTGGAAGCTCAGCGGCTGGAAACCCTGCTGCGTCTCGCCGACTGGCTGGAGCCGGTGGCGGCCGTGATTGCGCCCTTCGAAGGCTCGGCCGTCACGGCGCCGCAGCTTGTCTCGCCGGTGCAATCGATCGGCGACTGAGACAGGCTGTCAGTCGTTCCTACGGCCGTAGATCAGGAACTCCTTGTTGCCCTCGGCGCCGGTGATCGGGCTCTCCGTGAGTCCGGTCACCGTCCAGCCCGGCTGTGCCGCAAGCCAGGCGGAAATGCGCGCGCAGACCTCTTCGTGCAGGGCGGGATCGCGCACGATGCCGCCCTTGCCCACCCGCGCCGGGCCGACCTCGAATTGCGGCTTTATGAGCGCCAGCAAGGCCGCGCCCGGCGCGGCGAAGGACATCGGCGTCGGCAGCACGGTCTCCAGCCCGATGAAGCTCGCGTCGCAGACGATCACGTCGATGCCGTCCGGCACCTGCGCCCGCGTCAGATGCCGCGCATTCACCCGCTCCAGCACCACCACCCGCGGATCCTGGCGCAGCCGCCAGGCGAGCTGCCCCTGCCCGACATCGACGGCATAGACCTTCGCAGCGCCGCCGGCGAGCAGCACATCGGTAAAACCGCCGGTGGAGGCGCCGACATCCAGGCAGATCTTGCCGCTGACGCCGACAGCGAACGCCTTCAATGCATGGGCCAGCTTCAGCCCGCCGCGGGACACCCAGGGATGATCCTGGCCGCGCACTTCCAAGGCGCGATCCCCGGCGATGTTCATGCCCGGCTTGTCCAGCCGCTGGCCGTTGCCGCCGAACACCTTGCCGGCAATGATCAAGGCCTGCGCCTTGGTGCGCGTCTCCGCCAGCCCGCGCTCCACCAGCAACGCATCCAACCGCTGCCGCCGCGGCTTCTCCGCGGCCGTCATGCCGAGCGGTGCCGCGCGCGGCGATGAAAGCGCCAGGTCAGCAGCGCCGCCGTGACGGCGAGGCCGAGCGGCAATCCGGTGATCAAGCCGACCGGTCCGAATCCCAGCGGAAAGCCCAGGAGATAGCCGCCGGAAAATCCCAGCACCCAATAGCCGATGACGGTCATGATCGAGGGAATGACGGTGTCCTCCAGTCCGCGCAGCGCACCGGCCGCGGCCACTTGCATGCCGTCGACGATCTGGAACAGCGCGGTGACGATCAGAAGCTGGCCGGCCAGCGCGACCACCGCGCTGTTCGCCGGATCCGACGTATCGAGATAGAGCTGCACGACAAAGCCCGGAAAACTCAGCATGAACAACATCACCATCGTCATATACCCGACATTCATGCCGATGGCGACGAAACCGGCCTGCCTTGCCGTGGCCATGCTCCCGGCGCCGCGCTCGTGGGCAACGCGGATCGCCACGGCCTGAGCGATCGCCGCCGGAATCATATAGAGGAAGTTGATCAGACTCATGACGATCTGGTTGGCGGCCAGCGGAACGGGGCCCATGATCCCCATCATCACCTGCACCGCCGTGAACAGGCCCGCCTCCATTGCCGTCATGACGCCGACGGGAAGTCCGAGGCGGAAAATGCGGGCGCAGAGCGTCCACTCCAGCCGCGCGGCCGCGCGCAGCAGATCGTAGCCTTTCAGAGATGGCGCCACGCCCACAATCGCGGCCTGCGCCAAGAACATGAGCCAGCACACGATGCTGGTGCCGATGCCCGCCCCGCCGATGCCCAGTCCCGGCCAGCCGCCGATGCCATGGACCAGGATCAGCACCAGCACGAAGTTGGCCGCAAGCGCCGCGATAGTGATCGCCATCAATGTACCGGTCCGCGCCAGCGCCGTCGCGAAACAGCGAAGATTGCTGAACAGCATGTAGGGCAAGATGCTGAATGCCAGCGCCTGGGAATAGTGCCGCGAGGTCTCGATCACCTCCGGATCCTGACCGAGCCAAGGCAGCAAGTCCGGCAGATACCAGCCCAGTGCCGTTCCCGGAACCGACAGGATTGCCGAAACCCAGAAGCCCTGGCCGACCGCCCGGCTCACCTGCGCCCGGTCTCCGGCGCCATGGCCGCTCGCCGCCAGCACGCTGACCACCGAGGCAATGCTCATGCAGACGAAGAGGATGCTGAACAGAATCGCGGTGATGAGCCCGACCGCCGCTATCGATATCGTGCCGAGCCGGCCGACGATCGCCAGATCGGTGAGGTTCATTCCCATCTCTGCCAGAAAGCCGGCAGCCAACGGCGCGGAGATGACGGCGAGCTTGCCGCTCTCTTGACGGATGGACAGCGACGGCATGGCAGTCGGAGCGGGAGTGGCGCGATTCATCTGACGAGGATACCGGCGGGCGGCGCCGGTCAAGCGCCGCCGGCCGCGCTAGGCTCGCGCGGGCTTTATGCTGACGGTGCGCCCGAGGGCCTGCAGCGCCGTGTCGACGATGTCCCGCGCATTGAGGCCGGCCTGGTCGTACTGCTTTTCCGGCTTTTCATGATCGATGAAGACGTCCGGCAGGGTCATCGGCCGGACCCTCAGGCCGCGGTCGAGCTGCCCGGTCAGCGCCAGATGCTGCAGCACATGGCTGGCGAAGCCGCCGATGGCGCCCTCTTCGATGGTGATCAGCACCTCATGCTCGCGCGCCAGCCGCGTGACCAGATCGCCGTCCAGCGGCTTGCAGAAGCGGGCATCGGCCACCGTCGTCGACAGGCCGCGGGTGTTCAGATCCTCCGCCGCCTTCATGCATTCGCCCAGCCGCGTGCCGAAGGACAGCAGCGCCACCTTGGTGCCCTCGCTGATGATGCGGCCCCTGCCGATCTCCAGCGGCACGCCGCGTTGCGGCATCTCCACGCCCACGCCGTCGCCGCGGGGATAGCGGAAAGCGCTGGGCCGGTCGTCGATCGCCGCCGCCGTCGCCACCATATGGACGAGCTCGGCCTCGTCCGCCGCCGCCATGATGACGAAGCCCGGCAGACAGCCGAGATAGGTGACATCGAAGGAGCCCGCATGGGTGGCGCCGTCTGCGCCGACCAGCCCGGCCCGGTCGATGGCAAAGCGCACCGGCAGCTTCTGGATCGCCACGTCATGCACCACCTGATCATAGGCGCGCTGCAGGAACGTGGAATAGATCGTGGCGAACGGCTTGAATCCCTCCGTCGCCAAGCCCGCGGCGAACGTCACGCCATGCTGCTCGGCGATGCCCACGTCGAAGCAGCGCGCGGGAAAGCGCTTGGCGAAGATATCGAGCCCGGTGCCCGAGGGCATCGCCGCGTTGATGGCGACGATCTTCGGGTCGTGCTCGGCCTCCTGCACCAGGGCCTGGGCGAAGACCTTTGTATAGGACGGCGCGTTGGAGGGCGGCTTCACCTGGGCGCCGGTGACGACGTCGAACTTGGTCACGCCATGATACTTGTCTGGCGACTTCTCGGCCGGCGGGTAGCCATGGCCTTTCTTGGTCACCACATGCACCAGGATCGGGCCTTCATCCACCGCATCCCGCACATTGCGCAGCACGGGGATCAGATGGTCCAGGTTATGGCCGTCGATCGGGCCGACATAGTAGAAGCCCAACTCCTCGAACAGCGTGCCGCCGGTGACGATGCCGCGGGCATATTCTTCCGCCCGGCGCGCCGCGATCTTCAGCGGCTCGGGCAGATGCTTGGTGAATTCCTTGCCGATATGGCGGATGGATTGATAGGGCTTCGACGACAGCAGCCGCGACAGATAGGCGCTCATCGCCCCCACCGGCGGCGCGATCGACAGGTCGTTATCGTTCAGCACCACGATCAGCCGGCTGTCCATCGCGCCGGCATTGTTCATCGCCTCATACGCCATGCCGGCGCTCATGGAGCCGTCGCCGATGACCGCGACCACATGGTTCCGGCGGCCCGACAGATCCCGCGCCACCGCCATGCCGAGGCCGGCGGAGATCGACGTCGAGCTATGGGCGGCGCCGAACGGATCGTATTCGCTTTCCACGCGGCGGGTGAAACCCGACAAGCCCCCGCCCTGGCGCAGTGTGCGGATGCGGTCGCGCCGGCCGGTGAGCACCTTATGGGGATAGGCTTGATGGCCCACATCCCAGATCAGCCGGTCGTCAGGAGTCTCGAACAGATAATGCAGCGCCACCGTCAGTTCGATCACGCCGAGGCCGGCGCCGAGATGGCCGCCGGTGATGGATACCGCATCGATGATTTCCGTGCGCAGCTCGTCCGCCACCTGCCGCAGTTGGCGCACGTCCAGCTTGCGCAGATCGGCGGGGATGCGGATCTCATCCAGTAACGGCGTCTTGCTCTGCGGTGCCATCGCTCTATCCCGCCTAGGAGCGCCGCTCGACGACGAACAGCGCCATCTCCGAGAGCAATTCCGCCCGCGTGCCGAACATCGCCAGATGGCCGGCGGCCCGATCCGCCAATTCCCGCGCCCGCTTGCGCGCGCCCTCCACGCCCAGCAGCGACACGAAGGTCGCCTTGCCGGCGGCCTGATCCCGGCCGACCGGCTTGCCGGTGACATCCTCGCTGCTCTCGATATCCAGGAGATCGTCGGCGATCTGGAACGCCAGGCCCAGATCCCGCGCATAGTCCCGCAGCGCCCGGTGCGCATCCGCCGGCGCCTGTCCCATGATCGGTCCGGCGATGCAGGAGAATTCGATGATGGCGCCGGTCTTCAGCGCCTGAAGGCGGGTGATCGCCGGCAGGTCGAGCTGGGCGTTCTCCGCCTCCAGGTCGATCATCTGGCCGCCCACCATGCCGGCCGCACCGCCGGCCCGCGCCAGCGCCAGAACCAATTCGGAGCGTACCAGCGGATTGGCATGGGTGTCCGGATGGGCCAGCACCTCGAATGCCATAGTAAGCAGTCCGTCGCCGGCCAGGATCGAGGTCGCTTCGTCAAACTGCCGGTGCACCGACGGCCGCCCTCGGCGCAGATCGGCATCGTCCATCGCCGGCAGATCGTCATGGGCCAGGCTGTAGCAATGCAGCATCTCGATCGCCGCCGCCACGCGCAGCGCGCCGGCATCGGCGATGTCGAATAGCCGGGCGCTGTGGCGCACCAGGAACGGACGAATGCGCTTGCCGCCGCCTATCACGGCATAGCGCATGGCGTCAACGACGCGCCGCTCGGCTGTCGTCACCGGCGGCAGCAGGCGGTCGAGCATCTGATTGACCGCCGTGGCGGTCTCGGCAAGGGCTGCTTCCAGTCGTTTCACGGTCTATCAGTCCAGCTTGGCAGGTTCTTTGCCGATCGTTCCGTCCGCGCTCAGAACGATCTTCTCAACCTTGAGCTGCGCTTCCTGCAGCTTCGCTTCGCAGTGGCGCTTCAGGTCGACCCCCCTCTTGTAGGCGCTGATGGCATCGTCGAGCTTGCTGTCGCCCTTCTCCAGCGACTTCACCAGCTTTTGCAGCTCGGCCAGCGCGTCTTCGAAGTTCATCTTGGCGATATCAGGCGGTATCTTGTCCTCGGCCATAGCGTCCCCTCGATTGCTCCGCGCCCTGCCGCCGGACAACTCGACTGGCGCGATAATATTCATGCGGGACCCCGCCAGCAAGGGCAGCCAACCCCTTGCAACCGTTCAGGACATCAGCGTCCGGACATGGGCAGCCGCGCTTTCGGCCAGCGCTTCCAGATCATATCCGCCTTCCAGCGTGGAGACGATTCGGCCGCCGCAACTTTGCCTCGCCACGGCCATCAATTCAGCCGTCACCCAGGCAAAATCCTCGGTCTCCAGTTCCAGGCCGGCCAGGGGGTCGCGGCGATGGGCGTCAAATCCGGCGGAGATCAGCAGCAGCTCGGGCGCGAACGTCCGCAGCGCCGGCAGCACGATGCCGTCGAAGGCGGCGCGAAATTGTTCGGACCCCGCACCCGGGAGCAGCGGCACATTGCAGATGTTGCCGACGCCGGTCTCGCTCCGGGCACCCGTGCCGGGATAGAGCGGCCACTGATGGGTCGAGCCGTAGAACAGGTCGCTCTCGGACTCAAACATGTGCTGCGTGCCGTTGCCGTGATGCACGTCGAAGTCGATGACCGCGATCCGCCGCAGACCGTGCTGCGCCCGCGCGTGAAGGGCGCCGATGGCCACGTTGTTGAACAGGCAGAACCCCATCGGCCGGTCCGCCTCGGCATGATGCCCCGGCGGCCGCACGGCGCAGAAGGCGTTGCCGGCCCCGCCGCCGATCACCGCATCGACGGCGGCGACGACGGCGCCGGCCGCGCGCAGCGCCGCCTCGCCGGAGCCGGGGGACATCACCGTGTCCGCATCGGCGCGGGCGAAACCGGACTTCGGCACCGCCTTGAGCACGGCATCCACATAGTCGCGGTCATGGGCCAGCGCGATCTGCTCGCGGCTCGCCCGCGGCGCCTCGATTCGCAGCAGCGAATGGAACTCCGGCGCGGCCAGCGCGTTAAGAATCACTTCCAGCCGCGCGATGCGTTCCGGATGCCCGCGGCCGGTATCGTGGTTAAGGCAGGCGCTGTGGCTGTAAAGCAACGTCGTCATGGCGATAAATTCTTCTACGCAGTCGCCGCGCGGGCGGCAAATCTTGGTTAAGTCATCTCAAGAAATTCCGGAATTTGCTAGGCGAAATGCTCCTTTAGCATTTCTCTGCTTCTATCCCGGCACTGTGTGACGGCCGGCACTTCAATTTGCTCTCAGCGTGATTATTCTTTTGGGGACTACGGGGCAAATACTTATACAATGCGATTCAAACTACAGCCTATCGGAGCTGACCTCATCATGCGCGATCACTCCCTTGCGACAACGGCCCGGCGGTCGGCTCAACAGGTGCGCCTGCGCTGGACCGCGGCGTTGGCCCTGTGCCTGAGCTGCGCTGCCGCCGGCGCCGCTGCGAACGATTCCCAGCCGGTCGATTCGCCTATCGCCGGCGCGACCGAACCCGGACAGTTCATGGCGGCGCCGATCGAGCTGTCGCTGGCCGAACCAATTCGCACTCTCCTGGCGCGTAGCGATTCGCTGCCGGCCGCCGCGAGTTTCGCCGAGCTGACGCAGCTGCGCGAGTTCTATGGCGCCCGCAACTACGAGCCCGTCTGGGTGCATGGCGCGAGTCCGCCGATGCAGATCGATGCCGTGCTGGCGGAGATGCGCGCCTTCGACATGCAGAGCCCGGCGGACCTGGCGCCGATCCTGTCGGCAATCGAGGCGCGCCGCCAGCCGCTTCTGCCGGCGCAGATGGCCGCGCTCGACTGCCTGCTGAACCTGGCGCTGCTGCGCGGCGCCATCGATCCCGCCGATCCCCTGGTGGCCGGGCCGCATCCCCAGGCGCTGACCGCCGTCGCCACGGCGAAGGATCCCCTGGCCGTGCTGGCGCAATGGCTGCCCGGCGATCCCGGCTTCTGGCAGCTGCGCCAGGCGGTCGACAGCTATCAGCATCTCGCCGCCGCCGGCGGCTGGCCGATCGGCATTACCGGCAAGGACAAAGAGGACTTCGCCTTCGGCGTGCGCAGCGAGCAGATTGCTTTGCTGCGCGAGCGGCTGGCGGTGACCGGCGACTACCGCGCGCCGGTCGTGGCGACGGCGACACTGCCGCCCATCAATCCCACGGGGATATCCCCGGCCAAGGACGCGCCCGATCCGATGATCATGGATCAGGCGCTGATCGAGGGTGTTAAGCATTTCCAGACCCGCCATGGCCTGTTCGCCGACGGCGTGGTCGGCAAGATGACCCTCGACGCGCTGAACGAGCCGGTAGAAAGCCGCCTGCTCACGATGATGATCAATCTGCGCCGCCTGCAGCTCGCCAACCGCGCCTACAGTTCGGACTATGTGATGGTCAACATCGCCGGCCAGCAGATGAAGCTGGTGCGCAACGGCATGACCAGGATGACGTCCGATGTGATCGTCGGCACCGTCAATAACCGCACGCCGGAAGTGGAGAGCGCGATCAACCGCATCGAGTTCAACCCGGTCTGGTATGTGCCTACCAGCATCCAGAGCAAGGAACTCCTGCCCAAGATCCAGGAGGACGCTACCTACATCGCGTCGCAGAACTTCCGCGTCTTCGACACCGCCACCGGCCAGCATATCGATCCCGCCACCGTCAACTGGCACAGCGACGACGCCAAGAGCGGCCGCTACAAGCTGCGCCAGGCCCCCGGCGGCGGCAATGCGCTGGGCGCGGTCAAGTTCCTTTTCCCCAACCCGTACGACGTCTATATGCACGACACCAACAAGCCGGCGCTGTTCGCCAAGCAAGTGCGCACCCTGAGCCACGGTTGCGTACGCGTGCCGGATGCGCTCGGTCTTGCCGAGGTTATCCTGGCTACTGATCCCGCCTGGAGTCGCGAACGCATCGATGCCATCCTGCAAAAGGGCACCAACCGCTCGGTCACGCTGCAAAAGCCGCTGCCGGTGCATCTGGTCTACCAGACCTCCTGGGTAGGCGAGCGGGGCCAGATAGAGTTCCGCAACGACATCTACGGCCGCGACAAGCGCATCGCCGAAGAGATGAAGATCGCGCTGGCGACACCGTAGTCCCAAAGTGCTTCGCCGCCGCTACGCAGGCCCGCCGCGGCAACGCCCGGCGGGCTTTTCGTTGCGCCCGTCAGCCCTTATCATTGCCGCCGCAATAACCGGACGGAAATACGATGTCCCTGCAGGTCGCCGAACGCTGGTTCGAGACGCGCCGAATCGGCGATGACATCACGCTGTTGTGGGAGCCTCATGTTATCCCGCTCATGCGTTGCAATATCTGGCATCTGCGGGGCCGCGACCGGGACCTGCTGATCGACACCGGCATGGGTATCATGAGCCTGCGGCAAGCCATGGCGCCGCTGATCGACAAACCCATCACCGCTGTCGCCACCCACACCCACGCCGATCACATCGGCAGCCACTATGAGTTCGACGACTGCCTTGTGCATCGCCTGGAGGCGGGCACTCTGGCCGAACCGACGCCGCGCAGCACTCTCGTAACATCGGAGTTCGCCGATGGCGAGGTGAAGATGTTGCGCATGGCCGGCTACGATGTGGGCGAGACCTTGATCACCGCCCTGCCCCATGCCGGCTACAAGCTCGCCGGCTACAGCGTGCGCCCGGCCCGGCCGGCGCGCATCGTCGAGGACGGCCACATCGTCGATCTCGGCGACCGCAGCTTCGAGGTGCTGCATCTGCCCGGCCATTCGCCCGGCAGCGTGGGCCTGTGGGAAAAGCGGACGGGCACCCTGTTCTCCGGCGACGCCATCTATGACGGCCCGCTGCTGGACGAGCTGGAGGACTCGAATATCGCCGATTACATCCGCACCATGCGCCGCCTGCGGGAGCTGCCGGTGCGCGTGGTGCATGCCGGCCACGATCCCAGCTTCGGCCGCGACCGGCTGATCGAGCTGGTGGACCATTATCTGGCGCGGCGCGATCCCGGTTATGCCGCGCCGGCCGCCTGATTTCGCCGCGCCGCCCGCAGCGTCATGAGCTGCGCATAGAGCACGCCGCCGATGATCAGCAGGCCGCCGAGCATTTGCCCCGCACTTGGCGGCGTTCCCAGCCAGATCAAGGTGATCAGCACGGCGATGATGGGGATCAGGTTGCCATACATCGAGGCGACCACGACGCCGGTGCGGCTGACACCGAAGTTCCACAGGAAATTGCCGAGCGCCACCGACAGGCTGCCCATGTAGACGATGATCAGGACATTGGCCCAGCCGAAATCCAGTTGGACAGTATTGAGCCCGGTCCAGCTTGCGCCCAGCCACACCACCGCAAGGCCGACCAGCCCCGGAAATGCCGTCAGCCCGGTGATGTGAAGCTGGGAATAGCCGCGCATCCAGTGCTGCGCCATGATCGAGTACCAGGTGAAGACCACATTGGCGCCGATCATCAGCAGTTCACCGCCCCGTATGCCGAGGCCGCCGGCCGTGGAGTCCATTTCCGGGCTGTCGAAGCCGGCGATCAGCCCGCCGGCGGTGGACAGCACCGTGCCGACGATGATGCCGGGCATCAGCGGCAGCCGCTGCACCAGCCGCGCCGTGATCGCCGAGGTGATCGGGTTGGTCGCCGCGACGATCGCCGCCGAGACGCCGCTGGAGAAATGCACGCCCAGCGTGGTCAGGATCGCCGACAGCGTCATGCCGATCAGGCCGAGATACCAGAGATGCCGCCAGGGCAGCCGGCCATGAAGCGGCAGTTGCCGCTCGCGCAGGGTCAGCACCGTCAGCAGCGTCACGACCGCGAGAAAATGCCGGCCGATGGTGGCCGACATGGGATCCCAGCTCTTGAGCAGGTACTCCAGCGCCGGAAAGAACGAGCCCCACATGATGATCATCACCACCATGCCCAGATTGGCGATGACGAGAGTTCGTAGAGTGGGCCGCTGCTCCATTGCGGGGCTGATGGCTAATCCCGATAGGCGATGGGAGCGCCGAGCCAGACCGTCTCATGCCGCTCCCAATAGAGATCATGGAAGCGCCTGGTGACCGGACCCGGCCGTCCGTTCGCCAGGATGCGGCCGTCGACGACAGATACCGGCATAATCCCCCCGGCCGTGCTGGTTATGAACAGCTCGTCGGCCTCTCGGACTTCGTCGGCGGGAACGGCGCGCATCTGGCAGTCGACGCCCAGCTCTTTCGCCAGTTCGATCACGCAGCGCCGGGTCATGCCCTCGAAAACGCCGCGATCCGGCGTCGCCAGGGCGCCGTCGCGGACGCTGAAGATGTTGAAGCCCGGGCCTTCGGTGACATTGCCCAGGCGATCCACCAGCACCGGCACGATCGCGTCGCGCTCATAGGCCTCGAAGATGCCCATGGTCAGGTCCAGCCAGTGGAAATTCTTGATCCGCGGATCCACGGAATCGGCGGGAATGCGCTTCACGTCGCTGATGATCATCTTCAGCCCTTCGCGGCGCTGATCGTCATTGGCGATCCAGACAAAGGGCTGGGCGAAGGCGTAGAAGCGGTTCTCGCACAGGCGCGGATCGCGGCTGCCCTTCGCCGGTATGCCGCGGGTGCATGTCATCTGAACATAGGAGTCCCGCAGTCCGGTCCTGACGACGCATTCCGTGAGGATCTCCGCGATCTGCCGGCCGTCGAAAGGCAGCTTCATCCGCAAGCCCTTCATCGATTTATGGAAGCGTTCGATGTGATCGCCGAGCCGGAAGAAGCGCCCTTTCCAGACATGGGCCACGTCATAGGTCGCATCGGAGCGCACGAAGCCGCGGTCGATGATCGGCACGAACGCCTTTGAGAGTGGCACGTATTCTCCGTTGACGTAGGCGATCCCCTCCGAGGGGAGTGGGGCGGTTTCAACCACGCTCGCGCTCCTTTCTGTTCGGGCATGCCATCGGCCGCTCTCACATGCCCCGCGGGATATGCCGGCTGAGCCAGGCGCTGCTCAACAGCCCGAGGCTCACCACGCCGAAGACGATCCAAAGCTCGTCGAACAGCGCCAGCAGCAGCGAAAACAGCGCAAAGGGGATCAGGCTGGCAAGATCGCGATAGAGCGTGAACACCATCGTCATCTCCGCCCGCTCCCGCGTTTTTACCGCGCGCAGGAAGGTCACCATGCCCACGGAGTCCAGAGTGATGGCGCCGAGCCCGCTGGTCACCAGCAGGATGCAGCCGAGCAGCGGCGGCCCATCCAGCATCATCACCAGCGCCGCCGCCAGCGTGCCGGCGGCGCAATAGGCGTAGGCCGCCATCATGGTCAGCCGCAGGCCAACGCGCCGCGCGATCCAGCCGGCGATCGGCGTCAGGAAGAGGAACGAGGTCGACGCCGATTGCAGATAGCCCGGCGCGTCCCGCCCCATCATTGAATCGGCGGTGTAGATCGGGCCGTAGATGAACAGCGTCACCCACCAGGTCTCGCGCGCGAAGTTCAGGATCCAGGCCAGCACCAGCCGGGGCTGCTGCAGGAAGCGGCGGATATGGGGCAGCGGGTTGGCGTCCCGCGGCT
Organism: Dongiaceae bacterium; assembly: GCA_046154965.1. Classification (GTDB taxonomy): domain Bacteria; phylum Pseudomonadota; class Alphaproteobacteria; order Dongiales; family Dongiaceae; genus DATKFM01. The sequence continues at coordinate 21,965 of JBJXDY010000047.1, read as the reverse complement.
GGTCGGAGGTATCGGCGGCGCCATACTCCAGCCGCAGCCGCCAGAAATAGGTCAGCAGCAGCAGCACGCAGAACGCGCTCAGGCCGAACACCGCATAGGCCGACACATGGTTGAGCAGCATGATGCCCAGCAGCGGCCCGCCCGACCAGGCGATGCCCGAGAAGAAGGTGCGCACCGGCTCCGATCGAGCCAGGTCCTTCTTCTTGATGTAGGTCATGATGTAGAGGTTCAGCAGATTCAGCAGGCATGCCGCCGCGAAAGCGCGCATGAACAGCCCCGCGGCAAAGGGCGCAGCGCCGCCCAGCATGAAAAGGCCGTTCGCGGCCAGCAGCAGGGTCGCCGCCACCGTGTAAAGCCAGCGCGGCTTCACATGATGCAGAAACCAGGGAATGAACAGCGAGGCCGCCGCGCCGCCGGCGCCCGCCGACAGGAACATGGCGCTGACCAGGCTCTTGCTGCCCAGCATCTCGTAGCCGACCACCGGCAGCACGCCCGACAGCAGCGAGCGCGCCATGGAGTCGAACAGGAACAGCATGGCGAAGACCACCGCCCCCGGCCTGGTCAACGCGCGCGAGATCGCGCTGATATCGGTCGGCATGGGTACCTGGATCTCTATGGGCGCAGGAAAATCCTGGAGCGGGCGTATCGCCATCATAGCGGCGCTTCGCTGCCCGCGCCATTGCGGTGCGACCTAGATCAGCGTTCCTGCGGCCTTTTCGCCATCATCAGGCGCAAAACAATCCGGCGTCTCGTTGCGCGACGAGTTGACCACCGTCGACACCGGATAGGCGTGCAATAGCTTGGCCGGAAAGGGCCGCAGCAGCGCCGCGGCGCCGGTGCCCTCGAGCCAGGCCGCCATGTCATGCTTCTCCAGCATGACCGGCATGCGATTGTGGATGGGCGCTACCGCGGCGTTCGCCTCCGTGGTGATGATCGTAAAGCTCTCAAGCGGCGACTTGGTTTCCGGGTCGCGCCAGCTTTCCCAAAGCCCGGCAAAGCAGAAAGGCGCATTGTCGGCCAAATGGAACCGCCAGGGCAGTTTCTTCGTCCCTTCCTTGCGCCATTCATAGAAGCCGTCCGCCGGCACCAGGCAGCGCCGCTGGCGGAAGGCGGCGCGGAAGGCCGGCTGGGTCGCCACCGTCTCGCCGCGGGCATTGATCAGCCGGGCTGATATCGACTTGTCCTTGGCCCAGGCGGGGATCAGCCCCCAGCGCATCTGCAGCAGATGCATCGCTCCGCCCTCATCGCGCCGGAACACCGCCGCCTCCTGGGTCGGCGCGATGTTGTAGCGCGGCGCGAGATTGGGCCGTTCGGGGAATTCGAACAGGTACCGCAGCCCCTCCACCGGCGTCGTCAGGCTGTAGCGTCCGCACATGCTCTTGTAATCGCTGCCTCTCCGGCATCCCCCGGAAAATCTCATCGGGCCTTTTCCCTTGTGGCCGGGTGCGCCGCCCCTATGATCCCGTCGCCATTTCCGGGAGTCCAGCCGCCGCCATGGCCACCCCTTCACGTCCGATCGACGAAACCCTGCTCCGGGCCGTAGAGGAGATCGCCGAGCATGCCGGGGAGGTCATCCTGGGCTTCTACAGCCGTGACATCGCCGTGACGCGGAAAGCCGACGCCTCGCCGGTTACCGAGGCGGACGAAGCCGCCGAGCGCGCCATCCTGCCGGCGCTGGCGGCGCTCACGCCGGAAATACCGGCGATCTCCGAGGAGGCCGTCTCCAAGGGCCAAGCGCCCGACGACGCCGCCATCACCCGCGCCGGCCGCTTCTGGCTGGTGGACCCTCTCGACGGCACGCGGGAATACATCAATCGCAATGGCGAGTTCACGGTGAACATCGCCTTGATCGAGTCCGGGCGCCCGGTGCTGGGCGTGGTGCATCTGCCGGCGCTGGCCGCAACTTATGGCGGCATCGCCGGAAAATTCGCCGAGTGCAAGCGCGGCGGCAGGCGTCAGCGCATTGCCGTGCGCAAGATCCCGCCGGACGGCGCCATCGTCCTCTCCAGCCGCTCCCACGGCGACGAAACGGCGATGAAAAGCTTTCTTGGCGAAACAAAAGTGGAAAGCTGGCGCATCGCCGGCAGCGCGCTGAAATTCTGCCAGGTGGCGGAAGGCATCGCCGATCTCTATCCGCGTCTCGGCCGCACCATGGAATGGGACACCGCCGCCGGCCACGCGGTCGTGCTCGGCGCCGGCGGCGGCGTGACGCGACTCGACGGCGGCGAGCTCACCTATGGCAAAGCAAACTATGAGAACCCGCACTTCGTCGCGCGCGGTGCATCGCAATAGCTCGACATAATCTTGCTTTCTGCTTGCTGCGCCGCGCCGCATATTGACTCGCGCAGCGCGCAGGACCACAGTTATTGGCAATGGAGACGCCGAAAATTCGGTGCTTTTCATTACACGTTCAGCGCCAGCGGCGTTGAACGATAGATTGCCGCAATACCTGTGCGGCAACATCGGCGATGGACCCATGACCGCGGATGGGCATGCGCCGGACGAAAGTCAGAAGAGCCGCTCCTTGGGAGCGGCTCTTTGTTTGTGGCGCCGCGAGAATCTCTTTCGACAGCCGACTTTGCCAGCGCACACACGGCATGCTATCGCCGCCGGCCATGTCCGCCGATCGACACAACGAAGCCACAGCCGTGCCGCCGGTTCCCGCCACCGCTGACAACATCGCCCGTGCGGCGGAGGTCCTGCGCCGCGGCGGGCTGGTGGCGTTTCCCACGGAGACCGTCTATGGCCTGGGCGGCGACGCGACCGACGACCGCGCCGTCGCCGCGATCTTCGAGGCGAAAGGCCGGCCGAAATTCAATCCACTGATCGTGCATGTGCCGGATGCCGGCGCCGCCTTTGCGTTGGGTGTCGCCACCGGCACGGCGCGCAAGCTGGCCGCCGCCTTCTGGCCCGGGCCGCTGACTCTGGTCATGCAGCGCGCGCGCGCTTGTCCGGTATCGCTGCTCGCCAGCGCCGGGCTCGATACCCTGGCGGTGCGCGTCCCCCGGCATCCGGTCGCCCAGGCGCTGCTGCGCGCCGCCGGCCGTCCGCTCGCAGCGCCCTCCGCAAACCGTTCGGGCAAGGTCAGCCCGACTTCGGCAGCGCATGTGGCAGAAAGCCTCGGCGGACGCGTCGCGTTGATCCTCGATGGCGGCGCCTGCCCCGTGGGCATCGAGTCGACGGTGGTGGATGTGTCCGGCCTGTCGCCCCTGCTGTTGCGCCATGGCGGCTTGACGCAGGAAGACATCGAGGCCGTCATCGGCAAGCTCGCGCCGGCCGCGCCCTCATCGACGCCGAAATCTCCCGGGCAGTTGGAGATCCACTACGCGCCCGCCCTGCCCTTGCGCCTCGACGCGCGCGACGCGAAACCGGATGAAGCCCTTCTCGCTTTTGGACCCGAGGTTCCATCCGGCGCGCGTGTAACGGCGAACCTCAGTCCCTCAGGCGATCTGGTGGAGGCCGCCGCCAACCTCTTCGCCATGTTGCGCCGGCTCGATGCCTCCGGCTGCCGTGGCATCGCGGCGATGCCGGTCCCCGAGACCGGCCTCGGCCGCGCCATCAACGACCGACTGCGCCGCGCGGCGACGCGCTAACAGATGAACCGTGCGGCAATATCGGCGGTAGGCACCAGGCAGACCTCGCGCCGCCCGAACCAGCGGTAGCGGTTGCGCGCGACAAGATCGTAGACCACATCCCGCAACTCCCGTGGCACAATGGCGCCGGCCCGGAACCACGGCCAGGGCCTGCGCAGATGCCGTACCATGCGGAACCAGGCGGCGGATTTTTCGTACACCACGCCATCCTCGACGAAGTAGAAACTGTCATAGACATCCAGCGGCAAGCCATGCCGCGCCAGAAATTCCTGCCCCAGCGGCGACTGCACCGCCGCGAACCGCAAGCGCGCCCGGGGATCGCGGGTGATGGCAAAATGCACCCAGCCGCTACAGAGATTACAAACACCATCGAACAACATGACCGGCGCGCCGCCGGCGGTGCGGGTGATGTCCGGATCGTCGCGCTGCATCATGCCGTCGTTCTTCCAGGGATCGATTGGGGTGGGATGGACTCATTCAATAGCTGATGGGACGGCCGGGGCCGCGGAACCGGTACCTTGCCCTGAGCAGCCGGCGCCGGAGAAGCATTAGGGAAAACGGAAACAGCAGGACTGGGACTCCAAACAGTGCATAAAGCACGAGCGTGTTCACGATGAGTTCGATCACGGTAGTGTCTCCACGCATCGGCGGATGGGATAGCGCATTCCCGAGTCCCGATACCATGGCAATAAACAAGGTGGTGACCCAGAACATCCAGAGCAGCGGTAACGAGCTCAACCCGGCACCGAAGAGCGCGACGGGCCAGAAAGACGGCGGATGGAACGGCAATCGCGATGCTTCTGGAGTGACTGCGCGATGAAACCTTACACGATCACCGATCCATGGCAGTGGGTGAAACCGAACGCCAGCCGTCAGTATCGTCGGAAATGCCAAGAAAACGAGGTTTGGGATTGGCGGCAAGAGATAAAACCAAACTCTGGCGGGGTCGCCGTGGGTGATTTTGAGGAATTGTACCGCCGGCTCAAAAACCGGCCCCAGATACCCCGCCGCCCACGCCAGGTTGAACTGGAGCTTTAGGGGGTATGCCGCTACGCCGCAGACAACGCGCACCCAGCCGAGATGCAAAATCAATGCCAGATCCGACGCGAGCGGAGCAACCACGCCCCAGGCGATACACCAGATCGAGTGCTCGAGAACAATGTACCAAGACTGTCTCATCGCGATTGAATGCCGTTCGATTGCTCATGTGATAGCGGTCTTGGTTCCCGAAACAGTTCTCACGCTGAGTAGCGATATCTGCCACTGACTTCGGAATCGCGACCACCGGCGCGAGCTGATCGGGAAACGCCGGATATCATGGAACCCTGCTCATGAAATTTGGCCGCACATTGGCAGAAACCAGGCAAGAACCGGATCTCGGCGGATCACCCTCGCAACAGATGCTAACGTCACTCCATCGCTGGGCCCGGCCGATTAGGGCCATGGTTGAAACTCAAAGAGATCGATATCACTCCATCGGGGATCGCCAGCGAATTCGATCCGGCCGTTTGGCTTGATCCTCAATGTTCCCTCCACACGTTTTCGACTTGCGCTAACATCGCTGGCACACGATCGAGATGCTGAGCCAGTGCTGTCCTGTCCTCAGCTCGCCGCCGCACTTCGGATTTGTCCCGCATGGCAAGTGGATCATTCTGCCGTGCATCGGCCCGCCGTTGCGCTTTCTGAGCAGGAGTTCGTCTCTTTTGCTCCGTCAATTCGATGGCGGCGGCGGCGTCATGGACCGAGGCACCGCGACGGGCGGCCGGGCCGCCGCGGGGCGGTTGCCAGCCCATGGCGGCGAGGTGGCGCCTCTCGTCACCCTCGATCCGCTTCAGCTTTTCCTGGCGCAGCAGACGGCGCCGGATTTCATTCTGAGCCGCTTCGACGGCGGGATCGCGCGACGAATGGGACATGGGCCTCCTCACGCACATTTTTTACTTTCATATTATAGTGCAATTACGTATAATCTGTCAAGAACAAATTGGCAACCCACGGTCTCAAATCGGATCGGGCATTCTCATGAAATACCTATTTTTCTCATCCAGAGCTCGCGTCGGAAACAGTCATGCCACGGAGGTCGACAGGGCGTGGATCACGCATATGACGTATTATCGGATTCAATGCCCCCTTGGTCATTTCGCTGGACGCACAACAAAGCGGATTCCCGCTGGACATGGGGTTCATCGCTCGGATTCGCTTTCCCGCTGGACAGTCGAGCGGGAAACCCTCGGGCCGGCGCGCCCAACCTCCGGAAATCCGTTTGGGCCGTCCCGTCCGGCGGATTAGTCTGACCGCCATGAACGAAATGAATCCCCTGGCCCGGCGCCGCCCCGATGCGGCGCTCCTGGAGCGTCTGAAAGCGGTGGTCGGGCCCAAAGGCTGGCAGGACCGGCCGGCCGACCTGGCGCCGCACCTGGCCGACTGGCGCCGGCGCTTCCAGGGCAAGACCCCGCTGCTGCTGAAGCCGGCCACCACGGCGGAGGTGGCGGAAATCGTCCGCCTCTGCGCGGCGGCACAGGCGGCGATCGTCCCCCAGGGCGGCCATACGGGCCTTGCGGGCGGCGGCACGCCTCATGAGAGCGGCGACGAGATCTTGCTGTCGACCGCGCGGCTCAACCGCGTGCGCGCCCTGGACGCCGCCGGCTACACCATAACCGTGGAGGCTGGCTGCATCCTAAAACAGGTGCAAGATGCGGCCGCCGCTGAAGACCGCCTGTTCCCGCTCAGCCTTGCCGCCGAAGGGACCTGCCAGATCGGCGGTAATCTCTCCACCAATGCCGGCGGTATCGCCGTCCTGCGCTACGGCAACGCCCGCGACCTGGTGCTGGGGCTGGAAGTGGTGCTGCCCGACGGCAGGGTCTGGGACGGGCTGCGCGCGCTGCGCAAGGACAATAGCGGCTATGACCTGAAGCAGCTCTTCATCGGCGCCGAGGGCACGCTCGGCATCATCACCGCCGCCGTGCTGCGGATGTTCCCGGCGCCGAAGGAGCGGGTCACCGCCTTCGCCGCCCTGCGCGACCTGGACGCCGCGGTGGAACTCCTGGCCCGCTGCCGCGCCGCGTCAGGCGATTCCCTGGTCAGTTTCGAGCTGCTGCCCCGTGCCGGCATCGACCTCGCGCTCCGCCACATTCCCGGCGTCGCCGATCCGCTGACCGCCAGGCGCGACTACTACGTCCTGATCGAGTTCACCGCCGCGGCCGAAGGCAGCGATCTCCGCGCGCGGCTGGAGGCCGCCCTTGCCGCCGCATTGGAAGACGGCCTCCTCGCCGACGCCACCATCGCCGACAGCGCCGAGCAGGCGCGCAAGCTCTGGTTCGTGCGCGAGGGCATCGTCGAGTTGCAGAGATACGCCGGCGTCAGCATCAAGCATGACGTGTCCGTCCCCGCCGCCCGCGTGCCGGATTTCATCCCGCAGGCCATCGCACTCTGCGCGAAGATGTTCCCGGGCACGCGTCCCATCGCCTTCGGCCATGTCGGCGACGGCAATGTGCATTTCAACGTCTATCAGCCCGTAGCCATGGAGGGCGGCGCCTTCCCGGCCCAGGGAGAAGCGCTCAGCGCCGCCATCCACGATCTGGCCATGGAACTGGACGGCAGCTTCAGCGCCGAGCACGGCATCGGCCAGTTGCGCCTTCAGGAGATGCGCCGCTACAAATCGGATGTCGAGCTCGACCTGATGCGCCGGATCAAGCAGGCCCTGGACCCGCTCGACCTCATGAACCCCGGCAAAGTCGTCTAACCGCGCCCCATCGGAATGATCGCAATGACCTACACCGCCCCCGTCCGCGACATGCTGTTCACCCTCGATGCCGTCGCCGGCATCGGAGACCTGGCGCGGCTGCCGGTCTACCACGAGGTCACGCCGGATCTGATGGCGAGCGTGCTGGAGGAAGCCGGCCGCTTCGCCGGCGAGGTGCTGGCGCCGCTGAATCGCACCGGCGACATCCAGGGCAGCCGGCTGGAGAATGGCGTGGTGCGCACGCCCGGCGGTTTCGCCGATGCCTACCGGCAGTTCTGCGACGGCGGCTGGAACGGCCTGCCCTTCGATCCCGCCTTCGGCGGGCAGGGCTTGCCCTGGGTTCTGGGGTCGGCGGTGCAGGAGATGTGGGACGGCGCCAACATGGCCTTCGGCCTCTGCCCGCTGCTGACCAAGGCCGCCGTGGATGCGCTGCACAGCTTCGGCACGCCGGCGCAGAAAGCAAAGTACCTGGCGCCGCTGGTCCATGGCCGCTGGTCCGGAACGATGAATCTCACCGAGCCCCAGGCCGGGTCCGACGTCGGCGCGCTGCGCACCCGCGCGGTGAAGAACGGCGAGCATTACCGCCTCACGGGCCAGAAGATCTTCATCACCTACGGCGACCACGATATGGCCGAGAACATCGTCCATATGGTGCTGGCGCGCACGCCCGGCGCGCCACCGGGGGTGAAGGGCCTGTCGCTGTTCATCGTGCCGAAGATCTTGGTGGGCGCCGACGGCAAACTCGGCGCGCGCAACGATATCCGCACCGTCTCGCTCGAGCACAAGTTGGGCATCAATGGCAGTCCCACCGCCATCCTCGCTTATGGCGACGACGGCGGCGCCTTCGCCGAGTTGATCGGCGAGGAAAACCGCGGCATCGAATACATGTTCGCGATGATGAACAACGCCCGGCTGTCCATCGGCATCGAGGGGCTGGGCGTCGCGGAGCGCGCCTATCAGATGGCCCGCGACTATGCGCGCCAGCGGGTGCAGAGCCGTGCCGCCGACAGCGCCGATCATCAGCCGGTGCCGATCATCCGGCATCCGGATGTGCGGCGCATGCTCATGACCATGCGCGCGAGCGTCGACGCCATGCGCGCTCTCATCTACCACACGGCGGCGGCCATCGACCGCGCCAAGCATCTGCCGGACGCCACGGACCGCGCCGCCTGGCTGGGCGAGGTGGAGCTGCTGACCCCCGTGGCCAAAGCCTGGTGCACCGATACCGCTTGCGCCATCACCTCGCTCGCCGTTCAGGTCCATGGCGGCCTCGGTTTCATCGAGCAGACCGGCGTGGCCCAGCTCTATCGCGATGCGCGCATCGCGCCGATCTATGAGGGCACCAACGGCATCCAGGCCAACGATCTCGTCGGCCGCAAGTTGATGCGCGACGGCGGCGCCTCGGCGCGCGCGTTCTTCGCCAAGATCCGCGCGATCTCGGATGCCGCCGATCGCGGCGGCTCGTTGCCGCAGATCGGCGCCGCGCTGGGCCAGGGCCTCGCCGCCCTCGAGCAGGCTACCGACTGGCTGATCGTCACCTGGCCGAAGGACAAGCGCCTCGCCCTCAGCGGCGCCTCGCCCTATCTCCAGCTCTTCGGCCTGGTGACCGGCGCCTTCCTCTTAACCCGCCAAGCCAAAGCCGCGCAGGCGCATCGCAATGGCGCCGACCGGGCTTTCCTCGACGGCAAGATCACCGCCGCCCGGTTCTTCTGCGACAATCTCCTGCCCGCCGCCCCCGGCCTCGGCACAGCCGTCACCGCCGGCGGCCCGAGTACCCTGGAATTAGCGGAGGATTTGTTCTAGTGGAGTTGTCGCAGTGATTGAACCCTCAATAAAATTTTCATCCCCGCGAAAGCGGGGACCCGGGGTTGCGGCGCGCCCCCGCGACAATTGCTTTGCAATTGCGCTGGGTTCTCCTGGGTCCCCGCCTTCGCGGGGATGACAAATGTGTGTGCAGTAACACAACCGGTATCGCAGTCATCATGCCCACAGCATCAGACCGTAAAGTCCTGTTCATCTCCGCCGACCAGTGGCGCGGCGAGTGCCTGTCGGCGCTCAAGCATGCCTGCGTGAAGACGCCACATCTGGACGCGCTCGCCGCCGATGGCGTGCTGTTCAAGAACCACTACACCCAGACCTCGCCCTGCGGCCCGTCGCGCACCAGCCTGCATACCGGCATGTACCTGATGAACCACCGCAGTCTGCGCAACGGCACGCCGCTGGATGCGCGGCACACCAATATCGCGCTGGAGGTGCGCAAGGGCGGCTATGATCCCATCCTCTTCGGCTACACCGACACCAGCATGGACCCGCGGCGCTTCGCGCCCAACGACCCCGCAATCCGCACCTATGAAGGCGTGCTGCCGGGCATGACCGTCGGGCTGCAACTGCCGGATCATATGGCCGCCTGGATCGCCGACCTGCGGGCGAAAGGCTATGACCTGCCGGGCGGGCGGCGCGACGTGTACCGACCACTGCCGAACTATCCCGGCGCCCGGGAGCGCGGCTTCACCTACAGCCCGCCGATCTTCCCGGCCGAGCACAGCGAGACCACCTTCATCGCCAACTCGGTGCTGAACTATCTCTCCGTGCGCCAGGACTCGCCCTGGTTCATCCATGCGGTGTTCCTGCGGCCCCATCCGCCGATCATCGCGCCGGAGCCCTACAACAAGATGTACGACCCGGCGAAAGTGCCGATGCCCCGGCGCGCCGCCGATTGGACCGAGGAAGCCGATCAGCATCCCTATCTCGCCTATCAGCTCAAGGGGACGCTGGAGGTCAACGGCTACAACGAGCACTACCCGATCCCGCTCGCCGAGATGAACGAGAAGGAGCATCGGCAGGTGCGCGCCACCTATTACGGCATGATCACCCAGGTGGATGACCAGATCGGCCGGCTGATCGCGCATCTAAAATCGACCGGCGAGTACGACAAGACGCTCATCATCTTCACCTGCGACCATGGCGAGATGCTGGGCGACCATTGGTTGTGGGGAAAGCCGGGTTACTTCGACGAGGCCTATCACATTCCGCTCATCGTCCGCGATCCGCGGCGCGAAGCCGATGGCGGCCGCGGCAGGATTATCGGCGAGTTCACCGAGGCCATCGACATCATGCCGACCATCCTGGACTGGCTCGGGCTGGACCTGCCCCATCAATGCGACGGCTACAGCCTCTCGCCATTCCTCGAGGGCGATCGCCCCCAAGGCTGGCGCCAGGAGGCCCACTGGGAATACGACTTCAGCGAGATCGCCACGCTGGAGGCGGAAACCGAGCTGGAGCTGCATAGCGACCAATGCACGCTGAACGTCATCCGCGACAACAAGTTCAAGTATGTGCATTTCACGGCGCTGCCGCCGCTGTTCTTCGACCTGGAGAAAGACCCCGGCCAGTTCCGCAATCTGGCGCAGGAGCCCGCCTATGCGGACCGTATGCTGGAATACGCGCAGAAGATGCTGTCCTGGCGCATGGAGCATGATGAACGCACGCTGACCCGCTTCTTCCTGACGCCGGCGGGCGTGGTGGAGCGCCGCCGCGACGCTTAGGGGCTGCTTCAAGCCGCAGTCGCCGGCTTGGCCCTGGCCCCTTTGCGGTACATTGCATTTTTGTTACAAGGCCCGAATCGGCGCCGCTCCATCGAAGTGGGGCAGCGCATTTACAGCCAACACATGCCGCGGCGGGCCGCGGCCGGAGTCCGGTCATTTCTGGCAATGAGATATTCCTGAACTTCCTGGGCGCTGCGGCGCTGCTGGTCTGGGGCCTGCGCATGGTCCGCACCGGCGTGCTGCGCGCCTTCGGCGGCGAATTGCGCGGCCGGCTGGGCCGCAGCATGAACCACCGGCTGACCGCCTTCGGCACCGGTGTCGGCATCACGCTGCTGCTGCAGAGTTCCATGGCCACGGGGATGATGGCGGCCTCCTTCGCCTCGCGCGGCATGGTGGCGGCGGCGCCGGCGCTGGCCATCATGCTGGGCGCGGACCTCGGCACCAGCCTGGTGGCGCAGGCCTATGCCTATCACCTGCCGTCGCTGTCGCCGATCCTGATTTTCGCGGGCGTCATCGCCTTCCTCGGCACCCAGTCCACGCGCTGGCGCGATCTCGGCCGCGCCGCCATCGGCCTCGGGCTTGTCCTCTTGGCGCTGCAACTTATCTCCGCCAATGCCGATCCGATCCGCGAGTCGCCGGTCGTCCTCGGCCTGATCCCGACGCTGGAAGGCACCTCCATTCCCGGCGTGATCATCGGCGCGGTGCTGGCGGTGCTCTCCACCTCCAGCCTCGCCATCGTGCTGCTGACGGTATCGCTGGCCAAGGCCGGCGTGCTGCCGATTTTGACCGCGATCTCCTTCGTGCTCGGCGCCAATCTGGGTTCGGCGCTGACGCCAGTCATCGCCACGCTGCGCGGCGCGCCGGAGGCACGGCGCGTGCCCCTGGGCAACATGATCTTCCGCTGCACCGGCGTCGCCGCGGCGCTGGTGGCCCTGCCCTGGATCCTGCCGGAGCTGGCGCGGCTCGCCGATGGGCCCGCCCATCAGGTGCTGAACTTCCATACCGCCTTGAACCTGGCGATCGCCATCGTCTTCCTGCCGCTGATCGGCCCGGCGGCGAAGCTCTGCCTGCGGCTGCTGCCGGACCGGCCGCTGCAGGAAGATCCCGGCCGGCCGCGCTATCTGGATGCGCGCGCCCTGGAGTCGCCCGCCGTCGCCATCGCCAATGCCGCGCGCGAGACGCTGCGCCTGGGCGATATCGTCGAGCGCATGCTGACCCAGACCCTTGATGTCATCCGCGACGACGACCGCAAGCTGCTGAAGGATGTGGAGGAGCTCGACGACAGCGTCGACGCGCTGCATGAGGCGATCAAGCTCTACCTGACCAAGGTCAGCCGCGAGACGCTGGACACCCAGGACAATCAGCGGCTGATCGACGTCATCACCTTCACCACCAACCTCGAGCATATCGGCGACATCGTCGACAAGAACCTGCTGGAGCTTGCCAACAAGAAGATCCGCAACAAGCTGCAATTCTCCAGCCAGGGATTCTCCGAAATCTGCGGCATGCATACCCGCCTGCTGGAGAATCTGCGCCTGGCGCTGAACGTCTTCATGTCCGGCGATGTGAAGCTGGCGCGGCAATTGCTGGAACAGAAGGTGGCCTTCCGCGATCTCGAGCGCGCGGCGGCCGAGGCCCATCTGGCGCGCCTGCGCGTCGGCACGCCCGAAAGCCTGGAAACCACCAGCCTGCATCTGGACATCCTGCGCGACCTCAAGCGTATCAATTCCCATCTGACGTCGGTCGCCTATCCGATCCTCGATGCGGCCGGCGAGCTCGTGCAAACGCGGCTGCGCACGCCCGCGGCCGGCGGCAAATAATGGTCCGCCACGGTTAACCTGGTCTCCGCCACCGCTGGTGCCGCCGCGGCTGAGTGTTCAAATATCCTTGATATCAAACGGAAATCTGTTTTTTGGTGCCGCTTGATCTCCCGCATCGAGTGCAGCTACAATTCACGCTGATTTCACGCTAATGGTTCGGACAGCGACATAAACTCGTAATCAGCCACGCGTGATCGGCACACCCAATCGGCCACCCGATGGTCGGGCGGCCAGAGGAGACACCCCCAAAATGAACAGCCTTATGCTTCCCCGCGCCACCCGCAGAAACTTTCTGAAGGGCGCCGCGGCCGTCGGCCTGACGTTCACTGGCCTTTCACGCCGCGCCTTCGCGGAAGAGGAGAAGGCGCTGAACTTGTACAATTGGGACACCTATATCGGCGCGACGACAGTCGACACCTTCACCGAGAAGACGGGTATCGAAGTTCAATCCGACTTCTTCGCCAACAACGAGGAGTTGCTGGCCAAGCTGAAGCAGGGCAATCCCGGCTATGACATCATCGTTCCCAGCGACTACATGGTCGGCACGATGGTCACCCTGGGAATCCTGGATGAGCTGAATGCCGGCCAGATTCCAAACCTGAAGAACATCGACCCGGCGATGAACAATCCGGCCTACGATCCCGGCATGAAGCACAGCGTGCCCTACATGTTCGGCACCGTCGGCGTCGGCTACCGCAAGTCGAAGATCGAGACGCCGACGAGCTGGGCCGACTTGCTGGACAGCGACAAGTATTCCGGCCGCATCGCGCTTCTGGCCGATCAACGCGTCGTGCTCGGCGTGACGCTGAAGTATCTCGGTTTCTCCATGAACACCACAAACCCCGACGAGATCAACAAGGCGCGGGATCTGCTGATCAAGCAGAAGAAGCACCTGAAGGCCTTCGCCCCCGATGAGGGCCAGAACATGCTCGCCGCGGGCGACGTGGATATCGTCATGGAGTGGAACGGCGACATCCTGCAGGTCGCGGCGGAGGACGAGGACATCGCTTACGTCGTCCCGAACGAGGGCACCAACGTCTTCGTCGACAATCTCTGCATTCCCAAGGACGCGCCCCATCCGCTGAATGCCCATGCATTCATCGACCACGTCAACGATCCGGCCGTTAACGCCGAAATCTGCAACACCATCAACTATGCCACGGCGAACGTCGAGGCGCGCAAGCTGTTGGCGCCGGAGACGCTCAGCAATCCGGCGATCTATCCGCCCTCCGACATCGTCGCCAAGAGCGAGCAGATCCTCGACATCGGCGATGCGACCACGCTGTATGACGAAGCCTGGACGCAGGTGCAGGCCGCCTAAAGGGCTGGACGCAACTTCATCAGGCGCTAAACTCGACGGGCCCCGGAATCCGCCACAGCGGTTTCCGGGGCCCGAAGCATAAGAAACACAGGGATGCCAACATAGCGCTGTCGCCGATTGGCGCGGGTCGCAAACGATGGCCGCAAAGGCCGCGAGCGGACTTGCCGCCGATATCGCCTGTTACCGGCCGGAACTGACAGCCAGGGAGAGTCGCCGGGATCATGCGGAATTGGCGCAGGGAAATGCAGGCATTCCTGGTCCTGATGGGACCCGGAACATTCTGGCTGGTGGCCTTTTTCCTGGTGCCGGTGGCGCTGATCTGGATCTACAGCTTCCTCGATCGCGGGCCCCAGGGTCAGCTCGAGTGGGTCTTTTCGTTTAAGAACTATGTCCGCGCTCTCGAGCCCATCCATCTGGGCATCATGTGGAAGTCGGTCTGGATCGCGGCCCTTTCGACCGCGCTCTGCCTTCTGCTCGGATTTCCCATGGCCCTGGGTGTGGCTTTTGCGCCCGCGCGCTGGAAGAACTTCCTGCTATTGCTGGTGGCGCTGCCGTTCTTCACCAACCTCTTGATCCGCACCTATGCCTGGATCGCCATCCTCCGCACCAAGGGCTATGTCAACGAGACGATCGCCTGGTTCTATGACGGCATCGCCGGCCTGTTCTCCGGCGGCGACCCGAACGCCTTCCCGGCCTTCGTGCCGATCGAATTCCTCTACAATCAGTACGCGATCATCGTCGGGCTGGTCTATGTCGGCCTGCCGTTCCTGATCCTGCCGCTCTATGCGTCGCTGGAGAAGTTCGACCGCTCGTTCCTGGAGGCCAGCCTCGATCTCGGCGCCAGCCAGTGGCAGACCTTCTTCCAGGTGCTGGTGCCGATCGCTATGCCCGGCATCATTGCCGGATCCCTGCTTGTCTTCATCATCTCGCTTGGCACCTATCTGGTGCCCGACGTCCTGGGCGGCACCAGCAGCGAGATGATCGGCACGCTGATCGCACGGCAATTCGGCCCGTCGCGCGACTGGCCGTTCGGCTCGGCGCTGTCCTGCCTGCTGCTGTACATTACCTTCATCGTGCTCTGGCTCCGCGCCGTCGGTGCCGGGCGCGAAGCCAAGGGGGCGCATTAGCATCATGACCCAGGCGACCAGCGCAAACCCAACAAGGGCGGCAACACCTGTGCGGCATCCGGACAAGCCGCTGCCGCTGGAGTATCTGCGCAAGCGCTGGCTGCAGGCCGTGCTGGTGTTCGGATTCTTCTTCCTCTACTTCCCTATCCTGGCGCTGGTCGCCACCTCGTTCAACGAGGATAAGCGCAACATCGTCTGGAAGGGCTTCACCTTCGACTGGTACGCCAAAGCCTACAACAACAACAAGCTGTTCGACTCCCTGATGAATAGCCTGCAGGTGGCGACGATTTCCACCATCGTGTCGACGGTAATCGGCACCATGATCGGCCTGGCGCTCTACCGCTACCGCTTCACCATGAAGACGCCTTTCGAAAGCCTCGTCTTCTTGCCGATCGTGATCCCCGAAATCTCCATGGCGGTGGCGATGCTCGCCTTCTTCGCCATGCTCGGCGTACCGCTGGGCATCTTCACCATCACGGTCAGCCACATCGCCTTCAGCTTTCCCTTCGTCGCCGTGGTGATCCGCACGCGGATGGCTGGCTTTGACGAGTCCCTGGAAGAGGCGTCGCGCGATCTCGGCGCCAGCGCCTGGCAGACCTTCTGGAACGTGACGGTGCCCTACATGATGCCGGGCATCGTCGCCGGCGCCTTGCTGGCCTTCACGCTGTCGCTGGACGACTATGTCATCACGGCGTTCACCTCCGGCCCCGGTTCCACCACCTTGCCGATCCAGATCTATTCGATGGTGCGCTTCAGCGTGACGCCGGAGGTGAATGCGGCGTCCACCGTGCTGATCGTCATCACCCTCACCTTCGCTGTCGCCGCCATGGCGATGCAGGCCCGCACCGACAAGAATACGGTCAAGAAAAATGGATAATCGCAAACCGATCATCTCGATCCGCAATGTCTACAAGCGTTTCGGCGGCTCCGTCGTCGCCGTCGACAACGCCAACCTGGAGATCGGCGAGGGTGAGTTCTTCGCGCTGCTCGGCCCTTCGGGCTGCGGCAAGACCACGCTGCTGCGCATGCTCGCCGGCTTCGAAAACCCGAGCGAGGGCGAAATCATCATCGACGGCCACCGCATGGAAGGCGTAGATCCCAACCGGCGGCCGGTGAACATGGTGTTCCAGTCCTATGCGGTGTTCCCGCATATGAACGTGCTGAAGAATGTCGGCTACGGCCTGCGGGTGACCGGCGTGCCGCCGGATGAGACGCAGAAGCGCGCCCTGGAAGCCCTGGCGCTGGTGAAGATGGAGCGGTTCGCCGACCGCATGCCCAACCAGCTTTCCGGCGGCCAGCGCCAGCGCGTGGCCCTGGCCCGCGCCCTGGTCAAGCGGCCGCGGGTGCTGTTGCTGGATGAGCCGCTGTCGGCCCTCGACGCCAAGCTGCGGGAGGCCATGCAGCTCGAGCTGGTGCGTCTGCAGCATGCGGTGGGCATCACCTTCGTCATCGTCACCCACGATCAGGACGAGGCGCTGTCCATGGCCAACCGCATCGCCGTGATGGACTCCGGCAAGGTGCGGCAGATCGCGGCGCCGGCCGATCTCTACGAGTTCCCGAATAGCCGTTTCGTCGCCGACTTCATCGGCAAGATGAATCTGTTCGAGGGCGCAGTCTCCGGCGCCGCCGGCAACAACATCATCATCGAGGTCAAGGGCCTCGGCCGCATCACCGTGCCCTATTCCGGCAGCGCCCAGGGCACGGTCGGCGTGGCGGTGCGGCCGGAGAAGGTCCGCGTCGATCACAGCGAGCCCGGCAGCGACCGGATCAAGCTGCGCGGCAAAGTGACCGAGGTCGCCTATTTCGGCGACGAGAGCGCGGTGTTCCTGGAGAACGCCACGGGCGTAAACATCAACGTCAACGTGCCGAACGACGCCCGCCGCACCTCGGCACCCTTTGCCATCGGCGACGAGATGTGGATCTCCTGGAATCCGGCGGACACGCTGGTGTTGGCGGAGTAGCCGCTAAGCGGCGGCAATGCGCGGCCGGCCGAGGCCGGTGACTTCGATCCGGCTTTCGATGAACAGCTCGAACCCCATGGGGTCGCGGTGGATGGTGTCCCTGCGGCTGTGGGTGATCTCCACCTCGGCGGCACCGGCCTCCAGCGCCATCCGCGTCGCCAGCGCCCGGCCCTCGCGGAGTGCGAAATCGGCGGCCGTCTCCAGCGACGAGAAATCCTGGTTGCCGCTGGGCAGATGAGTCCGGTAACGGCCCTCCGCCGGCGAGGTGATCAGCGCATTCACGGTCTGCAGCACGCCGCCGGCCACTGCGCCGACCGCGTTGCAGACGCCGGCATTGGGCGGCACCACCAGCCGCGTGTTCAGCCGCCGCGCCACCTCCGGATAGTAGGACGCCACCGGCGCGCCGATGGCGACGATGGGCCGCGCGATGGTCAGGTCAGTCCGCAGCAGATCGCCGGCGGGCATCGGCCCCACCGCCTGATCCACCAGCCGGCGGCCCAGGCTGTCCAATTCCCAGAGCTGCTTGCCCTCGTCGGCGCCGAGCACGGAGGCGATCAGCACCCGCGCCGTATGCACCACGACAGCCTCAACGATGCGCGTCGCCAGCGTCACCGGATTGGCATCGGCGGGCCGCGCCGCGGCAAGATCGTCCTTGATCCAGAGCTCCGCGCCGATTTGCGCGGCTTCGGTACTCCATTCCGCCTGGCGCCCCAGGATATGGGCCGCATCGCTGGGCGTCAGGCCGGAGACGATGACCAGGCCGCGCTCCACCAGCCGGTCCACGGCCTTCAGCGACGCGTAGCGCTGGGCAATCTGCGCCAGCGGCAGCGGCCCACCGGCCAGCATGTTCCACAATTCCGCCTGGGATTGACTCAAGCTCTCCAGCCCGGCGTCCAGCGTGCGGTTGCGCAGCGCAAAGCGGCCCGCTTGCGGCGGCAGGCGGTCCGCTTCCAGTTGCCCCCGCAAGACTTCCAGCACCTGGGGATTCTCCCGCGCCAGCAGGCTCAGCGGCACCAGCCGGCGAGGTCCGACCTCCAGCCGGTTGCCCTCGCGCCGGATCTCCGAGTCGCCGCCGAGACCGAAGGTATGGACGGCCACCGCCTCCACCATGGTCTTCCAGCCGCCCACCGTGGCGCCATTGCGGTCCAGGATCGGCCGCCCGTCGCGCAGCAGCGCCACATCGGTCGTGGTGCCGCCCATGTCGGACACTAGTACGTCGCCTTCGCCCGAGAGATGGCGGGCGCCGACCACGCTGGCAGCGGGACCGGACAAGATGGTCTCCACCGGCCGGTTCAGGGCGAACGCCGCTGACACCAGCGAGCCATCGCCCTTCACCACCATCAGCGGCGCGGCAATGCCCTTCTCCCGCATCAGTCCTTCCACCGCGCGGATCAGGTGCTGGAGCTGCGGGATAAGGCGCGCGTTCAGGGCGGTCGTAAGGGCGCGGCGCGGCGCGTCCAGCTTCGATGTCAGCTCATGGCCGCAGGTGACCGGCAGGCCGGTGATCTCGCGGATCAGCTCCCGCGCCGCCAGCTCATGGGCCGGGTTGCGCACGGAGAAGAAGGAGGACACGGCGAAGGACGCCACCTTGGAGCCATGCTCGCGCACCGCCGCTTCCAGGGCCGTACGGTCCAGCGGCGCCTGCTCGTCGCCGGTGGCGTTGTGGCCGCCGGCGATGAACACCACGGGATCGGTGCCGAGCGCGCGGCCCAGATCGGCGCGCTTCAGCGAGCCCTGGTCATAGCCGATCAGCAGCAGGCAAATCGGGCTGCCCTGCCCCTCCACCAGCGCATTGGTGGCGAGCGTGGTGGAGAGCGATACCAGGCTGATCTCCCGGTTTGCCGCCGGGAGCACCAGCTCCATCGCCTTGCGCAGGCCAATGGACAGGTCGTGCTTGGTGGTCAGCGACTTCGCGGCCGCCAGGACCTTGCTGGCGCCGGGGTCGAATATCACCGCGTCGGTGTAGGTACCGCCGGTATCGAAGCCTAGGAAAAGCACCTTGTCGAACCCGCCTCAAGAAGGGCCGGCGCCCCGCTGGGCCGTCCGGCGAAAAAGCGCGGGATCATAGCCCCGGCCCGGCCGCCGGGCCAAGCTTCCTTGGCGTCAAAAAGCGTAGCCAACACAGGGATTTGCCGAGAGTCGCCGGGCCATGATATGGGGACCCCTGTTCTTTTGCCCGAGGATACCCGGTCATGGAAGTTCGGCCGACCCAGATCCCCGACGTGAAGCTGCTGGTGCTGCGGAAGCATGGCGATAACAGAGGTTTTTTCTCCGAGACCTATAACCGGCGGGATTTCGCCGCCCTCGGCATCGGGCTGGAGTTCGTGCAGGACAACCAGGCCCTGTCCGGCCCGGCCGGCACCGTGCGCGGGCTGCACTATCAGCTTGCCCCGGCGGCGCAGTCGAAGCTGGTGCGCGTGACCCGTGGCCGTATCTTCGATGTAGCCGTGGACATCAGGCGCGGCTCGCCCAGCTTCGGGAAGTTCGCCTCGTCGGAGCTCAGCGCGGAGGAATGGAACCAGCTTTATATCCCCGCCGGATTCGCCCATGGCTATTGCACGCTGACCGCCGACACCGAGGTGATCTATAAGGTGAGTGCCTACTACACCCCGGCCCATGAGCGGGCCATCAGGTGGAACGACCCCGCGATCGGCATTCCCTGGCCCATCGGCGAGGAAGCGGCAATCATCAGCGATCGCGACCGCCGCAGCCCGCTCCTCGCCCGACAACCGGATCTGTTCTGAGGTGTCATGACCCGTTGCGTCCTCATCACCGGCGGCGCCGGTTTCATCGGCGGAGCGCTGGTGCGGCAGATCATGGCGGAGACTGATTGGTTCGTGGTGAACTTGGATAAGATGACATATGCGGCCAATCCGGATTTGCCGGGCGAGTTTGCCGGCAATCAGCGCCATCGTTTCATCCAAGCCGATATCGCCGACGAGGCGGCGGTGCGCGAGATATTCACGACCATGCGTCCGGACTCGGTAATGCACTTGGCGGCCGAGACCCATGTGGACCGTTCCATCGACGGACCGAAGCCATTTCTCGACACCAACATCACCGGCAGCTTCATGCTGCTGGAAGCGGCGCTGCGGCATTGGAGGGGTTTGCAGGGTGCGGCGAAGGATGGGTTCCGCTTCCTGCATGTCTCCACCGACGAGGTATTCGGCTCGCTGCCGGAGAATGGTTCGTTCGACGAAGACACGCCTTACGCGCCGAACTCGCCCTACTCCGCCAGCAAGGCGGCGAGCGATCACCTGGCCCGCGCCTGGCACCGCACCTTCGATCTGCCGGTATTGGTGTCGAACTGCTCCAACAATTACGGCCCCTATCAGTTTCCCGAAAAGCTGATCCCTCTAATGATCATCAAGGCGGAGCGCGGCGAGAAACTGCCGGTCTATGGCGACGGGCAGCAGATCCGCGACTGGCTGCATGTGGCCGATCATGCGCGGGCGCTGCGGACCATCTTGACGGCGGGACGGCCGGGCGAATCCTACAATGTAGGCGCGCGCTGCGAGCGCACCAATCTGTCGATCGTCGAGGCAATCTGCGACCGCCTGGACTTGAAGCAGCCATTGGCGAGCGGACAGAAGCGGCGCTCTCTGATCCAATTCGTCACCGACCGGCCGGGCCATGACCGGCGCTATGCCATGAAGCCCGACAAGATCGAGGGCGAACTCGGCTGGCGGCCGCAGCTGCCTTTCGAGCGCGGCCTGGCCGAGACCGTCGACTGGTATCTCAGCCATGCCGCCTGGTGGCAGGGCATCATGGCGCGGCGCTATGCGGGCGAGCGCCTGGGCCTGACCCAGCCGGCGGCTGCCAAGGTGTCATGAGGCTGCTGATCTTCGGCGCCGGCGGCCAGGCCGGAACCGCGCTGCAGGCGACGGTGTGGCCATCAGCGGTAACGATCACCGCGCTGACCCATGCCCAGGCCGATATCGGCGATGCCGCGGCCGTCGCCGCCGCATTCGATTCGAGCAAGCACGATATCGTCATCAATGCCGCCGGCTACACCGCCGTCGACAAGGCAGAGAGCGAACCGGCCGCCGCAAGGCGCATCAATGGCGAAGCGCCGGGATTGATCGCTGCCGAATGCGCCCGGCGCGGCGCCGCTCTGATCCACATCTCCACCGACTATGTCTTCGATGGGGCGAAGACGGCGCCCTATCTGGAGACCGATCCGCCGGCGCCGCTAGGTGTCTATGGCGCGTCGAAGCTGGCGGGGGAGCGGGCGGTGGCCGAGCGGCTGGAACGGCATATCATCCTGCGTACGAGCTGGGTGTTCAGCGCCGCCGGCGCCAACTTCGTCAAGACCATGCTGCGCCTGGCCGCCGCCGGCCGCGACATCCGGGTGGTGCAGGATCAGATCGGCGGCCCGACGCCCGCCGACGACATCGCCTGGGCGATCGCGCAGATCGCCGCACGCATCGCCGCCGGTCCGGTTCCCTGGGGTACTTATCACTATTGCGGCGCGCCCGCAGTGAGCTGGTGCGAATTCGCCCGCGCGATCTTCGAGGTTCATCGGGCAATGACCGGCAAGCAGGTTGCGGTCGAACCGATATCTACCAACGAGTATCCCACCGCCGCGCGGCGGCCGGCGAATTCGCGGCTGGACTGCGCGAAGGTCCGCGGTGCCTTCGGCATCGAACAGCGGCCCTGGCAAGCGGGCCTGGAATCGGCGATGAAATCGCTCAGTCAAACGGTCGGATAGAAAGGGATGGCTGACGCGGTAACCCGCAAGGGCATCATCCTCGCCGGCGGCACGGGCACGCGGCTGCATCCGGTGACCCGCGCCGTCAGCAAGCAGCTGCTGCCGGTCTATGACAAGCCGATGATCTATTATCCGCTGAGCGTGCTGA
>JBJXDY010000046.1:0-27637 GCA_046154965.1 Dongiaceae bacterium | reverse complement strand
TCGTTCTCGACCGGGCCGGCGATGAATCAGCTTTCAGGGGCCGAAGCGTTTTTGCGCATGCTGCAGCGGCATGGCGTGACCCATGTCTTCGGCCTGTGCGGCGACACCAGCCTGCCGCTCTATGACGCGCTGGCGCGGCTCGATCACGGCATCACCCATATCCTGACGCGGGACGAGCGCTCGGCCGCCTACATGGCCGACGGTTACGCGCGGATCTCCGGCCGAGTCGGAGTCTGCGAAGGGCCGAGCGGCGGCGGTGCGACATACATCCTGCCGGGAGTTGCCGAAGCGAACGAGTCCTCGGTCCCGCTGCTGGCGGTGACCACCGATATCTCCACGACGTCGCGCGGGCGGTTCACGCTGACCGAATTGGATCAGGCCGCGCTGTTCCGGCCAGTGACCAAATGGAACCGGGTGATCGACCGGGCCGCGGCGATTCCGCAGACCTTGCGCAGCGCCTTTACCCAGATGACCACCGGCCGCCCGGGCGCCGTGCATCTCGGGCTCCCCTTCGATGTGCAGAAGGATCCGGTGGACGAGGCCGATGTCTGGGCCGATCCGGCGCTGAACCAATGTCCGGCCTCGCGCACCGCGCCCGATCCCGATGCGGTCGACGCCGCGGTGGAGCGGATTGCCAAGGCAAAAGCGCCGATCTTCATCTGCGGCGGCGGCGTGTTGATTTCGGGCGCGGAGGGCGAACTCGCGGCATTGGCGGAACTGCTGGGCGCTGCCGTGGTCACCAGCATCAGCGGCCAGGGCAGCCTGCCGGAGACCCATCCGCTCTGTGCCGGCGTGGTCGGCAGCAATGGCGGCACGGCGCCGACGCGGGCGGTGGTGGATGCGGCCGATCTCGTCATCTTCGTCGGCTGCCGCGCCGGGTCGGTGACCACGGAGCGATGGCGCCATCCGAAGCCGGGCACGCCGGTCGTCCATATCGATGTCGATGCGGCTGTCATGGGCGCCAACTACCGGGCCGAGGTGGCGCTGATCGGCGATGCGCGGCTGGGCCTGGCGGCTTTGCGCGAGGGGCTGCAGCGGCGCGGCAGGAAAGCGAACGGTGCTTGGGCTATCGAGCCGGTCGTGCGCGCGAAGCGGGACAAGGATGCGGCATTCCGCGAATTGGCACAGTCAGACGCGACGCCGATCCGGCCCGAGCGATTGGTGGCAGAGCTGCAAGCGGTTCTGCCTGACGATTCCATCGTCGTCGCCGATCCCGGCACGCCCTGTCCGTATCTTTCCGCCTACTACGAAATCCGCCGCCCCGGCAGACACTTGATCACCAATCGCGCTCATGGCGCGCTCGGCTATTCGTTGCCGGCGGTCATCGGCGCGTACTACGCGCGTCCAACGGTCAAGTGCGTCGCCGTCATGGGCGATGGTGCGTTCGGCTTCTCCGTCGGCGAACTGGAAACGCTGATGCGGCTCAATCTGCCAATCACCCTGATCGTGATTTCCAACAGCGGCTATGGCTGGATCAAGGCGGGGCAGCGCACCGGCTTCGGCGGCCGCTATCACCAGGTGGATTTTACCACATCGGATCACGGCAAGATCGCGGCCGCCTATGGATTGAAGAGCTGGCGCGTGACCCAGCCGGCGGAACTGCGGCGCGCGCTGCAGGCGGCCGTGGAGGCTGGCGGGCCGACGCTCGTCGATGTGGTGACGCAGCCCTTGCATGAAGCGCGGGCGCCGGTTTCGGAGTGGGTGGTCTGATGGATGATGCGAATCCCTTGCCGCCGCTGGAGGCCGGCATTGCCGCCTTTGTCGCGGCGCTGAAACAGGAGATGAAGGACGCACCGGCGCTGGTGACGGCGGAGGACCGGCGCGCCTGGTTCAACATCCGTGGCGAGAAGTTCCGACTGCCGGTGCCGGAGAATGTCCGCACGACAGATCACTTCGTCTGCGCGCCGGGCCGGGAGATTCCGATCCGCCGATACCGTCCGGCCGGAGCGAAGCAACTGCCGCTGATCGTCTATTTCCACGGTGGCGGCTGGGTCTGCGGCAGCATCGCGTCCCACGAGATGATCACCGCGCAAATGGCATTGGAGACGGGCGCTGAGGTCATCAGCATCCATTACCGCCGTCCGCCGGAGAATCCCTATCCGGCGGCGTTCGACGATTGCCTCTATGTGGTGCAATGGGCGATCGACAATCAGGCGCGGTTGGCTATCGACGGCGCGCGGGTCGCCGTCGCGGGCGACAGCGCCGGCGGCAATCTCGCGGCGGCGATCGCTATTGCCGCGCGGGACTCCGGCGCGCCAACCCTCAAAGCCCAGGGACTGATCTATCCGGTGGTCGATGTGGATTTGGACCGGCCGAGCTATCGCGCAGGACATGATCCCTTCCTGCTGCGCGATAACATGATCTACTACCTCAACGCCTATCTCCAGGGCCGGCTCGATAGCGGCGATCCCCGCGCCGTGCCGATGCGGGTGAAGACGACAGCGGACCTGCCCCCGGCCTATGTGCTCGCCGCCGATCACGATGTGCTGCTGGATGAAGCGGTCGATTATGCGCGGCGGTTATTAGAGGGTGGCGTGGCGACCGAACTGCGCGCGGTCCCCGGGGCCATGCACGGCTTCCTGCGCGCCCGCGCCTATAGTGAGCTGGCGCGGCGAGAATTCACGCTTCTTTGCGAGTGGCTCAAGAATAGGCTAGGCCGATGACCGGGCCAGCAGCCGCCACAGCATGGGCGTTGCCCGCGGAGACCTACACATCGCCAGAAGCTTTCCAGCGTGAGCGGAAGGCGATCTTTGGCCGTGAATGGCTGCTCGTCGGCCATGAGAGCGAGGTCCGTAATCCAGGCGACTACATCGCCGCGGACATCGCCGGATGGCCGGCCTTCGTGATTCGATCCCGCGATGGCGCACTCAAAGGATTTCACAATGTCTGTCGGCATCGCGCCGGCAATCTGGTGAATGACGGGACGGGCCATTGCGAGCAACTACGCTGCCGCTACCATGGCTGGCTCTACGATCATGACGGCCGCTTGCGGCGGCGGCCGGATTTTGCCGAAAACGACGATGCGGTTGCGTCGGGCCTGGCGCTTTTTCCGGTCAACGCCGGAACCTGGCGCGGATTCATCTTCGTCAATCTGGATCCCGATGCCGGCCCCCTGGAAGCGGGACTGGGGGAATTGCCTGCCATAACGCGGGACCTGGCAATCGAACGCTACAAGTTTCACAGCCGCCGGGCCTATGATCTCGACTTCAACTGGAAGACCTATACCGACAATTATCTCGAGGGTTATCACATCCCTTATCTGCATCCGTCCCTGGCAGCCGATCTCGAGATGTCGCAATACCGTGTGGAGAACGGCGACCGCATCTGCGTGCATCGGGCGCTGGCGCGCGGCGGCGCGGTATACCAGGGCCTATTCATATGGCGGTGGCCCAACAACACCATCGGAATCTATGACCAGGGCCTCAATATCTGCCGCATCCTGCCGCTACACGAATCCCGGCTGCGGCTGGTCTTCGATTTCTTCTTCGATCCGGCGGCTGATTTAAGCGACGCAGAAAAGGACAAGGCGGCAAAGGCGACTTGCGACGTTGTCGAGGAAGATTTCCCGATTTGCGCCATCGTACAACGCAACTATGCGGCCGGCGTCTATCAGTCCGGTCCGCTGAGTCCCAAGCATGAATCCGGCCTTGCCTATTTTCACGACCTGGTGCGGCTGACCGCTCTCGGCAACCAATGATGGCTCCGTCGCGGCCTACTGCTGCGGCGGCTTGTTCATTGCGCCGGCATCCGCCGACAGGCAGTCGGAGGCGCCCAGCGGCAGATGCTCGGAGTTTCCGGTGGTGATGTTCTCGGAGTAGGCGCCCACCGGCCCATCGGGTCCGTCGGGAGAGGAGACGAACTCGATCTGCCCGTCCTCCCGATAGACGAACCAGCAATAATCCGCCTGGGCCGGATCCTCGGGATAGCGGTAGCAGACCAGGCCGTCGGCGACCCACCATTCGCCGGGATGCGTGCAGCCGTCCCAATAGGCGGTGAGTCCGTTGGGCGCATGGTACTCGAGCCATTTGTCGCCGTCGGTGTAGACGCCGTGGATGGTCCGGTTGTTGAGAAGCTCTCGTAGGTCTTTGTCAGCAAGGATCCGCGACCGCGGCGTTGCTTCCTGAGCAGCCGCAGATTGCAGACAGAGTACTGCGGCTAGAACAGCAAACAGAAGGGCGGAAAGAGATCTCATGTGCAACAACTTCTACCCGCTGAATCCGCCGGAACAATGGCGCAACAACCCGACCGTCGGAGGCTAGCCGCAATTGTCGAATGTTGACAGCCCGTCATGGCGGTCTGGCGGCATGAGTATTGATCTGAGTCAACGCACCCGAGGACCGAGTTGATCTTATTAGTGGAGCTTAACGCAGATGCGACGGATTGCTTTGTCGCCGCGATTTTGGAAGGAGTATTCCCCATGCCCGAAGCTGCAAGCAAGATCCCTGTGGAACAGAAGAAATCGGCCCCGCCGGCCGGTCGAGCCGCATCAACGTGGTTGCCATTTGACAGCCTGCGCAAGGAGGTTGACCGGCTGTTCGATGAATTCTCGGTTGGCTTTCCCTCGACTGGACGGCTGTTAAGTGTAGAGCCCTGGCTCCGCCATGGCGCTGCGCTAGTCGGCATGGCGCCGGCCATTGATGTTGTCGAGAAAGAAAAGACTTACGAATTGACGGCCGAGCTTCCGGGATTGGACGAGAAGAATATCGAGGTTGCGGTGTCCGATAACCGCCTGACGATCAAGGGCGAGAAGAAGGAAGAAAAGGAGGAGAAGGAGAAGAACTACTACCTGTCCGAGCGCCGCTACGGCGCCTTCCAGCGCAGCTTCGATCTACCGGCGGGCGTTGAGGCCGACAAGATCGATGCCAAGTTCAGCAAGGGCGTCTTGACGATAAGTCTGCCCAAGTCCGCCGAAGCGCAGAAGAAGCAGCGCAAGATCGACGTGAAATCGACCTAGCTGCGGCGCGATTGCCGGATCGACCGATGGGCCGCCGATTCAACGGCGGCCCTTTCGTTTGTGCTAACGGGAGTAGCTGCCAACTAGGTCGGCCTCGGCGATCTTGTGGCGCTGCGCGGCAGCTTCCACCTCTTTGCACTTTGCGCCCTCGCGGACGTCCAACTTGACCGCTTTCAGGGCGTAGAGACGAAAATGGTAATGGTGGGTGCCATGCCCTTTCGGCGGACAGGGGCCGCCATAGCCGGGGCGACCGAAATCGTTCTTGGCCTGATGAACCCCTTCGGGCATTTCCTTGTAACCCTCGGGTAACCGGGTGACGGATGGCGGAATGTCGTACAGACCCCAATGATACCAGGTGCCTGCCGGTGCGTCCGGATCGCTGCAGACCAGAACCAAGCTGTTCGTTCCCTCCGGTATGCCACTCCAATCCAAGGCTGGCGATAGATCGGCGCCGTCGCAGCTATGCTTGGACGGAATGCGCCCTCTGCCGGCAAAGGCAGTGCTCGTCAATTTCATCGGATTTCTCCATGTTTTACGGCAATCTAGGGGCGTGCTCACGCTGCGGCTTTGACCTGCGTCAGAAAGGCTCACGGCGCCGGCGCCGATTTGCCGCCCCACGCCACCGCAGCTATAATGAAAAATTATCCCAGCATCCGACTTTTCGAAGCATTCAGCGAGGATAAACGCCATGCAGCAAGCCGTTCGCAAGATGACCCCGCCGCCGATCAAGGACATGAGCCTGTTCCGGCAGCAATGCTACATTAACGGCAAATGGGCCGATGCGGACTCCAAGCGCACCGTCGAGGTGACCAACCCGGCGACGGGAGAGGTGCTGGGCACCGTACCGTTCATGGGGGCCAGTGAAACCCGCCGGGCGATCGAGGCGGCGAACGCGGCCTGGCCGGCCTGGCGCAAGAAGACGGCCAAGGAGCGGGCCGCTATCCTGCGCAAATGGTTCAACCTGATGATGGAGAACCAGGACGACTTGGCGATCCTGATGACGGCCGAGCAGGGCAAGCCCCTGGCCGAGGCCAAGGGCGAGATCGCCTATGGCGCCTCCTTCGTCGAATGGTTTGCCAAGGAAGGCAAGCGCATCTACGGCGATACCATTCCCCAGCATCAGCCGGACAAGCGCATCGTCGTGATCAAGGAGCCGATCGGCGTCGTGGCGGCGATCACGCCCTGGAATTTCCCGAATGCCATGATCACCCGGAAATGCGCGCCGGCGCTGGCCGCCGGCTGCCCGGTGGTAATCAAGCCGGCGACCCAGACGCCGTTCTCGGCGACCGCGCTGGCTGAACTGGCTGACCGAGCCGGCTTCCCGCCGGGCGTGCTGAACATCATCACCGGTTCGGCCAAGGAGATCGGCGGCGAGATGACCTCGAGCCCGATCGTGCGCAAGCTGTCTTTCACCGGCTCCACCGAGATCGGCAAGCAGCTGATACAGCAATGCGCCTCCACCGTGAAGAAGGTGTCGATGGAATTGGGCGGCAACGCGCCGTTCATCGTCTTCGACGACGCCGATATCGACGCCGCGGTCGAGGGTGCGATGATGTCCAAGTACCGGAACACCGGCCAGACCTGCGTCTGCGCCAACCGCATCCTGGTGCAGGACAAGGTCTATGACGTCTTCGCCGAGAAGCTGGTGAAGGCGGTCAGCAAGCTGAAGATCGGCGACGGCCTGAAGGGCGAAACCCAGCAAGGCCCATTGATCGACATGAACGCGGTCGCCAAAGTGGAAGAGCACATTACCGATGCCGTCTCCAAGGGCGCCAAGTTGGTGGCCGGCGGAAAGCGTCATTCCCTGGGCGGCAGCTTCTTCGAGCCCACCATCCTGACTGAGGTCACGCCGCAGATGAAAGTGGCGCGGGAAGAGACCTTCGGCCCGGTGGCGCCGCTGTTCCGCTTCAAGACCGAAGAGGACGGCATCCGCCTTGCCAATGATACGGAGTTCGGCCTGGCCGCATACTTCTACGCCCGGGATATCGGCCGGGTGTGGCGGGCGGCCGAGCAGGTTGAGGCCGGCATCGTCGGCATCAACACCGGCATCATCTCCACCGAAGTGGCGCCGTTCGGCGGCATGAAGGAATCCGGCACCGGCCGCGAAGGCTCGAAGTACGGCATCGAGGATTTCCTGGAGATCAAGTATTTGTGCATGGGCGGCATCTGATCCGCCTGTATTCTGCGCTGGCTTGACGAAAGCCCTCATGCCCCGACAAGCTGGGCATGAGGGCTTTTGCATTTGGCCCCGGGCACTCCCATCTAAGCAAGAGGCGCCGAGCGGAGGACGCCATATCCATGGCCAAGTACGATTACGATCTCTTCGTCATCGGCGCCGGTTCGGGCGGCGTGCGGGCGGCGCGGATCGCGGCCGGCTATGGCGCGAAGGTGGCGATTGCCGAGGAATACCGGGTCGGCGGCACCTGCGTCATCAGGGGCTGCGTGCCGAAGAAGCTGCTGGCCTATGCCGCGCATTTCCATGAAGACTTCGAGGACGCGGCCGGATTTGGCTGGTCTGTCGGCGGCGCGAAGTTCAGCTGGGAAGCGTTGATTGCCAACAAGGACCGGGAGATCGACCGGCTCAACGGCATCTACAAGAGGCTGCTGTCGGAATCGAAAGTCGCGCTGATCGAATCGCGCGCGACGCTGCTCGACGCCCATTCCCTGGAGGTCGGCGGCAAGCGCATCACCGCCGACTACATCCTGGTTGCAACCGGCGCCCATCCGTCGCTGCCGAAGGAGCCGGGTGCGGAGTTCGGCATCACCTCGAACGAGGCATTCCATCTGAAGGAACTGCCGCGCCGCGTGGTCGTTGCCGGCGGCGGCTACATCGCCGTGGAGTTCGCAGGCATCTTCAACGGCCTCGGCGCAAAGGTGACGCAGCTCTATCGCGGCGACCAGATCCTGCGCGGCTTCGATGACAATATCCGCACTACGCTTGCGGCGGAAATGGGCAAGAAGGGCATCGAGATCCGCCTGGGCACCATCATCAAGCGCACGGACAAGATCGCCAGTGGCTACCGGCTGACGCTCAGCGACGGCACGGTGCTGGAAACCGATCTCGTGATGTATGCGATCGGCCGCATTCCCAACACGGGTGGTATGGGGCTGGAAGCGGCCGGTGTCTCGCTCGGCGGTGACGGCGCCGTCATGGTCAACGAATACTCGCAGACGGCACTGCCCAGTATCTACGCTGTCGGCGACTGCACCAATCGCCTCAACCTGACGCCCGTCGCGATCCGCGAGGGCCATGCCTTCGCCGATACGGTGTTCGGCAAGCGGCCGACATCAGTCGATCACCACACGGTGGCCAGCGCCGTGTTCAGCCATCCGCCCGTGGGCAGCGTCGGCATGACCGAGGCATTCGCTCGCATCCATTGCGGCGCGGTTGACATCTACCGCACCAATTTCCGGCCGCTGAAACACACGCTGTCGGGCCGCGACGAGAAGACCATGATGAAGCTGGTGGTGGACCGCGCCAGCCAACGCGTCGTCGGCGTGCATATGGTCGGGCCGGATGCGCCGGAGATCGTCCAATCCATCGCCATCGCCGTGAAGATGGGCGCTACCAAGCAGCAGTTTGATGCCACCATGGCGGTGCATCCGACGGCGGCCGAGGAATTCGTCACCCTGCGCACGCCGCTGCCCGAACCGCAAAAGAAGGCGGCGGAGTAGGGCGGCGCCTAGTACCCAGTTTCGCAATTCGGTGAGTTGCGATCAGCGGCTCGCCGCATTCGAAGTTGGGGACAAATCAACTTTCTAGGACCCGCCGCTCTTCTCATCGCCTGTAGTCCGAATTCATGATTGCGGGTACTAGAGCATGGCGAACTCCGCTTCGAACGCGTTGCGGTAGCGTTCGCTGAGCTTGGGGTCGCGGTGCTGCAACTCCAGCACGCGCAAGCGGCAATAGGCCAGCATGCGGTAAGAGTAGGCGGGCCACAGCAGGTCCAGCCGCTCGACAGTCACCGCATCGCCATACTGCCGCAGGAAGCGGCCGTGATCGTCGGTGCTGAGCAACGGACTCTTGGAAAGAATCTGGAAGGCCGGCGAGAGAAATCCGTAGAGATCCTCTGCGGGATCGCCGATCCCCGGACAGCGCCAGCCGATCAGCCGCAAGCCGTCCTCGCCCCGGATGATGTTCGCCGGTCCGGCATCGGTATGCACCAACGCGCGGCGGCCGCGGGGCAGCGACACCGGAGGTACCGGCCGCGCCGCCTTCAACCTCTGCGCCCATGCATCGTCGGTCAGCTTGGTCAGCAGCTGGTCACCCTGATACAGGATCGCGCCGGGTTCGCTGGCCAGCGGCCGCTGGCCGTCCGGGGCCAGGACATGCTGCCGCTTGAACAGTTCGGCCACCGGCTCCACGCCGGCGACCCATTGCTGGCCGGGGTAATAGACATAGACCAGCATCGGTCGGCCGAGCCCCTGGAGATCGTTTTCGGTCTTGAGGAAGGCCACCGGTTCGGGCGCCACCTTGCGGCCGTGCAGCGCCTCCAGCGCCTGGGTCTCGCCCTCCGGCATCATCGGAAACAGGCTCGCCTGCTGACCTGAGTTATAGAGCTTCACCACCCAGTCGACTCCCGTGGCCTGGAGCCGGAAGACGTCGTTCCAGCCGCTGCCGGTGAGCCTGGTAAGGTTGGCCTCGCCCCCGGCGAGCACCATGCCGCGGCGCTCCAACGCCCTGACGATGCCGGCCTTCAGCGAACTATCCATTGTGGCTCAAGGGGTTAAGCATGGCGCACGCGTGCAAATACCGGCTCTGCCGATCACCCGATTCGTTGAATCGTCGGCGGTTCCAGCGTATATGCGTCAGCTTCGCGCAGGACACCAGAAAAAGAGATCCGCCATGAGTACCAAATGGAGCCTGGACAGCTGGAGATCCAAGCCGATCAGCCAGGTCCCCGAATATCCCGACCCGGTCAAGGTCCAGGCCGTGGAGAAGCGTCTCAGGGCGCTGCCGCCGCTGGTGTTTGCCGGCGAGGCACGCAACCTGACCGCAGCGCTCGGCCGCGTGGCCGAGGGCAAGGCTTTCCTGCTCCAGGGCGGCGACTGCGCGGAAAGCTTCGCCGAGTTCAGCGCCAACAACATCCGCGATACCTTCAAGGTGCTGCTGCAGATGGCCGTGGTGCTGACCTTCGGCGCCGCCTGTCCGGTGGTGAAGGTGGGCCGCATGGCCGGCCAGTTCGCCAAGCCGCGCTCGGCGCCGATGGAGAAGATCGGCGACCAGGAGCTGCCGAGCTATCGCGGCGACATCGTCAACGGTATCGAGTTCGAGCCGGCGGCCCGCATCCCCGATCCGGAACGGCTGGTGCATGCCTACAACCAATCGGCGTCGACGCTGAATCTGCTGCGGGCGTTCGCCCAAGGCGGTTTCGCCGACCTGCACAAAGTGCATCGCTGGAACCTGGATTTCGTCGCCGAAAGCCCGCAGGGCGGCAAATATGAAGCGCTGGCGGACCGGCTGTCGGAGACGCTGGAGTTCATGGCTGCCTGCGGGATCAACTCGGAGACCACGCCGCAAATCCGCGAGACCGAGTTCTACACCAGCCACGAGGCGCTGCTGCTGTCGTATGAAGAGGCGCTGACGCGGCAAGACAGCCTGACCGGGCGCTGGTACGACTGCTCGGCGCATTTCGTCTGGATCGGCGACCGCACGCGGCAACTTGACGGCGCCCATGTGGAATTCATGCGCGGCGTCGAAAATCCCATCGGCCTGAAATGCGGGCCGTCGCTGGATGCCGACGATCTGCTGCGGCTGATCGATGCGCTGAATCCGCAGAACATTCCGGGCCGCCTGACGCTGATCGCCCGCATGGGCCATGACAAAGTGGACTCGAAGCTGCCGGGGCTCGTGCGGGCGGTGAAGCGCCATGGCGCCAAGGTGGTGTGGTCCTGCGACCCCATGCATGGCAACACCGTGAAGTCCGCGAGCGGCTATAAGACCCGGCCGTTCGACCGCATCCTGCAGGAAGTGCGCTCGTTCTTCGCCGTCCATCGCGCGGAGGGCACCCATGCCGGCGGCGTGCATTTCGAGATGACGGGACAGAACGTCACCGAATGCATCGGCGGCGCCCAGGCGATCACCGACGATCAGCTGGCGGACCGCTATCACACCCATTGCGACCCGCGCCTCAACGCCAGCCAGTCGCTGGAGCTGGCGTTCCTGCTGGCCGAGGGGCTGAAGGCTGAGCGCGCCGGCAGCAACGGCCAGCGGCTAATGGCGGCGGCCTAGACCAAGATCGTCTCGGATTGAATCAATCCGAGACGATCTTGGTCTACTTTGTTGAGTTAGAGCATGATTCACGGATCGCGCCGGAGTAGCACGATCCGATCATGATCTAGGCGCGAAACAGCGCAAAACCGTCGTCCGGGGCGGCTTCGGCAGCATCGCTGCGCGATCTCCCCGACGGCCGCCCCTTGCTTATGGGGGGAGGAGGAGGGGTATGCTGGCCCGGCGTCCCGTCCTTCACCTTGCATCAAGCAGTCATCATGCATCCCGATCTCAAGAATCTTCCCGCCTGGACCGATCATTACTTCCTGCGCACCAAGCAGGCGGTGGAGAAGTTCGGCGATCAGCGGGTCACCTACGCCGTGTTCATGCGCCGCCCGGTCGTATCGGCGCCGCGGCTGGCGGTGGAGTGGCTGCAAGGCATCGCCAAGGCGCGCAATACCGGCTTTGACATCCAGGTCAATTATGCCGAAGGCCGCTGGGTCGGCGCCGGCGAGCCGATCCTCTATATCAGCGGCTCCTTCGCCGCCCTGGCCGATACCGAGACTGTTTTCCTGATGAAGCTGGGGCCGGCCTGCGTTGCGGCCTTCAATGCCTTCACCATGTGCGCCGACCTGCCCCTGGTGGAATTCCTGGCCATGGATGCGCGGCACTGCGCCGGCACGGAGATGGCCGACATCATGGCCTATGCCGCCTCGGTGGGATCGGCGCGGGCCAAGCGCAAGGTGAATGCCAAGGGCTTCATTGGCAACGCCACGGCGGCGACGGCGCATTATTTTGGGCGCCAGGACGGCATGGGAACCATGCCCCACGCGCTGATCGGCTATGCCGGCTCGACCCTGCGCGCGGCCGAGATGTTCCACGAGGCATTCCCCGACGACACCATGACCGTGCTGGTCGACTATTTCGGCCGCGAGATCACGGATTCTCTGGAAGTCTGCCGCCGCTTCCCCGATCTGGCGGCGCAGGGCAAGCTCGGCGTGCGGCTCGATACGCCCGGCAGCCGATTCATCGAAGGGCTCGATCCTTCGGTTTCCTACGCCGTGCTGGAGCGTCATGTGCCAGCGGTGATCCGCGGCTACCGCAGCGAGACGGAGCTGCGTTACCTCGTCGGCGCCGGCGTTACCGCCGCTGCCATCTACAAGACCCGCGAAGCCTTGAACGAGGCGGGCTTCCCCAAGGTCCGCATCGTCGCCTCCTCCGGCTTCGATCCCGCGAAATGCAAGGTGATGGCCGAGGCCAAGGCGCCAGTGGACATCATCGGCACCGGCTCCTTCCTACCGCAGCGCTGGACCGAAACCTACGCCACCGCCGACATCATCGAGTACAACGGCGTCAAGCGCGTAAAGGTGGGCAGAGAGTTCCTGTTCAGGAAGTAGCTACCCCGCTTTCACCCCGCACCATTCCGCGATGAACAGCGCGATGGCCTGCGTCGTCAGCCTGATCGACTCGATCTCCACGCGCTCGTCGAAGGCGTGGATGTCATGCGACGTGGGGCCGTAGACCAGGCCGGGGATGCCGGCATAGAGGCCGAAGAAGCGGGCGTCCGTGGTGCCGGTGAAGATGCGGCGGCCGAGTTCCTTGCCGTGGGCGGCCAGGTGGCATTGTTGCAGCAGCTTCTCCGCCGCCGTGCCCGGCTCCAGCACATAACCTTCGGCCTGGAAGCCGTGATAGACGATATCGGGCGGGCTGTTGGCGAGGAAGTTGTCCTTGCGCGCGGCCTCGGCGATGGTCGACTCCACCTCGCGCCGCACATCGGCCAGATCCATGCCCGGGAAGATGCCGATGCGCATGTCGAAGGTGCACCAGGCCGGCACCGACGAGGTCCAGTCACCGCCTTCGATCTTCGACACGACGAAATTGATCGGATGGTCGGTATCGGCAAAGGCGGGATGGCCCTTCTCGTTCCAGCGATGCTCCATCTCATGCAAGGCTCTGATCAGGGGGAAGCAGGCCTCGATGGCGTTGCTGCCGCGGCCGGCATAGGCCACATGGGCGGGCCGGCCGCGCACCTTCACCTGGAACCACATCACGCCCACCTGCGCCGAGCCGAGCGCGGTGCCGCTGGGCTCGGGGATGATGGCGGCGTCGGCGCGATAGCCGCGCTGCAGGCAGGCCAGCGCGCCATTGCCCGTGCATTCCTCCTCGATGACCGACTGGAAATAGATCTCGCCCTGGGGCTCAAGCCCGGCGCGGCGCAGCGCGTCGAAGGCGAACAAGTTGGCGACCAGCCCGGCCTTCATGTCGCCGGAGCCGCGGCCATAGAGCCAGCCGTCGCTGATGCGCGGCTCGAAAGGCGGCGTGGTCCACATATCCAGCGGACCGGTGGGCACCACGTCGATATGGCCGTTGAGGATGACCGACTTGCCCGAAGGTGTCTTTGGCCGGTGCGCGCCCACAACGTTCCAGGCATCGTCATAGGAGACCGCGACCGGCGAAAATCCCGGCAGGCCCTGGATGTCTTTCACGTCGATTTTCCAGCGGTCAAGGGCCAGACCCCGGTCGCGATAGGCGCGGGCCATGAAATCCTGCGCCGTCGCTTCCTGTCCCCTGAGCGAGGGCAGGCGGGTCAGGTCGGCGGTGAATTTGAGCTGGGCATCGAAGCCGCCATCGACGGCCTTGGTAATCTTCTTGGTCACTTCGGTATTGAGCATTTTCTTGTTCTCTCGGCCTCGGACTGCGGAACGCTAGCATGGGAATCCGGCGCTGACGAGGGTTGCGCCCGGCGCAATGGTCAGGGCTGCCGCTGTCGGCTATTGTTGCGGATGTTGTGCAACCAATTGCAGCATTTGCAGAATGACCGACACTCTCAACATCTCCCTGGCCCAGCAGAATCCCGTCCTCGGCGATGTCGAGGGCAACATCTCGAAGATCCGCAAGGGCCGCGCCGAGGCCAAGGCACAAGGCGCCGATCTCGTGATCTATAGCGAGCTCAATGTCTGCGGCTATCCGCCAGAGGATCTGGTGCTGAAGCCGTCCTTCCAGGAGGCCTGCGAGTCGGCGGTCACCAAGCTGGCGGCGGAGACGGCCGATGGCGGGCCGGCGCTGATCGTGGGCTCGCCCTGGCGCGAGGATGGCAAGCTGTACAACGCCGCAGTCCTGTTGGATCAGGGGCGTGTGGCCGCCGCCCGCTACAAATGCGATCTACCCAACTACGGCGTGTTCGACGAGAAGCGTGTATTCACGCCGAGTCCGCCCCAGGGGCCGGTGAATTTCCGCAATGTCCGGCTCGGCGTCATGGTCTGCGAGGATATGTGGTATCCGACCGTGACCGAATGCCTGGCGGAGACGGGTGCCGAAATCCTCATGCTCGGCAATGGCAGCCCTTATGAATATGAGAAGCATGACGGCCGCATCCAGCTCGCGGTGCAGCGCGTGAAAGAATCCGCGCTGCCGATCATCTATGTGAATCAGGTGGGCGGACAGGATGAGCTGGTGTTCGACGGCGCATCTTTCGTTGTCGATGGCGATTACAACCTGAAGGCGCAGCTCCCGGCTTTCACCGAGGCGGTGTCGCTCACCCGCTGGCAGCGCCAGGGCGATCACTGGCGCTGTGTCGCGGGCGAGCTGACCAAGCCGCTGGGTGGTCTGCCGAGCATCTATGCGGCGATGACACTCGGCCTGCGCGACTATGTGGAGAAGAACCGCTTTCCCGGCGTGCTGCTGGGGCTGTCCGGCGGCATCGATTCCGCAATCACTGCGGCGGTGGCGGTGGATGCGCTGGGCCCGGACCGGGTGCATGCGGTGATGATGCCATCGCCCTATACCAGCCAGGAGAGTCTGGACGACGCGGCTGAAGTGGCGCGGCTGCTGGGCATCCGGCTGGACACCGTCTCGATCGAACCGGCGATGAAGGCCTTCGCCGAAATGCTGAAGAAGCAGTTTGCCGGCACCAACGAAGACATCACTGAGCAGAACATCCAGAGCCGCGCTCGCGGCCTCACGCTGATGGCACTGTCGAACAAGTTCGGCCATATGGTTCTGTCCACCGGCAACAAATCGGAGATGTCTGTGGGCTACGCCACACTCTATGGCGACATGTGCGGCGGCTACTCGGTCTTGAAGGACGTCTACAAGACGACCGTGTTCGCCCTGTCGCGCTGGCGCAACGAGATCCGCCTGCCGGATGCGCGCGGACCCGCCGGCCGCGTCATGCCCGACAATGTCATCGTCAGGCCGCCGACCGCGGAACTGAAGGCCGATCAGAAGGACGAGGACGACCTGCCGCGCTACGCAACCCTGGACAAGATCCTCGAATGCCTGATCGAGAACGAGATGGGCGTCGACGAGATTGTCGCTCGCGGCCATGACCGGGCCACCGTGGAGCGCATCTGGCGCATGCTGGACCGCGCCGAGTACAAGCGCCGCCAGGCGCCGCCCGGCGTGAAGATCACCCGCCGCGCTTTCGGCCGCGACCGGCGCTACCCCATCACCAACGCCTACCGGGGCGGCTGATGACGGCGCGGCTGCGCATTGCGCCGAGCCCGACGGGCCGGATCCATGTCGGCAACATCTACATTGCGCTGGCCAACTGGCTGTTCGCGCGGCGGGCTGGCGGCGTGTTCGTGCTGCGCATGGACGATACCGACCGCGAGCGCTCAACGGCGGAATCAGCTGCCGGCATCGAAGAAGACCTGCGCTGGCTCGGCCTCATCTGGCAGGAGTTCGCGCGGCAGTCGGAGCGCAACGCTCTGTATGATGCGGCCGCCGAGAAGCTGAAGGCGGCCAAGCGGCTCTATCCCTGCTACGAGACGCCGGAAGAGCTGGACCTCAAGCGCCGCAGCCAGCAGCAGCGCCATCTGCCGCCGGTCTATGACCGCGCCTCGCTGAGTCTCACGGCCGAGGACCGCGCACGGCTGGAGGCCCAGGGCCTGCGGCCCCATTGGCGTTTCCTGCTGAACGCCGCCCACGAACGCTGGGACGATCTGGTGCGCGGGCCTCAGGATATCGACGAGGCGAGCCAGAGCGACCCCGTGCTCATCCGCGGCGATGGCAGCTATCTCTACACTTTTACCTCCGTCGTCGACGATATCGACCTGGGCATCACTCATGTGATCCGCGGCGCCGATCATGTCACCAACACCGGCGCCCAGGCGCAGCTCTTCGAAGCGCTCGGCGCGAAGCCGCCGCGCTTCGGCCATCTGCCGCTGCTGGCGAATGTTTCCGGCGAGGGACTTTCAAAGCGTACGGGCAGCTTGTCGGTGGCCGAACTGCGCGCGGACGGCATCGAAGCCATGGCCATCAACAGCTATCTGGCGCGGGTCGGCACCACCGATAAGATCGAACCGGTGGCGGAGCTGGATGCGCTGGCCGCCACCTTCGCCCTCAATCACTACAACGCGGTGACGCCGAAGTTCGATTTGCGGGAGCTGGTGCAT
This sequence comes from Dongiaceae bacterium, assembly GCA_046154965.1. GTDB lineage: Bacteria > Pseudomonadota > Alphaproteobacteria > Dongiales > Dongiaceae > DATKFM01. Next base: position 11,076 of record JBJXDY010000046.1, on the reverse strand, counting down.
CTGAATGCCCGCCTGCTGCATCTGCTGCCGTTCGAGAAGGTGAGGGCGAAGCTGGCGGCGATGGGGCTCGATGCCGTCGATGAGCCGCTCTGGACCGTGGCCCGCGCCAATATCGGCAGGCTCGCCGATCTTCGCGAATGGCTGGAGGTGAGCCGCGGCCCCATCGCCCCGGTGATCGCCGACACTGGCTTTGCCGCCGCCGCCGCCGGGCTGCTGCCGCCGGAGCCCTGGGGGCCGGAGACCTGGTCGGCCTGGACCGGTGCGGTGAAATCCGCCACCGGCCGCAAAGGTAAAGAGCTGTTCCAGCCCCTGCGGCTGGCCCTGACCGCCCGCGACCATGGCCCGGAAATGAAGGAATTCCTGCCGCTGATCGGTCGCGACCGGGCCCTGGCGCGTCTGCGCGGCGAAAGGGCATAGCGGCCGGCCGCCGGTTATGCTATGCAAAACCCATGATCGCGACGCGCGAAGCTATTTTGAGCTGTTGTTGCCGGGCCTAAGTCCGGCGATCCAGTCGCGTTTTCCCAATGTTCTGGATATGAAGCCGGTGGCCCGAGACAGGCTCCCGTTTGCTTTGCCATGACTTGCCAATCACCTGAAGGACCAGACCGTGCCGATCCATCTCTACAACACGCTGACCCGCCGCAAAGAGGCCTTCGCGCCGATCGATGCCAAGGACGTGCGGATGTATGTCTGCGGACCCACGGTCTATGACTTCGCCCATATCGGCAATGCGCGGCCGGTGGTGGTATTCGACATCCTGTTCCGGCTGCTGCGCCATATCTATGGCGACGACCATGTCTGCTATGTCCGCAACTTCACCGATGTAGACGACAAGATCATCCAGGCCGCGGCAAAGAACAACGAGCCGATCGGCGATCTGACCATGCGCACCGCCAGGGCCTATGAAGAGGACATGGCGGCGCTGGGCGCGCTGACGCCGTCCCACCAGCCGCGCGCCACCGGCCATATCCCGGAGATGATCGCGCTGATCCAGATCTTGATCGACAAGGGCTTCGCCTATGCCGCCGAGGGCCATGCGCTGTTCCATGTGCCGGCGATGGCGGAGTATGGCCGGCTCTCCCGCCGCTCGCAGGACGAGCTGATCGCCGGCGCGCGGGTGGAAGTGGCGCCCTACAAAAAGAGTCCCGCCGACTTCGTACTGTGGAAGCCGGCGAAGCCGGGCGAGCCCGGCTGGGACAGCCCCTGGGGCAAGGGGCGGCCGGGCTGGCATATCGAATGCTCGGCTATGGCGCGGAAGATCCTGGGCATCACCTTCGATATCCATGGCGGCGGTCTGGACCTCGTCTTTCCCCATCATGAAAACGAGATCGCCCAGAGCCGTTGCGCCCATGACGGGGCGCCGCTGGCCAATGTCTGGATGCATAACGGCTTCGTGCAGATCGCCAGCGAAAAGATGTCGAAATCCCTGGGCAACTTCTTCACCGTGCGCGAGCTGATCGCCGAAGGCCATCGCGGCGAGGCGATCCGCTGGGCGCTGATGACCGCCCATTACCGGCAGCCGCTGGACATCTCCCGCGATTCCGTGAAGGAAGCGAAGGAGCAGCTCGACCGCTTTTACATCGCCCTGGACAAGGTCCGCGACATCGCGCCGGAAACGATGAAGGCGCCGCCGCTGGATGTGCTGGCGGCGCTGGAGGACGATCTCAACACGCCGATGGCGCTGTCCCATCTGCATGAGGCGCTGCGGGCGCTGAACAGCGCCGCCACGGCGGCGGAAAAGGCCCACTGGAAGGCGGTCCTGCTGACCGACGGCAAGCTGCTGGGGCTGCTGTGGAACGATCCGGTGGCCTGGCTGAAAGGCGCGGGCGCGAATGCCGCCGGCGATGATGCCTGGATCGATGGCCGGATCGCCGCCCGGGTTGCCGCGCGAAAGGGCAAGAACTTTGCCGAGGCCGACCGCATCCGCCGGGAATTGACCGACGCCGGAATCATCCTCGAGGACGGACCCGGCGGTACAACCTGGCGGCGAGCCGGATAGAACAGTTTTTCACAGCAACTGCAAAACTACTTCGGCTGTATCGATTCGGAACTCGATATCCAATCTCTGACCGAGCGCCGGTAGCCTTCGGGCATCGGCAGTCCGGCCAGAGCTTCGGGCGAGAACAGGCCGACTTCCTTGTGCTCGGCGCTGATCTCGATCTCGTCATGGCCGTCCAGGCGGCAGCCATAGGTGACGATCACCACCTCCTGCCCGGGCAGCACCTCGAAGTTCCAGCAATCGATGATGCCGGCCACTTGGATCTCGAGCCCGAGCTCCTCTCGGATCTCCCGCGCCACGCAGCCCGCCGGGTTCTCGCCCGCTTCCAGCCGGCCGCCGGGCAGCTCCCACTCGTCGCGCTCGTTCTTCAGCAGCACCACGGCGCCGTCGATCAGCAGCACGCCCTTCACGGAAACGGGAAAGCGCGGCGGTGCGGCCATGGCGGTCAGGCCGCCGCCACGCGGCGCAGGAACAGCGTCTGCACCGCCAGCCACAGCATCACCACAGCCGAGAAACGCCCGACATAAAGGGCAAAGCGCGCCGATTGCCTGAGATGGTCGCTGATCCAGCCGACCACCAGCGCCACCACCAGGTTGACCGTGGTGCCGCCGATGTTGAACAGCAGGCCGAGAAACAGCATCTGCCCGATCACATGGCCCCGCGCCGGGTCCACGAACTGCGGCAGGAACGCCAGGATGAACAGCGCCACCTTGGGGTTCAGCAGATTGGTCCAGGCACCCTCCAGGAACACCCGGGTGAGGCTGGCTCTGGGCCGCTCCTGCATCGCCAGCGGCTGGCTGGCGCCCCGCCAGGCCTTCCAGGCGAGGTAGAGCAGATAGGCGGCGCCGCCATACTGGATGATCAGGAACAGGGTCGGCGAGGAGGCCAGCAGCGCCGACACCCCGACGGCGGCCAGGAGGCAATGCCCCAGCGACCCGGCCGAGACGCCAAAGGACGAGACCACGCCGGCGCCGCGCCCCTGGCCGGCGCTGCGGGCCAGGACGTAGGTCACGTCGGCCCCGGGCGTGAGGTTCAGGCTCAGGCCCGCCACCAGGAACGGCAGCAGGCGGCTCCAATCGGGGATGAAATCCAGCATGGCCGGGACCTTAGGGGATTCGCTTCGGCCTGCCCAGGCCGGCGCCCGGGCCGCCGGGCGCCTGAATTGACGCCACGGCCGGGGCAGGGCAGAAAGGCCGGCCCCGACCAGAAAATGCAGGCCTTAGCCGATCGCCGTCATGGACGATAAACGCCTCTATCTTTTCGACAGCACGCTGCGCGACGGCGCCCAGACTCAGGGCGTCGATTTCAGCGTGCTGGACAAGCAGGCCATCGCCGTGGCGCTGGATGGGCTGGGCATCGACTATGTGGAGGGCGGCTGGCCGGGGGCGAACCCCACGGACGACGCCTTCTTCGCCGCTCCGCCGTCGCTGAAGAATGCCGTCTTCACCGCCTTCGGCATGACCCGCCGTCCCGGCCGCAGCGCCGCCAACGATCCCGGCCTCGCCTCGTTGCTGAGCGCCAAGGCGGATGCGGTCTGCATGGTGGGCAAGAGCTGGGATTTTCATGTGGATGTCGCCCTGGGCATCAGCCACGCCGAGAACGTGGACATGATCGCCGAAAGCGTCGCCCTGGCGAAGACCAGGAAACGCGAGGTGATGTTCGACGCCGAGCATTTCTTCGACGGCTACAAGGCCAACCGCGACTACGCCATGCAATGCGCGAAGGCAGCCTATGACAGCGGCGCGCGCTGGGTCGTGCTCTGCGATACCAATGGCGGCACGCTGCCCCATGAGATCGAGCGCATCGTCGGCGAAGTCTGCGCCGCGATCCCCGGCAGCCATGTCGGCATCCACTGCCACAACGATACCGAGAACGCCGTGGCCAACAGCTTGGCGGCGGTCCGCGCCGGCGCACGGCAGATCCAGGGCACGCTGAACGGCCTGGGCGAGCGTTGCGGCAATGCCAATCTGGTGTCGCTGATTCCCTCGCTGATGCTGAAGACGGATTTCAAGGTCGCTGTCACCGAAGCCGGTCTCAAGCAACTCACCCATTTGTCGCGGCTTCTGGACGAGCGGCTGAACCGCGCGCCCCTGCGCAACGCCGCCTATGTCGGCGAGTCCGCGTTCGCGCACAAGGGCGGGCTGCATGTGTCGGCGGTGGAGAAAGACCCGCGCACCTACGAGCACATCGAACCGTCGCTGGTGGGCAACCGCCGGCATATCGTCGTCTCCGATCAGTCCGGCCGCGCCAACATCCTGGCGCGCTTCCGCGACATCGGCCTCGAAGTCGCCGCCGACGATCCCAAAGTCTCGACGCTGGTGGAAACGGTGAAGTCCCGGGAATATGACGGCTACGCCTATGACGGCGCGGAGGCCAGCTTCGAGCTGCTGGCGCGGCGGGCGCTGGGCAGCGTGCCCGATTACTTCCGCGTCATGCGCTTCCGCGTCATGGACGACCGGCGCTGGAACGCGCGGGGCGAGCTGGTCACGGAGTCCGAGGCGACGATCACCATGGAAGTCGCCGGCGACCGGCTGATGACCGTGGCCACCGGCAACGGCCCGGTGAATGCGCTGGACGGCGCGTTGCGCAAGGGGCTGCTGCCGCTCTATCCGGATCTGCAGGACATGCGGTTGGTCGACTATAAGGTGCGCATCCTCACGCCCAATGCCGGCACCGGCGCGGTCACCCGGGTAATGATCGAAAGCGCCGACGAGACTGGCGAGCGCTGGAGCACCGTGGGCGTCTCGCCGAACATCATCGATGCCTCCTTCAACGCGCTGAACGACGCCATCACCTGGAAACTGTTCCGGGCCGGCGCCGCCGCGGCGAAAGCGCCGGCCGCCGGCTGAGCCATGTCCGGCACCGACCGCAGCAAGAAGACGGAGCGCCTCTATCCCGGCCATATGAAGGACGGCCGCGCCAAGCCCGGCGCAGGTCCGGCGATCATCCTGGTGGAGCCGCAGCTGGGCGAGAACATCGGCACGGCGGCCCGCGCCATGCTGAATTGCGGGCTGGTGGATCTGCGGCTGGTGCGGCCGCGGGACGGCTGGCCGAACCGCAAGGCGGTCGCCGCGGCCTCGGGTGCCGATGCGGTGATCGAGAATGTGCGGCTGTTCGACAGCACGGCGGCGGCGGTCGCCGACCTCAGCCGCGTTTACGCCACGACTGCGCGCCATCGCGGCCAGATCAAGCCGGTGGTGACGCCGCGCCAGGCGGCCACGGAGATGCGTGCGGCGCTGGGGCGCGGCGAAAAGACCGGCGTGCTGTTCGGGCCGGAACGCACGGGGCTGCATAACGACGACATCCCGCTGGCCGACACGGTGCTGCAGGTGCCGCTCAACCCGGCCTTCTCCTCGCTCAATCTGGCGCAGGCGGTGCTGCTGATCGGCTATGAGTGGTTCCAGGCCGGCAGTTCGGTGCCCGCGCGGCAGCTCGTCACCAACCAGACCGGCCTGGCCTCGAAGGAGGAACTGTTCAACTTCTTCGCCCATCTGGAGCAGGAGCTGGTCGACTGCGGCTTCCTGCGCAATGCGGAGAAGCGGCCGAGCATGGTGCGCAATATCAGGAACATCTTCCAGCGCGCGGATCTGACCGAGCAGGAGATCCGCACGCTGCATGGCGTCGTCAAGGAGCTGGCCCATCAGCGGGTGCGCCGGCCGAAGCGGCGGTCGGCGGAGTAGGGGCTGGCCGAATTCAAAATTTGTGTTCCCCGCGAAAGCGGGGGTCCAGGAGTTGCAGGGCGCCCTGCTTCCCCTGGACCCCCGCTTCCGCGGGGGAAACACACTTGGGTTGTGAAGACCCGCGCCTAACCCTTCGCAGCGAATGCGGCTTGCGCCGCTTCGGCGATTTCTTCCGGCGTCATCTTGCGCATCTGCTTGGCGATGCTCCATTGATGACCGAAGGGATCCCGCAGCCTGCCATAGCGGTCGCCCCAGAACATGTCCTGCAGCGGCATCAGCACGGTCATGCCGGCGGCGACCGCGCGGCTGAACAGCTCTTCGATGTCCTCGGAATAGAGATGGATCGAGCCCGTCGTGGCGCCCAGCACATTGGGCGCCCGCGCGCCGGTGTTCATCTCCGGGAATTCGTCGGACATCATGATGACGGAGTCGCCGATCTGCATCTCCGCATGCATCAGCCGCGCGCCGTCGGGCGTCGCCATGCGCATGCGCTCGATAGCGCCGAGCGCTGCCTTGTAGAAATCGAGGGCCTGGGCCGCGCCGCGCAGCACGATGTGCGGCGTCGCGCTGCGATAGCCGTAGGGCGGCTTCGATTTCGGCGCCGTGCGCTTGGCGGCTTTTTTCTTCGCCGCCGGCTTGCGGGCTGCGGCTTTCTTCTTCGCGGGCTTGCGCGCGGGCGCGCGCTTGGCTGATTTGGTTGAACGCTTTGCTTTGCGGGCCATGTCGTTCCTCCCCTGAAGATGCATCCCCCGATTGCAGGGATAGCACGGGAGTATGACGTATTGCGGTCTGCAAGCGTAGCCATCCGCGCAGGAAAAACCGCGGATAACGGCCCGGTCCGGCGATTTGACAGGGGCGGGGGCGGCGGCTAGAAACCCCGGCCCTATTCCCGAGAAAGCGGGCGGCGGTGTATGGCCGCGGCCCCGTCCTGGCCTCTTTGGAGGCTGCTGGAACTATCGGGACAACATATTGATAAAGAAAGGAGATTCCATGTCGAAACGGCAGGAATCGAAATACAAGATTGACCGCCGCCTCGGGGTTAACCTCTGGGGCCGTCCGAAAAGCCCGATCAACAAGCGCGAATACGGCCCCGGCCAGCATGGCCAGCGGCGCAAGAAGCCGTCGGAGTACGGCCTGCAGCTCACCGCCAAGCAGCGGCTGAAGGGCTATTACGGCAATATCGGCGAGCGCCAGTTCCGCCGCATCTATGACGAAGCCATGCGCCGCCGCGGCGACTCCGGCGAGAACCTGGTGGCGCTGCTGGAGCGCCGCCTGGACACGGTGGTCTACCGCGCCAAGTTCGCGCCGACCGTGTTCGCCTCCCGCCAGCTGGTCAATCACGGCCATGTCAAAGTGAACGGCCGCCGGGTCAACATCGGCTCCTTCAGCGTCAAGGACAACGACGTGATCGAGGTGAAGGAGAAGTCGCGGGAGATGGCGCTGATCCTGGAAGCGATCCAGTCGCCCGAGCGCGACGTGCCCGACTACATCAATGCCGACCACAAGCTGCTGAAGGCGACGTTCCTGCGCTCGCCCAAGCTGGCCGACGTGCCCTACCCGGTGCAGATGGAGCCGAACCGCGTCATCGAATACTACTCGCACTGACGGGCGGCTCATCGAGTTACCGACGGGCCGGCAGCGATGCCGGCCCGTTTTGCTTTGGCGGTTACGCGGCCGTGCCTTCTTTACAGCGCGCGTTTCCCGGAACATCTCTATGGCCGGCCCGATGGCTTGGAGTTGACGATGTTTCCCGCTGTTTTCGTTTCCCACGGCGCGCCGACGCTGGTGTTCGAGGATATCCCGGCGCGGCAGTACATGGCCGGGCTCGGCGATATGCTGGGGCGGCCGGAGTCGATCCTCTGCGTGTCGGCCCATTGGGAGACGCCGCAGCCGGCGGTCAGCGGCGTGGCGCAGCCCAAGACGATCCATGATTTCTACGGCTTTCCCGAGGCGCTCTACCGCCTGCGCTATCCCGCCCCCGGCGCGCCGGAACTGGCGGCGCGGGTGGCAATGGAATTGCAGGCGGCGGGCTTCCAGGCGGCGGTGGATCCCGGCCGCGGCCTCGATCATGGCGCGTGGAATCCGCTGACGCTGATCTATCCCGATGCCGATATCCCGGTGACGCAACTGTCGATCCAGGCGCATCTGGATCCCGCCCATCACCGGCGGCTGGGCCAGGCGCTGCGCAACCTGCGGCAGGAGGGGCGCGTGCTGATCCTGGCCAGCGGCGGCGCGGTGCATAACCTGCGGCAGTACGCGGTCGACAGCGAGAATGCGGCGCCCTGGGCGCTGGCCTTCGACGAATGGCTCAACGACCGCATCCTGGCCGGCGACGAAGAGGCGCTGGCCGGCTACCGCGCGACCCGGCCCGACGCCAAGCTGGCCCATCCCCGCGACGAGCATTTCCTGCCGCTGTTCGTCGCCATGGGTGCGGGCGACGGCCGCCCCGGCCGCGCCCTGCACCGCAGCTTCGCCCATGGCAGCCTGAGCATGGCGTCCTATGCGTGGGGGTAACTTCGGTCTGCGCATGTTCAATCTGATCGTCTGTTTGTCATAAGATAATATTCCTAGTTCCTGTTGCGAAAGAGGGGCGGCCGCGGCCACCCCAATTCGTAACTAACTGCCTATGCCGCCTTCGTATAGATGCCCTTGCTGTGCAGGAGGTCGCGCAGTTCGCCGGAGCTGGCCATTTCCCGCACGATGTCGCAGCCGCCGACGAATTCGCCCTTCACATAGAGCTGCGGAATGGTCGGCCACTGGGAGAAGTCCTTGATCCCCTGGCGGATGGCGGGATCGGTCAGCACGTCCACGCCTTTGAACTTCACGCCGAGCTCGGTCAATACCTGCACGACGGCGGCCGAGAAGCCGCATTGCGGGAAGACGGGCGTGCCCTTCATGAACAGAAGGATGTCGTTCTCGCCGATGTCCTTCTTGATGCGGTCGATAATCGGGTTGGTCATGGTTGCGTCCTTTGGGTCCTGAAGATTGTCATAGATATACGCTATTTCGGGGCGGCGGTCTGCAGCGCGAGGGCATGGAGCTGGTCGCCCATCTTGCCGCGCAGCGCCTGATAAACCATCTGATGCTGCTGGATGCGGGTCTTGCCGGCGAAGGCCGCGGCCTCGACATAGGCGGCGTAATGGTCGCCGTCGCCGCGCAGATCCTCGATCCGCACGATGGCGCCGGGCAGCGCATCCTTGATCAGCTGTTCGATTTCGCCTGCGTCCATGGCCATGGGTCGGATTCCTCTGCTAGGCCGCTTTGCCGTTCATGTAGCCCGGCAGCCAGGATTCATGGGCCTTCTTCAGCCGCTCCAGGGATATGGTCCCGCGGCCGCTGACTGTCAACGAAGCGCCGCCGGTCAGGCCCACGGCCCGGGCCGGGACGCCGGCGGCCTTGGCCGATTTAAGCATGGCAGCCAGGCCGGCAGCGGGGACGGCCAGCAGATAACGGGCCTGGTCCTCGCCGAACAGCCAGCCGGTTTCCGCGCGGTCACCAAGGTCCAGCGTGGCGCCGATGCCGCCGGCCATGGCCATCTCCGCCAGGGCCACCAGCAGGCCGCCGTCGCTAAGGTCGTGGCAGGCGCCGACCCGGCCGGCCAGGATCTCCGCGCGGACGAAATCGCCATTGCGCCGCTCCGCCGCCAGGTCCACCGGCGGCGGCGGGCCGTCCTCGCGGCCATGGACTTCCCGCAAGAATAGCGAGGAGCCGAGATGCCCCTTGGTCTCGCCGATCAGGATCAACGTCTCGCCCTCGGCCTTCAGTGCCAGCGACATTGATTTCGCGTAGTCGTCCAGAATTCCCACGCCGCCGATGACGGGCGTCGGCAGGATGCCCTTGCCGTTGGTCTCGTTGTAGAGCGAGACGTTGCCGGAGACGACGGGATAGTCCAGCGCGCGGCAGGCCTCGGCCATGCCTTCGATGCAGCCGGCGAACTGGCCCATGATCTCCGGCCGCTGCGGGTTGCCGAAATTCATGTTGTCGGTGACGGCCAGCGGCCGGGCGCCGACGGCGGTGAGATTGCGCCAGCTCTCGGCCACCGCCTGGGCGCCGCCGCGCTTCGGGTCGGCCTGGCAATAGCGCGGCGTGCAGTCGCTGCTCATGGCCAGGGCCTTGCGGGTGTCGGGCAGGCGCACCACGGCGGCGTCGCCGCCCGGCCGCTGCACGGTGCGGCCCATGACCAGGTGATCGTACTGCTCCCACACCCAGCGCTTGCTGGCGAGGTCGGGGCAGCCGACCAGCTTCTCCAGCACGGCGCCGATATCCTTGGGCGCGGGAAGGCCCGCGGCGTCGATCTCCGGCCGCGGCGGCGTGGCGACCCAGGGCCGCTCGTACATCGGCGCCTTGTCGACGAGCTGCTGCACGGGCATGTCGGCGGCGATCTGGCCGTGCATTTTCAACACCAGGCGGCCGCTGTCGGTGAGGCGGCCGATTTCCGCGAAATCCAGCTCCCACTTGTCGAAGATTTTTTTCGCCTGATCCCGCGCCTCGGGTTTCAAGATCATAAGCATGCGTTCCTGGCTTTCGGAGAGCATGATCTCGTAGGGCGTCATGCGCGGCTCGCGGGTGGGCACGCGGTCGAGATCCAGCTCGATGCCGAGGCCGCCCTTGCTGCTCATCTCCACCGACGAGGAGGTGAGGCCGGCCGCACCCATGTCCTGGATCGAGACGATGGCGTCGGTGGCCATCAGCTCCAGGCACGCCTCCAGCAGCAGCTTCTCGGTGAAGGGATCGCCCACCTGCACGGTCGGGCGCTTCTCCTCGCTGTCCTCGTTGAATTCCGCCGAGGCCATGGTGGCGCCATGGATGCCGTCGCGGCCGGTCTTGGCGCCGACATAGATCACCGGGTTCCCCACGCCGGCGGCGGCGGAATAGAAGATGCGGTCGGCGCGCGCCAGCCCCACGGTCATGGCGTTGACCAGGATGTTGCCGTTGTAGGAGGGGTGGAAATTCACCTCGCCGCCGACGGTGGGCACGCCCATGCAATTGCCGTAGCCGCCGATGCCCTTGACCACGCCGGCCACCAGATGCCGCGTCTTCGGATCGTCGGGGCTGCCGAAGCGCAGCGCGTTGAGATTGGCAATGGGCCGCGCGCCCATGGTGAAGACGTCGCGCATGATGCCGCCGACGCCGGTGGCCGCCCCCTGGTAGGGCTCGATGAAGGAGGGGTGGTTGTGGCTCTCCATCTTGAACACGGCGGCGAGCCCGTCGCCGATATCGATCACGCCGGCATTCTCGCCCGGCCCCTGGATCACCTGGGGGCCGGTCGTGGGCAGCTTTTTCAGCCAGACCTTGGAGGATTTGTAGGAGCAATGCTCGGACCACATGACCGAGAAGATGCCGAGCTCGGTCAGGTTCGGCTCCCGGCCCATGATCTGGAGGATGAGCTGGTATTCG
>JBJXDY010000045.1:0-11573 GCA_046154965.1 Dongiaceae bacterium | reverse complement strand
ATTGGCAGCGCACCCTGAAATTCCTTGGCATCCTGACGGAGGCCTGGCCGCAGATCCTGCAGGAGGAGGGCTGCATCGATCCGGCCCTGCGGCGCAATCAGGTGCTGGCGGCGCAGGCGGCGTTCTGGCGCGCGCAGCCGCCGGCGGATCCTGTCATCGCCGCAGGTTCCACCGGCAGCATCCCCGCCACCGCCGCGCTGCTGGAAGTGGTGGCGCAACTGCCGAATGGCCGCGTGGTGCTGCCGGGCCTTGATCGCGAGGCCGATGAAACAACCTGGACTGCGATCCTGGAGGATGTGACCCATCCGCAGCATGGCATGGCGCGTCTGCTGCAGCGTCTGTCGCTGACGCCGGCCGCCGTGCGGGACTGGGCCTGCGGTCTGCGCGCCGCGGCACCACCGAGCCGGGCGCGGCTGCTCAACGAAGCGCTGCGGCCCGCGGTGACCACCGATCGCTGGCATTCCCTGGCGCAGGAGGTGAAGGCCGATGGCGCGCGGCGGGAGCGCCTGAAGCTGGCGCTGCGCGAGGTCAGGCGCATCGACTGCGCCAATCCCCAGGAGGAGGCGCAGATTATCGCCCTGCAGATGCGCGGCGTGCTGCAAGCCGAGGGCAAGCGCGCCGCGCTGGTGACGCCGGACCGCGGCCTGGCGCGCCGCGTCGCCGCCGAGCTGACGCGCTGGGGCATCGCGGTTGATGACTCCGCCGGCCAGCCGCTGGCGGAAACGCCGCCCGGAATCTTCCTGCGGCTGGCGCTGGATCTGCTGGCGGAGCGGGCGGCGCCGGCGCCGCTGCTGGCGCTGCTGAAGCATCCGCTGGCGGCGGCGGGCGTGAAGCCCGCAGCGCTGCGCCAGGCGGCTCGCAGCCTGGAGGTCGCAACGCTGCGTGGGCCGCGGCCGGCGGCGGGATTCGCCGGTCTGCGCGATGCCGTGGCCACCGGCGACGGCAAGGAACATTTGGCGCTGGTGGATCGGCTGGCGCAGATGTCACGGCCGATGGCTGATTTGCTGGGCGCGGCAGAGGCGCCGCTGCCGGCGCTGATCGATGAGCATCTCCGCTTTGCCGAAGCGCTGGCCGCGACCGACGAACAGCCGGGCGCGGCACGGCTGTGGGCCGGCGAGGCAGGCGAGGCGGCGGCGACCTTCTTCGCCGATTTGCGGGAATCGGCGGTCAGCCTGGGCGCCATTCCCGGCCGCTTTTATCCCGCGCTGCTGCAAGCGCTGATCGGCGGCGCGGTGCTCCGGCCGCGCTACGGGCGGCATCCGCGGCTGGCCATCTGGGGCCCGCTGGAAGCGCGCCTGCAGCAGGCGGACCTGTTGATCCTCGGCGGCCTGAACGAGGGCACATGGCCGGCCGAGCCGGCGGCCGATCCCTGGCTCAGCCGGCCGATGCGGCGCAATCTCGGCCTGCCGGCGCCGGATCGGCGCATCGGCCTCGCCGCCCATGATTTCGCCCAGGCCTGCGGCGCGGCGCAACTCCTGATGACCCGGTCGCTGCGGGTGGAGGGCACGCCGACGGTGCCGTCCCGCTGGCTGCTGCGGCTCGACGGATTGCTGCGCACCATCGGCATCGAGCCGGAGTCCCTGCTCGATCCCGACTGGCGCGCCTGGCAGGCCATGCTCGACCGGCCGGCGGCGGTGAAGGCGGTGGAGCGGCCGGCGCCCTGTCCGCCGGTCACGGCGCGGCCGCGCAAGCTGTCGGTGACGGAGATCGAGACCTGGCGCCGCGATCCCTATGCGATTTATGCGCGGCGCATCCTCAAGCTCGAAGCACTGGACCCTCTGGATGCGGAGATCGGCGCCGCCGAACGCGGCACGGTGATCCATCAGGCGCTGGACGAATTCGTCCGCCGCTTCCCCGGGCCGCTGCCGGACGACGCCCTGGCGCAACTGACCGCGATCGGGCAGCGCTGCTTCGGGCCGCTGCTGTCGCGGCCTTCGCTCTGGGCCTTCTGGTGGCCGCGCTTCCTGCGCATCGCCGAGTGGTTCATTGCCGAGGATGGGCCGCGGCGCGCCGGTCTTCTCGCGTCCCATGCGGAGGTCAGAGGACTTTGGCAGATGACGACGCCCTCCGGCCGCTTCGTCCTGAGCGCGAAAGCCGACCGCATCGACCAGCGCCGCGACGGCGCCTGGGAGATCATCGACTACAAGACCGGCGGCGTGCCGCCGAAGAAAGAAATCGACCGCGGCCTGTCGCCGCAACTGCCGCTGGAAGCGGCCATGCTGTCGGCGGGCGCCTTCGAGGGCTTGCCGGCGGGCGAGGCGGCGGCGCTGGCCTATTGGCGGCTGAGCGGCGGCGAGGCCGCGGGAACGAACCTGGAGATCAAGGGCGATGTGGCCCAGCTGACAAAGGACGCCGCCGACGGACTGCGCAATCTGATCGACGCCTTCGCCCAGCCCGCCAGCCGCTATCTGTCGCTGCCCGACGCGGATGCGGCGCCGCGCTTCAGCGACTACGGGCATCTGGCGCGGATCAGGGAATGGTCGGTGGCCGACGGCGAGGAAACATGACCAAGGCCGTCTCCGCCGCGACGACACGCGCCACCACGGCGCAGCGCAGCGCCACCAACCCGGCGTCATCGGCTTGGGTCGCCGCCTCGGCGGGCTCGGGCAAGACCAAGGTGCTCACCGACCGTGTGCTGCGGCTGCTGCTGGACGGCGCGGCGCCGCAGCGCATTCTTTGTCTAACCTTCACCAAGGCCGCGGCGGCGGAAATGTCCGTTCGCATCGCCGAGCAGCTGGAGAAATGGACGTCACAGCCCGATACGGAGTTGAACAAGAGTCTGCTCGACCTGATCGGCCGGGGCGCCAGCGACGAGATGCGCCGCCGCGCCCGGCAGCTCTTCGCCCGGGTGCTGGATGCGCCCGGCGGCATGAAGATCCAGACCATCCATGCCTTCTGCCAGTCGGTGCTGAAGCGCTTTCCGCTGGAAGCGGGCATTGCCCCTCATTTCCAGGTGCTGGATGAGCGTAGCGCCGCCGAGCTGTTCGTCGATGCGCGTGAGGAAGTTCTCGGGCGGGCAAGAGGTGAGGCTGGGAACGACGTGCAGGATATAAGCACTGCTCTCACCCAATCTTCTTCCCCCGCTTTCGCGGGGGAAGAAACTAGGGGGCATCCCGGTGAGGGCAGTGCCATTCTCGGCGCCGCGCTACGGCAAGTGACTCGCTATGTGAACGAGACGGACTTCGTCGCGCTGATGCAGGATCTGGCAAAGAAGCGCAGCCGGCTGCTGGAATTGACCGGGTCGCCGGAACAATTGGCGGAGACTATTCGCCGGCTGAATCGCCGGCTTGGCGTAGGTGAGAATGAAACTGCGGAGTCGCTGGAAGCTGCCGCTTGTCGTGACAATTCCTTCAATGTCGCCGCGTTACGTCGCGCCGTGGAAGCGCTCGCGAGCGGCGCGAAGACGGACATTGAACGCGGACAGCAAATGGCAGCATGGCTCGCCAGTGACGAGGAGGCCCGAATCACTGGCCTGAAGGAGTATTCGCTGGCATATCTTACGAAGACTGAGCGCACGCTTCGCAGCCGCTTGGTCACTGACAAAGTCGCGCGCGCGAATCCGGGAATTATCGATGACCTGACTCGGGAGGGTACCCGCCTTCTAGAGCTGCTTGACCGCTGCAATGCCATTACGATCGCGCGTGCAACTGCGGGCCTGCTGCAGATGGCGGGTGCGATGATCGCGGCCTATGAGCGGCGCAAGGCCGTGCGGGCGATGCTCGACTATGAAGATCTGATCATGCGCATGGCGGCGCTGCTGCAGCTGGAAGGCGTGGCGCCCTGGGTGCTTTACAAGTTGGATGGCGGGCTCGATCATATTCTGATCGACGAGGCTCAGGATACCAGTTCCGAGCAGTGGCAGGTGGTGTCGGCCATCGCGGCGGAGTTCTTTGCCGGCGAGGGCGCCAGCCTGCAGCGGCGCACCATCTTCGCCGTCGGCGACGAGAAGCAATCGATCTTCAGCTTCCAGGGCGCTAATCCGCTGGAATTCGCCAAGACGCGCATCCACTTCGACCAGCGTATCCGCGCCGCCAAGCAGAAGCTGCAATCCGTGCCGTTGAACATCTCCTTCCGTTCGGCGCAGCCGGTGCTCGAGGCCGTCAACGCGGTGTTCGGCATTGAAACCGCGCGCGCGGGCGTTGCTACCGGCGGCGCCTGGCCGGAGCATGAGACATCGCGCGACGGGCAAGCGGGGCTGGTGGAGCTCTGGCCGCCGGTGGCGCCGGCGGAGGGCAGGGAGACGGCGCCCTGGGAAATGCCGCTGGAGCCGCGCCCCGGCGATTCGCCGCGGCAGCGGCTGGCGCTCCATATCGCTGCCTTCATCGCCGACCTGATCGGGCGCGGCGAGACGCTGCCCTCCCGCAACAGACCGGTGACGGCCGGCGATTTCCTGGTGTTGGTGCGCCGGCGCAATGCCTTTGTCGACGAGCTGATCCGCGCGTTGAAAGCGCGCAATGTCGCGGTTGCCGGCATTGACCGGCTGGTGCTGACGGAGCATATCGCGGTCATGGACCTGATGGCCCTCGGCCATTTCCTTCTGTTGCCCGGCGACGACCTGACCCTGGCGACGGTGCTGAAGGGCCCGCTGCTGAACTTCACCGAGGAGGCGTTGTTCGACCTCGCCTATGAGCGCGGCGGGCGGCCGCTGTGGTCGGTGCTGAGCGCGCGGGCCGGCGAGCGCGGCGATTTCGCCGCCGCCCACCGATATCTCAGCGATCTGCTGGCCCGGGTGGATTTCGCGCGGCCCTTCGATCTCTATGCCGAACTGCTCAGCCGCGGCGGCGGGCGAAAGGCGCTGCAGGCGCGGCTTGGGTTCGAGGCGCTGGATCCCATCGACGAGTTTTTGGCGCTGGCGCTGGCCTATGAGCGCGAGCATGTGCCGTCGCTGCAGGGCTTCCTGCATTGGCTGGCGAATGGCGCGGTGGAGGTGAAGCGCGAGCTGGATGAGGGCGCCCGCGACAAGGTGCGCATCATGACCACCCATGGCGCCAAGGGGCTGCAGGCGCCGGTCGTCATCCTGCCGGACACGACGCAGCTGCCGCAGGCGCGCCCGAATCTGCTGTGGCTGCGGGACGGCGCTGCAGACGGCGCCGAAGACGGCGCCGAAGACCTGCTGCTCTGGTCGCCGCGCAGGGACCTCGACGAGGCTGTGGCAGGCGAGGCGCGCTCAGAGCATCGCGCACGCCAGATGGAGGAGTATCGCCGCCTGCTCTATGTGGCGCTGACGCGGGCGGAGGACCGGCTCTATATCGGCGGCTGGCAGACCAAGCAGATGAAGAACGGCGTGCCCGAGGAAAGCTGGTACAGCCTGGTCGCCGCCGGACTGCGCGAGCGGGCCACGAGGTTTGCCTTCGATGCGTCGGTGTTGATCGGCGATGAAGGCTGGCAGGGCGAGGCGCTGCGACTCGAGTCCGCTCAATCGGCGGCACCGGATAAGACCAAGGAGCAGGGCGCTGCCGAAAGAGCGCCGCCGCCGGCGCCGCCGTTCTGGTTCACCGAGCCGCCGCCCGTGGAGACGCCCGGCGCACGGCCGCTCACGCCATCGCGGCCGGAAGGCGAGGAACCGCCGGTGCGCACGCCGCTCGGCGGCGATGACGGCCAGCGCTTCAAGCGCGGGCGGATCATCCACCGCCTGCTGGAGCTGCTGCCGGCGGCGCCGACCGCGCGGCGCGAGGCCGCCTGCCGCCAGCTCCTGCGCCGCGCCGTGCATGATCTCTCCGCCGAGGCCCAGGAGGAGATCGCCCGCGAAGTGTTCGGGGTGCTCGATCATCCGGAATTCGCGCCGCTCTTCGGCGCAGGCAGCCGGGCCGAGGTGCCGCTGGTGGGCGAGCTCAAGGGCCGCGACGGACCGTTCATCCTCTCCGGCCAGATCGACCGGCTGGTGGTGTCGCCGGAAAGAATTCTTGTCCTGGATTACAAGACCAACCGGCCGCCGCCGACGAAGGAGGAAGATGTTCCGGAGATTTATCTGAAGCAAATGGCGGCTTACCGGGCGGCCCTTAACCAGACCTATCCCGGCCGTCCGGTGGAATGCGCGCTGCTCTGGACCGACGGCCCGTCGCTCATGCGGATTTCGCCGGATAGGCTTGACCGGCATGCGCCTTGACGCTGAGGGGGACGGTTCCTAGATTCCAGGGCTATCCGGACAGATCCGCCGAGTCGGCCGTTTCCATCCGGTAACCCTAGGCCTTCAGTGGAGCCCTCATGAGCAGCACGCAGATTTCCGATTCCTCCTTCGAAACCGACGTCCTGAAGTCGAACAAGCCCGTGCTGGTGGATTTCTGGGCGGAATGGTGCGGCCCCTGCAAGATGCTGGCGCCCCATCTGGAGGAGATCGCGCAGACCATGGGCGACAAGGTCACGGTGGCGAAGCTGAACATCGATGACAACCCGCGCACGACAAAGAACTATGGCGTGAAGGGCATTCCCACGCTGATGCTGTTCAAGAACGGCCAAGTGGCCGGCACCCGCATCGGCAATCTGCCGAAGAGCCAGCTCGTCGCCTGGGTGCAATCGGTCCTGTAAGTCTCGTCGCCGACCAGCCGGCATCGAACCCCGCCGCGCAGATCGCCGGCGGGGTATTTGATTCGGCGGATTTAGCCGTTATCCGCCAGCACCGATCCCGCGAGATAGAGCGAGCCGCAGATCAGCACTCGGGCGGGGCTTTTGGTTGAAGCGGCGATATCGGCGAGCGCGGCGCCGACATCGATGGCGGGCTTGGCTTTGATGCCCGCCTGCTGCGCCGATTCGGCAACGGCCTCCGCCGGCAGCGTCTTGTGATCGCCGGGCACGATCACCGTTCGCACTGCGGTGACATATGGCGCCAGCGGCCGCAGGAGGCCCAGTGGATCGTGGGTGCTGAGCGAACCGCTGATGAGATAGAGCGGCAGCTTGTCCGGCGCCTGTGCCCAGTCGGCGGCCATCAGCGCCAGCGCTTCGCCGCCGCTGGCGTTGTGGGCGCCGTCGAGCCAGAGTTCCCAGCCTGCCGGCAGGGCCGCCGCCAGCGGGCCTTTGGTGAGCCGCTGCAGCCGCGCCGGCCAGTTCACGTCTCGCAGGCCGTGCTTGATCGCCGCGTCGCCGACGCCGAACTGGCTCAGATACTTGAGACAGGCGATCGCCGTGCCCGCATTGTCGACCTGATGGCGCCCTGCGAGTCCGGGCAGCGGATAGCGCCGCTCGCCGGCGGCATCGCGAAAGACCATGCTGTCGCCGGCGATATCGACCTGCCATTCGTGACCGAAGCGGTGTTGCTCGCTGTTCAGTTCCTTCGCCTTGGCATCGAACACGGCGGCGGCTTCCGGCGGTTGCGGCGCGACCACCGCGGGCACGCCGCGCCTCATGATGCCGGCCTTCTCGCCGGCGATGGCGGCCAGGGTGTGGCCGAGGAATTGCATATGGTCGAAGGAGATCGGCATCTGCACTGTCAGCAGAGGCCGGTCCACCACGTTGGTCGCGTCGAGCCGGCCGCCAAGGCCTACTTCCATCAGCAGGATATCAGCGGGCATACGCGCAAAGGCGAGGAAGGCGGCGCAGGTGGTGATCTCGAAGAAGGTAATGGGCGTTCCGCCATTGGCCGCCTCGCATTCTTCGAGAAGCCGCAGTAGGTCGGACTCGGAGATCAGCGTGCCGTTGAGCCGGATGCGCTCATGGAACCGCACCAGATGGGGCGAGGTATAGACATGGACGCGCCGGCCTGCCGCCTCCAGCATGGCGCGCAGATAGGCGATGACCGAGCCCTTGCCGTTGGTGCCCGCCACATGCACGACCGGCGGCAGGCGTTGTTCCGGATGGCCGATCTTCTCCAGCAGCCGCCAGACCCGGTCCAGCGACAGGTCGATGATCTTCGGATGCAGCTTGGTCAGCCGCTCGAGAACGAGATCGGTGCCAGCGGCCATGGAAGGGGCGCGGGGTCCCGTGCCCGCGGTCAGCGGGCGAGAGCGGGCAGGTTGCTGCCCGGCCGCGGCGAGGCGCGCAGCAGGCCGATGATGCGGATGAAGGTGTCCCGCAGATCCTTGCGCGCCACAACCATGTCCAACATGCCATGCTCCAACAGATATTCGGCGCGCTGGAATCCCTCGGGCAGTTTTTCCCGGATGGTCTCCTCGATCACCCGCGCGCCGGCGAAGCCGATGATGGCGCCGGGCTCGGCGATGGCGATGTCGCCCAGCATGGCGAAGGAGGCGCTGACGCCCCCCGTGGTGGGATCAGTCAGCAGCACGAAGTAAGGCAGGCCGGCTTCCTTGACTTCATCGACGGCGATGATGGTGCGGGGCATCTGCATCAGCGACAGGATGCCTTCCTGCATGCGGGCACCGCCGGATGCCGGGATGACGATGAGCGAGGCGCGCTGCGACACCCCCAGCCGCGCCGCAGCGATCAAGCCGTCGCCGACCGCCATGCCCATGGAGCCGCCCATGAACTCGAAATTGAAGACGGCGATGACCACCGCATGGCCGCCCATCTTGCCGTAGCTGACGACGATGGCGTCGGTCTCCATGGTCTTGCTCTGCGCTTCCTTGAGGCGGTCGGTATAGCGCTTCTGGTCGCGGAATTTCAGGGGATCGATATCGACTTTCGGCAATGTCAGCCGATCATACTTGCCGTCGTCGAACAGCAGCTCCAGCCGCTGCTTCCAATTGATGCGCATATGGTGGTTGCAATGGGGGCAGACGCGGCTGTTGGATTCCAGCTCGCGGTGGAAGATCATCTGGCCGCAGGCCGAGCATTTGATCCAGAGATTATCGGGCGGCTCGGTCTTGCGGGTGAGCGCCTGCAGCTTCGGGCGAACGAAATTGGTCAGCCAGTTGCTCATGTTGCTCCGTTTTCCGGATTAACGCTTTCGCGCGCCGCGCACGCCCTCGGCCAATTCACGGACCAGCTTTAGCATGTCGGCGGCAAGGCCGGGCTTCGCCTTGCCGACTCCGTCGAGCCCGTCAGCGACGCGGCCGACCAGCGCCGAACCGACAACGGCCGCATCGGCCACCCGCGCCACGGCGGCTGCCTGTTCCGGCGTCCGGATGCCAAAGCCGACGGCGACCGGCAGGTCGGTGTGGCGTTTGAGACGTTGCACCGCGGCCGAGACATCGCCTTCTGCCGCTGAGCGCGTTCCGGTGATGCCCATGATGGAAACGTAATAGACGAAGCCGCTGGTGTTGCTCAGCACTTTCGGCAGGCGCTTATCGTCGGTTGTCGGCGTCGCCAGGCGAATGAAATTCACGCCGGCCTTCAGCGCCGGGAGGCAGAGTTCGTCATCTTCCTCCGGCGGCAGGTCCACAATGATCAGCCCGTCGCCGCCGGCCGCCTTGAAGTGGGCGAGGAAGCGATCGACGCCATACTGATAGATCGGATTGTAATAGCCCATCATGATCAAGGGCGTCTCCGCCTCGCCGGCGCGGAACCTGCGCGCCAGCTCAAGCGTCTTCTTCAAAGTCATGCCGCTGTTCAGCGCCCGCAAGCTGGAAGCCTGGATCGCCGGCCCGTCGGCCATGGGATCGCTGAAGGGCATGCCCAGCTCGATCACATCGGCGCCGGCCGCCGGCAAACCCTGCAGGATTTCCAGCGACGTATCGAAATCCGGATCGCCGGCGGTAACGAAGGTGACGAGGCCGCCGCGCCCCTCCTGCTTCAGCCTGGCGAAACGCTTGGCGATGCGGCCGGTATCAGCGGCAAAAGCCGGGATGGCAGCGGCTGCGGCGGCGGAACTCATGCGGGCAGTCTCACAGCTTGGTGCCCAGCATTTCGGCGACGGTAAAGATATCCTTGTCGCCGCGGCCGCACATGTTCATGACCAGCAGATGATCCTTCGGCAGCTCGCCGGCGATGCGTGAGACATGGGCCAGCGCGTGGGACGGCTCGAGCGCCGGGATGATGCCTTCCATGCGCGAGCAGAGCTGGAACGCCGCCAGGGCATCGTTGTCCGTGGCCGACACGTACTTCACGCGCTTCATGTCATGCAGCCAGGAATGCTCCGGTCCGATGCCCGGATAATCCAGGCCCGCGGAAATGGAATGGGCGTCGATGATCTGCCCGTCGTCGGTCTGCAGCAGATAGGTGCGGTTGCCATGGAGCACGCCGGGCTTGCCGCCGTTGAGCGACGCCGCATGCTTGCCGGTCTCGATGCCGTGGCCGGCCGCTTCCACGCCGTACATGGTGATCGAGGGCTCGTCGAGGAAGGGATGAAACAGGCCCATGGCGTTGGAGCCGCCACCAATGCAAGCCACCAGCGAATCCGGCAGCCTCCCTTCGGCCTTCATCATCTGCTCGCGGGTCTCGCGGCCGATGACGGATTGGAAATCGCGCACCATCGCCGGATAGGGATGGGGTCCCGCGACCGTGCCGATGATGTAGAAGGTCGACTCAACATTCGCCACCCAGTCGCGCAGCGCCTCGTTCATTGCGTCCTTCAGGGTGCGCGAGCCGCTCTTCACCGGCACCACTTCCGCGCCCAGCAGCTTCATGCGGAACACGTTCGGCTGCTGCCGCGCGATATCGGTTTCACCCATATAGACGACGCAGGGCAGGTTGAAGAGCGCGCACACCGTCGCCGTCGCCACGCCATGCTGGCCGGCGCCGGTTTCCGCGATGATGCGCTGCTTGCCCATGCGCTTGGCCAGCAGGATCTGGCCGATGCAATTGTTGATCTTGTGGGCGCCAGTGTGGTTCAATTCGTCGCGCTTGAGGTAGATTTTCGCACCGAAGCCATTGCTGGCGCTTTCGCGCAGCGCTTCATTCATGGCATCCTTGAGGGTGCCGGCGCCGGCGGTGACCGGATTGAGCTTGGCACCTAAGAGTTTCATGCGTGCCACGTTCGGTGCCTGACGCTCGATGTCCAATGCGCCCATGTAAATTTCGCAACCCATTCCGTACTTGGCGCAAACGGTCGCGACCGCGACACCGTGTTGACCGGCACCTGTCTCGGCGATGATGCGGGTCTTGCCCATGCGGCGGGCGAGCAGGATTTGGCCGATGCAGTTATTGATCTTGTGCGAGCCGGTGTGATTGAGCTCGTCGCGCTTGAAATAGATCTTGGCCCCGCCGCCAGTCTTTGATAGCTCGCGGAAATGCGCGGTCAGCCTATCCGCGTGATACAGCGGGCTCGGACGTCCCGCATAGTGGGTGTTGAGGAACGCGACTTCGGCTGCAAAGCCCGGATCGGCCTTGGCTGCGTTATACGCCCGCTCCAAGTCGAGGATGAGTGGCATCAGCGTTTCGGCCACGAACCGCCCGCCGAACTGGCCAAAGAACCCACGCTCGTCGGGGCCGCTGGCATAGGTGTTGAGCTTGGGCTCTTTGGCTTTGTCGTTGGGCGTTGACATGGTGGGTGTAGGTTCCTTCGAAATCGTCAAACGGGAGCGTGGTAAGAACGGGACCGTGGTCAGGTTGGACCGGGAGGCTTCTGGGTCAACAGTTTGAGGATGGCAGACACGTCTGCCTGAATGGCATCCATCCGTTGGGTCGTCTCGTCGAAGCGTTTTTCGACATCGGTCCGCAGCGCGTTGAAATCAGCCTGTGTCACCAAATCGTCCATGCGAACATGCACGTCGGACATCGCCGAAGTGAATAGCTGTCGTTGC
>JBJXDY010000044.1:0-175664 GCA_046154965.1 Dongiaceae bacterium | reverse complement strand
CAGCATGTCCGGATCCAGGCTCTCGGCGCGCAATTGCGATACGCGATGCTCGAGCGTGGCGCGTTCCGCTGCCAGATCGGCGAGTACTGCCTTGTTTTCGACGAGCTCGCGCGAATGCTGCAGCCACGCGATCAGTCCGCGGTCGCCCTGCACCGCGTGATACGCGAAATAGATGCAGATCGCCGCGCCGAGAATTTGCGGCAGCAGTGCGCGCAGGCCTTTGCGGAAATCAAGTGTGCCGAGCATGTGGGCACGGAATCACGGATGATTCCCCGGCGTCAACAGTTATTCGAACTCAGCGCGTAGCCGCGCCGCACCGATTTCAGTGCCGTCGACATCGAACATGCGAACCTTCGGCCAGCGGACGTGCATGCGCTTGCGACGCAAGCGACCTCGATATGCTTGCACGCGGCGGGCGCCCGACGGCGTCGGGTACACGATCATGTTCAGAAGGTCGGCCAAGCCAAACGGTGTCAGCAAGGGCTTCGGAGACCGGGGCGAGATTGCAACGGCAGTTGCTGCGGAGCGCTCCAACCAATGAGCGATTGCGTCTTCGGTATCACGATACGGCGGTTCCGCATTGCGCAGGTGCATGCGCGCCTGGTTCTTCACCGACCAGGGCACGCCGGGCATGCGGCAGGCAAGCTCCTGCTCCAGCCGCAATTCGCTCTCCGGAGTGATATCTGCAGAATCATAGTAGAGAACGTCTATGTCGGAGAATTTTTCGGAGGGCTCGTAGCTATGCAAATGATCCCAGATCGGTTGGCGGACAAATCCCGCGCCGATTGCGCCGTCGGGCAATCCCAGCAACTTGGCCGCTTCGACGACGAGACGGCGGAATGGATCATCGAGGATGAAGTCGTAGACGTCCTGTGCGTCGCGCGGACGCGCGGTAGCGCCAGGCTCCGGCTTGTCAGCCACCCGCGCGCAGGGCGGCGCGGCCGGCATAGGCGGCGCTGGGACCCAGCTCTTCTTCGATGCGCAGAAGCTGATTGTATTTTGCCGTGCGGTCCGACCGCGACAGCGAACCGGTCTTGATTTGCCCGCAGTTGGTAGCGACGGCGAGATCGGCGATCGTTGCATCCTCGGTTTCGCCGGAACGGTGCGACATGACGGCGCGATAAGCCGCCTTGTGCGCCATCTCGACGGCTTCCAGCGTCTCACTGAGGGAGCCGATCTGATTCACCTTGATCAGGATGGCATTGGCGATTCCGCCGCCGATGCCCTTGCGCAGGCGTTCCGTATTGGTGACAAACACGTCGTCGCCCACAAGTTGCACGCGCCCGCCTAGCGTGCGGGTCAGTGCCGCCCAGCCATCCCAATCGTCCTCGGCCATGCCGTCCTCGATGGTGAGGATGGGATAGCGCTTCACCAGATCCTCGTAGAATTTCACCATCTCATCGGAGCCGAGGCTTTTGCCCGCGCCCTCCATCTTGTACTTGCCGCCCTTGAAGAACTCGCTGGCGGCAACATCGAGGCCGAGCGCTACCTGCTCACCCGGCTTGTAGCCGGCGCCCTCGATCGCCTTCATGATGAAGCCGAGCGCTTCGTCGGCGCGCGCCAGGGCCGGGGCAAAGCCGCCCTCATCGCCCACATTCGTCGCCTGACCGGCTGCTTTCAACTGCCCCTTCAGCGCGTGGAACACTTCAACGCCCATGCGCAGCGCCTCGGCAAAGGTCGGGGCGCCCACGGGCAGGATCATGAACTCTTGAAAATCGAGGCCGTTGTCCGCATGGGCGCCGCCATTGACGATGTTCATCAAGGGCACCGGCAGGATATGCGCCCGCGTGCCGCCGACGTAGCGGTAGAGCGGCAAGCCGGACTCCGCCGCCGCCGCCTTGGCCAGCGCCAGGCTGACGCCGAGGATGGCGTTGGCGCCCAGGCGGGCCTTGTTGGGCGTGCCGTCGAGATCGATCATCGCGCGGTCGATCTTCAGCTGATCCAGCGCTTCCAGGCCGGAGAGGATCTCGAAGATGTCGCCGTTCACCGCGGCGACGGCCTTGGAAACACCTTTGCCGGCATAGCGCTTCTTGTCGCCGTCGCGCAGCTCGACCGCTTCATGGGTGCCGGTCGAAGCGCCTGACGGCACAGCCGCGCGCCCCATGGCTCCGGACTCCAGCTTCAAATCCACTTCGACCGTCGGATTGCCGCGGCTGTCGAGGATCTCGCGGGCGTGGATATCGATAATCGCACTCATCAGTGTTTCCCCTTTAGAGCTCCAGCACGATCGGCTGCGCCTTCGCAATTCGGTCGAATTCCATCATCGTCGCCAGCTGCCCGCGCAGCCGATTTAGCGGCACCATGTTGGGGCCGTCGCTGGGTGCATGATCGGGATCCTGGTGCGTCTCCATGAACACGGCGGCGACGCCGACGGCGATCGCTGCCCGCGCCAGCACCGGCACGAATTCACGCTGGCCGCCGGTTGTGGCCCCCTGCCCGCCCGGCTGCTGCACGGAATGGGTGGCATCGAACACGACGGGATAGCCGGTCTGCGCCAGGATCGGCAGGCTGCGCATGTCGGACACCAGCGTGTTGTAGCCGAAGCTGGCCCCCCTTTCGCAGAGCAGGATGTTTTCGTTTCCAGTCTCCGCGATCTTGGCGGCGACCTGCTTCATGTCCCAGGGCGCGAGGAACTGCCCCTTCTTCACATTGATCGCCCGGCCGGTTTCGCCGGCCGCCAGCAACAGATCCGTCTGGCGGCAAAGGAATGCCGGGATCTGCAGCACATCAACCGCCGCCGCAACAGGCGCGCACTGTTCGGGCGCGTGGACATCGGTCAGCACCGGGCAGCCGAACTTCTCCCGGAGTTCCACCATGATCGGCAGGCTCTTCTCCATGCCCAGGCCACGGGCGCTCTTGCTGCTGGTGCGGTTCGCTTTGTCGAATGAAGTTTTGTAAATGAGGCCAATGCCGAGCTGACCGGTCATCTCCACCAGGGCATGGCACATCTCCTGGGCATGAGCCCGGGACTCCAGTGCGCAAGGTCCGGCGATCAGCGTGAACGGCCGGTCATTGGCGATGGCGAGCTTGCCGACAGAAACTGTCCGCGGTGATGGCATCACAGGGTCCTGGTTGGCGTTTGGGCGCCCTTCATATCCACTGTCGCCCAGGTTGTCGATGGCGCCCCGTGTCGCGGGTTCAGGATGCCAGGCGGCGGATGGCGGCGAAGAAATCGGTGAGTTTCAAGGGGTCCAGCCGCCCTTCGGTCCGCACGCCGCTGCAGAGGTCCACGCCATAGGGCTGCACCTGGCGGACCGCGTCCAGGATATTGCCGGGATTGAGGCCGCCGGCCAGGAACACCGGACATTTCACGGACTCGACGATTTGCCGGCTGCGGCTCCAGTCATGGGTGCGGCCCGTGCCGCCGAGCTCTTTGACCTCCAGCGTTGGGTTCCCGGAATCGAGCAGCAGCGCATCGACGCGGCCGGCGATCCGCAGGGCCTCACCGACGACGGCATTGCCGGTGACATGCACCACCTGGACGATGCGGATGTCGGGCAGCTCGCGGCGGAGGTCCTGATAGACATTCTCGCCGACGGCGTCGACAAGCTGCACGGTATTGGTGCCGCAGCGGCGGATATGCTCGATGATCGGTGCCGACTCCGTGCGGCTGGTGAGCAGAAAGGTGCCGATGAATTTCGGCACGGTCGCGGCGATCGCCGATATCAAGTCGTCCGGTATGATGCCGGGACCGCTCGGCATTTCCGAGACGAGACCGAGTGCCGACGCGCCATGGGCAATCGCCAGCTGCGCTTCGGCAACCGACCCGATGCAGCAGATCTTGATGCGCGGCATCATGCCAGTACGACCCCGCCGCCGAACCTAGACAAGACGCGATTGCTGAATCGCCGCGCCGATGAACGACGTGAACAGCGGGTGGGGATCGAACGGCTTTGACTTCAGTTCGGGATGGAACTGCACGCCGATGAACCAGGGATGGCCCGGCATTTCGATCATCTCCGGCAACAATCCATCCGGCGACATCCCGGAGAAACGCAAGCCGGCTTTCTCCAGCCGCTCTTTATAATTGATATTCACTTCGTAGCGATGGCGGTGGCGCTCGCTGATCATGTCCTTGCCGTAGATTGCTCGCAGCTGGCTGTTCGGCGCAATCTGGCAGTCATAAGCGCCGAGCCGCATCGTGCCGCCCATGTCGGCCTCTTCGTTTCGGCGTTCGACCACGTTGCCGCGGACCCACTCGGTCATCAGGCCGACGACCGGTTCGGCGCAGGGGCCGAATTCGGTGGATCCGGCATTGCGGATGCCGGCCAGGCTCCGCGCGGACTCAATGACGGCCATCTGCATGCCGAAGCAAATGCCGAAGTATGGAACCTTGTGTTCGCGGGCGAAACGCACGGCGGCGATCTTGCCCTCTGTGCCACGTTCGCCGAAGCCGCCGGGCACCAGGATGCCGTTGACGTCTTCCAGGTAATGAACCGCGTCCTCGCGCTCGAAGATCTCGGAATCGATCCAGTTCAGATTGACCCGGGAATTGTTGGCGATGCCGCCATGGACCAGCGCTTCCGCCAGTGATTTATAGGCGTCGAGCAGCGAAGTGTATTTGCCGACAACGGCGATCGATACCTCGCCTTCCGGCGCGCGAATGCGATCGACGATCCTCGACCAGGTGGCGAGATCGGGCTCAGCAGTATTCAAGCCGAAATGCCGGCAGACCTCGGAATCGAAACCCTGGCCGTGATAGGCAATTGGCACCTGGTAAATAGTGTCCACGTCCAGAGCCTGAATCACCGCTTCCGGACGGATGTTGCAGAATAGAGCAATCTTGCGCCGGGCATCGGCGGCGATCTCGCGGTCGCAGCGGCAAAGCAGGATGTCCGGCTGGATGCCGACGCTCTGCAGTTCCTTGACCGAATGCTGGGTTGGCTTGGTCTTCAGCTCATGCGCCGAGGGAATCCACGGCACCAATGTCAGATGCACGAAGAGCGACCGATCGCGGCCGAGCTCGTTCCCCAATTGGCGAATGGCTTCCAGAAACGGCAGGCTTTCGATATCGCCGACGGTGCCGCCGATTTCGCAGATCATGAAATCCGCGCCATCTGCATCCCCCAGGATGAATTCCTTTATTGCATCGGTGACGTGGGGAATGACTTGGACGGTGCCGCCGAGATAGTCGCCACGGCGCTCCTTGGCGATCACGGTGGAATAGATACGGCCAGTTGTGATGTTGTCGCTGCGGCGCGTTGAAACGCCGGTGAAGCGCTCATAGTGGCCGAGATCCAGGTCGGTCTCCGCACCGTCGTCGGTGACGTAGACTTCACCGTGCTGGTAGGGACTCATCGTCCCGGGATCGACGTTGAGATAGGGATCCAGTTTGCGCAGGCGGACTTTGAAACCCCGCGCCTGCAGCAACGCTCCGAGAGCCGCCGCCGATATGCCCTTACCGAGTGAAGAGACCACGCCGCCGGTGATAAATATGAACCGCGTCATGGAATTTCTTTATGTCGCGAGTCGGGGGGCGCGGCAAGCCTTGGTTTCGTCTTGCCGGTCGAATTCGCAGACAAGTATGGCGTCCTATTGATTAGTGGTTGGCGCGGATGGCGCAGCGTCTGTCGCGCCGCCGCCGGAGCTGCCGGCCGTACCGCCGGAGGTGCCGCCAGCCGAGCCCTCAGTTGCCGGTGCCGTTGTTCCGCCCGTGTCGGTCGGCGCGCCGGGAGCTGCAGGCGCCTCCTGCGAAATTGGGGTCGTTAATGATTCCGGGGCGCTAGGGTGGGAGGCGATCCAAGCCAAAGCCAGCGTTACGCCGAAGAATCCGACCGCGAGCCAGCGCGTGACCTTGGTCAGGAAGCTCGCCGCCGCGCGGCCGGTCATCAGGCCGCCCATGCCGCCGCCAGAACTGCCGCCCAAGCCCCCAAGCCCGCCTTCATTCCGCTGAATGACAACGATGCCGATGAGGGCGGTCGCTATCACAAGCAGCAAAACGTTCAGAATCTGACTTACTACGTCGGTCATAGAAATCCTCGGATGGATGGGTAAGCGGCACCGGCCGCGGGTCCGCCAAATGACCAGGGGGACGGCGGCTATTTAGTCGCTTTCTCCCTGATGCGCTAGGGGCATGATTGGATGACGCCCGTAAACTCCTCAAGTTTCAGGCTGGCGCCGCCCACCAGCGCGCCGTTTACTTCAGGAATGGCCAGTAACTCTTTGGCGTTAGATGTTTTTACAGAACCGCCATAGAGGAGACGCGCGACCGCTCCGTCGGCAATGGACTCGAGCGCTAGACGGCGCAACTGGCTATGGACGGCGGCAACCTCGTCATTCGTCGGGACGCGCCCGCTGCCGATGGCCCAGACCGGCTCATAGGCGACCACGGTGTTTCCGGCCGCAGCTCCTTCGGGCAGGCTAGCCTTGCATTGCGCCGTAACCACATCGATCGTGCGCCCGGCCTTCCGTTCGGCATCGGTTTCCCCAATGCAAACAATTGCGACAAGGCCGGCCCGCAACGCCGCCTCGGCCTTGCTTTTGACGATCTCATCGGTTTCGCCATGCCCGGCGCGGCGTTCGGAGTGGCCGACGATGACAAAGCTGCAGCCTTGGTCCGCCAGCATCTCCGCGCTGACATTGCCGGTGTGGGCGCCACTCTTTGCCCAATGGCAGTCCTGCGCGCCGAGCTGAACGGGGCTGCCGGCGAGCTCTGGGCGAATCGCTTCGAGCAATGTCGTGGGCGGGCAAATCAGGATGTCTGTTCCCTGAGCCCCGGCTCGCTTGCTCCAGGCGGCGAGATCGGCGGCCAGCTTTCGTCCGTCTGCCCGAAGACCGTTCATTTTCCAATTGCCCGCAACAAGCGGGCGCTGCCGCGATTCTGCCATTTGTCCGAAAACACCCTGAAAAGGAGCCTGCGGCCTCCCCCTAACATGCCGCATGAAGCGACACCAGCAGGCGGCCGGCAGGCTCCGGAACGCGGTTGCCGGTATGTCCTGGCGAAACTATGATGCCGCGCGGCGGAAACCCTTGGGTTGTCAGCCAAATCTTTCAATACATCATAGCCCGATAGCGAGTTCCCATAGATGCTGACCGCCCTTCGTTCGAAAGCCTCGTCCTGGGTCGTCAAAGCCCTGCTCACCGTGCTGATGCTCTCCTTCGCGGTCTGGGGCGTGGGGGATTTCCTGCGCGAAGCCGGTGACAAGGAGCGCGCGGTGGCAGAGGTCGGCAACGAGGATATCCTGACTTCCCAATTGCGCAAGCAATTGAGCGCCACCATAAGCAGCGTAACCCGGCAGTCGGGGATAACGATCAGTAGCGAACAGGCCAAGCAATTTGGCCTCGATCAGATGGCACTCAATCAACTGATCGAAGATCGCGTCTATTCCGCCTATGGGGCGAAACTAGGTATGCGCGTGTCGCGGGATTTGATCCTGCAGCGCATCCGGACCTTTCCCGCGTTTCTGAATGAACAGGGCCAATTCGATCCGCTGCGCTTTGAGTCGGCCCTTCGCCGCATGGAGGTCTCGGAAAGCGATTTCGCCGAGGAATTTCGTGTCAGCACGATCAAGAGCTTCATCATCGGTAGCATCAACAACGGTGTCGCTCTACCGAAGGCGATGGCGGAGAGCATCTACGCATCGCGGGGCGAGGAGCGGGTGGCCAAGACTATCCTGATTGCCGATACGAGTATCACTGAACAATTCACGCCCGATGAAGAGTCGCTAAAAAAGTATCATGAGACGAACAGCGCCAGATATCAGGCACCGGAGTATCGCGCGGTCACATTGGTCCGCTTGGACCCGGAGTCGCTGGTGCCCTCGATCACTGTCAGCGACGAGGAAATCGCGCAGACATACGAAGCCGACAAGGCAAAGTACCTGATGCCGGAAGGACGCGATATCGAAACGGTTAGCTATCCGGACGAAGCGGCAGCCAAGGCCGCTTTCGACCTTCTGAAGTCCGGCCGGAGCCTGACCGATGTGGCGCAGGCCAGCGAGAACCCCGTGAAACCTCTCCAGGCGGCGACTCAGGACAGCCTGTCGCAAACGCTGGGCGACGAACTTGCGAAGGCGGCGTTCGCCGCCGCCGAGGGCGCGGTGACGGATCCGGTCGAAACTCTCGACGGCTGGGTCATCGCCCGCGTCGCAAAGATATCGCCGGCACGTCAGCAGACGCTGGATGAGGTCAAAACCGGCATCAAGCACGATCTGGCTCTGTCCCAAGCCCAGGACCAAATTCATGACATCGGCAATCAATTCGAGGATCTGCGCGGCGCCGGTCAGAAACTCGAGGAAGCGGCAAACGCGCTGAAGTTGCCGGTCACGACCATCGCTGCGATGGACATCACCGGCCAGGACGAAACAGGCGCGCCCATCGCCGGCGTCGCCGCCGACCAGAATCTACTGCAGGTCATGCAATCGACCTCCGAGGGCCAGGAGACGCGTTTGGAAGACGCCGGCAACGGCGGCTACTATGCCCTGCGTGTGGACAAGGTGATACCTGCTGCGACCCGTCCTCTGGAAAAGGTGCGGGAGGCTGTCATCGCCGACTGGCGAGCTTCGAAACTGCGGGAAGCCGCAGCCGCCAAGGCTCAGGATCTCGCTCAACGAATTCAGGCCGGCGAGACGCTGGATAAGATCGCTGCGGAGGCCGGCGTGGCCATGAAAACTTCCGATCCCTTCACTCGGCGCGAGAGCGAGCCGACCGCCGATCTCTCCAGCGCGCTGATCTCGAAGACCTTCGAATTGAAAGTCGGCGATGTTGCGACCGGTCGCTCCGCCAACGACGACGGCGAAGTTGTGTTGATCGTTTCAG
This sequence comes from Dongiaceae bacterium, assembly GCA_046154965.1. GTDB lineage: Bacteria > Pseudomonadota > Alphaproteobacteria > Dongiales > Dongiaceae > DATKFM01. Next base: position 166,907 of record JBJXDY010000044.1, on the reverse strand, counting down.
AAGTCAAACCGGTCGACTTGTCGAAGCGTAGCGTTGAGATTCAGGATCTGCGGGATGGAATGAAGCAGCAGATTGCCGACGATATGGCCGCGCAACTTAGTGGCGCCCTGCGTACGGAAGTCGGCGTTTCCATCGATCAGGCCGCAATCGACGCGTTGTTCTAAGCGATGTTGAGCGCCCCGGATTTCGACCCGTTCCGCCGAGTCTACGAGGTGGGCCAGCCTCAGGTCGTCTGGACGACGCTGGTGGCCGATCTTGAGACGCCGGTATCGGCGATGCTCAAGCTGACGGATGGGCGGCCCAACAGTTTTCTGTTCGAATCGGTTCAGGGCGGGGCGACCCGCGGCCGCTACTCGTTCATTGGGTTGAAACCGGACCTCATCTGGCGTTGCCGGAATGGCAAGGCCGAGATCAATCGGCGCGCCCGGCTGGACAGCGGGAAATTCGAACACTGCCCCGAACCGGCGCTGCAATCCCTGCGCGCCCTGGTGAAGGAATGCCGGATGGAGACGCCGTCGTCGCTGCCACCGATGGTTGCCGGCCTGTTCGGCTATCTGGGCTATGACATGGTCCGGCAGATGGAGCGCCTGCCCACGAAGAACAAGGACGTGCTGGATGTGCCGGAATCGATCCTGCTGCGGCCGACAGTGATCGCGATTTTCGACAATGTGGAGGACTTGGTGACGGTGGTGACGCCGGTCTGGCCGCGCAAGGACCAGAGCGCCCGCGCCGCCTATGACCAGGCCTGCGAGCGGCTTGGTGAAATCGTCGACGATTTCGACCGCAACCTGCCCCATCAGCGTGATGGCCTGTCCGATTTGGATGGCCTGCCGGAGCCGACCTCAAACATGTCGCGGGAGGCTTTCCATGCCATGGTGCTGAAGGCGAAGGAGTACATCTACGCCGGCGATATCTTCCAGGCGGTGCTGTCGCAACGTTTTTCCCTGCCATTCAAGCTGCCGCCGCTGTCGCTTTATCGCGCCCTTCGGCGGGTGAATCCGTCGCCGTTTCTCTTTCATTTGGATTTGGATGACTTCTCGATCGTCGGTTCGAGCCCGGAAATCCTGGTGCGGTTGCGCGAGGGACGGGTGACGATCCGGCCGATCGCCGGCACCCGCCGCCGCGGCGCAACGCCGCAGGAGGATCAATCCCTGGCGCGGGACCTGTTGTCGGATCCCAAGGAACTCGCCGAGCATCTGATGTTGCTGGACCTCGGGCGCAATGACGTCGGCCGTGTCGCCCAGATCGGCAGCGTAAAGGTCACCCAGCGAAACGAAATCGAGTATTACTCCCACGTCATGCACATCGTCTCCAACGTCGAGGGCGAGATCGAGCCGCAATATGACGCTTTGGATGCCCTGATCGCCGGTTTTCCCGCGGGCACCGTTTCCGGCGCGCCGAAGGTTCGGGCAATGGAGATCATCGAGGAGCTGGAGCCGGATCGCCGCAGCGTCTATGCCGGTGCCATCGGCTATTTCGCCGCCAATGGCGCGATGGACACCTGTATCGCTTTGCGCACCGCTGTCGTGAAGGACGGCGTCATGTATGTCCAGGCAGGCGGCGGTGTGGTCGCCGACAGCGATCCCGAAGGCGAGTATCAGGAAAGCTGCAACAAGGCGCGGGCACTGATCCGCGCGGCCCAGGAGGCCGTGCGTTTCGCCACGGTCGGCCGCAATCGCTAGGTCAGTTGTTCAAGGAGAGCGTAGTCATCTGGTTGCGCTGTACCGCGATATTGCTGATCGGCACCAGCACATAGCCCCGGTCGGCCAGGGTCGGCAGCCACGTCTTCAGGGCCGCAATTGTGCCGGCATGGGGATGGCCAATGGCAACGGCGTAGCCATACGTCCGTGCTTCGCTCTCCAGGACCTTTAGCTGCGCTTCCACGGCATCGGCGCCAAACTCATTGTCAAGGAAGACATCCCGCTCGGCGAAAGGCAGGTTGAAACTCTCGGCCAGCATCGGCGCCACCGTTTCCTTGGTGGTGCGGGAGTCGACGAACATCAGGCCCCGCCGCTCCAGTTCCTCGAACAGCCAGCTCATGCGTTCGGTGGAGGCGGTGACCCGGCTGCCCATGTGATTGTTGATCCCGACATAGCCTTCGAAGCGGTCCAGACCCCAGGCAAGCTGCTGCTCGAACGCTTCGCGGGTCTGTTCCGTGGTCAGGGCATGGGGCCCGGGATCAAGATTGCCCTCCGGCTCCATCGGCACATGCACCAGGACTTCGTGTCCGGCCTTGCGCGCCGCCTGCGCCAGCTTCGGCGCATCCGCCGCATAGTTCATGATCGCCAGGGTCAGCGGCGCCGGCAGCGCCGCGACGCGATCGAAGGCGGCCGGACTCACGCCAAGGTCGTCGATGATAACAGCGATCCGGTAGCGCCCGTCCGCAGCCGGTGAAGTGACCGCATTGCGCCGCCACTGCGGCATTGGGACCTGGGCGCCGATGTCTGCGCCCCCGCCAGCTGCCGGTGCCGGAGCTTCCTGTTGGCCCGCACCTGGCGCGATCGCTGACAGATCGACTGGATCCGCACGGGCGAAATCGGCGAGAGCGGCGGACTCAGCGGCCGGCAACGAGGCAAGCGCCGGGTTCTCATCGCCCTCGCTATCGAGATCCAACGGGTTCGACCAGAACCAGCCAAACGCGCTGGCGATGATCAGGGCCAGGACGCCAAGTCCGGCGACCTCGTGCAAGGCCACATGACCGGCCTCCAATAGCCAGCGCGGCGTCCGCCAGCGTGCTGCTTGGCTCTTGCTTTGGGTCCGTGCTTCCTGGGAAATTTCGCTCATCGCTTCCTCGAGTCCACAGCGCAGGGAGCCCGCCGATTGGAGTTGCGGCCAACCGGTGCATCCCCTATGCCGCTTCGTACTGGACTGTTAGACTGACATGGTTAATTCGCTTAATAGCTGAGTTTGGCGGGGCAAGCTACTGAAATGTTTCTCCTTATCGATAACTATGACAGCTTCACATATAATCTTTACCACTACCTGGGCGAGCTCGGCGCCCAATTGGTGGTCAAACGGAACGACGCACTGACTGCCGCCGAGGCCATGGCGATGAGTCCGCAGGGCATCATCCTATCGCCCGGCCCCTGCACGCCGAACGAGGCCGGCATCTGCCTGAAGCTGATCGAGGCGGTTGCCGGCAAGGTGCCGCTCCTGGGCGTATGCCTGGGCCATCAGGCGCTCGGACAGGCCTTCGGCGGCAAGGTCGTGCGCGCACCGGCACCGCTCCATGGCAAGCTCAGCCAAGTCAGCCACCGGGGCATCGGCGTGTTCCAGGATATCCCGACTCCGTTCACGGGAACGCGGTATCACTCGCTGATCGTCGACCGCGCCACCCTGCCCGACTGCCTGGAGATCACCGCCGAGACCAGCGACGGCCTGATCATGGGCATGCAGCACCGCCAACACCCGCTGCATGGCGTGCAGTTCCACCCCGAGAGCATCGCGTCGGAGCATGGGCACCGGCTGCTGGGCAATTTCCTGCGCATCGCCGGCCATAACATGACATCGTCCAGAGCCGCATGAGCGTTCCGCCGACAGACCTGAAGGCGTTCATCAATCTCGCTGCGACCGGCAAACCGCTGACCGCTTCGCAAGCCGAGCAGGCTTTCGAGATCATGATGACCGGCAACGCCACGCCGTCCCAGATGGGCGGGTTCCTGATGGCGCTGCGCGTGCGCGGCGAGACCGTGAACGAGATCACCGGCGCCGTCCGCGCTATGCGCGCCAAAATGACCCGCATCGACGCGCCGCCGGACGCGATCGATACCTGCGGCACCGGCGGTGATGCATCGGGCACTTGGAATATCTCGACCGCGGCGGCCATCGTTGTGGCGGCCTGCGGCGTACCGGTGGCAAAGCACGGCAACCGTGGCCTGTCGTCCAAGAGCGGTGCGGCGGATGTGCTGGCGGCGCTCGGAGTCAATATCGATGCGGATATGGCACTGGTGCGGCAGTCGCTGTGGGACAACAAGATCTGCTTCATGATGGCGCCGCGCCATCATGCCGCAATGCGCCACGTAGGCCCGACGCGGGTCGAGCTGGGCACCCGGACGATCTTTAACCTGATGGGGCCGCTGTCGAACCCGGCCGGCGCCAAGCGCCAGCTGACGGGCGTGTTCTCCCGCGACTGGATCGTGCCGATGGCGGAGGTTCTGGGCAAACTAGGCAGCGAGCGCGCCTGGGTGGTCCATGGCAGCGACGGGCTGGACGAGTTGACGACCACCGGCCCCTCCTTCGTCGCCGAACTGCTCAACGGCAAAGTGAAGAGCTTTGAGGTAACACCGGAACATGCCGGCCTCCCCTATGCGTCCCAGGCGGATCTGAAAGGCGGCGATCCAGCGACTAACGCCGTGGCCCTGAGTGCCGTCATGGACGGCCACAACGGCGCCTATCGCGATATCGTCTTGTTCAACAGTGCCGCCGCTTTGTTGATCGCCGGCAAGGCGAAGGACCTGAAGGAAGGCGTGGCCCAGGCCGGGGACGCGATCGACTCCGGGCTGGCGCGGCGGGTACTCCAGAAGCTGATTGCCACGTCCAACAGTGGAAAAGCCGCGCCGTGACCGACATCCTGACCAAGATATGCTCCGACAAACGCGCCCATGTCGCGCACCGCAAGGCCGAGCGATCGCTGGCGCAGCTCGAGACCGACGCGCGGTCGGCCTCGCCGCCCCGCGGCTTCGCCGACCGCCTCGCCCGCGAAGTACGTCAGGGCCGCTATGGACTGATCGCCGAGATCAAGAAGGCGTCGCCGAGCCGCGGCCTCATCCGTGCCGATTTCGATCCCGCCGCGCTGGCCAAGGCCTACAAGGCCGGCGGCGCCACGTGCCTGTCGGTCCTCACCGATGAGCCCTATTTCCAGGGCCGCGACGAGTACCTGGCAGCGGCGCGCATCGCGGTGGATTTGCCGGTGCTGCGCAAGGACTTCACGCTCGACCCCTACCAGATTACCGAAGCCCGGGCCCTTGGCGCGGATTGCATCCTGCTGATCATGGCCGCCCTCACCGATGTACAGGCGGCCGAGCTTGAGGCGGCCGCCATGGGCTTGGGCATGGATGTGCTGGTGGAGGTGCACGACGCGCCGGAAATGGAACGCGCCCTGCGACTGAAATCACGGCTTATCGGTGTGAACAACCGCAACCTCAAAACCCTAGCTGTCGATCTGGCCGTCACAGATCAGCTCGCGCCGATGGTGCCTGCGGACCGGCTCCTCGTGGCGGAGAGCGGTCTTTACGCGCCTGCCGATCTGGCGCGCATGCACAAGGCCGGCGCCAGCATCTTCCTGGTCGGCGAGTCCCTCATGCGGCAGGCCGATGTGGCGGCTGCGACCCGGGCCCTCCTCGCCCGTCCCGCCGGTGCTCTGCTCAGCGCATCGATTTCGTGATGGCGCGCCTCACCCATTTCGATGCCCAAGGCAAAGCCGCCATGGTCGATGTCGGCGGCAAGAAAGTGACCGAGCGCACCGCGACGGCCAAGGGTTCCGTCTATGTGCAAGCGGAGACGATCGCCTTGATTGAAGCTGGCGGCGTCAAGAAGGGCGACGTGCTCTCCGTGGCGCGGCTGGCCGGGATCATGGGCGCCAAGCGCACGCCGGAACTCATACCGCTCTGTCATCCAGTCGCTTTGACCTCTGTCGCCGTCGATCTTGCGGTCGATCCAGCCCGCAATGCGGTCGACATCACGGCAACCTGCAAGCTGAAGGGCCAGACCGGCGTTGAGATGGAGGCGCTGACAGCCGTGGCTGTCGCCGCCCTCACCGTCTACGACATGTGCAAATCCGCCGACCGTGGCATGCGCATCGCCGACATTCGGCTGGTACAAAAAACCGGCGGTAAGTCAGGCAGCTTCGAGGCCGACTGATGATCACGGTCAAGGAAGCCCTGGCGCGCATTCTCGCCGCCTTCGCGCCGCTTGGCGCCGAGCAGGTTGGTCTAACCGAGGGATTGGGCCGCGTCCTGGCGGAGGACATCGTCGCCCGCGTGACCCAGCCGCCATCGGCCGTATCCGCCATGGACGGCTATGCCGTACGGGCCGCCGACGTCGCGAACGTTCCCGTGTATCTCCGCGTGACCGGATACGCTCAGGCAGGCCATGCCCTTGCAGGTAAGTTGAAGGCGGGGGAAGCAGCTCGGATCTTTACCGGCGCAGCCTTGCCGCCTGGCGCCGATGCGGTGGTCATTCAAGAAAACACGGCCGCCAGCGGCGATCAGGTGGAGATCCTGGAGTCAGTACTTGCGGGCCGTCATGTTCGCGCCGCCGGAACGGATTTCAAAAAGGGCGATATCCTGCTGAGGAAGGGCCGGCGGCTGACCGCGCGGGATATCGGCATCGCCGCGGCCATGAATGCGCCGTGGCTGCGGGTGACGCGCCGGCCACGCATCGCCATTCTCGCCACCGGCGACGAGGTCGTCATGCCCGGTGAGCCGATCGGACCGACCCAGATCGTCAGCTCGAACAGCCTGTCGCTTTCTGCCTTCGTCACGGCTTGCGGCGCCGAGCCGATCCATCTGGGCATCGCGCCCGATGACCTCGACGTGCTGCAACGGATGGCCGCGGCGGCGGCTGGCGCCGATCTGCTGGTGACCAGCGGCGGCGCCTCCGTGGGCGAGCACGACCTCGTGCAAAAGGCGCTCGGCGCGGCCGGCATGGAATTGGATTTCTGGAAGATTGCCATGCGGCCGGGCAAGCCCGTGCTCTTTGGCCGCGTCGGCGCCACGCCGGTCCTCGGGCTGCCGGGAAATCCGGTGTCGGCCCTGGTGGGATCGACGCTGTTCTTGCGTCCGGCGATCGATAAGATGCTCGGCTTGTCGGCATCGACGGCGCCAGGCGCCACCGCCATCCTCGGCTGCGATCTGCCGGAGAACGACAGCCGCGAAGACTATCTGCGGGCTGAGATTTCCCATGATTCCGCCGGCCGCCTGGTTGCCACGCCCTTCCCGAAACAGGACAGCTCGATGCTGTCCCTCATGGCCCGGGCTGACTGCCTGATCGTCAGGCCGATCCGGGCTCCCGCGGCCAAGGCCGGGGCGGCGGTGCCGATCCTCATGCTTGCCGGCGGAGTGTTATCGATCTAGCCGGCGCCCCGCGCCAATCGAGGACTTGTGAGCGGATCGCCGGGATGGAGCTTTGGTAGGCTCAGAACCAGTTTCCGAACCATTTGCGGATGGCGCGCAGCGGCCGGCATCGAGTGAGCTGACGGGCTGAAACTGCGGCGAAACTCAAAGCTGAGATAAAGCTTCTGTATGATAGCGGCCATACGGAAAACTCCATTGTGCGTGACGGCTTTCCGGTCGCAGGTCTAGAAGCCGCCGGTCGGCATCGTAGCCGGCTCGCATGTACAGCTTGGGTTCCGGCGGGTATCGGTCCGCATCCACCTATTGAACACCTGTCTGGACGGCGCGAATTCCATCGGAATGAGCTTCAATGGCGCGAATTCTGGTCATCGATGACGAAAGCCTCGTGCGAATGTTCTTGCGGGACGTTCTCGAGAGCGCCGGACATGAGGTGCGGGAAGGCGCCAATGGAGATGAGGCTGTCGCGGCGTTTGCCGAGTTCAAGCCGGATATCCTGGTCGTCGACTTGATCATGCCCGATCAGGACGGGCTCTTCGTCATTCGCGAGGTCCGCCGCACCATGCCGGAAGCGAAGGTCATCGCGATCTCCGGCATGCATTCTCTGGCCGGCTTTGACTATCTCAAACCGGCGGTCAAGCTGGGCGCCGACGTGGCGCTCTACAAGCCATTTTCGCCAAAAGACTTGCTGAAGGCGATTGAGAGCTTGTTGCGGACAGCTGATGATGCCGGGAAAGCCTCACAAGGCTAAAGCCGCGGCCGCGATTTCTGCGGGATCGCGAGCATTGCACTTATGCGGCCCGAGCCCTGTCCAAGGCGGCCCGGACGACGCGCGACAGATCCGCTCGAAGGAACGGTTTTTTGATCAATTCGGTCCCCGGCAGGAGCATTTCCGGGTCTGGCGCATAACCTGACATGTACACGATCTTGACCTCCGGCCGCGTGGCGCGAACATGCGCTGCAATGGCGATGCCATCCAGCGTGCCCGGCAGGATGATATCCGAAAGCAGAAGGTCGATCCGCGGATTGGCGGTCAAGGCAGCCATCGCTGTTGCTCCATCGGCGGCAGAGATGACAGTGTACCCAAAGGACTCGAGATAGGTCTCGGCCAAGACCCGTACATCGGCTTCATCTTCCACGAGAAGCACAATCTCCTGTTGGCCGGTTGAGATCGGCTGGTCGTCGATCTTCTCCTGCGCTGCGGATTCGGCGCCTGCCCGAGCCAGATAGAGAGATACCGTGGTCCCCTCGCCGACGCTGGATTTTATCTGCACATGTCCGCCCGACTGCTTGACGAATCCATAAACCATGCTCAGTCCGAGCCCCGTTCCCTTGCCGACATCTTTGGTGGTGAAGAACGGATCGAAAGCGCGCGCTTTAACTTCGTCGGGCATGCCGGTTCCGGTATCGGTGACTGAAATCACGACATAGTCGCCGGCGGCCTGCCAGTTGCCAGTCAGCGCTTGTATTTGCTCCATCGTAGCATTGCCGGTGCTGATCGTTAGCGACCCGCCTTCAGGCATAGCGTCCCGTGCGTTCAGCGTGAGGTTCAGCAGCGCCATTTCCAGCTGCGACTGATCGATTTCCGCCGCCCAGGTACTGGGATCGAGCACGAACGTCGTGGCAATCTTCGGGCCCAGGGGGCGCTGCAGAAGTGGGACCATAGAGCGAATGAGTTCGTTGATCTCCGTGAACTCCGGCATCAACGCTTGGCGCCGGGCAAATGCCAGAAGGCGGTGCGTCAGGTCGGCGGCGCGCATACCGGCCTTGATCGCGGTCTCGACCTTGCGCCGCATCGAGAAGGCAAGTTCCTTCTGCTCGTTGAGCAGGTCGAGATTGCCCAGGATGATGGCCAACAGATTGTTGAAATCATGTGCGATGCCGCCAGTCAGCTGGCCGATTGCCTCCATTTTCTGCGCCTGCTGCAATTGCTCCTCGAGCGCGCGCCGCTCGGTGATGTCCTGCAGAGTTCCATCGAAGGTGACGCGGCGCCCCGAGGCATCCCGCTCGACCTTGCCCTGCTCTTGCACCCAGACAACGCTGCCGTCGGGGCGCAGGATCCGGTACTCCATGCTGTAGTTATCCAGCCCGCTTCTAACCCGATCATAGTTGCGCTTGATGCGCTCGCGATCATCGGAATGGGCGATGCTGACATAGGCGTCTTCGGTCGCCGGCAAATCCGAATCGGACACGCCACAAACCCAACCCGAACCCTTCGACCATTGAATGTCCTGGCTCCCGAGATCTTTCGACCAATAGGCCAGGCGCGCCTGCTTTTGGGCGCGCAACAGCCGGCTTTCGCTTTCGCTGAACGCCAACTCGGCCTTCTTGCGGTCACTGATATCTATTGCGACGCCACCGACCGCCGCGACCTTTCCTTCCGCATCGAAGATCGGGAACTTGACTTCATAGGTCCAGGGCAGCGCATGCCGCGCCGACAGATTGACTTCGCCTGCGACCGGCTGACCCGTGGCGACGACCATCTGCTCCATGCCATAGATTTGATCTGCGCCTGCAGACGGAAACACATCTTTGGTCGATTTGCCGACGATGTCTTCCACCCGCAGGCCGAAGCTTCGCGCAATCTTCGGATTTAGCATCAGGAAGCGGCCTTGCGGATCCTTGATGGACATGAGAACAGGCGCGTTATCGATGAAAGCCTGAAGGCGCGCCTCGCTGGTGCGCAAGGCTTCTTCGACGCGCTTCTGATCGGTGATGTTCTGAATTGTGCCGATCATCCACATCGGCTTTCCATCGGCTGCGGGCCGAAAGTGGGCAAGGTCCTTGACCCAGATCGTCTCGCCGTCGCCACGATTGAAACGATACTCAAGCGAGTATGATTCGTGTTCGATATCCGCCCGCCGAAAAGCGAGAGCGACCTTGGGCCGATCCTCCGGATGAACTCTTTCGAGATACTCCGCGTCATTCGCCGGCATTTGATCCAAAGGGATGCCCAGCACGTCGGCACCCAAATCAGATGCAACGAAACTGCCGGCATCGTTTTCCGTCTTCGTCCAGCAGGCGATCTTCGCGCGGCGTTCCGCCGTCAGAAGAAGTTCCTGGCTGTCGCGCAGGGCCTCTTCGATCCGCTTTTGTCCGGTGACGTCTTGGATCGTGCCGATGAAGCGAACCAGATTTCCCTGAGAATCCAGAGCGACGTTGGTGATGTCGCGGATCCAGACAGTCTTGCCATCCGGGCGAACCACCCGAAACTCGATTTCGTATGAGCTCGGTCGGATTGCGACTTGGTCGAACAGCGCCTTGACCCGCGTCCGGTCGTCGACATGTATGACGTCGAGCAATGCCGCGTCAGTCGAGACGGCCTCAGCCGCGTAGCCTATGACCGCTTCGACATTCTCGGACCAGAATATGGCACTCTCCATCGTGGCGCTCTGGTACCAGGATGCAATCCGGGCCTGTCGTTCGGCCTCGATGAGAAATGCACGGTAGTCAGCCAACTCCCTGTTGGCTCTCGCGAGTTGCGGCACTTCGATCGTTGTGCGTAGAACAAACTTTACCGTGCCGGCATCGTCCTTGATCGGCACGACACTGGTGATCCATGTCTCTTCGCCGTTTTCGCCTTGGTACTTGTCTTCGCGTGCTTCTATCGGACGGCCCGTCGCCACCACCGAATAGTGATCCCGTTCCGACGAGTCCGACGCGAACCGCCGAGGACGGACATCCAGGACATGACGGCCAACGACGTCCTCCAATGTGACGCCATACAATTTTTCGATCTGGTTATTCAGCAAGACGATGTGGCGATCGCGATCGGTGATGCTGACAGTCACCGGAATATTGTCGAGAATGCTCTGAAGTATGGCTTGGTTTTCCCGAATCCGCGCTTCGCGGAGCTTCAATTCGTCGATCTGGGCAAGAATCGTAACGATGCCGCCGTCGGGGGTAGGCCGGTCACTCTCGCGATACCAATGGCCGTTAATGAAGCGCTCGAATGATCCTTTGGGATCGCGATGCTGCGCCATGCGCGTGGCGATCCACTCTTCCTCCCGTCCGATGGCCGACAGTTCCCGCCCGGCGCGCAGATGATTGCGCAAGATGCTCTCAAACCGCACACCGGGCTTCAGCAGAACGGCATCAGCGCCGGCCAGTTCGGCAAAGCGGCTGTTCCAGGCTATCAGACAATCATCTTTGTCATAGAGTGCAAAACCGTCGGTCAATCCCTCGATGCCGTCGATGAGCTGCTGCCGGGCTTGCCGAAGCTCGGCCTCTGTCGCCCGCAGCGCCGCCTCGATCTCCCGGTGTTCGGAGATATCGATGCAGCTTCCCAGGACACCCGCGAAAGAACCATCATCGGCATATCTCGGCTGGCCAATTTCGAGCAGCCATCGATAGACGCCGTCAAACCGGCGATAGCGATACTCCATCCGCCAAGGTTCGCGCCGGGCAATAGCCATCTCCCACGTTGTGCGATTCGCCGACAGATCCTCCGGATGCACATCCTCATCCCAATGGCGCAGCAGCGCTTCGGCTTCAGTGACTCCCCGATACACGCAAAGGGCCTTGTTGACGAACGTCGTGCGGCCATTCGCGTCTTCGGTCCATAGAAGGACGTCGGTATTCTCCGCCGCTCGTGACTCCCGCCTGGGCTCTGCCGGTGGAGGACCGGTTGCGTCGGGCCGCTTAGCGGGCTGCGGCTGAGTCGAGTCGGCAATTGGTCCATGAGCTGGACCCGGCGCTGGGCTCGCTGCGGCCTGCCGCCGCAGCGCAAGAAAACCCAGACAACAGACTGCCGCGCACTGCAATAGGAATGCTGGCACTCGCCATGCCGACGACACGTCGAACACTAGGAATGCAGCCGCGCCAACACTCACCGTGAGCGCGAGAATGCTGGCCGTTATCCAGAATTGCTGGTGTGAAGGTTGATCGCGAACCGCGACGCTTGGCTCGCGATCCATCAAGCGAAACATGTCGGTATTCCAGATAGCAATGGAATCACCCGGCGCCGGGGCTCAGATCGAAAAAGCTTCCGTCCAAAAGCAGCGTTGCCGGCTTGGTCGGTTCCAAGGGTCGGGCGCGCAGTTCAGAGTCTCAATTTGTTGACGATCAGGACTAACAAACTGTTAACCATTCTCTCGAAAAGGCAGAGTTAGGCGTTCACCCCGTCAGACCGAATCCGCGTTTTCATGCGATCCCAATTCGTTCCCGGCGGTCAAGCTAGCAATTCCTTTGCCCTGGGGGCCGCGGCGGGGTTCGGATATCCGGCTACGGTGCTGCCCAAGATCGTCGCAATTGCGGCTTGACGCCATTGCAGAACCAAACTAGAACATGTTCCGGTGTTTTTGTTTTGTTCCAAATCTGGTGGCCAACATGCTCACGCGGAAGCAATACGAGCTCCTCAACTACATCAACAACCATCTCCAGGAGCGGGGCGTTTCGCCGTCCTTTGACGAGATGAAGGAAGCGCTCAATCTCAAATCCAAATCGGGTATCCATCGTCTGATTACCGGCTTGGAGGAGCGCGGTTTCATCCGCCGTCTGCCGCATAAGGCGCGGGCGCTCGAGGTACTTCGACTGCCGGAAGATCAGGGCATCGGCCGGGCACGCGCCGAACGGGAAGGCGCGCCGCGCTTTACGCCGAACGTCATCCAAGGGAACTTCGGCACGAATCTCTCGGGGGCGCAGGTCGCCACCACGGTTTCCGCCGTGCAGTTGCCGCTCTATGGACGCATCGCGGCCGGCACGCCGATTGAAGCGTTGCGCGATCACAGCCATAGCGTCGATGTGCCAGGAAGCCTGCTCGGCCGCGGCGAGCACTACGCCCTCGAAGTCGACGGCGATTCGATGGTCAATGCCGGAATCATGGACGGCGACACCGTGATCATCGAGCGCTGTGAGACTGCCGATAACGGGTCGATCGTCGTCGCGCTGGTGGACAGCAACGAAGTCACCCTCAAGCGTCTTCGACGCAAAGGCGATTCGATCGCGCTGGAGCCGGCGAATCCGGCCTACGAAACGCGCATCTTCGGCCCGGACCGCGTGGCCATCCAGGGCCGCCTCGTTGCATTGATGCGGCGGTTCTAACCTGCAGGGCTGACAGGCCCCATCGCCTCCATTATGGTGCGCCGCCCGCCGTGCCGCGGCGGCGATTCCCAGGGGTAGCTGTCGGCGATGAATGTTCTCGGTCTTCAGTTCGGCCACGACGCCGGAGCCGCCGTGGTGCGGGACGGGCGCGTAGCTTCCTTTGTCCTGCGCGAGCGCCACAGCCGCATCAAACACGCGATGTCGCTGGACCTTGCCACGATCGAGCTGGCGCTGGATGAAGCTGGCATCGGCGAAGCCGATATCGACTATGTGGCGATCACGTCGACACAGAAGACCGAGCTGATCGCCCGCGACCCCAAGCGATTCTCCGTCACGCTCGACCCGCACCGGAATCATAGCGCGCCCTGCACGTTTGCCGACGTCGCGAAACGGGGCAATCTCGATGTCGCCGGCCTGCTCCATGGCGAGATCCTGCCACTGCTCTATCACAGCCCGAATGCGGATCTGTCGGCACATGCCGCACCATCCTATTTTCCGGAGTTCCGCTCGGTGGCGGAGAAGGACCTTTTCACGCTCGGCTGGCTCGACACCTATCTGTCGGTCGATCTCTGGTCTGGCGACAAGCGCCTGGCCGACATCGCGGCAACCGACTACCGGCGATTGCTGGAGACCGACGCGGTCCGCCATGGCTTTCACTATCCGGCCACGCTGAAGCTCAACGGACGCGCTCTTCCCGCCTATTTCATCAGCCACCACATGGCGCATGCGGCGTCGATCTATTATCCGCTCGGCCTGCAGAGCGCGGCCATTCTGACTCACGACGGCTTCGGCAGCGGCAAGCACTATCACAGCGGCATGTACTACCTGGGCGAGGGCCACAAGATCTTCCCGCTCGCGCCCCATCACCTGATCATTGGGCACATCTATGAGCAGGCCGCCGTCGCGCTCAACATGGGTCTCATCGGCCCGGCCGGAAAGCTTATGGGCCTCGCGCCCTACGGCCATGCCTATTTCCAATCATCGCTGTTCGTCGGCAATCACAACGATCTGGCGGGCGCCGGCATCACCCACCCGGGACGGAACTGGATCGGCTATTGCCTGCAATCCGCCAAGCAACAGGGTTACGATCTCGGCGCCTTCCGCGATAAGACGCGGATGACCGACCGGGTGAATGCCGACGTCGCCGCCAGCACCCAGCGGCTATTCGAAATGACCATCGTCGCGGCCATGGAGACATTCCAGCGCATGCTCGGCACCATTGGCCGCGACGCTTTGCCGCTCTGCTATGCCGGCGGCACCGCGCTCAACTGCCCGGCGAACAGCCTGATGGCGCAGCGCCCGGGATTCGCCTCCCTGCATATTCCGCCCTGGTGCGACGATAGCGGTCTCTCCTTGGGGGCGGCATTGGCGCTGTATCACAATGTGCTGGACTTGCCGCTGCCCGGCGATGCACGCCCGCGCAAGGATGTGGACGCATATCTGGGCGCCGCCATCCGCGACGAGCAGATCGATAAGGCGCTTTCAGTCTTCGCCGACCGCATCGTCAGCGAAGTCCGCGGCGACTGGGCCGCCCTTGCGGCGCAGGATCTTGCCGACGACAGAGTCATCGGCTGGTTCGAAGGCCGCAGCGAAATCGGTCCCCGCGCCCTCGGACACCGGTCGATCCTCGCCGATCCCCGCAAGGCGGAGAACTGGCAGCGCGTCAACGAGATCAAGCAGCGGGAGACCTGGCGCCCGTTCGCTCCAGCCGTGCTTGCCGAACATGCGCACGACTGGTTCGAAGGTATTCCCCTGCCCTCGCCCCATATGCTCTATACAGCGCAGGTGAAGTCGGACAAAGTGCCGGCAATCACCCATACCGACAAATCGGCGCGTATCCAGACTGTCGATGCCGGCGCCGGCGCCTTCCACGGCCTGCTGCGTGAATTCCATGGCCGGACCGGCGTGCCAATGGTGCTGAACACGTCGTTCAATGGGCCGGGCGAGCCCATTGTCGAAAGCCCTATGGACGCAATCCGCTACTTTGCTGGCTCATCGCTGGATGCGCTCTATCTCGAGGGCCGGCGGATCGTCCGGCGCCGATAGCGGGCCGTTCCCGGCGACCCAGGGCCGCCGGCCGCGCAGATCGTCGACGGCGACGATCTCCACCACGCCATCGTCGTCGATCCAGAGCGCATAGGCGCCGTTGCGCCGGCGATCGCGCCAGTCGATGCGAGTTGGTACTGCGCAAACCACGCGAATGCTGTCGACGCTGATGACGATATCGGCGCGGCGGCAATCCTCCTGCAAGGCCGCTGGCTCCAGCGCCAGGGCAACCGTCAAGCCGTGGATGCGGTGGATGCAGCCCTGGCTGTCGCAGGCAAGCCCGCCATCCTGGCTGTAACCCTCTGCCGGCCAGATGGCGCCGCTCTCCAGCCCGGCGCGGCGGAGCCAGATCTCGCGCTCGAATTTGCTCCGCGTGAGCGACGAAAGAAGATAGCCGCCGCTGCTGTCGCGGATCGCCATCAGATCGCCATCCTCGGAAACCAGGATGTCCGGTTGCCGGACCAGCAGCGTGCTGAGCAGCCCGAGCAGCAGCACGGGCAGGCCCAGCCATCGCCAGCGCCGCCGCCAGAGGCAGAGCCAGAGACCGCCGATCGCCACCGTGATCAAACCGGCCAGCGGCATCCCCGGCATCGGCTGCGCCGCGCCCGGCCAGCCGGCGACGGTGTCGGCGATGAGCATGATCCCCTCGATCCCCCAGCCCATGGGCACGAGCGCCAGGGCCTCGAGCCCGAACGGCATCGCCATTGCGGCAGCAACGGCCCAGGGCATGATCCAGATCGATGTTAACGGCACCGCCGCCAGATTGGCCGCCACCCCATACAAAGCCGGCCGGTTGAAGTGGTAGAGCGCAAACGGCGCTGTCGCCATCGATGCCACTAAGCTCGCCAGGATCGTCATGACGACGTAGCGGAGAATGCGCGCCGTCCAAGAGGGATCGCGCGTTCGGGTTGCCTGCCGATCCGTCGCAACCTCATAGAGCGCGATCAGGGCGATGACGGCCGCGAACGACATTTGCAGGCTGGCGCCGGTCAGGCCCTCGGGGCCGATCAGCAGCACAATCACGGCGGCGATGGCAACCGTGCGCATGGATATCGCGTCGCGGTCGAACATGATGCCCAGCAAGAATATGCCGGCCATGATGAATGACCGCACAGTCGGCACCGGCGCGCCGGCCAGCAGCACATAGAAGCCCGCACCGATGAACGCCAGTCCGGCCGCCCATTTCTTGATCGGCCAATAGAGCGCAATCCGCTCCAGAGCCGCGAGCAGCAGCCGGAATCCGCCGAACAGGATCGTCGTCACCAGCAGGATATGCAGTCCGGAGATCGACAGCAGATGCGCCAGGCCGGAGTCGCGCATGTCATCCATCGTGGCGTCGGAAATGCCATACTGATCGCCGGCAATCAGCGCCACAGCAATGGTTCCTCTATCGTCTGAAAGCACCGTGAGGATGCGTTGTGCAATAGCCACGCGAATGGCCGAGATTTCGCGCCAGGCGGTTGCCCAGAGCTCGCCGAGCGTGCGGAGCCCTACACCGCCCGGCGCATCGATGCGCCGGACATCCCGCGTGGCGATGCCGACCGCGCCAACCTGCCGGAAAAAGTCGAGCCGCTGGAAATCGAATCCGCCGGGCAGGACCGGCCGCGAGGACGGTCCCAGCTTTGCCCGGAGAGCGAGCCAGTCCCCAGGCGACGGCATCTCAACCGAGGCCGGCAGGCGGACGCGGATGCGCGCCGGAGTCCCGGCGCTGTCGACACCGGCGATCGCGACATGATCCAGCGTGATGCGCGCACCCGGAGGATCCACTTCGAGATCAAGCACCTGTCCGCTGACATCGGCCCACTGTTCCTTGGTCAGCACCGGTGCGGCGATCAGCACCGTGCGCCATTGTGCAGCGGCAAAGCCCAGCGAAGCGGCAATGAGGACCGCAAGCAGCCATTTGAGAATCGGCAGTGATCGGCCGGCGATGATGGCTACCGCCGACAAGCCGAATACCGTCGATCCAAGCCAAAGCGGCGGTTCCTCCGGCAACGCAAAGTAAAATCCGATGCCCGTCGCCAAGAATACCGGGCACCACAACATCCACCGTTCCTGTTCCAGCGAAAGATTCGTGGCGATCAGCGAAGCCAATCCGGCGCGCTGTTCCGCTCCGCTCATTTCTTGTTCGACTGTTGTGGTCACGATGAATGTCTTGCCGCATATTGCAGGTGAGAGAACAACAGCAAAATCACGGCTTATTCGTGACTCTGGCCGGCATGGCGGCGGGCATGCTACACAGCGATGCGGTTTGTATTATGGGATCAGATCATACATGAGCGTCACCGTACGCTTTGCCCCCTCGCCCACAGGCTTCCTCCATATCGGCGGCGGCCGGACAGCCCTGTTCAACTGGCTTTTCGCCCGGCACCACAAGGGCGTCTTCAAGCTGCGCATCGAGGACACCGACCGCCAGCGCTCCACGCAGGCCGCCATCGACGCCATCATCGACGGCATGAAGTGGCTCGGCCTCGACTGGGACGGCGATATCGTGTTCCAGTTTGCGCGCGCTGGCCGCCATGCCGAGATCGCCCGCCAGATGCTGGCCGAGGGCAAGGCCTATCACTGCTATTGCACGCCCGAAGAGCTTGAGACGATGCGCGCCGAGCAGAGAGCCAAAAACCTGCCGCAGCGCTATGACGGCCGCTGGCGCGACCGCGATCCTAAAGATGCGCCATCTGGCGTGAAGCCGGTGATCCGACTGCGCATGCCCCAGACCGGCGAGACGGTCGTTCAGGACCGCGTCCTCGGCGAAATTCGTGTCGGCAATACGGAACTGGACGACATGGTCCTGCTCCGCGGCGACGGCACACCCACCTACATGCTGGCGGTCGTGGTGGATGACCATGACATGGACATCAGCCACGTAATCCGCGGCAGCGACCACATGACCAACACCTTCCGCCAGTACCAGATCTACGCCGCCATGGGCTGGCCGATCCCGGAGTTCGCCCACATCCCGCTCATCCACGGCCCTGACGGCGCCAAGATGTCAAAGCGGCACGGCGCCGTGGGCATTGGCGCCTATCGTGATATGGGCTATCTGCCGGAGGCGCTCCGGAACTATCTGCTGCGTCTCGGCTGGTCCCATGGCGACGACGAGATCATCAGCACCGAGCAGGCGATCGAATGGTTCAATCTTGAGTCGATCGGCCGCTCGCCGGCGCGTTTCGATTTCGCCAAGCTGGAGAATCTGAATGGCCACTATTTGCGCAGCGCTTCGAACGAGCGCCTGGTGGAATTGATTGCGCCTCGGCTTGAAGCCGTGCTTGGCGCGGCGATTGACGCCGCTGGAAAAGCGCGCCTGCTGCGCGGCATGGACGGACTGAAGGCGCGGGCAAAGTCATTGGTCGATCTCGCGGAGAATGCTTTGCTCTATGTGCGCCCCCGGCCGCTGGCGATTGACGCCAAGGCCGCGGCCCTGCTGACGCCGGAGGCCAAGGGGACGTTGTCAGGGACCGTGAAGATTCTTCAGGCCCTGGCGGAGTGGCGCGCGCCTGCGCTGGAGCAGGTCGACCGCCAATATGCCGAACAGCATGCGATCAAGCTGGGGCAATTGGCCCAGCCGAAGCGCGCCGCCCTGACTGGCAGCACCACCTCGCCGCCCATATATGAAGTTATGGAGATCCTGGGGAAGGAGGAGACTCTGGCTCGCCTGCGCGACGCCGGAATCCCCGCTTAACTCCTGGATTCACTGTCACCCAGGATTAATTGAAAGCTGGCACTATCGGGACTATTGTCATCCTGTTATTGCACCGCAGCAGGCGACAAATTAGGTAATTTCAAAGGGTTATAGACATGACCACGTCGACAGCCAAAAAGGTGGCGCCAATGCCCGAGCAGAGCGTAACCGTCACCGACAACTCCACCGGCAAGTCCTTCGATCTGCCGATCATGGACGGCACCCTGGGCCCCCAGGTGATCGATGTGCGCAAGCTCTATACCGATCATGGGTTCTTCACCTACGACCCGGGCTTCACCTCCACCGGCAGCTGCGAATCCAAGATCACCTACATTGATGGCGAACAGGGCATCCTGCTCCATCGCGGCTATCCGATTCAGGAATTGGCAGAACACAGCGACTTCATGGAGGTCTGCTATCTGCTGCTCGAAGGCGAGTTGCCAACCGCCGAGCAGAAGAAAAAGTTCATGCACGACATCACGCATCACACGATGCTGCACGAGCAGTTGCTCAACGTGTACCGCGCATTCCGCCGCGACGCCCACCCCATGGCCGTCGTCATCGGCGTTGTCGGCGCGATGTCCGCCTTCTATCACGACAGCACGGATATCGGCGATCCGCATCAGCGCATGATCGCCTCGCACCGTCTGATCGCGAAAATCCCCACCATCACGGCCTATGCCTATAAATACTCCGTCGGCCAGCCCTTCATCTACCCGCAGAACAAGTTCAATTACTCGGAAAACTTCCTGAACATGACCTTCGCCGTGCCGGCGGAGGACTATAACATCGATCCCGTGGTAGCGCGGGCCATCGACCGCATCTTCATCCTGCATGCCGATCACGAACAGAATGCGTCGACTTCCACCGTGCGCATCGCCGGTTCGTCCGGAGCCAATCCCTTTGCCTGCATCGCGGCCGGCGTTGCTTCGCTCTGGGGCCCCGCCCATGGCGGCGCCAACGAAGCCGTGCTGACCATGCTGCGGGAAATCGGCTCCAAGGATAAGGTCGCCGACTTCATCAAGCGCGCCAAGAACCGCGAAGTCCGGCTGATGGGCTTCGGCCACCGGGTCTACAAGAACTACGATCCGCGCGCCCAGATCATGCGGCGCACCTGCAACGAAGTGCTGGACGCTCTGGGCAAGCGCAACGAGCCGCTGCTGGATCTGGCCATGGAGCTGGAACGGGTCGCCCTCGAGGACGATTACTTTGTCGAGCGCAAGCTGTACCCGAACGTCGATTTCTATTCGGGCATTATCCTGCAGGCTATCGGCTTCCCGACCTCGATGTTCACCGCTCTGTTCGCTCTCGCCCGGACCGTGGGCTGGGTCGCCCAATGGAAGGAAATGATTGAGGATCCGTCGCAGCGCATCGGCCGCCCGCGGCAGCTTTACACCGGTTCGCCCCAGCGCCGCTATCTACCAGTGGAACATCGCAAATAGGGCACTTCGAGAGCCGTCAAGGAAAAGGCGCCCTCCCGGGCCCCTTTTGCATTACGTCCGGCTGATCAACTCGATCTTGTAGCCGTCGGGATCCTCGACGAAGGCGATCACGCTGCCGCCATGTTTCATCGGACCGGGCGGGCGCGGGATTTTGACCCCTTCCTTTGCCAGCGCCTCGCAGGTGCCATAGATGTCGGGCACGCCGATAGCCAGATGGCCGAAGCCGCTACCGATCTCATAGGGCGTCTTCTGCCCCCAGTTGTGGGTCAACTCGATCACCGTCTCGGACACCTCGTCGCCATAGCCGACGAAGGCCAAAGTGAACTCGCCGCTCGGATAGTCCTTCCGCCGCAGCAGTTTCATGCCCAGCAGCCGGGTATAGAAGTCGATCGACTTCTCGAGATCGAACACCCGGATCATTGTGTGGAGCATGCGGAAACCTGCACCGGCGCCTGCCGATTTTCCGGGCATTTCCTGAACGTTCATAGGAAGCGTCCCCTCCTTGAATTGAGGCTGGTCTGGCGCGGCGGCGGGACTGTGCCGCCTCAAGCGTCGCGGATCATGGCGGCAAAGGTGGCGTCGGCCACGATATTGCCGTCGACTTTGATCTCGCCATTGAACTTCCAGATCATGCCGCGGTTACGGTCCTTGACCACATGCACATGCAGCTGGTCGCCCGGCACGACCGGCCGGCGGAACCGGCAGCTGTCCACCGACATGAAGTAGACGAGCTTGCCTTCAAAGGCCTTGCCCAGGGTATGCACCACAAGCACGGCAGCTGTTTGCGCCATCGACTCGATCAGCAACACGCCGGGCATGACCGCCTGGCGTGGGAAATGTCCCTGGAAGAAGTGCTCGTTGATCGACACATTCTTGATGCCGGTGGCCGACTTGTCGGCGACAACGTCGACGATGCGGTCGATCATCAGGAATGGATAGCGATGCGGGATCATTTGCATGATCCGCTCGATATCGAATGTCAGGGGCTTGTCGCCCGCAACTTTGCTGCTCTCGATCACACCCGGCATATCTGCGATGCACCCGTCTGAGGTCCCGCCCGGCAGGCCGGAATCTTTCCCTTCGCCGCCTGCTTTCTTACAGACTCGCCAGTTTGGCGTCCAATCCCTTGAGTGCCTCCAACGTGATATCGTAGCTCGGATCGCGGAAAACCACTATGGCGCGGTCGATGACCAACGTCAGCTTGCGCTGATCGATGATTTTCTGGACGATTGGCTCCAGCGCCTTCGTGATTTTATCTTTGCCATCGACAAGCCGCTTTTCAAGCGCCTTGCGCTTGTCGTTAAGCGCATCCTCAGCGGCTTTCATGTCGCCCAGGAACTTGTCCTGCTTGGCCTTGCACTCCTCGGGCGACAGCTTTTGACAGTCCTTTTGGATCTGCGACTGCGTCTCGCGGAACTTCTTGCCAGTACCATTGGCTTCCTCGTCAAGCTTCTTCTGGTTCGCTTTGACGGTCGCCAGCAGGGCCGAACCGGCTTTGGACTTCCGGAAGATGTACTCGAAATCCAGGACGCCGACTTTCACGGCGGCCTCTTCTTGCGCCTGGCTTGTTGCGATGGGGATGTGCCACCCGACTACGGCTATCGCCGCAATCAGAATAGCTGCTTTCAAGTTCTGTCGGATTTGTTTCATGTTCTAGAATCTCGTTCCTACGCTGAATCTGAAGAATTCTTCGCGGTCGAACTCTTCCGCGAGATATGGCAGTGCGAAATCGACGGCCAGCGGGCCGAACGGCGACGCCCAGGTAAGGCCAAATCCCGCCGAGGCCCGTATCGAACGCTTGTCCACCAAGGATGGAACAGTTGCGTTCGTTAGGTCCGTGTCAAAAAGGGTGCCGAAGTCAGTGAACACTCGGGCCTTGATACCATACTCTTCTGGCAGACCGACCGGGAAGGTTAGCTCAATCGTACCGCGGGCATACTTGTTGCCGCCAAGGGAGTCCTTCGTCGAGACGTCGCGGGGGCCGACGCCCGCGGTCCGGAAACCGCGCAATGTGGCGCCGCCAAGGAAGAAGGCATCAGTGATGCGGATATCCTCGCCAAAGCCGAATATATAGCCGGCCTCGCCGTTGACGCCGATCGTCACGCTTTCGGTTATCGGAAAGTAGTAGGCTGCCGACAATCTGGTTCGCAGAAAGTGTAAGTCACCGCCGAGGCCGGCAACGTCATTGCGAAGCCGGACGATGTAGCCCTCTGTGGGATTGAAACGGCTATTGAGGCGGTCGTAAGAAAGCTCCTGCCCCACAACCGATGATATCGTGGTGCCTTCCTGTTGCCTGATACCGGGCGAAGCATTGCTCTCGACGTCGAAGATATCGTCCTGACTCAACGTGTATTTGACGCTCTGCCGCAGGAACTCTGCCCACTCCCAACCGAACCGGATCGCGCCGCCAAGGCTCCTTTCGCTGAATGAACTCTCGTTGCGCTCAACGCGGACATTGTAGGCATCGAAGCCCGCCGAAAGATTGCGGTCCAGGAAGTAAGGTTCTGTGAAACTGAAATCAAGCTGCTGCCGGCGGCCGGATATCGTAAACGCCAACTTCAGATCTTGACCCCGGCCCAGCAAGTTTCGCTCGCGAATGCTGATATCGCCAAGCGGACCTTCGCCAGTCGAAAAGCCGGCGCCGAAGGAGAGCTCGCCCGTCGATTGTTCCTCGATCGTTACGTCGACCACAGCACGATCCGGCGCGCTGCCTTGCAGCGTTTGCATGTCAACCTTGTTGAAAAATCCAAGGTTCTGGATACGTTGACGCGTACGGCGGATTTTTGAACTGTTGAACGCATCTCCTTCGACCAGCCGGAACTCCCGGCGGATCACCTCATCCAGAGTCCGGACGTTACCATGAATGTCGATCCGCTCTACGTAGATACGAGGGCCTTCTCGGACATCATAGGTGATCCCCACAGTGCGGTTTACCGAGTCCTTTTGCGGCACGGGTTCGACTTCGACAAAGGCATAACCAAGCTCGCTGACCCTTTCCGTCAGCGCCGTTACGGTTTCATCGACTTTGCTTTGATCGTACCAATCGCCTTCATCGGTCTCCAATTCGCCTTCCAGCAGTTGCGGATCGAGGTCCTTGAGCGACGAATTGATATCGATCTTGCCAAAGCGGTAGCGCTCGCCCTCATCCACAGTGAAGGTGATGAAGAAGGCGTCGCGGCTTGGCGACAACTCGGCGACCGACGAGACCACGCGAAAATCCACATAACCTTCGTCGAGATAGAAATTCCGCAGGGCCTCGCGATCCACCGTGATCCGATCGGGGTCATAGGTGTCGCTGGTGGCAAAGAACCGGTACCAGGCGCTTTCGGTCGTCAAGATTTCGCCGCGCAGCGTCCCGTCGCTGTAGTTGTCATTGCCCACGAAATCGATGCGCCGGACCTCCGTGACCTCGCCTTCGTTGATCTCGAAGACCAGATCGACTCGATTCTGATCCAGCGGGATGACTTTGGGTTCGACCGTCGCGGCAAAACGGCCGCTTCGCCGGTAGATATCGAGTATTCGCTTGGCGTCGCTTTGGACCTTGGTCGCGGTGTAGACCACGCGCGGCCGCAGCTGGACTTCCGCCTGTAGCGTCTCGTCGTCGATGCGCCGGTTACCTTCGAACGCCAGCCGGTTGATGATCGGATTCTCCGCCACGCGGACGATGAGGACGCTGCCGTCGCGGCGGAAGTTCACGTCGGCAAACAGGCCGGTTCCGAACAAGTTCTTCAGGGCCTGATCGACCTTAAGGGCATCGAATTTCTCGCCCGGGCTCAGCTGCATGTAGGAAATGATGGTCGACGGCTCAATTCGCTGGTTTCCCTCGATCCTGATTTCGCTGATCGTGTCGCCCGTCGTCAGCTCCTGCGCCTGAAGGGGCAGAGGTCCCGCCGAAAGCAGGCACAAAAAAAGCCCCAGCATCAGACGCACGATCGTTACCTTCACGCTACTCCCCCAGGCGATTTTTTTTGGGTCAGCTGACCAGATTCTTGAGAAACTCGATCACTCGCAGATACTTGAGATCGTTCCACATAGCAAACAGCATCAGGCTCACCACGGCGGCAAGGCCGATCTTCAGTGCGAAATCCTGAACGCGCTGGCTCAACGGCCGGCCCCGAACCGCTTCAACCGCATAGAATGCAAGGTGGCCGCCATCCAGGAGCGGAACCGGGAAGAGATTTATGAGGCCGAGGTTGATCGAGATCATCGCCACGAGCATCAGAAATTCCCGCACCGTGCCCTGGGCGGTATCGCCGGCGATCTTGCCGATCCGCAACACCCCGCCGATTTCGTCGGAAGAGCGCTTCCCGCTGATCATCTGGCCGACCGTGGTCAGGATGAAACCGGTAGTCCGGACCGTGTCTTCGACGGCGATCCGCACGGCAGTCAGCAGGCCCAGGCGATGCGCCTCTCGTGAATCCGCCGGGCCGATCCCGAGGATGAAACGCGACTCTTTTGCGCCCGCGGCACTGGTGATTTCTTCAACCGCCGGCGTCGCGCTGATGGTCAGCCGCTGATTATCGCGCTCGACGATGAGATCAACCGGTGCGCCCTTGCTTTTCTGCACGATGCCGGAGATCTCGGCGAAATCGCCGATGGGTTGGCCGGCCAGACTGAGAATGCGATCGCCTGATTTGAGACCGGCTTTCTCGGCGCCGCTGCCCTTGTTGATTTCGCCGATGATGGGCGCAACAAACGGAGTGAATTTTAGGTCCCGAAAGGTGTCGACATTGCCCAGCCAGCCCGTTTGGCTGGTCAGGTCGGGCTTGGCCTGCAGCGTCAACGTCTCCCCGCCCCGCTTGATGACGATGTCCACGATCTCGCTGACATCCACCTGCAGCGCAAGGAAGATGGCGTTGTACTCATCCACCTCGTAGCCGGCCACCGACAGAATGCGATCGCCCGTGCGCAGACCGGCTTTTGCCGCGGCACCCTCTTGCTCGACGACGCCGACGACCGGAGGAAAGTACTGCTTGCCTAAGGTGGCGAAAACAACCGCCAGGACGATTACGGCCAGCACATAGTTAGCCGCGGGGCCCGCGAAGACGATCGCCGCCTTCTGCCAAAGCGGCTTAAAGTGGAACGAAGTCGCCCGATCCTCGGCGCTGACCGCGGCCGGGTCCGGCGTCTCCACGCCTTCCGTATCCGACTGCCCCTTCATCTTGACGTAGCCGCCGAGGGGGATGGCGCTGAACTTCCAGCGGGTGCCCTTGCGGTCGGTGAAGCCAAAAAGCTCGCGGCCGAACCCGACGGAGAACACATCGACTTGGACGCCGCAGCGCCGCGCCACCCAGAAATGGCCGAGCTCGTGAAAGAAGACGACGATGGTCAATAGGACGAGGGTCGCGATTATGTAATGAGGAGCGCCGAGCAGTAAGTCCATTCAGTTGTCAACTCCAGCTTCTCGATTCCAACAAGGCCTTGGGCGGGCGGGACAATTACCATAGTTACCAGGGAAATGCCCATACCCAGAGATAGGCGGATTCGGGCACCTTGGTAAGGCCGCCATACTCACGGATGCGCGATCAGAGGCCGGCTACCAGTGGGCGGCCGAGGATGACGCAAAGTGCCGCCACGGCCACGCAAACTGCGAGCAACCCATCGAGGCGGTCCAGGGCGCCGCCATGGCCGGGGATCAGATTGCTGCTGTCCTTGACCCCGGCCTGCCGTTTAGCCGCGGATTCAAACAGATCCCCGGCCTGTTCCACCAAGGCTAGAGCGCCGCTCACCGGTACCAGCCATAGGCTGTTGCCCTCTGGCAACAGCAAAAATGCGGCAAATCCCACGGCCGCCGCTGCTCCGACGCCGCCAGCCAGTCCGGCCCAGGTTTTGTTGGGCGAAATGGCCGGCGCCAGCTTGGGTCCGCCGATCAGGCGGCCGGCGGCATAGGCGCCCGTATCCGTCGCCCAGACGAGGGCGAAGAGCCAAAGAAGCGTGGCCAAGCCCCCATGCGGCTGCCCCCGCAGCCACAAGATGGCCAGGCAGGGCAACCCGATGTAAAGCGCGCCGAAGCCCAGCCAATACGGCCGGGCGTCATGTTCGAGGCGGGCCAGGGCCGCGACCAGGGCGGCGCTGGACATGAGCGCCCAGATGCCGGTCATGTCCCGCATGAAGGTCGCCAGCGCCACCGCCAGCAGCACCATCGCTATCAGCAGCGCCCCGGCAAAGCTCAGATGCCCCCGATTGCACAGCCTCGCCCATTCCCAAGCGAGGACGCCCCCCACCAGGGCGACCAGCAGGATCAAGGGAGCGCCCCTCAGCCAGGGATACTCGGGCCCGCCGAACCAGATCGCCGCAAAAGCGACGGGGATCAGGACGAGCGCCGAAACGAGCCGTTTGAGCAGCGCCGAGCCTTTAGGCTGTACCGCCATACCGCCGGTCACGCTGTTGATACTCCAGGATGGCCGCCGACAGATCGTCCTTGGTGAAGTCCGGCCACAGCCGTTCGAGGAAGATCAGTTCCGTATAGGCCGACTGCCAGAGCAGGAAATTGCTGATCCGCTTCTCGCCGCTGGTGCGGATGATGAAATCGGGATCGGGCAGCTCGGCGGTCAGCAGGTACCGGCTGAACAGCGCCTCGTTCACCTCGGCGGGCTGCAGCTTGCCGGCCTTCACATCCTCGGCGATGCGCGTGGCTGCCTGGGTTATCTCCGCGCGTCCGCCATAGCTGAGGGCGACGGTCAGATTGAGCCGCCGGTTGCCGCGGGTGCGCGTCTCCGCCTGCTCGATCAGCTGGACGATATCGGGCGCCAGCTTCTCCCGGTCGCCGATCACGCGGATGCGCACGCCATTGCGGTCAAGCCCGTCGATCTCGCTGCGGATATAGAGGCGCAACAACGCCATCAGGTCGTCGATCTCGCTCAGCGGCCGCTTCCAGTTTTCCGACGAGAAGCCGAACAGCGTCAGGTAGGAAATGCCCAGATCCGCCGCGCCGACCACCGTGCGCCGCACCGCTTCGGCGCCGCGCTGATGGCCGACGGTGCGCGGCAGGCCGCGGGACCGGGCCCAGCGGCCGTTTCCGTCCATGATGATGGCGACATGTACCGGCGGCGTTGCGCCGCCAGATGTTGCGAGGGCTTCTGCCAATCTAGACCTGCATGATTTCTTTTTCTTTTTGCGCCAGCATCTCGTCCACCAGTTTGATGTGCTGGTCGGTCATTTTCTGTACTTCGTCGGACCGCGTGCGGTGCTCGTCTTCGGAAATCTTGTGATCCTTCTCCATTTTCTTCAGCGCCTCCATACCGTCGCGGCGGATGTTGCGCACGGCGACGCGGGCGGATTCGGTATACTTGTGCGCCACTTTCGACAGCTCCTGCCGGCGCTCCTGGCTGAGCTGCGGCAGCGGCACGCGGACCAGCTGCCCATCTGACGAGGGATTGAGGCCGAGACCGGCATCGCGGATCGCCTTCTCCACGGCCGAAACCAGGCCGCGATCCCACACCTGCACGGTGATCATGCGCGGCTCGGGCACGCCGACGGTGCCAACCTGGGCGATCGGCAGGTCGCTGCCATAGGCCTTCACAATGACCGTATCCAACAAATGCGGCGACGCGCGGCCGGTACGCAGCCCGGCGAATTCGCGCTTCAGCGCGTCGATGGCGCCATCCATGCGCCGCTTCAGTTCGTTCTTGTCCGCCTCGATAGCCATGGTCTTCCCTATTCCGTGATTATCGTGAACTTCCCCTTGCCGCAGATCGCCTCGCTGAAGGCGCCGGCCTGGGTGATGGCGAACACCAGGATGGGGATATTGTTTTCGCGCGCCAGCGAGATCGCCGCCGCATCCATCACCTTGAGATCGCGCGCCAGCACCTCCAGATAGGTCAGTCGCTCATAGCGGTCGGCCTTCGGATCCTTCTTTGGATCGGCGCTGTAGACGCCGTCCACCTTGGTGCCCTTCAGCAGCACGTCGCAGCCCATCTCCGAGGCGCGCAAGGCCGCCGCCGTATCCGTGGTGAAGAATGGATTGCCGGTGCCGGCGGCGAAGATCACCACCCGCCCCTTCTCCATATGCCGCAGCGCGCGGCGGCGGATATAGGGCTCGCAGACCGATGTCATGGTGATGGCCGATTGCACCCGGGTGGCGACTCCCAACTGCTCCAGCGCATTCTGCACCGCCAGCGCGTTCATGACCGTCGCCAGCATGCCCATATAGTCGGCGGTGGCGCGCTGCATGCCCTGGGAAGCGCCGGCAACGCCGCGGAAAATGTTGCCGCCGCCGATCACCATGCAGACTTCAACGCCCATCTGGTTGACCGCCTGCACCTCGCGGGCAATGCGGTCGACAGTCTCCTGCTCCAGGCCATAGTCACGGTTGCCCATCAGGGCTTCGCCGGACAGCTTCAGCAGCACCCGGCGGTAGACGGCCTTCAGCGGCACGACATTCCTTTCGGCAACTCGATCCGCCATCCTGCACCCCCGCCCGTTGCGCCGAATCAGCCCCGGCCGGGCGTAATCATACACAAACGGCCGCCGCGGCCACTAGGTAATGCCGGGAGCCTGCCCCCGCCAGCCGCCGACCCTAAGGCCGCCGTGAGGCGAAGTTGTGGCAATGCCGCCGGCGTTAAACCGGCGGAATCGCTCAGCCTTCCGCCGCCGCCTCGACGCCCTCGCCCAGGGCCATGCGGACGAAGCCGGCCACCCTCACGGGCGCGCCGATTTCCTTGGCCGCCGCTTCCACCACATCCTTCACCTTGGACTTGCCGTCGATGGCGAAGGTCTGCTCCAGCAGCACGATGTCCTCGAGATACTTGCGCAGGCCGCCCTCGATCATCTTGGCGATCACCGGCTCCGGCTTGCCGGAAGCCTTGGCGGTTTCCGCCAGCACCGCTTTCTCCCGCTCGATCGCCGCAGCCGGCACGGCGTCCGATGTCAGCGCCTGCGGGTTGGCGAAGGCGATATGCATGGCGAGCTGCTTGCCCACCGCCGCCAACTTGCCTTGGTCGCCGCTGGACTCCAGCGCCACGAGAACGCCGATCTTGCCCATGTTGGGCAGCAGCGCGCTGTGGACATAGGCCGCCACCACGCCGGGATTGGCGCTCACCGCCGCCATGCGGCGCAGCGACATGTTCTCGCCGATGGTGGCGATCAGATCGGTCAGCTTGTCGGCAACGCTGCCGCTGCCGCCGGGGAATGGTTTCTTGGCCAGCTCCTCGACGCTGCCGCTCTTCAGCGCCAGCTGCGAAACGCCTTTAACAAACTCCTGGAACTTTTCGTTCCGGGCGACGAAATCGGTCTCGGAATTGACCTCGACCACGGCGCCTTTACCGTTTTCAACGGCGACCGTGACCAGACCCTGCGCGGCCACGCGCCCGGCCTTGGAGCCGGCCTTGGCGATGCCCTTTTTGCGCAGATAGTCCACGGCGGCATCGATGTCGCCACCGGTTTCGCCGAGCGCCTTCTTGCAGTCCATCATGCCGGCGCCGGTCATCTCGCGCAGTCTCTTGACGAGATCGGATGTGATCTCGGCCATGGTCGTTCCCTTCAATCTCTAGTGTTGCAGTCCATGAACAGTGGGTGCGGCGTCCCCATTGCCGGGGACGCCGCCAGAATCAAGCCGACGCGGCCGGCGTCGGCGCGCTTTCGGGTTCCGGCGGCAGCGCCTCGACCGGCGCCACTTCCTGCGCGCCGACATCGGTGCCCGAGGCGATCATCTCGCGCTGCAGGCCGTCGAGCACGGCATCGCTGATCAGGTCGCAATAGGTGGCGATGGCGCGGATGGCGTCATCATTGCCGGGGACCGGGAAGGTGATTCCGGCGGGATCGCAATTGCTGTCGAGCACGGCGATCACCGGAATGTTCAGCGTCTTCGCTTCGGCGATGGCGATCTGCTCCTTGTTGGTGTCGATGACGAACAGCACGTCCGGCTGGCCGCCCATTTCCTTGATGCCGCCGAGCGCGCGCTCCAGCTTGTCGCGCTCGCGGGTCAAGTTGAGCTGCTCCTTCTTGGTCAGGCCCTGGGCGCCCTGCGCAATCTGCTCGTCGATGTTCTTTAGCCGCTTGATCGAGTTGGAGATGGTCTTCCAGTTCGTCAGCATGCCGCCGAGCCAACGGTGATTGACATAGTACTGGCCACAGCGCTTGGCGGCGTCGGCAATCTTGTCACTCGCCTGGCGCTTGGTGCCGACAAAGAGCACGCGGCCGCCGCCGGCGACCACGTCGCGCACGGTCTCCAGCGCCTTGTGCAGCATCGGCACGGTCTGCTCGAGGTCGATGATATGCACGCCATTGCGCACGCCGAAGAGGAATGGGGCCATCTTCGGGTTCCAGCGGCGGGTGTGATGTCCGAAATGCACGCCAGCTTCCATAAGCTGGCGCATGGTGAACGTTGGCAGCGCCATTGGTCAGTCCTTTTCCGGTTATGCCTCCGCGGGAAGTGATCCCCAAGGGCGCCGAAGCATCCTCAGGAACACCGGAGCAGGCGGCGGGATGTCTCCCCGTCCGACCGCGGACCCGCGTGCGGTTTTAGAAGTGGTTGGTAGATAGCCGCGCGCAGCCGCTTTTGCAAGGGCGAAACGAACTCAATTGATTGCGAAGAAAGCCAAGTAATCCATTGTTACTACGAAGTTTATTTGATAGCAGCATGTTAGAGGGCTGGTTGCCCAGCCTCCTGCCGCAGATAGGCGATGATATCGGCCCGGTCTTTCGCCAAGCGCACCCTGATACCCAATGCCGTACCCGGCACCATCCCCGGCGGGTTCTGCAGCCATTTGTCCAACGCCACCTCGTCCCAGACGAAATTCTGTGCGGATAGCGCTTCGCTGTAGCGGAAACCTTCGACCGACGCCACCGGCCGCCCCACCACGCCGCGATGCATCGGCCCGACCCGGTTGGCATCAAGGGAATGGCAGGCGGCGCAGACCCGTTTATAGAGCCATGCGCCGCGTGCCGGGTCGCCGCCAGGCAGGGGGAGCTGCGGCAAAGCCTGAAATGGTGCGGCGATGATGATCCCGAAGACGGCGAGCGCCAGAGTTTTGCGGAGGGAACGCGACATGATTCCAGCGCTGCCGTAGTCCGATGGCGGGCATCAGCCGCCGAACATCAGGCCTTCCTTCGGAATCGGCTCGCCCAGCGCATTGGCCAGGATCGCCACATGGAACGCTTCGTCGCCGGCCATGCGCCCGGCGACCTGGTGGAAGTCCGGACCCAGCGACGGGATCAGACTCAGATATGCATTGGCCGCACCGCGCTCGAGGCCGAAAGCCCTTCAATCTCCCGCAGCACGAACACGGTGCGGAAGATATCGGAGAGCTGTGCCACGGCGGCTTCTAGGACCTTGGCGATCTGACGGCGCGCCAGTTCTGTCTCCGGCGTCTGTTGCTGGGCGTTTCCGCTCATATAGGTTTCCCGATAGGTTTCGAGGACGGTGACATCCTGCATCTCCAGCGTGCGGCGGCGGCGCGAGGCCGCGCGCTTGCGTTGCAGCGCCTCGTTGACCGCGATCCGCGTTAGCCAGGTCGAGAGGCTGGACCTGCCGGTGAAACGCGCGCCGGTCGCGAAAGCCTTGATGTAGGCGTCCTGTATCGCGTCTTCGGCATCGGCGCGGTTGCGCAGGATGCTCCAGGCAGCGCGGTACAGGCGCTGATTATGCCGGGTCGTGATCAGCCGCACCGCGGTCCCGTCGCGCCCGGCCGCCCGCTCGGTCAGCTCGAGATCGCTTAGTTGTTCATAGTCGACGGCGCGCAGGCTCATCATGCTTCCCTTCACTCTGATCATTTGATGCCGCTGCTGCCGAAAGGTTCCCGGCCTTGGCCCTGGCGGCCGCAGCCCTTATGCTGCCGCCGCCCATGCCTATGAACCGTATGGACGAACAGGAAATTCCATGACCGTCGCCGCCGGCTCCACCGGATCGATCGCCCAGCCGATCTCGGCGGGCGTGCTCGCGGCCGTGGTCGGCTTCGCCAGCGCCTTTCCCATCGTGCTCCAGGGATTGGCCGGCGTGGGCGCCAGTCCGGCCGAGGCCGCCTCCGGCCTGCTGGCGCTCTGCATCGGCCAGGGGCTGCTGGCGATCTGGCTAGGGCTGCGCATGCGCATGCCCATCGCCATCGCCTGGTCGACGCCGGGCGCGGCGCTGCTGGCCTCCACCGTCGCGCCATCGGGCGGCTTCGCCGTCGCCGTCGGCGCCTTCCTGGTGGCGGCGGCGCTGGTGATCGTCGCCGGCCTGTGGCGCCCCTTCGCCCGCGCGGTGGAGTCGATCCCCACCACCCTGGCCAGCGCCATGCTGGCCGGCGTGCTGCTGCATATCTGCCTGGCGCCGGTTGAGGCCGTTGCTCAGATGCCCGCGCTGGCGCTGCCGATCATCATCGTCTGGGCGCTGGCCTGGCGGTTCCTGCGGCCCTGGGCGGTGCCCATCGCCGTGGTGGTCACGGCGGCCATCGTGTTTATTGCCACGCCGATCCCCGAGGGCGCGATGGCCGATATCCTGCCGCGCCCGGTGCTGCTGACGCCGGTCTTCTCCCTCGACGCCATCATCGGCATCGCCCTGCCCCTCTTCATCGTCACCATGGCGTCGCAGAATCTGCCGGGCCTCGCCGTGCTCGGCGCCAATGGCTACCGCCCGGCCGCCGGCCCGCTGTTCCTGTCCACCGGCATCAGCAGTGCGCTGGTCGCGCCGTTCGGCGGCCATGCCCTGAACCTCGCGGCGATCACCGCGGCACTCTGCGCCGGGCCGGAAGCCCATCCCGATCCCGCCAAGCGTTACATCGCCAGCGTCTCCGCCGGCGCCAGCTATCTGGTGATTGGCCTCTTCGCTGGCTTCGCCGCGGCTTTTATTGCCGCGTCTCCACCGCTGCTGATCCAGGCCGTTGCCGGCCTCGCGCTACTGGGCAGCCTCGCCAGCGCGCTTGTCGCGGCGCTTTCGAAAGAAGACGAGCGCATCCCCGCCATCCTCACCTTCATCACCGCCGCCTCGGGCGTCTCCTTCTTCGGCATCGGCCCGGCCTTCTGGGGCCTGATCGCCGGTGGCCTGGTGATGGCGCTGATGCGCGTGGGCCGCCAGTGAGCACGGGAGCGGCTCAATGCTTGAAGGTCTGGCAAAGATAGATTGGGGCAACATTCGGCACTGCTATGGCCCCGCTAACGATCTTCCTAATCTGCTACGCGATTTGATCTCATCTGACCTGCAACGGCGCGAGGAAGTGCTGACGTTGCTCCACAGTAGTATCTCGCATCAAGGCACAATCTACGAGGCAACCTCCCACGCCGTGCCCTTCCTGTGGGAAATTGCCGGGGGCTCCGCGCCCTGCGACCGTTCGGGCGTAATTGCCTTGATAGGCGCAATTGCAAACGGCGGCGGTTACCATGCTAAACCAACGCCTCAGGAGAGATCGTGGATTGCTCAGAGTCGGGCTGCAGTGCGCAAGGGTTTGGAGATCGCGGAGTCGCACCTGACATCGACTGATGTCACCCTGAGGATGTTATCTGCGCATGTTCTCACTAGCTTTCCAGAAGACGCAGAGCGGTCTCGTCCGGCGCTACGATCGGCGTTGCAACAGGAAACCGATACCCGACGCCGCGCGGCATTGGGCATGTCACTCATGCTCCTGGGCGACTCTGCATCCGAAGCCTTCACTTCCGGTCCATTGACAGATCTGCCCTTGGCTCAACTGCAGCGGTTGGCGCAACGTGCCGTTAACGGCCTGACAGAATCCCAGAATGTCCTCAATGTCATCTTCGATTTGTCGCTGCCTACGACCACGGCGGCTGATGTGATAGACATGCTCGCGGATCGTGCGCCCTGGGGCGGCGAAGATGATGTTTGATCGCGGTGCAATTTCATGAACGAAAACTCCCCAAAATCGCCTGTCGCGACAGTCATCGACGCAATGCTGCCGCCGGAAATGGCGCTGGCCTGCGAGGCCGCGGGCGCAGCTAAGGCCGGGCGCGATGCGGTGGCGCTCGTGGTCCTGGGCCTGCTCGCGGGCGCCTTCATCGCGTTGGGCGCGATCTTTATGACTGTCGTCCTCACCGGCGCCGGCGACCTGCCTTGGGGCGTCGCGCGCCTCCTTGCTGGTATTGTCTTCTCCCTCGGTCTTATCCTGGTGATCGTCGGCGGTGCGGAGCTCTTTACCGGCGACTCCCTGATGATCGTGGCCTGCGCCAGCCGGCGCATCACGCTGGCGGCGCTGATCCGCGCGTGGATTCTGGTCTATGCCGGCAATATCGTCGGCGCGATTGGCACCGCCCTCCTGGTGTTCCTTGCCGGACAGCATGAATTCGGCGGCGGCGCCGTCGGCAAGACGGCGCTTGCCATCGCTTCAGCCAAGGCGGCGCTGCCGACGGTCCAGCTTTTCTTCCTCGCCGTTCTCTGCAACGTGCTGGTCTGCCTGGCGGTGTGGATGTCCTTCGGTGCGCGCAGCACGACCGACAAGGTGATGGTCATCGTTCCGCCCGTCGCGGCCTTCGTCGCCGCCGGATTCGAGCACTCGATCGCCAACCTCTATCTCCTGCCCTACGGCCTCGCCATCAAGGCCTGGGCTGGGCCTGAGTTCTGGACCGCAATTGGCCAGTCCGCGGCCGACTATCCGGCGCTGACCGCCGGGGCCGCGGTCCACAACATCGCCGTCGCAACCCTCGGCAATCTGCTCGGCGGCAGCCTGATGGTGGGCGGCGTCTACTGGTTCGTGCATTTGCGGCGGCGAGGGTAGATCGCACATCCCTGCAGAACACGCTGATGCCGCGGAATCCGCTAGCGTCTTAACGCCAATACTCCCGCGACGACAATCAGCAGCATCCCCCCGATTGAGACCGCGTCCAGGACCTCGGCAAAGAACAGAAATCCCCAGAGCGCCGAAAAGCCGAGATAGGCGAAATCGAATGTGGAGATGGTCGCCGGTGGGGCGACCTGATAGGCGATCGCAGCGCCGACGCTGCCGATGATCGCAGCCGCCGCGAGCAGGGTCATCGAAAACCACTCCTGCCCGCCCATGGGCGACCATTCGCCAAGCAGGAAGGACGCGCCTTGCGCATCGCCGCCGAAGCCGGCGATCAGCAGCGTCGCCACCAGACCAACCGCGATGAACGAGACGTTCAGGCTGAATGACAGCACCAGCGGACTTTCGTCGCGGCACTTCGTCCGCGTCAGGATCATCGCCAGCGCATAGAGGACCGCCGCAGCAAGCGGCAGAAGCGCGTAGAAATTGAAGCCGCCCGCATCCGGCTTCAGGATCAGCAGAACTCCGGCGAAGCCAAGGAAAACCGCGCCCCACCCTAACGGTCCGACCCGGTCGCCCAGAAAAAGCGCCGCCAACAGCGTGATGAAAATCGGCAGCGTGTAGTAAACCGCGGCCGCGATGCCGAGCGCGAGATGCGGCAGCGCGGCCCAATAGGCGACCCACATCATGGTCAGCATCAGGCTTCGCAGTGCAACCCATCCCAACTGCCGGGGCAGCAATGGCGTTCCCCGAAAACCCAGCCGGAAAATGGCGAGCAGCACCGGGATGGCGATGACGGAACGCAGCACAAAAATCTGCCAGAGCACGAAATCGGCGCTTAACGCCTTGATCGCCGCATCGCCTAGCGACAGGGCAAGATCTGTGAAAAGTATGACGCCGACGCCAAGCCGGACATTGTCGGCGCGGGCTGCGTCAGGCGCAGCCGGTCGTCCGCGTGCGTCCTGGCCGAAAGACGTCCTGGCTTGTTGCAGATTATCCGCCATTTCCCCGCCGTTTGGCTGGCCGCCATTCCGGGGCGGCCTTCGGCCAGATCCAGACTCCAGGCTACATGATACTGTGGGCGGCACTACCCTTGTGTGCATCTCGACGAATTACTACTGACATTTCGGCAGGCGCGACCGGCTATTCAGGATTATCTTCTTGACAAATAGGACGATTAACCTATGATAAACCTGTCGCATCCCGCGTGAACGAGCGGCTTCGATGTTGGACATTGTGTATCGGAATACAGGATGCATCGGCCGGACCGGCGGCACGGGCCGATAGTGCGCATCCGTGCCCTGCCGTCGCTGCAATCGGCGCCGCGGGGCGGTGATTCCCTTGTATGGGATCGTTCCTCAAGAAACTGGGATCCCTGAAAATCCTACATTTCCGGGTTTCTCGAACGGATCCGGTGACTTACAGCGGATATGAATAGCGCAAATGTACCGCTGTTAGCCTTGCTGCATCGGCGCGGCGGAAGATGGCCGCCGGCCGCTACACGTCCTGCACATCCACCACCCGCGGCAGCGATTTGATCGCCTGGCGGGTGCCGGCGGAGATCATCCAGGTGCCGGGCAGCGTCACTTCCACCTCGCGGGCGCGGTCCAGCTCCAGGACCAGGCTGACCCTGCCCTTTCCACGCCCGTCCCGCTGGATGATCGTCTTGATGCCGTCCAGCGCTTCGGGCTCCCGCAGGAAGATGCGCAGGCCCGCCGCCGCACCGGCCACCGCCTCGTCCAGCGGCCGGAAGGTCTGCGCCGTCAGTCGCATGAGATCGCCCTCGGTGCGCACATCGGCAGTGAGGAACACCATCGTGCCGGGCACCAGCAACTCGCGGCTGGCGCCCAGCAGTTCGGAGAATACCATCGTCTCGTAGATGCCGCTGGCGTCGGAGAGCTGGACGAAGGCGAAACGGTTGCCGCGGGCCGAGGTGCGCTCCTGCTTCGACACCACCACACCGGCCATCTTGGCCCGGGTGTTCGGCCGGCCGGTGAGCCAGGCTGGCAGATCGCCGAATTTCACGGCATCGAGCCGCCGCAGCGACGCGCTGTAGGCATCCAAAGGGTGGGCGGAGAGGTAGAAGCCGATCGCCTCGAACTCATGGCGCAGCCGCTCCATGACCGGCCAATCCTCCACGACAGGCAGGGAAAAACGCTTCGGGCCGGTGTCGATGCCGCCGAACAGGTTTTCCTGCGGGCTGTCGCGGTCGCTGGCTGCGCTGTGGGCGTGACGCAGGATCAGCTCGATGGCGTCGAAGGCCTGGCGGCGGTTGGGGGCGATGCCGTCCATGGCGCCGGCGCAGACCAGATTTTCCAGCTGGCGCTTGTTGACCATCTGGGCATCGAGCCGGCCGGTGAAATCGAAGATATCTTTGAACCGCCCAGTCTCAGCACGCTTGGCCACCAGATCCTCCATGGCGCCGCGGCCGACATTCTTGATCGCCGCCAGCGCATAGCGGATCGCGCTCGTGCCATCGGGCTGCTCTTCCACGGCAAACGCCGCCCGCGACCGGTTGATATCCGGCGGCAGCAGCTTGATCTTCAGCCGGTCAAGCTCCTGCTTGAAGATGTTCAGCTTGTCGGTGTTGCCGAGATCCAGCGTCATCGATGCGGCAAAAAACTCGACCGGATAATTCGTCTTCAGCCACGCCGTCTGATAGGCCACCAGCGCATATGCCGCCGCGTGGCTTTTGTTGAAGCCGTAGCCCGCGAATTTTTCCACCTGTTCGAAGATCTGCACGGCGTTGGCCTCGGAGACGCCACGGGCCAGGGCGCCGTCGATGAAGGCTTTGCGCTGTGCCTCCATCTCCGATTTGATCTTCTTGCCCATGGCGCGGCGCAGCAGATCGGCGTTGCCCAGCGTGAAGCCGGACAGCGTCTGGGCGATCTGCATCACCTGCTCCTGGTAGATCATGATGCCGAAGGTTTCCTTGAGGATGCCTTCGAGGGTCGGATGCAGGTAATCCGGCCGCTCCTGCCCATGTTTGCAGGCGATGTAGCGGGGTATGTTGTCCATCGGGCCGGGCCGGTAGAGCGCGACCACGGCGATGATGTCCTCGAAGCGGTCGGGTTTCAGCTTGCGCAGCACGTCGCGCATGCCCGAACCTTCCAGCTGGAAGATGCCCGTCGCATCGCCGTGGCTGAGCATCTCGTAGGTCTTGGCATCGTCGAGGGGGATGTCGAGGAGATCGAGAACGACGCCGCGTCCCTTCAGGATTTCCCGCGCCTGCTCCAGCACCGTCAGCGTCTTCAGGCCGAGGAAATCGAACTTCACCAGGCCCGCGGTCTCCACATACTTCATGTTGAACTGCGTCGCCGCCATGGAGGAGCGCGGATCGCGGTACAGCGGCACCAGCTCCTCGAGCGGCCGGTCGCCGATGACGACGCCGGCGGCGTGGGTGGAGGCGTGGCGGTTGAGACCTTCCAGCTTCTGCGCGATGTCGATCAGCCGGCCGACGGCTTCGTCCTGCTCCTGCATCTGCTGGAGCTGCGGCTCGCCCTCGATCGCCTGCTGCAGCGTCACCGGATTGGCCGGATTGTTCGGCACCAACTTGCAGATGCGGTCGACTTGGCCGTAAGGCATCTGCAGCACGCGGCCGACATCGCGCAGCGCCGCCCGCGCCTTCAGCGTGCCGAAGGTGATGATCTGCGCCACCCGCTCGCTGCCGTACTTCTGTTGGACGTATTTGATCACCTCGTCGCGCCGCGTTTCGCAGAAGTCGATGTCGAAGTCGGGCATCGACACGCGCTCGGGGTTGAGGAACCGCTCGAACAGCAAGCCCCAGCGGAGCGGATCGAGGTCGGTGATCGTCAGCGACCAGGCGACCACCGAGCCGGCGCCGGAGCCGCGGCCCGGCCCGACGGGAATGCCCTGGGACTTCGCCCATTGGATGAAATCGGCGACGATGAGGAAATAGCCGGGAAAGCCCATCTGCTCGATGACGCCCAACTCGAACTGCAGCCGCTGGCGGTAGGGCTTCGCCGCCTGAACCCGCCCGGCCGCATCCATTTCCGGCGTCCACACCTGGAACGCCAGGCGATGCTCGAGGCCGTCGGCGGCGCGGCGGCGCAATTCTTCGGCTTCCGTGCTGCCGTCTTCTACGGGGAATGCCGGCAGGATCGGCTTGCGCGCGCCCGGCATGTAGGCGCAGCGGCGGGCAATGACCAGCGTGTTGTCGACGGCCTCCGGCAGATCGGCGAACAGCGTTCGCATCTCCTCCGCCGATTTGAAATAGTTCTCCGGCGAAACGCGGCGGCGCTCGGCCTCGCCGATATAGCTGCCGCCGGCGATGCAGAGCAGCGCGTCATGGGCCTCGAACATGCTGCGGTCGGCGAAGAAAACCTCGTTTGTCGCCACCAGCGGCAGGCCGTGGACGTAGGCGAGGTCGAGTAGCTTTTCCTCGATGCGCTGCTCGGCCTCCTGGCCGTGGCGCATCAACTCGACATAGAGGCGGCCGGGGAACAACGCCGCGAGATGCCGCAACACGGCTTCGGCCGCCTCGTTCTGCCCCTCCGACAGCAACCGCCCGACGCGGCCCGCGGGCCCGGCGGTCAGTGCGATCAGCCCGTCGCTGTGACCGTCCAGCAAACTCATCGGCACCTGCGGCGCATCGCCGGGCGCGGAATCCAGGAAGGCCCGGCTCACCAGCTTCAGCAGATTGCGATATCCGGTTTCGGTCTGCACAAGCAGCACCAGCTGATCGGGTTTCGGCTTCGCCACCGGCCGGTTGGCGGCGGCGTTCCCCTCCTCCTCCCGCGCGATCGCGAGTTGGCAGGCGATGATCGGCTGGACGCCCGCATCCTTGGCGGCCAGGGCGAATTCCAACGCGCCGAACAGATTGCCGGTATCTGCGATCGCCACCGCCGGCATGCGCTGGCGGCGGCAGAGATCGATCAACTGCTTGATCTTGATGGCGCCTTCGGACAGCGAATAGGCCGAATGGACGCGCAAATGGACAAAATCGGCGTGCGTCATAGCCAGATGATTCCACGAGTCGCCGGCAATGTCAGGGGCCGAAACTCAGGATTTCGGCTGGCGCGTGAGCGCTTTGTCGATGAGCGGCAGAGCCGCCAGATAGCCCATGCGGTCGCCTTCGCCACGCAGACGTTTCAATTCCGCGAACTGAGCGGCGCCGCGGGCGCCCTCGCCCCAGGCCGCCAGGGCCCGGCCGCGTTCGGCGAGAAAGCCGCTCCAGGGCGTCGGCTCGTCCAGGAAGCAGGCTTCCAGCGCCGCGGCATAGCGGCGCGCTTCCGCCCATTGCCTGGACTCGAGACTGACCTCGATCGCCTCGCGGTAGAACCAGAGATGATTATGCTTCAGCGCCCCCGTTTGAAGAATCTCCTCCGCCTCCGCCAGCGCTTCGCTGCGGCGTTTGGCATCCGGCGTAATCCGCGCCAGGATGCCCAAGATCGAGGGGCCGATATACTTCATGCCGGTCTCACGACCCAGCGCAAGCGCTCCTTCGGCCCCCCGCATGGCTTCAATAACTCTGCCATCGCGGAAATCCACAGCGGCCAGGAAGATGAGATCCTCGGATTCAAAACGCTTCGCGCCGAGCCGCTGGGAGAGAGCCAGGGATTTTGTGACATGCTCGCGGGCGTCGACGAAATTGCAGAGATTGAAATTGCATTCGAACGCGGCCTCCCGGGCGATCACTTCGGCGCGCTGATGGCCGACTTTCATTGCGGCCGCCACGGCAGCATTCGCCAGCGTCAACGTCGCGCGCACATCGCCGGAAAACAGATGCGTGTAGGCCTTCATGTTCAGGTTGGCGACCTCGATGCGGCCCAGCCCATGCTTCCGCGCCAGTTCGACACAGGCCTTGAAGCGGGCGTGGGACGACAGCATGCGGCCGCGCGCATACTCCGCATCGGCGAGGCCGCCGAGCGCCCTCGCCTCCGCTTCCGGCGAGCCGATCGCCTGGGCCAACTCCAGCGCGCGCTGATGCTCGGCGAGACACTGCTCGAAGCGCCCCTGGGGAAAATGCAAGTTGCCGCGCAGGTGATGGATCAGGGTCAGCTCTACCTTGAAATCGCGGCGCTCGGCGAGTTCCTGCGCTTGAGCCAAAAGCCCTTCGGCCTCGGCATAGCGATCGAGAATGCGATGGCCGGCGGCAAGGCCGTACCAGGCGGCAACCCGCGTCCGGTCATCATCGGCCAGTTTCAAGGCCTGCCCATAGGCCTCGATCGAACTCGCCGCCTGACCGGCATCCTGCAGCAGCTGGCCATGCAGCAGCTCGAGCGCGGCGCGTTGCTTGTCGTTCGTGGCCAATGCCAGGCCCATCTCCGCCAGGGTCAGCGCCTGATCGTTCCGGTACTGGGCCGCTACAGCGCGCGCCGCGTCGTCATACGCCAAAGCCGCCGCCGGATCGCCAGCCAGATCCAGATGCAGCGCCTTCAGCACGGGATCGCGCTTGTCGAACCATCGCGCCGCGGCCCGATGCAAATCCTGCCGCGGCGCGGTCAGCAGGGAGTCGTAGATGCCGTCGCGGATCAGCGCATGGGCAAAGAGAAACGCCCCCGCATCGGCGCGGATCAACCGGTGGCGGAGGAGTTCCTGGGGCATGTAGTCGGCGATGCCGATCATCGCGCGCATCGCTTCCAGAGTGAACCGTTGCCCTACGACAGCCGCCGCCTGCAAGGCCCGCTTATCCAGCGGCGACAGGCGGTCCACCCGCGCCAGGACGAGGCTCTGGATGGAAGCCGGCATCGACTGCGAACCGCTCTCGCCGGCATTGCGCAAGAGCTGTTCGAGGAACAGCGGATTGCCTTCGGCGCGCTCGATGCAGCCGGCGATCAGGCCGTCATCGGTGATGGCCAGCCCGACCGCCAGCGCCCGCGCCTCCGTCCGGCGCAATGGGCCAAGATCGAAGATCGCCAGCGCGCCGCCCGCCTGACCGCGCCATGCGTCATCGATGGGGTCGCCCTCGATGCGCGTCGTCAACGCCAGGATCAGCGGCGCTTCATCGGCAACATGCGCCAACGCGGCGAGCACCGAAAGCACGGGCGGATCCGCCCAATGGATATCCTCCACCAGGATCATGACGGGCTTCTGAACTGCAAGCCGCCTGAGCAACGTCTGCAGCGCAGCTTCTTCGCCTTGCTGACGGGCCGCGGCGTTCATGGCGTCGGATATGGCGCGCAGCTCCATGGGCTGCGCCACGTCAAGAAGATCATTGAAGAAGACCAGATCAGCCTGATCCACCAGCCCCAAGCCAATAGCCGCGGCGACCTGCTTTGCCCGGCCTTCTTTGCCGGTGCCGGGCGCGATACCCAGCAGGCTGCGCGCCAGGCTGCCGACCGCGTCCTGGCCCTTGCCGGCGCCGAAATCCAGCACCAGGGCGCGATGGCAGGAAAAGCCCCGCTCGGCCGTCATGCGTAGAAGCTCCGCCGCGGTCCGGGTCTTGCCGATGCCCGCCTCGCCCCGCAGCAGCACGACATGGCCTTCGCCGGAATCGCGGCAGGCGTCGATAAGACCGGCCAGCTGCCGCAGTTCGGCCTGGCGGCCGACGAAGGGGGTATCGAACTGCGGCCCGGCTGCGTCACCGACGCCTATGATGCGCCACAGGTGAATCGGCTGATCGATTCCCTTCGCCATCGCGGTCCCGGCCGCTTCGCATTCCATCTGGCGGCCGATGGCGTTGCAGACGGCGTCGGACACCAGCGTCTCGCCGGGTTCTGCCAGGTTGCTCAGGCGCGAGGCCAGATTCACGGAATCGCCTATCACCGTGTACTTCGTGCGGCTGTCGGATCCCAACCCGCCTGCCACGACCTGCCCGCTGGCAATACCGATATGCAGCTTCAGCGGCCGGCCGATCTCATCGCTCAACTTGGCAATCGCGCTGTGCATGTCGCCGGCCGCGCGCGCCGCGCGGATTGGATCATCGCTATGAGCAATCGGCGCACCGAACACCGCCATGATGGCGTCGCCGATGTATTCGCTGCCGCCACCATAACCGGTGACGATTTCGTCCAGCATGGCGAGCTGGCGATTGAGCAGCGCATGGGTTTTCTCCGCGCCCAACTCGGTGGTCAGTTTCGTAAAGCCCGCGAGATCGGCAAAAAGTATCGTCACCGGCCGATGCTCGCCGGGAGATGCCGAAGGTGAAGTCGATGGCGCAGCACCGCCAGCCTGTCCGAGCGGCTTGCCGCAACCGCCACAGAACCGGTCGCCCGGGCCGTTGGCAAATCCACAGGCCGGACAGGGCTGGGGCAGCGGCGCACCGCATTGGGCGCAGAACCGCCGTCCCTTGCTATTCTCGGCCGAACATTTGTGACAGAGCATGCAAACCCGAAATGCGGCCCATCGAAGCAGCCGGGAGCGCGCACCCAGCGCCACATGGCCCAAATTTTACGCCTTTCCGGCGCGGATTACATCGCCAGAATTCTGCCCTCATGGAGTGTCACCCGGCGATCCATGCGCTGTGCCAAGCCGATATTGTGGGTGGCGATCAACGCCGCCACGCCCGACCCGCGAACCAAATTCTGCAGCAGGCCGAAGGCGTCATCGGCGGTGCGTTCGTCGAGATTGCCGGTCGGCTCGTCGGCCAGCAGAAGCTTCGGCTTGTTGGCCAGCGCACGGGCGATCGCCACCCGCTGCTGTTCGCCGCCGGACAACTCCGCCGGGCGATGCTCCATCCGCTTGGCCAGGCTGACAGAGGTCAGCAACTCCTCCGCCCGGCGCCGTGCCGCAACTCTTGCAACGCCGGCGATCATCTGCGGCAGCATGACATTCTCCAGCGCCGAGAACTCCCGCAGCAGGTGATGATACTGATAGACGAAACCGATGGCGGAACCACGGATCGCCGTGCGGGCATCGTCGCCGAGACTGTTCGCCGCCTTGCCGTCGATCGTCACATCGCCGTTATCGGCTTTCTCCAGCAGGCCGGCGATATGCAGCAGCGTGGACTTGCCGCAGCCCGAAGGACCGACCAGGGCTACCATCTCGCCACCACGGACCGACAGGGATACGCCTCTCAGGACCTCGAGACGCGCGGCACCGCTGCCGAATCCCCTGTTGATCCGGTCAAGGACGAGCACATCCCCCTTGCGTTCACTCATAACGTAGAGCCTCCACGGGATCGAGGCGCGCCGCGCGCCAGGCCGGATAAATGCTCGCCAGCAAAGTCAGGATCAGGGCAATGGCGATGACGATA
Organism: Dongiaceae bacterium; assembly: GCA_046154965.1. Taxonomy (GTDB): domain Bacteria; phylum Pseudomonadota; class Alphaproteobacteria; order Dongiales; family Dongiaceae; genus DATKFM01. Next base: position 122,823 of record JBJXDY010000044.1, on the reverse strand, counting down.
AGCACCTGCGAAGCCTCCACGATGGACGGCAGGTGCGCCAGGAACCACAGTATCCCATCCATCCCCCAGCCTTGAAATCTGCCATAGAGCCACCGGCCGGCCGTTTGAATTTGGCCGGCCACAAGCAGGCCGAAAACGCAACCGATAAGCGCGCCGGCAATCCCCACGAGCACGCCGCTGAACATGAAGACGCGCAGAATCGAGCCGCGAGTCGAACCCATGGTGCGGAGTATGGCGATCTCCCGCGCCTTGTCTTTCACCATCATCACCTGCCCAGCGATAATGCTGAATACCGCGACGATGATGATCAGGACGAGGATCACGGTGGTAGCGATGCGCTCGACCTGCAAGGCGGCAACGAGCGAACTGTTCAGATCCTTCCAAGTCTTGACGGTTTCACTGGGACCGAGCAGCGCTTGGACTTGCGGCCGCAGGTCGTCCACGCGCGACGGGTCATCCAAGACGACATCGAGCGCCGTCGCATGCCCCTCAGTTTCATAAAGCGTTTGCGCTTCCGGGAGGGTGAGAAACACCAGCAGGTTGTCGTACTCGTCCCGGCGCGTCTCGAAGACAGCCGCGACGACGAAAGTTCGCCCGCGCGGCACCAGCGTTCCGGTCTCAGGATCGCGGCGCGGCACGATCAGTCTGACCTTGCCGCCGATGGGCACGCCGAGATTGCGCGCCAATCCGGCGCCAATGACCACAGAAGGGCTCTGAAACTGTGACAACATTCCTTCGGTGATCTCGTCGGCGATGATCCGCCGCGCCAGCAGATCCTCTGGCTTTATGCCGACAATCCGAGCGCCAGCCGAGCGTTTGCCCGCGGCGGCCAGGCCATCGCCGCGAACCACGGACGCTGCTTGCAGAACGCCCGGCAACGAAGCGATATCCTGCCGTAACCTATCAAGATCCGCCGTCGCAGCACTTGATTGAACCAGCATATGGGGCGACACGCCGAGAATCCGGGAGATTAGATCGACCTGCAGTCCGTTCATTATGGAAGTCACGATGACAAGAGTAGCGACACCCAGCGCGATCGCCAGCAGCGAAAGCCAGCTCACAGCCGAGAAGCCCCTCGACCGCCGCCGGGAGCGCATATAGCGAAAAGCAAGCAACCGTTCGGGCGCCGTCAACATTCTTTTCCGCCCCTACTCATAGCGCAGGGCTTCGACCGGATCGAGGCGCGCGGCCCGCAAGGCTGGATAGACGGTCGCCGCGAGAGTCAGCAGCAGGGCCACGGCACTGACAATAATCACCGACATTGGATCGACCGCCGCCGGCAGCTTCGAGAGGAAATAGATATCGCGATTGAACAGCGGAACGCCTGTCAGGGTCTCGATCCATTGGCGCACATTGTCGATGCTGGCGGCGAGCCAAAGCCCGAGAAGGATGCCGAGACCTGTCCCGACAATGCCGATACCCAGCCCGTTCATGAGGAAAAGGCGGAGAATGGAGCGCCGCGTCGCCCCCATGGTCCGGAGGATCGCGACTTCCTTGGCCTTGTCCTTCACCAGCAGGATCTGGCTGGAGATGATGTTCAACGCGGCAACCAGGCTGATAAGACTGAGCATCAGAAACAGCGCATTGCGCTGCACCTTGATCGCCTCGAAATAACCGGCGTAGAATTCCTGCCAATCGGTTACGGTGCCGCCGATACGAGCCTTCAGCTCCGGCGCCATCGCCGGCGCATCCTCCGGCCGGTTCAGCGTCACTTCGATCGCTTTGGCGACGACCTGCTCCTCGGGTTTGTCCGACGTGCGAAAGAACGCCTGGCCGGCCTCCAAGGGCATGTAAATGAAAGCCTCGTCATAGAGCGACATGCCGAGATTGAACGTCCCGGCGACGTTGTACGTCTTCGTGCGCGGGACGCAGCCGAAGAGCGTACAGTTGGAAAGCGGGATAACCAGGGTCAGGTCGCCCCCCGGTTCGACGCCGAGCTTGTCCGCCAGCCCTTGCCCGACAATGACAGCGTGGAGACCCTTGAACTTGTCAAGAGCGCCGGCGGAGACGGTGGAGGCGACGGAGGTCAGCTTGGCCAAATCCTCCGGCGGCACGGCGCGCACGAAGGCGCCGGAGGTCCTGTCGCCGGTCGTGGCCATGACCGGCTCCTCGATCGTCGGCATGGCCAGAACCACGCCGGGGAACTGTCGAATACGGTCGGCCAGAAGGGCGTAGTCATGCATCTGCTGCTGCGGCAGATAGACCCGCAAATGGCCGTTCATGCCGAGGATCTTGTTAAGCATCTCGCCGGTGAAGCCGTTCATGACCGCGAGCACAACGATCAGCGTGGCGACGCCGACGGCGATGCCGAGGGTCGACAATAGGGCAATGATCGACACGAAGCCGCCCTTGCGGCGGGAGAAGAGATAGCGGGTCGCAATCAGCCGTTCGACAGCGATCGTCATCGGCTACGCCTCTACCGATGTCAGGCTGTGCAGGGCACCAGCCGCCGGGCGCACCGCGGCCATCAGCCCTTGATGCGGGCGAGTGCCGCGTCGATGCCCAGTTCGGTCTTATCGCCGGTGGCGCGGTTCTTCAGTTCCACCTGGCCGGCGGCAACGCCGCGGGGGCCGATGACGACCTGCCAAGGCAGCCCGATCAAGTCCATGTCCGCGAACTTGGCGCCGGCGCGCTCATCGCGATCGTCATACAGAGTATCGAGCCCGGCATTGCTCAACTTTCCGTAGATATCCTCGCCAGCCTTGGCGCAGGCAGCATCGGTCGGCTTTAGATTGACCAGGGCAACATCGAACGGCGCCACCGACGCGGGCCATATGATGCCGGCATCGTCATGGCTCGCCTCGATGACCGCGCCCACCAGCCGCGACACGCCGATGCCATAGGAGCCCATCTGAACGGCCATTTGCTGACCGTCAGGCATGGTCACCAGGGCGCCGAGGGGCTTCGAATACTTCTCACCGAAATAGAAGATATGGCCGACCTCGATTCCCTTCGTGCTGATGCGCTTATCGGCAGGAATCTGTTCGAACCGCGTATTGTCATGCTTGTCATCGGTCGCCGCGTACAGGCTTGTGAATTTATCGACAACAGTTTGCAGGCCGGAGCGGCTGTCATAGTCGATGCCGGATCCGATGGCGTCGAATTCCAGGTAGCCCTTATGGCAATAGACGGCACTCTCCCCGGTGTTCGCCAGAATGATGAACTCATGGCTCAGGTTGCCGCCGATGGGGCCGGTATCGGCCTCCATGGGAATCGCCTTTAAGCCCATGCGGGCGAAGGTGCGGAGGTAGGAGACGAACATCTTGTTGTAGGAATGGCGGGCGCCTTCGTAGTCCAGATCGAAGGAATAGGCATCCTTCATGAGAAACTCCCGGCCGCGCATGACGCCGAACCGGGGCCGCAGCTCGTCGCGGAATTTCCACTGAATGTGGTAGAGCATCCGGGGCAGCTGCTTGTAGCTGTTGACGCCATTCTTGAAGATGTCGGTGATCAGCTCCTCATTGGTCGGACCGTAGAGCATGTCCCGCTCATGGCGGTCCTTAATCCGCAGCATCTCCTTGCCGTAGTCGTCATAGCGGCCGGATTGCCTCCAGAGGTCTGCCGATTGGACCGTCGGCATCAGCACTTCCTGACAGCCGGCGCGGTCCTGCTCCTCGCGGACGATCTGCTCGATCTTCTTCAGCACCCGGAAGCCCAGCGGCAGCCACGAATAGATCCCGGCGCTGGCCTGGCGGACCATGCCGGCGCGCAGCATCAGGCGATGGGAGACGATCTGCGCCTCCGTCGGATTCTCCTTCAGGGTCGGCATGAAGAACGCGGACAAACGCATCGGATTTCCTCGCAAACACGACAGACTGCTTACGCCGCCCCGTGGGCCAGCGAAGCGGGCGCGACTGTAGGCAATGGCCTGCGCCCTGTCTACGGGCGCCGGCCGGCCTACCTTGCGGGGAGATCGCCGCCGGCAGCGCGGCATTGCGCGGCCAGGAAGCGCTGTTCTGGGTCGCCCAGTTCGATACCGTTGAAGGTGAACAGGCGCCGGCTGCGGTCATAGACCAGAAGCCCGATGCCGGTGTTGGCATCGAAGAGCGGTGAGTCGAAAGGCAGATGGTATTCGTCCTGAAGATCCGCAGATATCAGAATCGGAATAAGTTCCGGCAGTTCGATTCGCGGGCCGTCGTCCAGATCGGCGGGCGCCACGTCCCGGCCATCCACCGTCTTGCCGGGCTTGAAGGCCACGTCTTCATCGGGAACATGTTCGACGAACTGATTACAGGCCGCGCGATTCAGCGTGACCTTCTGCGTACGCGCGGTCGCGTCATCGGCATGCAAGAAGCCGAACGCCGCCGCCATGAGCGAGGATATGAATAACTTCACAGCGAGACTCTGTTGGTGCCGAGACATAGCCGCTCATTCTGGGCCTGGCTGGTCGCGTGGCGGTTTCTGCTGCTAATCACTCCGCCTAGTGATTCGGGGGGCTCAATGCCATGTTCATGCATCACATCAAGCATATGAATTTTAATCAATCTTTTGAGTAGCTTTCTCGCCGAAGTTGCGTATAATAGTCGGGCCAACAAGCAATGGGTAATCGGAAGCGATCTAACAAGCTTCAGGCCCAGGTTCAGGGAAGAACGCAGCGAGGAAATGTCTTGGGGCCACCCCTCCAGGGCACCTCACAACGAGAACAACTGAGAGACCAATCTGCGGCAAGCTCCTTTGGGGCTTGCCAATTCTTTTGCCTAAATTTTTAGTAAATTAGTTTAGAATAATTTGTTATGTCATTGAATTCATTTTGAATTCCAAGGTGGGTTCAGCTTCAGGACGCGCTTATGCACCGGGCACTCCGGCCGGTGTGCGCCCGGCAGATAGCCGATGCTTATCAGGAACTCCCCGACAATCTCACCGCCGGTGAATCTGAAGGTGTTCTTGAACAGCTTCACCCAGGCAGGCTTGTCCAGGGGATGCTGGGCTGCCAGCCAGCTGGCAAAGGAGCCGTGGGATTGGCGGATAACCTGGAGCCGCCTGGCGTTCTCGATCGCCGCCTCGACCTTCAGCCGGTTGCGGATGATGCCGGCATCCCCCAGCAACCGCTTCACGTCCCGGGCGCCATAGGCCGCCACCCGATCCACCTCGAAGCCGTGATAAGCCGCCTGGAACGCTTTGCGTTTTTTCAAGATGGTCAGCCAGCTCAGGCCGGCCTGGTTGATTTCCAGGATCAGCCGCTCGAACAGGACGGCCTCGTCCTGCACCGGGAAGCCGTATTCGGTGTCGTGATAGGGCCCGTGGAACGGATGCCCGGGGGCGGCATCGCAATAGGTCTTGGCCGTGACGGGCGGCGCCTTGGCCGGCTTTGCTGGCTTGGCCATCGATCTGCTACTGCCGCAGTTTCGGGATGGTGATCAGCCCGCGGCTGATGACGTAGTAGATGCCGAACCAGATCACCAGCGAGATCCCGGTGGTGACGATCGCTTTCAGCAGCAGCCGCGGATTCTCCGGCGCGCTCGGGGCGTGGCCGGGCTCCACCTTCTCGGGCGCGCGGTTGCCCCAGGGCAGCACGGTAAACAGCACCGTCCACCAAATCAGCAGGAAGATGAAAAGCCCCCAGCCCCAACCCATCTCTATGCCTGTTCCAGCTCGATCAGCGTGCCGCAGAAATCCTTGGGATGCAGGAACAGCACCGGCTTGTCATGGCCGCCGATCTTGGGCCGCCCGTCGCCCAGGATGCGGGCGCCCTCGGCCACCAGCCGGTCACGGGCGGCGAGGATATCGTCCACCTCAAAGCAGACATGGTGAATGCCTCCGCTGCTGTTGCGCTCGAGAAAGGCCGCGATGGGCGAATTGGCGCCCAGGGGATGCAGCAGCTCGATCTTGGTGTTCGGCAGTTCGACGAAGATGACTGTCACGCCATGGGCCGGCTGGTCCACCGGCGCCGAAACCTTGGCGCCCAAGGTTCCGGCATAGGTCTTCGCCGCCTTCTGCAGGTCGGGCACGGCGATGGCGACGTGGTTCAGGCGACCGATCATGGGGGCTGTCTACAGGAGGGTTCCGGGGCCGTCCAGGGCTAGCGCTTGCGTGCGACAATGACGATTTCTGGGGACTCCGGCATCCAGGGGTCGCGGAGATGGGTGCCATAGGCATGCTCGATGGTGAACCCTGCCGATGTCAGCAAGTCGCGCAAGCGCGCCAGCGGCGTGAACCTGATGGTGATGTGGGCATCGGTGCGCGCTCCCGTCCGCCGGTTGGTGCGGAAGATCTCATAGCGCATCATGCCGGTGGCCGGATCATAGTGCTGGGAGCCCGATGAATCGATGGTATCACCAGCCGGATCGGTGAAGCTTTGCCAATGGGTCTCGCCGGCTGGCGCCTCGAGATGATGGGGCGACGGGTTGCGGGTGTCGAAGGCCAGAACACTCCTCGGCACCAGATGACGCACCACGCATGCAAGAAAGCGCTACTGATCGTCTTCCGTCAGCAGGCCCTGGAACGCGTGGGCGCAGGAGATGGCGAGATCGTAGGTCTCGCCCAGATCGAAATCGCGAAAATCGCCGTCTATCCAGCGGATCGGCAGGCCCTTCGCCTTGCGGCGCGCGTGATCGATCATTGTCGGCATGGCATCCAGGCCGGTCACCTTCTTGCCCGAGCGGCAGAGCGGGATCGCGAGCCGTCCTGTGCCGCATCCGAGATCTAGGATGCGTGGACCGCAGCCCTTTGCCAATTCGAGGAAGAACTGGCCGTCATCATCGATGCCGCCATACTCCGCATCGTACAGCGCGCCGTCGTCATACTCGCCGCCGCGCATGGCCGCGATCGCGATATCGTTTTCCGGACTCATACTCTCACCAGATGGACGTCGGTGACCGGCTTCTTGCCGTGGCTGGCATGGATGGCCCGGCGCAGGGCGATGCGCGCCGCCTCCTTGACCGACTTATCGTCGCCGCGAGCCGCCAGGGGAACACCTTGCACTGCCGTATGGACAACCTCGCGCAGCTCGGCGAGTTCACCCTTATGTTCGGCTTCGTTCAGCAGGCCGTGCACCGTGATTTGCGGCTCGCCCAGCAATTCGCCGCGTTTGTTGATCGCCAGGCTGACCACTGCCGAGCCGTTCCAGATGGTGCGGTGGCGGACGCGCATGACCTCGCTGTCCAGGGACAGCAGCGCCTTGCCGTCGAGGCCGATGCGGCCGACATGCACATGCTCCAGGATCTCGGCGCCCCCGGGCCGCAGCTGGACCAGCGTGCCGTTGCTAATGGCCAGCCCCTGCCCCACCTGGCATTCCTCGGCCAGCTTGGCGTGGGCGGCCAGATGGCGCGCCTCGCCATGGACGGGGATGGCGATGCGTGGCCGCACCCACTGATACATGGCAATCAGTTCGTCGCGGGCGGGATGGCCGGAAACGTGGACGAAATGGTCCTTCTCGGTGACGATGTCGACCCCGAGCCGCGCCAGATCGTTCTGCAGCTGGCCGATCGGCTTCTCGTTCCCGGGGATGATGCGCGAGGAAAAGATCACGGCATCACCGGCATCCAGCGTGACCGCCGGATGGTCGCCGCGGGCGATGCGCGTCAGCGCCGAGCGCGGCTCGCCCTGGCTGCCGGTGCAGATCATCAGCACTTCCTCGCGCGGCAGATAGCCGACATCGTGCTCGGTGATAAAGGGCGCCAGGTCGGTGAGATAGCCATTGTCCTTGGCCGCCTGGGCGATGCGCCAGAGCGACCGCCCCACCAGCGCCACGCGGCGGTCATGGGCGGCGGCGACCTTGGCGATGGTCTCCACCCGCGCCACGTTGCTGGCAAAGCAGGCGACGGCGACGCGGTTCTTCATCTTGCCCACGAGGCCATGGAGGCTTTCCCGCACTTCGGCTTCAGAGCCGGAATGGCCGTCCACCAGGGCGTTGGTGGAGTCGCAGACCATGGCCAGCACACCCTCCTCGCCCAGGCGCCGCAAGGCAGCCTCGTCGGTGACATCGCCGACCAGGGGTTCGGGGTCCAGTTTCCAGTCGCCGGTGTGGAGCACGTTGCCGGCGGGCGTGCGGATGACGATGGCGTTCGGTTCGGGAATAGAGTGCGTGAGGGTGATCAACTCGAGATCGAATGGCGGAATGCTGAATCTTCCCGACAGCGGCACTTCAGTGATCGGTACTTCCGCGGAGAGTCCATGTTCGCGCAATTTCTGCCGCAGCACAGATGCCGTGAACGACGTGGCATAGATGGGGCATCCGAGGCGCGGCCATAGGTACGGCACGGCGCCCAGATGGTCTTCATGGGCGTGGGTCAGCACCAAGCCTACAAGTTTATCGCGGCGATCTTCGATGTACTTGATATCCGGCATTATGACATCGATGCCGGGCGTGGCGTCGTCGCCGAACATCACGCCGAGATCGATCATCAGCCATTTTCCCGCATGGCCGTAGAGGTTGAGATTCATCCCGATCTCGCCCGTGCCGCCAAGCGGCAGAAAATAGAGGCCGTTGTCGCCTTGCGAATTCATCTGTTAGCTGTATCCGTTACTTCTTCGCGTTGGCGCGGTAGAGCCACAACAGTCCGTCCAGCGTCAGGTCGCCGTCGATGTGCTCGAGGGTCTCGGCGGCGTCCTTGAACATCGGCGCCAGGCCGCCGGTGGCGATTACCTTCATTGGCGCGCCGTACTCCCTCTTGATCCGCGTTACCAGCCCATCGATCAGGCCGACATAGCCCCAGAACACGCCGGATTGCATGGCGGGAACCGTCGATTTGCCAATGACCTGCTTCGGCTTCTCGATTGCCACATTGGGCAGTTTGGCAGCGGCCATATAGAGCGCCTGGAGCGACAGGTTGATGCCCGGCGCAATCACGCCGCCGGCATAGGCGCCGTCCTTGTCCACGATATCGAAAGTGGTCGCCGTGCCAAAATCCACTACGATGGCCGGACCGCCATAGCGCTGATGGGCAGCATAGGCATTCACCAGGCGGTCGGCACCCGCTTCCTCCGGCCGGTCGATGGCCGCTTTGATGCCCAGGCGGTTGCCGTCGCTGTCGCCAATGACCAGCGGATTGCAATTAAAAAAGCTGCGCACCAGCGTCTTCAGATTGAACAGCGCGTCCGGCACTACCGACGCAATGATGGCGCCCCCGATATCGGCGGGCTTGAGCCCCTTCAGCCCCATGAGCTGGCTCAGCCAGACGCCATATTCGTCGGCCGTCCGCCGGGGATCGGTGGAGATGCGCCAGCGGCCGCGCTGCTTATCGCCGTCATAGACCGCGAACGACGCGTTGGTATTGCCGGAATTGATTGCCAGCAGCATGGTATCCTCCAAGCCCCCTATCGGCGAAAGAATACATCGCCGACAGTCACCCGTCGCCGTTCGCCTTTCGGCAACTCCAGGCTCAACGCCCCGTCGTCCTCCAGCGCCACGAAACGTCCCTGCAGCGCCTCCTGGTCGAGCCGGACCTCGATCCGCTCGCCCAGGCCAGTCGCCCGCTTGAGCCAGGCCGCGCGCACGGGCGCGAAGCCTTCCGCCTGCCAGCGGCCGTACCATTCCGCCAAGCGCCCGGCCAGGGCTTCCAAGAGGCCCTCCACGGTAACGCTGGCCAACCCGGCCGCCCGCAGCGTGGCTGACGGATAGGGCGTGTTCTGAGGGGCATGGGCCAGGTTCACACCCATGCCCAGGACCAGCCAATGCGGGAATTCGCCAGCGACCGCCGCCGTTTCCACCAGGATACCCGCCACCTTCGCCTTATCCACCAGGACATCATTGGGCCATTTGACGTGCAACCGGTCGGCAGCGAGGCCGAGATCCTGCAGCGCGTCCGCCAGGGCCACGGCGGCAACAAATCCAACCAGGGCCGACTGCGCAGCGGGTTTGCCGGGCCGCAACACGGCGGACATATAGAGATTGCCCGGCGGTGAATGCCAGCCGCGCCCGCGCCGGCCGCGGCCCGCCGTCTGCTCAAGCCCCCAGACCAGCGTACCTTCCGCTGCGCCATCATCGGCGAGCCGCTTGGCTTCGTCATTGGTGCTGCCGACACTCGGCAGGCAGATCAGGCTGAAGAACGGCGGAAGACTGACGGCGCCGCTCATCCCGGGAAGAGCGAAGCGGCTGCCGCGGCGGCGCTGTCGATCACCGGCCCGGGCAGGGCAAAGAACAGCAGGATTGCCAGGCTGCTCACGGCGATGATGCCGTTCATTACCCAGCCCGATGAGCGGTCCAGCGACTCCACGGGCTCATCGAAATACATCACCTTGATGATACGCAGATAGTAGAAGGCGGACACGACGCTGGCGACGACGCCGATGACGGCGAGCCAGTAGAGACCCACATTCACCGCCGCCTGGAAGACGAACAGCTTGCCGAAGAACCCCGCCATGGGCGGGATTCCGGCCATGGAGAACATCAGGATGGCCATAGCCGCCGCCATCGCCGGCTTTGTCTTCGACAGGCCCGCCAGATCGCTGATTCCCTCCACCATGCGGCCTTTCTGGCGCATCAGCAGGATGCAGCCGAAGGTGCCGACATTCATCACCAGATAGATCGCCATGTAGACGAGCACGCCGACCACGCCTTCCCGCGTGCCGGCCGCAAGACCCACCAACGCATAGCCGACATGGCCGATCGAACTGTAGGCCATCAGGCGCTTGATGTTCTCCTGGTTGATCGCCGCGACCGCGCCCAGGACCATCGAGGCGACGGAGACAAAGACGATGATCTGCTGCCACTGGGCGACCATATGACCGAACGGCTCCATCATGACGCGCACGAGCAGGCCCATGGCGGCGAGCTTGGGCGCTGCGGCGAAGAACGCGGTCACCGGCGTGGGCGCGCCTTCATAGACATCGGGCGTCCACATATGGAACGGCACGGCGGAAACCTTGAAGGCCAGACCCGCAATGACCAGGACGATGCCGACGATGACGCCGACCGGCGGGGCGCCGCCGGCAGGCTGGGTCAACACCGCGGCGATATCGACGAAGGCTGTCGTGCCGGTGAAGCCATAGACCATGGAGGCGCCGTACAGCAGCATGCCCGAGGACAGCGCGCCCAGGACGAAGTACTTCATGCCCGCTTCCGTCGAGCGCAGATCGTCGCGGCGGAAGGCGGCGACCACATAGAGCGCCAGACTCTGCAGTTCCAAACCGAGATACAGGGAGATCAGATCGTTCGCCGATAGCATCAGCAGCATGCCGACGGTCGACAGCAGCATGAGCACGGGAAATTCGAAACGGTTCATCCCCTCGCGCTCGATATAGTCCATGGACATGACGATCGCGAGAGCCGAACCGGCGAGGACCAGGACCTTGAAGAACACCCCGAACTTGTCGACGATGAAGAGACCGCCGAAGGCTGTGGCGCTGTCGGACCCCACGAGGACGAGCACTGCCGTCGCAACGAGGCACAGCACGGATAGCCGCGCAATCAGCTGAGTCGGGTTTCCGCGCCGGAACGCGCCGACCAGAAGCAGCGCCATGCCGGCGCAAGCCAGGAAGATCTCGGGAATGGCGGCCTGATAATCCATCGCGGCCTACTCCTGAGCGAACCTGCCGGAGAGCAGCGTGTCGCCGCCGCCGGGAGCACGCCCCGCCGCCTCGAGATCTGCCTGATAATCCTGAACCAGCTTATCGACAGACGCTTCCATGACCGAGGTGAATGACACGGGATAGATACCCATCCAAAGGACCAGCAGGACCAACGGCGCAAACACCGCCTTCTCCCGCATATCCATGTCTAGGATGCTCTTGAGTTCGGGTTTCACCAGTTCGCCGAAGATGATGCGCCGGTAGAGCCAGAGCATGTAGGCGGCGCCGAGGATAATGCCGGTGGAGGTCAGCGCGGCGACCCAGGTATTGACCATGAACAAACCGGTCATGACCAGGAACTCGCCGATGAAGCCGCTGGTCGCCGGCAGGCCGACGGAGGCCAGGGTGAACAGCATGAAGACTGCGGCGTAGACCGGCATCCGGTGCACAAGGCCGCCATAGGCATTGATCTCGCGGGTGTGCATGCGGTCATAGACGACACCGACGCAGAGGAACAGCGCGCCGGAGACGATGCCGTGGCTCAGCATCTGAAAAATCGCCCCCTGCACGCCCTGAACATTGAGTGCGAAGATGCCGGCGGTGACGAAACCCATATGGGCGACGGAGGAAGAGGCGATCAGCTTCTTCATGTCCTCCTGCGCCAGAGCCACCAGCGAGGTGTAGATGACGGCGATGACGCTGAGCGTGAAAATAAGCGGCGCCAGATCGGCGGAGGCGAGCGGCAGCATCGGCAGCGAGAACCGCAGGAAACCGTAGGCGCCGATCTTCAGCAGTACGCCGGCCAGGATGACGGAGCCTGCGGTCGGCGCTTCGACATGCGCATCCGGCAGCCAGGTATGCACCGGCCACATCGGCACCTTCACCGCGAAAGACGCCAGGAAAGCCAGCCACAGCCAGGTCTGCATGCCCGGCGCAAAGGGATAGCTCATCAGCGTCGGGATATCGGTCGTCCCCGCCTCGAAATACATGGCGAGGATGGCAACCAGCATGAGCACGGAGCCCAGCAGCGTATAGAGGAAGAACTTGAAGGCTGAATAGACCCGGCGCGCACCGCCCCAGATGCCGATGATCAGGAACATCGGGATCAGCACGCCTTCGAAGAACATGTAGAAGACGATGAAATCCAAGGCGCAGAACGTGCCGACCATCAGCGTTTCCAGGATCAGGAACGCCGCCATGTATTCGCGTACGCGGTTCTGGATCGATTCCCAGCTCGCGAGGATGCAGACCGGCGTCAGCAGAGTCGACAGCAGCACGAACATCATGGAGATGCCGTCCACCCCCATGCGATAGCCGATCTTGAAGGCCGGCAGCCATTCCGCCTGCTCTTCGAACTGGAAACCGGGATTGCCGGTATCGAAGTCGAACCAGATGATCAGCGAGAGGATGAACGTAATCAGCGAGGTCCACAGTGCGGCATAGCGGCTGTTGCGCGCCACCGACGCGGGATCGCCGTTGATCAGCAAAATGCCGACTGCGCCGATCAGCGGCAGGAAAGTGATGGTCGAAAGAATTGGCCAATCCATCGCTTACCTGCCGTGCGCAAACAGATACCAGGTCAACAGCGCCACGACACCGATCAGCATGGCGAAGGCATAGTGGTAGACGTAGCCGCTCTGCAGCCGTCCGGCGCGCCGGGCCATCTGCAGCGTCGCCGCCGCAACGCCATCGGGCCCGACCCCGTCGATGACGGCACCGTCGCCGGACTTCCAAAGGCCGCGTCCGAGCAGATGCGCCGGCCGCACAAACAGCCAGTCATAGAACTCGTCGAAGTACCACTTGTTCAGGAAGAACAAATAGACCGGACGGAACATCGAAGCGACAAGCTCGGGCAGCGATGGCATGGCGATGTAGAAGATGTAAGCCAAGCCGATACCCACCACCGCAACGAAGAGAGGCGCCCATTTGACCCACGCCGGCGCATGATGGGCGGCTTCCAAGGCATGTTGATGCGGCTCAGCCGGAATGGACGCCGCCCAGAAATGCCCGATACCCTCGCCGACGAAACCTTCTGCGAAAACAAACCCGGCAAACACCGCGCCGATTGCCAGCACCACCAGCGGCGCCAGCATGATCCACGGCGATTCATGGGCATGTTCGAGAGTATGGTGATCCGCCCGCGACGGACCGTGGAAGGTCATGAACAGCAGGCGCCAGGAGTAGAACGCCGTCAGCAAGGCCGCGATCACGCCCAGCCAGAAGGCATAGCTGCCGACACCGCTATGGGCACCCCAGGCCGACTCCAAGATCACATCCTTGGAATAGAAGCCGGCAAAGCCGAAGACGCCGGGAATACCGATGCCGCCGAGGGCCAGGCTGCCGATCCACATCAGCGCATAGGTATAGGGTACCAACTTGTAGATGCCGCCCATCTTGCGCATGTCCTGCTCGCCGGACATGGCGTGGATCACCGAACCCGCGCCGAGGAATAGCAGCGCCTTGAAGAAGGCATGGGTGAACAGGTGGAACATGGCCGCGCCGTAGGCGGAGACCCCGGCTGCGAAAAACATGTAGCCGAGCTGGCTGCAGGTAGAATAGGCGATGACCCGCTTGATGTCGTTCTGGCAAAGGCCGACGGTGGCCGCGAAGATCGCGGTGGTCGCGCCGATGAAGGTGACGACCTCAAGCGCGAACGGCGCCTGTTCGAACATCGGCGACAGGCGGCAGACCATGAATACGCCGGCCGTCACCATGGTGGCCGCATGGATCAGGGCGGAGACCGGCGTCGGGCCTTCCATCGCGTCGGGTAGCCAGGTGTGCAGCAGAATCTGCGCCGACTTGCCCATGGCGCCGATGAACAGCAGCAGGCACAGCGTCGTCATGACGTCGAACTGCTGGCCCAGGAATTCCATGGAGGCGCCTGCCTTGCTTGGCGATGCGGCGAATACCGTATTGAAATCCACGGAGTTGAAAATCAGGAACACGCCCATGATGCCGAGGGCAAAGCCGAAATCGCCGACGCGATTGACCAGGAACGCCTTGATCGCCGCGGCATTGGCCGAAGGTCGGTCGTACCAGAAGCCGATCAGCAAGTAGGAACAGAGGCCGACGCCCTCCCAGCCGAAGAACATCTGCATGAAGTTATCGGCGGTCACGAGCATCAGCATGCAGAAGGTGAACAGGCTGAGATAGGACATGAACCGCGGGATCGAATGATCGTGGGACATGTAGCCCACGGAATAGACATGCACCATGGATGATACGCCGCTGACCACCACGAGCATGACGGCCGTGAGATTGTCGACGCGAATCGCCCAGGAGGCCTCGAAGGCGCCGCTGTCGAACCAGGTGAACAGCTCCGTGGTGCGCGAGTTGGCGTTGTAGATGACATCGACAAAGGCGATGACCGCCAGCACCGCCGACACCAGCATGAAGCTGCAGGTCACCCATTGGGCGCCCCGGTCGCCGATCATACGGCCGAACAGGCCCGCGATAATCGCGCCCGCCAACGGCAGGAATACGAGGGCCACATCCATCGCCTCAGCCCTTCATCATATTGATGTCTTCAACCGCGATGGAGCCGCGATTGCGGAAGTAAACCACCAGGATCGCCAGGCCAATGGCGGCTTCCGCGGCCGCGACGGTCAGCACGAACATGGCGAAGACCTGTCCCAGCAGGTTGCCCAGATGGGTCGAGAAGGCGACGAAATTGATGTTCACCGCCAGCAGCATCAACTCGACCGACATCAGGATGATGATGACGTTCTTCCGGTTCAGAAAGATGCCGAAGATGCCGAGGGTGAACAGGATCGCGGCAACCGTGAGGTAATGTTCGAGACCGATGGGGGCCATCAGACGCCGCTCCCGCTTTGGACTTTGCGCACTTCCAGGGTGTCTTCCCTGTGACGGCCAACCTGGGCGCTGATCGATTGACGACGCACGCCTTCGCGCTGGCGCAACGTCAGAACGATGGCGCCGATCATGGCCACCAGCAGAATCAGGCCGGCGGCCTGGAACAGATAGAAATATCTCGTATAGAGGATGAGACCGAGGGCATGGGTATTGGTCATAGCGGGATCGGTGGAAATGGCCGGTACATTGCCGCTCGCGACAGGCACCGCGTGCCATGCCGTGAAGCCGATGCCCAGCTCGATCAGCAGCACCACGCCCACCAGGGCGCCGATCGGCGAGTATCGCAGGAAGCCCGCGCGTAACTCGACGAAATTGATGTCGAGCATCATGACCACAAACAGGAACAGCACGGCGACAGCGCCGACATAGACGACCACCAGGATCATCGCCAGAAACTCAGCGCCCATGAGCACGAACAACCCGGCGGAGGAAAAAAACGCTAGGATCAGGAACAGCACGGAATGCACGGGATTGCGCGCGGAAATCACCATGGCGCCGGCAACGACGCTGATGACCGCGAACAAATAGAAGGCGAGCGTCTGGATAATCATCGCCTGCGCCTGACCCCTTCCCCTTTCAATCCCGTCCGCCGGTGCCTAGCGATAGGGCGCGTCGAGCGACAGGTTATTGGCGATCTCCGATTCCCAGCGGTCACCGTTCGCCAGCAGTTTCTCCTTGTTGTAAAAGAGTTCCTCGCGGGTTTCCGTGGCGAACTCGAAATTTGGTCCCTCAACGATGGCATCGACCGGGCAGGCCTCCTGGCACAGGCCGCAATAGATGCATTTCGTCATGTCGATGTCGTAGCGGGTGGTGCGGCGGCTGCCGTCTTCCCGCGGCTCCGCCTCGATGGTAATGGCCTGCGCCGGGCAGACGGCCTCGCAGAGCTTGCAGGCAATGCAGCGCTCTTCGCCGTTAGGATAGCGTCGCAGCACATGTTCGCCGCGGAAGCGCGGGCTGAGCGGACCCTTTTCATAAGGATAGTTGATCGTTACCGGCTTCTTGAACATGTACCGGGTAGTCAGGAACAGGCCGGACACCAGTTCCTTCAGCAACAGCGATTTCAATCCGCGCGAGACAGAGCCCATGGCGTTCTCCTCACAGCGCCGGGTTCTTGCCGACCAACAGGACGATGCCCGCGGTCAGCACAACCCAGAAAAGGGAAAGCGGCAGGAAGACCTTCCAGCCCAGCCGCATGAGTTGATCGTAGCGGTAGCGCGGATAGGTGGCGCGCACCAGCAGGAACAGGAACAGCACGAAGCTGATCTTGCCGAAGAACCAAATCCATCCGGGGATGAATGCTAGGAACTCGAACGGCGGCTGCCATCCGCCCAGGAACAGGATGGTGGTCATCGCGCTCATGAGAATCATGTTCGCGTATTCGCCCAGGAAGAACAGGCCGAAGCTCATGGACGAATACTCGGAGAAATAGCCGGCGACCAGCTCGGCTTCCGCTTCCGGCAAATCGAAGGGCGCGCGATTGGTTTCCGCGAGACCGGAGATAAAGAAGATAACTGCCATCGGCAGCAGCAGTCCGAAATTGTTGAAGATGTACCAGTGCCAGAAGCCGCCGCCCTGGCTCTCTACAATGGTATTCAGATTAAGCGAGCCGGCGCAGATCAGAACCGTGATGATCACGAAGCCGATGGAGACTTCGTAGGACACCATCTGCGCTGCCGAGCGCAATCCGCCAAGAAACGGATACTTCGAGTTACTGGCCCAGCCGGCCATGATGATGCCGTAGACGCCGAGCGACGAGATGGCGAAGAGATAGAGAATGCCGACATTGATGTCGGACAGCACGGCTGTTGCGCCGAACGGAATCACCGCCCAGGCCACCAGGGCCAGGACGAAGGTGATCATCGGCGCGATGAGGAAGACGACGCGGTTGGCGCCGGTGGGTATAATGGTTTCCTTAGCCACCAGCTTGATGCCGTCGGCGATCGGCTGCAGCAGGCCGAACGGACCCACCACATTCGGCCCCTTGCGGAGCTGAACCTTGGCGATGACCTTACGCTCGGCGTAGGTCAGATAGGCGACGCAGAGCAACAGCGGCACGACGATGCACAGGATATAGACGACGATCAGGAGCCCCTCCCCGGTCGGTGTCGCCATGAAGCCGGATATTGAGGTCAGAAGGCTATCCATGGGTGCCCGTCTTCTGCGTCTGTCCGGCGCCGAAGGCTTCGGTGCATTGCGCCATGGTCTCGGAGGCGCGGCTGATCGGGTCGGTCATGTAGAAGTTGGCTATCGGCATCACAAATGGCGCCGCGTCGATATTGCCTGGCTGCCCGAATTCAGCCCAGGCTGCCGGCTTCACAGTGTCCAACTCCTGGAACCGGGGAATGGCGGTGAAGAGGCGCCGCTGGAGTTGGTTGATGCTGTCGAAAGGCAAGCGCCGGCCCAGCACATCCGACAGGGCGCGAATGATCGTCCAATCCTCGCGAGCATCGCCCGGCGGGAAGGCCGCCAGCGCCGTACGCTGCACGCGGCCTTCGGTGTTCACATAGGTCGCGGACTTCTCGGTATAAGCTGCGCCGGGCAGGATGACATCGGCGCGGTGAGCGCCGGCATCGCCATGGTGGCCCTGATAAATGACAAAGGCCTTGCCCAGCTTCGCCATCTCGATTTCATCGGCGCCAAGCAGATATACCACCTCGATCTCGCCTTCGCCTGCACCGGTAAGAATGCCGGTGACATCGCGGCCGCCGGTCCCTGGCACGAAACCGACCTCGAGGCCGCCGACGCGCCCGGCTGCAAGATGAAGGAGGTTGAAGCCGTTCCAGCCTTCACGCACCAAGCCGCAAGCCTGCGCCGCGCGCTGGGCAAGATTATGGATCGCAGGGCCATCACGCCGCCGCAGCGCGCCCGCGCCGAGGATCAGCATCGGATTCTTCGCCGCCTTCAGCACCTCGGCGAATTTGTGCCGGCCGTCGGCGATCTCGGCCAGGGTCTGCGGCCCGGCGCCCAGATTCTCGTACTTGTAGGTCAGGTCCAGCTTCGGCCCAATCACGCCGATCTTCACACCGCCCTGCAGGAAACGCTTGCGGATGCGGGCATTGATGATCGGCGCCTCCTGGCGCGGATTGCCGCCGACGATCAGGATGGCGTCGGCCTGGTCGATCCCGGCGATTCCCGTGTTGAACAGATAGCCCACCCGCTGCCGCGGATCGATCATCGCGCCGTCCTGACGGCAATCCATGTTCGTCGAGCCGAGCGCGCTCAATAGTTCCTTGAGCGCGAACATCGCTTCGACGTCAGCATGGTCGCCGGCAATGGCGGCCATGCGGTGCCCGGCTACGCCCTGGAGACGCTTGGCGATGGCAGCGAAAGCCTCGTCCCAGCTTGCCGGCTGCAACTTGCCGTCACGGCGCACATAGGGCCGGTCCAACCGCTGCCGCTTCAGGCCGTCGCAGGCAAAGCGCGTCTTGTCGGAGATCCACTCTTCGTTCACCGCTTCGTTCAGGCGCGGCAGGACGCGCATGACTTCGTTGCCGCGCGTATCGACACGGATGGCGCTGCCGACCGCATCCATCACATCGACACTCTCGGTCTTCTTCAGCTCCCATGGCCGCGCCATGAAGGCGTAGGGCTTCGAGGTCAGCGCGCCCACGGGGCAGAGATCGATGATGTTCGCCGACAGCTCCGAGCTCAGCGTCTTTTGCACATAGGTGGTGACTTCCATATGCTCACCGCGGCCGGTGGCGCCCAGTTCCTCGACGCCGGCAACCTCGGTCGAGAAACGGATGCAGCGGGTGCAATGGATGCAGCGCGTCATCTCGGTCTTGACCAGGGGTCCGAAGTCCTTGTCTTCGACGGCGCGCTTGTTCTCGCGGTAGCGGCTGCTGTCGAAGCCGTAGGCCATGGCCTGGTCCTGCAGGTCGCATTCGCCGCCCTGATCGCAGATCGGGCAGTCGAGCGGATGGTTGATCAGCAGGAATTCCATCACGCCGTTACGCGCCTTCTTCACCGTCGGCGTGTTGGTCTTGATCACCATGCCGTCGCCCACGGGCATCGCGCAGGAGGCGATGGGCTTCGGCGACTTTTCCATCTCCACCAGGCACATCCGGCAATTGCCGGCGACCGAGAGGCGCTCGTGGTAGCAGAAGCGTGGAATCTCGGCACCCGCCAGCTCGCAAGCTTGTAGCACCGTGATTCCCGCCGGGACCTCGATCTCTTTGCCGTCGATGCTCAGCTTGGGCATGGGCTGTTCCTCAAGCGGCCTTGCGTGAGCGGTATTCGTTGATCCGGCGCTCGAGTTCCGGCCGGAAATGTCGGATCAGGCCCTGAATCGGCCAAGCCGCCGCATCGCCCAGCGCGCAGATCGTGTGACCCTCGACCTGCTTGGTCACATCTTCGAGGGCATCGATCTCCGACAGCTCCGCATCGCCGCGCACCATGCGCTGCATGACCCGGTACATCCAGCCGGTGCCTTCGCGGCAGGGAGTGCACTGGCCGCAGCTCTCATGCATGTAGAAATGCGACAGCCGCGCGATCGCCGCCACGATGTCCGTCGACTTGTCCATCACGATCACGGCTGCCGTGCCCAGACCCGACTTCATCTCGCGCAAGGAGTCGAAATCCATCAGTACCGTCTCGCAGATCGACCTGGGCAGCAAGGGCACCGAGGACCCGCCGGGGATCACCGCCAGCAGATTATCCCAACCGCCTCGCACGCCGCCGGCATGGGTCTCGATCAGCGTCTTCAGCGGAATGCCCATCTCTTCTTCCACATTGCACGGCTTGTTCACATGGCCGGAGATGCAGAAGATCTTGGTACCCGTGTTCTTCGGACGGCCGAGCGCGCTCCACCAGATTGCACCGCGACGCAGGATCGTCGGCGCTACGGCAATGGTTTCCACATTGTTGACGGTGGTCGGGCAGCCATAAAGCCCCATCGCCGCGGGAAAGGGCGGTTTCAGCCGCGGCTGGCCCTTCTTGCCTTCCAGGCTTTCCAGCAACGCAGTTTCCTCGCCGCAGATATAGGCGCCGGCGCCGCGATGCAGATAGATGTCATAGTCGTAACCCGAGCCGCAGGCATTCTTGCCGATCAGGCCGGTGTCGTAGGCTTCGTCGATCGCGGCCTGCAGGTTCACCGCCTCGTTATAGAACTCACCGCGGATATAGATGTAGCAGGCCTGTGTGCCCATGGCGAAACCGGCGACCAGGCAGCCTTCCAGCAGCATATGGGGGTCGAAGCGGAGGATCTCGCGGTCCTTGCAGGTGCCCGGCTCGGACTCATCGGCATTGACCACAAGATAGGCCGGCCGTCCCGTCGACTGCTTGGGCATGAACGACCATTTCAGGCCGGCGGGGAATCCGGCGCCGCCGCGGCCGCGCAGGTCCGACTTCTTTATCTCGTCGATGATCGCGTCACGGCCACGGGCCAGCAGGTCCTTGGTGTTGTCCCAATGGCCGCGCCGTCGTGCGCCGGGCAAGCGCCATTCGTCCTGGCCATAGAGATTGCGGAAGATACGGTCTTCGTCGCGCAGCATGCTATTCCCCTGCCCCGGACTTGGCGCCCGACTTCAGCGTCGTCGGCCCGCCGACCGGCGCCGAGTTCTGCCGGCCGATCTGCGAGCCGATGGCCGGCTTTTCGCCCTTGGCGAGCCGGTCCAGCAGCGCCTCGAGTTTCGCCGGATCCAGGTCTTCATAGAAATCGTCATTGATCTGCACGACAGGCGCATTGACACAGGCGCCCAGGCATTCGACTTCCATCAGCGAGAACATGCCGTCGGCAGTCCGCTCTCTGAGGCCGATGCCGAGCTTCCGCTGGCAGGTCTTCGACAGGTCGTCGGCGCCGCGCAGCCAGCACGGCGTGGTGCGACATAGCTGGATATGATGCCGGCCGACCGGCTGCAGATTGAACATGGTGTAGAAGGTGGCGACCTCATAAACGCGGATCGGCGCCATATCCAGCAACTCCGCCACGTGGTCCATCGCCGCCCGTGGCAGCCAGCCGTCATGCTGGCGCTGCGCCAGATCCAGCAGCGCCATGACGGCGCTGCCTTGCCGGCCTTCCGGATACTTCGCCATGAACTTCTTCGCCGCCGCCAGGTTCTCCGGCGTGAAGGCGAAGCTGGCGGGCTGCACCGTCTCTTTGTTCGTGGACGCACTCATCGATCGATCTCGCCGAAAACAATATCCATGGAGCCGAGGATGGCCACGGAGTCCGCCAGCATATAGCCGCGGGAACAGAAATCGATGGCCTGCAGATGGGCGAAGCCCGGCGCGCGGATCTTGCAGCGGTAGGGCTTGTTGCTGCCGTCGGACACCAGATAGACGCCGAACTCGCCCTTGGGCGCTTCGACCGCGGTATAGGTTTCGCCGGCCGGCACATGGAAGCCTTCGGTATAGAGCTTGAAATGATGGATCAGCGCCTCCATCGAGCGCTTCATTTCACCGCGCGGCGGCGGCGTGATTTTGCGGTCGGTCGAACAGGCGGGTCCGCCGGGCATTTGGGCGATGCATTGCTTTACGATCTTCAGGCTCTGCTTCATCTCCTCGAACCGCACGAGATAGCGGTCGTAGCAGTCGCCGTTCCTGCCGATGGGGATGTCGAAATCCATCTTGTCGTAGACCATATAGGGCTGCGCCTTGCGCAGATCCCAGGGCACGCCGGAGGCGCGCAGCATAGGGCCGGTGAAGCCCCAATCCATCGCCTGCTCGGCCGTCACCTTGCCGATGTCGACGAGCCGCTGCTTGAAGATTCGGTTCTCGGTCAGCAGCGCGTCCATGTCGTCCATGACCGCCGGGAACTTCTCAGCCCAGGCCGCAATGTCGTCGAGAATGCCCGCCGGAAGGTCCTGATGCACGCCGCCGGGCCGGTAGTACGCCGCATGCAACCGCGCGCCGCTGACCCGCTCGTAGAACTCCATCAGCAGTTCCCGCTGCTCGAACGCCCAGAGGAACGGGGTCATGGCCCCCACATCCATGGCGTAGGCGGGAATGTTCAGAAGATGGTTGAGAATGCGGGTGATCTCGTCGAACAGCACGCGGATGTATTGGCCGCGCGCCGGCACCTCGATGCCCAGCAGCTTCTCGACCGCCAGGACGAAGGCATGCTCCTGGCACATTGGCGACACGTAATCGAGCCGGTCGAAATACGGGATGGCCTGAATATAGGTCTTGTACTCGATCAGCTTCTCGGTGCCCCGGTGAAGCAGGCCGATATGGGGATCGAGCCGCTCGACGATCTCGCCGTCCATCTCCATGACCAGGCGCAGCACGCCGTGGGCCGCGGGATGCTGCGGCCCGAAATTCATGGTCATCGGCTTGATCTGGACTTCGGCCATCAGTTCTTCCCGGTCGCCTTTTCATCGCCGGGCAGCTCGCGCGGCATGCCCTCCCAGGGCGACAGGAAATCGAAACTGCGGAAGGCCTGGGTCAGCTTGACCGGCTCATACACCACGCGCTTCTGTTCGGTGTCGTAGCGGACCTCCAAATAGCCCGTCAACGGGAAGTCCTTGCGCATGGGATGCCCCTCGAACCCGTAGTCTGTGAGGATCCGGCGCAGATCGGGATGATCGGAGAAGAAGATGCCGTAAAGGTCCCAGGCTTCCCGCTCGAACCAGCCCGCAGCTGAGTACACGGAGTTGACTGAGGGCACGGGCGTGTCCTCACTCGTCGTGACTTTCACGCGGATCCGCCGGTTATGCTTGAGGCTCAGCAGATTGTAGACCACCTCGAACCGCTCCGCGCGCTCGGGATAGTCGACGCCACAGATATCAATCAGCATCTTGTAGAGGCAGTTGCCGTCGTCGCGCAGGAAGGTGAGCGCGCGGACGATTGCCGCGCGCGGCAGCGTCATGATCGCCTCGCCATGGGCGATCTCAAGCCGCGGCGACTCCTCGGCGAAAGCCGCGGTCAGGTAGTCGCCATGTTCCTGCAATGCCTGGGATGCCATGCTGTCTTCGTTCGACGGGACACGTTTATCAACGGCCTAGCGCCTGATGATATCCGTGCGTTCGATCTTCTTTTGCAGTTGAAGGATGCCATAGAGCAGCGCCTCGGCCGTCGGCGGACAGCCGGGCACATAGATGTCTACCGGCACAATCCGGTCGCAGCCGCGCACTACGGCATAGGAATAATGGTAATACCCGCCGCCATTCGCGCATGAACCCATGGAAATGACCCAGCGCGGCTCGGGCATCTGGTCATAGACCTTGCGCAGCGCCGGCGCCATCTTGTTGGTCAGCGTGCCCGCCACAATCATCACGTCGGATTGCCGCGGACTGCCGCGCGGCACGATGCCGAATCGGTCGAGGTCATAGCGCGCCATATAGGCATGCATCATCTCGACGGCGCAGCAGGCCAGCCCAAAGGTCATCGGCCACAGCGAGCCGGTGCGCGATTTCGTGATCGCCCAGCTCCACAGCCGCTCGAACGGCGCAACGATGAATCCTTTGTCGCGAAACTCGTCGCTGGCGGCCTGAAAGAACGGATCCTCGCCGCCGGCTTGCGGAAGACTGGCAGGGTTGGGATTTACTCCCATTCCAGAGCTCCTTTCTTCCATTCGTAGATGAATCCGACAGTCAGCACTCCCAGGAAGATGCACATCGAGATGAAGCCGGCAAAGCCGATCTCGCCCAGTGTGATCGCCCAGGGAAACAGGAACGCCACTTCGAGGTCGAAAATGATGAACAGCAGCGACACCAGATAGAAGCGGACATCAAACCGGCGGCGCGCGTCGTCGAAAGCGTCGAAACCGCATTCATAGGGCGACAGCTTTTCGGGGTCCGGCCGCTTCGGGCCCACGACAAAGGACGCCGCCAGCACCAGGGAGGCCAATCCAATGGCCACACCCAAGAACATCAGGATCGGCAGATACTCGGTTAACAGCGATCCCATGATCCAACCCTTCAACCGGACCCCGGCGCCTCCAAACCGCGAACCACCGCCGCGACTCGCCGGAAACCCAAGCCGGGGTTCCGAAACGGCGCGCACTATAGGACCGGTAATCGGTTGGGAAAAGGACTAAAACTTGTTAGATTGTGACGGTTTAGGCGACCTGACGCCGCAGCCTGAACCGCCAGGCGGAGGGACCAATTCCAGGCGCAATGGCGCGAGTGACGGGACTTGAACCCGCGGCCTCCGGCGTGACAGGCCGGCGCTCTAACCAACTGAGCTACACCCGCATATCGCCTGGAATGGAGGGCCGTTGTGTACTGCGCAACGGCCAACAAAGTCAAGCTAAGCGAGCCGGGCCTGCCGAGCCGTAGCTCCCGTACGCTGCGACCTCCCTAACCCCTGCGGGCTCCGGCGCGGCAGCTTTCACTCGCTTCGCGGGGGAAGGCTGGTGGGCGATGACGGACTCGAACCGCCGACCCCCTCGGTGTAAACGAGATGCTCTACCAACTGAGCTAATCGCCCGGATTGGGCGCGACCCAAATACGCACGCCGCCTACGGTCTCCAGCGATGCCATCCTACCACAAGCGGCAAGGTTCGCCAGATCAGAGCCGCGCCAAATCCAGAGCAACGCGAGAGGGTATCAATTCACCGCTTGGCGCAGCTGCTTGCCGGCGCGGAATTTCGGATGCGTGGATTCAGGAAGTTGGATCTTTTCACCCGTGCGCGGATTCCGTCCCTCGGACGCAGCTCTCTTAGAAATGGTGAACGTTCCGAAGCCGGAGAGCCGGACATATGTACCGCTCTGCAATGCTTCGGTAATTGCACCGAGCACGGAATCGACAGCCCTGCCTGCATCGACTTTGGAAAAGCCGGTCCGGTCGGCAATGAGCGATACAAGATCGTTCTTGTTCACCGTTTCCACTCCTGATCCTGAGTTTGGGAAGCAACGATGGTTAGCTTCGTTGCGAGGAAAACCTAGCCCTGCCCACGCGCGAGCGTCAATGCGCGCGAAAGAGTTTTCCCCAGAAAAATGCAACGGCGCCCGTTGCGGCCGCCGTTGCTATGTTCCATGTCGAAACACTTTAGTGCGTTATGACACCGCGCTCGCCGTCGCCGGGCTTTGCCGGTACTCTGTCGACGTCGGTCTCGATCCATTCGATCGGCTTCAACTCCTGCGTCAGCGCATACTTCAGCACTTCGTCCAGCGCCTTCACGGGTTTGATGGTCATGCCGCGTTTGACGTTTTCCGGGATCTCCGCAAGATCCTTTTCGTTTTCCGCGGGGATCAAAACCGTCTTGATGCCTGCCCGCAGCGCCGCCAGCAGCTTCTCTTTCAGTCCGCCGATCGGCAGAATGCGGCCGCGCAGCGTGATCTCTCCGGTCATCGCCAGGTCGCGCCGCACTGGCACGCCCGTTAACACTGACACGATCGATGTCACCATGGCCACACCGGCGGACGGACCGTCCTTAGGCGTTGCACCCTCGGGAACATGGACGTGGATGTCCACCTTCTCGAACAAGGTCGGTTTGATGCCGAACGCAATGGCGCGCGATTTCACATAGCTCTCGGCCGCCTGCACGGACTCCTTCATCACGTCACCGAGCTTGCCGGTGGCCGTGACCTTTCCCTTGCCGGGTACCGTGACCGCCTCGATCGTCAGTATCTCGCCGCCGACTTCCGTCCAGGCAAGGCCCGTCGTCAGGCCGACCAAATCCTCGGCTTCCGTTTCGCCGAAGCGATAGCGGCGGACACCAGCATACTTCTCCAGATTGCGCCGGGTGATCACGATCTTTGAGAGATTCTTCATCAGAATCTCTTTGATCGACTTCCGCGCCAGGTTGGCGATTTCGCGCTCGAGATTGCGCACGCCGGCCTCGCGCGTGTAGTAGCGGATGAGGTCGCGCAGCGCATCATCCGAAATCGACCATTCCGACTTCTTGATGCCGTGCTCCTTCACCTGCTTCGGCAGCAAGTGACGCTTGGCGATCTCCACCTTCTCATCTTCGGTGTAACCGGGCAGGCGGATGACCTCCATGCGGTCCAGCAAAGGCTGAGGCATGCGCAGGGAATTCGCCGTCGTCACGAACATCACGTCCGAGAGATCGTAATCGACCTCAAGATAATGATCGTTGAACGTCGAGTTCTGCTCGGGATCCAAGACCTCCAGTAAGGCAGAGGACGGATCACCGCGCCAGTCGGCGCCTAGCTTGTCCACTTCGTCCAGCAGGAACAGCGGGTTCGACGACTTCGCCTTCTTCATGCCCTGGATGACTTTGCCAGGCATGGAACCGATATAGGTCCGGCGATGGCCGCGCACTTCGGCTTCGTCTCGAACGCCGCCCAGCGACATGCGCACGAAATTTCGTCCGGTTGCCTTGGCGACCGACTTGCCCAGTGACGTCTTGCCGACGCCAGGCGGACCGACGAGGCACAGGATCGGGCCTTTGACCTTCTTCATGCGCTGCTGGACCGCTAGATACTCGAGGATGCGCTCCTTGACCTTCTCCAGCCCATAGTGGTCCGTGTTCAGAACCTTCTCAGCCTGCTTGATGTCGCGCTTGATCTTGGTCTGCTTCTTCCAGGGGATGCTCAGCATCCAATCAAGGTAATTGCGGACGACCGTCGCCTCGGCGGACATTGGACTCATTGAGCGAAGCTTCTTCAATTCCGCCTGCGCTTTCTCGCGGGCTTCCTTGGAGAGGCGCGTCTTCTTGATCCGGTCCTCGATTTCGGCCAGCTCGTCGCGGCCGTCTTCGCCCTCGCCGAGCTCCTTCTGAATGGCCTTCAACTGCTCGTTCAAATAGTACTCGCGCTGGGTCTTCTCCATTTGGCGCTTGACCCGGCTGCGGATGCGTTTTTCCACCTGCAGCACGCCGATCTCGCTCTCCATGTAAGCGTAGACCTTCTCGAGCCGTTCGTTGACGGTCTCGGTCTCCAGCAGCTCCTGCTTCTCGCTGATCTTCAGCGACAGGTGCGAGGCAACGGTATCCGCGAGCTTGCTCGGCTCTTCGATTTGGTTGATTGAGACCAGCACTTCCGGCGGGATTTTCTTGTTCAGCTTGATGTACTGCTCAAACTGGGACACGACGGTACGCGCCAGGGCTTCGACCTCCTTGCCCTCGCCCGCCTTCTCGCCGATCAGCTCGCCATAGGCTTCGAAGAAGTTTGGATTGTCGGCGAACTTCGTAATCCGGGCCCGCTGTCCGCCCTCCACTAGCACTTTCACAGTGCCGTCGGGAAGCTTCAGCAGCTGCAAAACCGTGCCGACCGTGCCGACCGTGAAGATATCGGTCTGCGACGGATCGTCCTGAGCCGCATTCTTCTGGGTAACCAAGAGGATCTGCTTGTCATCCTTCATCACTGACTCGAGCGCGCGCACGGACTTATCGCGCCCAACAAACAGGGGCACGATCATGTGCGGAAACACCACGATGTCCCGCAAAGGCAGTACTGGGAAGGTCGAGCCACTAATGTCTAACATGAACCCTCTACTACCGTGAGCCGCCAAAGAATTGGCGCCTAAACATAGGACCGCGTCGTGATTGACGTGGTTTCACCATTAACTTCGGTTGCGGCGACATGGATTTCAAGATGGGGGCAGTTAGGCGCCCGTACCCACATCGCCTAGCCGGTCGCCATAGATGTAGAGCGGCTTCGCCCGCCCCTCGACGACTTCGCGATTGATCATGATGTTTTCGACGCCTTCGAGGTTTGGCAGTTCGAACATAGAATCGAGCAGGATGCCCTCCATGATCGACCTCAGGCCTCGAGCGCCGGTCTTGCGCGCAATTGCCTTGTGCGCGATGCCGCGGAGGGCATCGTCGGTGAACTCGAGGCTCACATTCTCCATCTCGTAGAGCCGCTGGTACTGTTTCACCAGCGCGTTCTTCGGCTTGGTCAGGATGTCCACGAGCGCAGCTTCGTCCAGATCTTCCAGCGTTGCGACCACCGGCAGACGGCCGACGAACTCCGGGATCAGGCCGAACTTAAGCAGATCTTCCGGCTCGACTTCCTTCAGCACGTCACCGGTGCGGCGCTCGTCCGGGCCGCGCACATCAGAGCCGAAGCCAATGGCCGAACCCTTGCCGCGGGAGGAGATGATCTTCTCCAGGCCGGAGAACGCGCCGCCGCAAATGAACAGGATATTGGTCGTGTCGACCTGCAGGAACTCCTGCTGCGGATGCTTGCGGCCGCCCTGAGGCGGCACGGAAGCGATAGTGCCTTCCATGATCTTGAGCAGCGCCTGCTGCACACCCTCGCCCGACACATCGCGCGTAATCGACGGGTTGTCGGACTTACGGCTGATCTTGTCGACCTCGTCGATGTAGACGATGCCGCGTTGCGCCCGCTCGACATTGTAGTCGGCGGCCTGCAGCAGCTTGAGGATGATGTTCTCCACGTCCTCGCCGACATAACCGGCTTCCGTGAGCGTAGTGGCGTCGGCCATCGTGAAGGGCACGTCGATGATGCGCGCCAGTGTCTGTGCCAGCAGCGTCTTGCCGCAGCCGGTCGGCCCGACCAGCAGGATGTTGGACTTTGCCAGTTCGACGTCGTTGTTTTTCGCGCCGTGGGCCAGGCGCTTGTAGTGGTTGTGCACCGCGACCGACAGCACCCGCTTGGCGTGGTCCTGCCCGATCACATAGTCGTCCAGGACGTTGCAGATGTCCCGCGGGCTCGGCACGCCGTCGCGCGTCTTGGTCAGCGTCGTCTTGTGCTCTTCGCGGATGATGTCCATGCAAAGTTCGACGCATTCATCGCAGATGAATACCGTCGGACCGGCAATGAGCTTCCGCACCTCGTGCTGGCTCTTTCCGCAGAAGGAGCAGTACAGGGTATTCTTAGAGTCGCCACTACTGGACTTGCTGGTCATGAGCCACCCATCAAGGCCCTGATTCTAGAGGGAATCAGGTTAGCCGCACCGGCCCCGGTCGTACAGCGACAATTTACACCCTCTGCCTTACCGGAGATTATCAATTCCGGCTCCCAGAGCGGGAAAACCGGTTTTTGGCGGGGGTTGCCGCGGAAACGACTATTGCCTCGGCTCCTACTATCGCTGGTTATGGTCAACAATTCGTTAATTGCCCGAGCTCGCCTTTGTGATCGCATCCTCGCGCGGCGGGCGCTTAAGGATAACTTCGTCGATCAGACCGAACTCCTTGGCGTCCTCGGGCGTCAAGAACTTATCCCGCTCCATGGCATCCTCGATCACCTTCATATCCTGGCCGGTGTGCTGGACATAAATCTGATTGAGCCGGGTGCGGGTCGCCAGGATGTCCTTGGCGTGGATCTCGATGTCCGTCGCCTGCCCCTGGAAGCCGCCGGAGGGCTGATGGACCATGATCTTGGCATGGGGCGTCGCAAAGCGCTTACCCTTGGCGCCGGCGGTCAGCAGGAGCGAACCCATCGATGCCGCCAGGCCGATGCAAACAGTGGAAATGTCCGGTCGGATGTACTGCATTGTGTCGTAGATCGCGAGGCCCGACGTCACCACCCCACCAGGCGAGTTGATGTAGATGGCAATATCCTTGTTCGGATTCTCGGACTCCAGAAACAGCAGCTGCGCGCAGACCAAGCTGGCGACACCGTCATTCACCGGCCCGATCATGAAGATGATCCGTTCCTTCAGCAGCCGGGAATAGATATCGTAAGAACGCTCGCCGCGATTGGTCTGTTCGACCACCATCGGCACGAGGAAGTTCATATAGGTATCGACCGGGTCTCGCATGTTTGCATCGTCCTGTTACGCCAACCCCAAACCAACCGGCAATCGGCCACGCTCCAGCGGGTGCCGGCGGCACCCAAACCTAGAACTCGGGGATTACCTGAGAGTATCTAGTTGGGATTCGCCATATCGCCACTCATTTCCTTGGTAAATTCCTCGACCGACACCTTGCGCTCATCAACCTCGGCCTGGTCGAGGATGAAATCAACCACCTTGTCTTCATAAATAGGCGCGCGCAGCTGGATCATGGCCTGCGGCGTTTTCTGGTAGTAATCGATGACCTTGCGCTCCTGACCGGGGAACCGGCGGGCTTCGTTCATGATGGCGCGGCCCATCTCGTCGTTGCTGACCTGGACGTCGTTGATCCGGCCGACCTCGGACAGCAGCAGGCCCAACTTGACGCGCCGGATGGCGATGTCGCGGTACTCCTTCTTCAGTTCCTCCTCGCTCTTGTTGGCATCATCAGGGTCGAGACGGCCGAGCTGCCGGTCTGCCTCTATCTGATTCCAGATGGCCGTGAATTCCGTCTCCACAAGCCCCGCCGGCGAGTCAAAGGCGTGTTTTTCCGCGAGGATATCCAGCAACTGGCGCTTGGTGTGGGTCCGCGACAGGCTGGCATACTCGGCCGCCAGGCTCTTTGTCATGTTTTCGCGCAGTTCGGCGAGGTCTTTGGAGCCCATTTCCTTGGCTAGTTCGTCGTCAAGCACCAGGGGCGCCAGTTCCCGCAGTTCCTTGATCGTGACATCGAAGGTGGCTTCTTTGCCCGCCACCTCGGCGCGCGGATACTCGGTCGGGAACGTCACGGTGACTGTCTTGCTGTCACCAGCGGATGCACCCATCAGCTGTTCTTCGAAGCCCGGGATGAAAGAGCCGGAGCCGATCTGCAGGTGGTAATCATTGGCCGATCCCCCGGCGAACTCCGCGCCGTCGACTTTGCCGACGAAGTCGATGACGGCGACATCATCCTTCTGCGCTGGACGGGCCGCCGCCAGCGGTTGCGTCTTGCGGTAGCGCTGCGCCGCACGCTCGATCGCTTGTTCGACCTCGGCGTCCGGAATGTCCACGGTCAGGCGCTCCAGCTTCACGCCCTTGAAATCCATGACTTTAATGTCGGGGATCAACTCGACCGCCATGCTGAACTCAAGGTCGCCCTTGTCCGCGCCCGACAGGATCTCGATGCGCGGCTGGCCGGCGGGCCGCAGGCCGCGATCGCTCAGCAACTTCTGTGAGCTGTCGCTGATCGCCTGTTCCAGCACCTCGCCCATAACGTTCTTGCCGAAGCGCTGCTTCAGCACTGGCATCGGCACCTTTCCCGGCCGAAACCCCGGCAGCTTCAAACCGCCGCCGAGTTGCGCCAGGCGGGAGTCGACCCGCTTCTGCACGTCCTGCTCGGGAATCACCACTTTGAATTCGCGCTTCAACCCGTCATTGCTGGTTTCTGTTATCTGCATGGATTACTCGCTACGTGTCTCGCATCGCTGCATTCATTGATTAGCTTCCGGCCCGCCACGGAACGACCGCGCTCTGCTGGTGCGGGCGGAGGGACTTGAACCC
This sequence comes from Dongiaceae bacterium, assembly GCA_046154965.1. Taxonomy (GTDB): domain Bacteria; phylum Pseudomonadota; class Alphaproteobacteria; order Dongiales; family Dongiaceae; genus DATKFM01. The sequence continues at coordinate 91,377 of JBJXDY010000044.1, read as the reverse complement.
CCACGACTTGCGTCACCAGAACCTAAATCTGGCGCGTCTACCAGTTTCGCCACGCCCGCAAATCGGCACAGGGCCGGACCAGCCCTAAAAGGGTGGGGCGGGATGTATAGCACGCCGGGGATGCCAGCAACCCGGATTTGGCTTAGCGCAAAGACAAAGGCCGCCGGTGGATTTCCGGCGGCCCTTGGGCAGATTACTTGTATTCTACTAGGGTACGCTTAAGCAGTTTGTGGCGACAGGATCAGGCGGAGACACGCTCAGGAAACTGCTTGGTAAATGATGCTAAACAAAGGACACGGCGGCCTTCCAGCATGCGGGTTTGGCCCGGCGTGAACAGCGTCATGTCAAATCTTACATGGGGTATGCCAAGACTGTCCTTGGAGACCGAGTGGATTTTGGCCACTTCCACGACATTGCCCGGCCGAATGTTGCGAAAAACCCAGCCGGGCTCAAGGTCGGCCCGACCATCGGTTTTCTTGTGAAACCACCCGCCCATACCTGCCCCTCGTACAAAACCGGTGTCAGAATCACCGGAAGTTCATGCTTTATGGATTATTGCGCCAAGAGTGTTAAAAGAGTCTGAACGCCGGTCAGGCGAGGTGTGATTTTTTTGCGTCCGGGCCACGACTTAGCTAACATTTGTGTCCGACGGCACACGTCATCTACTAACACGGGACTAATAAGTACAGTTAGGATTGGGCGCGATAAGAGGATAGATTGACTGCCTGCTCTTGAATTAAAAAATCATATCTTATACAATATATTACGAGATACTTCTAATAATGCAGACTTGATACCGCTGTTAATATCTTCGATTAGCAGAAACTCTCCCTCTAAAGTCGCCGCTCGACCCTGCAGCCAGACGCCGCCCATTGCCGCCAGATAGGGCCGTATCCCCAGAGCCATCAGGCCCGAAATCAATCCGGCTAGCACATCGCCGCTGCCCGCCATTGCCAGGGACGGCGGCGCATTGCTGTTGATGACCGCAAATCCATCCGGCGCCGCAATCACCGTGTCGGGTCCTTTAAGCACAATGATCGCCCCCGCCGCTTGGGCCGCCGCTCGCACCCTGGCAAGCTTGCCAGGCGCCGGGCCATTCTCCGGAAACACCCGTGCGAACTCGCCTTCATGGGGAGTCAGCACGACGCCACTATGCAACGCATCTAGCAATTCGCCCGGATTGGCGGCGAAACTCGACAGGGCATCGGCGTCGAGCACCGCCGGCTTGCCGGAGCGCAAGATGTCGAGGGTGCGCCCGCGAGTCCGCTGCCCGCTCCCGTAACCGGGTCCGATCAGGAATGCAGACCGCCGGCCATCGGCAACCAGGGCCTTAAACTCCGCATCGCTATCGGCGATGCGGGTCACCGCGCCGGGACTGTCCAGCGCGTAGATCGTGTGTGCCGCGCTGCTGCAGGCCACTGTGACCAGGCCCACTCCGACGCGCCGGGCCGCCCGCGCCGCAAGACGGGCCGCCCCCGTCATCTCATCTCCGCCGGCGATCAGCAAACTGCCGCGTGTGTATTTGTGATCGTCCCAGCGCGGCGGCCGCAGCCCGTGACGCCAGAGTTCCGGATGATTCTCGAACTGGCGCGGCAGGACTTCCGACAACACCTCCACCGGGATGCCGATGTCAGCCACGACAAGCTCCCCCGAAAGCGCGCGCCCGGGATACAGCAAATGCCCCGACTTGCGGCGGAAGAAGGTCACGGTCGCTTGCGCTTGCGGCGCCCAGCCGAGGACCTGACCGGTATCGCCATTGACGCCGCTTGGCAGATCGATCGAGAGGCAAGGAATCCCGCGCTTATTGATCGCCATGACGGCCGCCGCGGCGATCCCCTCCAGCGGCCGCGTCAGACCGGCGCCGAATAGCGCATCGATGATGAGCTCGACGTTATCTAGGTTCGGCGTGAGGTTTTCGACCGGACCTTGCCAATCCGCGGCCGCCAGCGCCGCGTCGCCTTTCAGCTGTGACACCTTTCCCAGCAAGGCAACGCGAATAGGCCAGCCCGCGCGTCGCAATGCCTCCGCTGCGACGAACCCGTCGCCGCCATTGTTGCCAGGCCCGCAAAGCACGAGGGTAGCCGGGCAATCCCAGCGCAGCCTGGCCTCGCGGGCCACCGCGTTTCCCGCTGCTTGCATGAGAGTCCAGCTTGCAATACCGCGCGCCACCGCCAAGCTGTCCGCACGCTGCATTTCAGCGACGGTGAGCAAGGCCCGCAGGCTCTGCGAGTCAGGCGATATCTGGGACTGTTCTTCCTCGATTGGCATTCGGTCAGCCGGCCAGGGCGTCGTTGCCCCGGCGATCCTAGCTACTGACCCATCCGGTGGCCATGGCGTGCCGTCGCAACGACACGCTGTCTGCTCATTTAAGCTGCACCAGACAATCGTTGTGCGGCGGCTCCGCTTTGATCTTGGCGCAAAGCGCCCGTGCGTCCTTCTCCGACGGTATCGGCCCGACCAGCACGCGGTACCAGATGCCCTTGGGTTTCCCGAGATCGACTTCTTTCACATAAAAATCATAGGGCTCCACGACCTTCTCGTAGACAGCCTTCAGCTTCTCCACCGAGCCTTCGGCTTCGCTGCGGGACTTCTGCGATGACATCTGCACGTTGATGGTCGAGATGCTGGCGGTTTGCGTATCGGACGGTGTGGCCGGTTCGGCGGCAGCCGGCGCGGTCTCCGTCGGCGGCGTTTCCGGTGTGGCTTCCGCTGTCTGAGTATCGGCACCAGTTGCTGGAATCTGCTGCTCCGTGCTCGGCACTGCCGGAGCTTCCGCCGTTGCGGTCGGTGTTTCCGCTGTCACCGGCGGCGCGGGCTGATTTTCTGTAGCCGGCGCTTCGGCACTTGCCTGGCTGCTACTTTCGGCTGGCGGCGCTGGCGGTTCGACCGTCGCCGGCGGCGGCGTTACCATCGCCGCACCACCAGAGCTCGTCGCATCGGGAACTGCGCCAGCGGAAGTTCCGGTCGAGGGTGTTTCAGCCGTCGCCGGCGGCGTTGCCGGCTCGTTCGTCCCGTCTGCCGCAGATGTACCAGGTTCCGGCGGTTTCTGCGCGGCGTCTTCGTTCATCGCCTGCTGCTCCGCCTTATCGATATCTGACAGCGCAAGGATCGCCCGCTGATGGCCCGCGGCCGCGGCCTTCTGCAGCCACGCCACGGCTTCATCGCGATCCTTCGTCACGCCGCGGCCGGCGAGATACATCGTTCCCAGCGCGTACTGCGCATCCGGTACGTTCTGTCGCGCCGATTGAAGAAAGTACTGAGACGCCTTCCGCTCATCCGGCGTGCCGGCCAGCCCCTGAAGATACAGCAATCCGAGATTGAACTGAGCCATCGGATGGCCTGAAACAGCCGCTTGATCCCAGAGCTTTCTGGCCTCGTCATAGTTCTGTTTTACGCCGCGGCCCTGGGCATACATCAGCCCAAGATTGGTCTGGGCCGCGGCAACGCCCTGAGTTGAGGCCGCCTGATACCATTCCACAGCCTGCGCCAGGCTCTTTGCCTCCGGCATTTCCGGGATGCCTTTGCGCAGCTCAAACAGGAAGCCCAGACCATGCTGCGCCAGTTTGTCGCCGGTCTTAGCCGACACCAGCCATTCGCTGTAAGCCGTCGCGAAATCGCTATTGTTGTAGGCCGCCAGGCCTTTCTTGTAGTCGGCGGCGGCGCTGCCTGCGAAACAGGCCAAAGCGGCCCAAAGCAGCGTGGTGGTCAAAAACGCTCTCACTCGAATCTTGGTCTCTGACGGACAGGACAAGTTAGGCACCCTGCGAAATTGAGAATGGAATTTACCTAGCACAGTCGGCGCAAAAGGACAGCGTATAGAATGATTGGTCAGTTCGGGCGCCCGGCACCGGCATCCGCCTCCGGCCGAGGCGGCACCGCGGAGGTCGGTCCCGCCTGGTGATGGACCATGCGCCAGACGCCGCCATCGCGGATGAAGATGTTCGTCGCCAGCAGGTAGGTGCCGCTGACCTCCTCGAAGCAAAGGACGTAGGCGGTGTCGCCATGGACCTGGACCACGGGCGCATGGCAGGTGACGGGGGGTTGCGACGGGTGGCTTAGAATGGCCTCCCAGCTCCCCATGACCTCGGCGCGCCCGGCGAGAGGCCCCCAGCCTGGGTGGATGCAAGCCACTGGCCGGTTCTTTGCCCAGAGATCATCCATTGCTGCGACGTTTCGGCCGGCGAATGCGCGATAGAAGGCCTCGTTGGCGAACAGGATCGCGTCGCGGTCCACCTAGTCCCCCATCTTCGGCGCAAGTCCCGGATCGGTGGGCTAACTCGCGGGTTCGCCAACGAAATTTCCAACATGCCCGATGGAATTCTGGGGCGAGCGACGGGACTTGAACCCGCGACCCCCGGATCCACAATCCGGTGCTCTAACCAACTGAGCTACGCTCGCCATATGCGGGCTGGGTGTAAGGCCTTGGATTGCCAGCCGTCAAGCCGCCCGGCCACGATCGGACGCTGCCACCTGTCGCACGCGAGACGTTGAAAGTCGCGGCGAAAAGGCCTTTGCCCGGGCCTTACACTCTAATGTTAGAAGCAGCCTTCGCCGGAAGGCCTTAATGAATGTAAAAACGAAGACGCTCTGAGGGAGAGTTACCATGGTCAAGTTGGCGGCCGGAATGGGACGGCTGGGGACGGAATCTGCGTTCGAGGTTCTAGCGCGGGCGAAAGCCCTGGAGGCGCAGGGCCGGAGCATCATCAATCTGGGCATCGGCCAGCCCGATTTCCGCACGCCAGAGCATATCGTCGACGCCGCGATCAAAGCCCTGAAAGACGGGCATCACGGCTATACGCCGGCCAACGGCATCCCCCAGCTGCGCGAGGCGGTCGCCGCCGATCTGCACCGCCGCCACAGCGTGAATGTCAGCCCCGACCAGATCGTGGTGGTTCCCGGCGGCAAGGTGACCATGTTCTTCGCCGTCCTCATGTTCGGCGAACCCGGAACCGAGATCATTTATCCGAACCCCGGCTTCCCGATCTACGAGTCGGTGATCAAGTTCACCGGCGCCACGCCGGTGCCCCTGCCCCTCCTGGAGAAGGACGGTTTCGGCTTCAGCGCCGACGCCCTGCTGTCGCGCATTACGCCGAAGACCCGGTTGATCATCATCAACAGCCCAGCCAACCCGACCGGCGGCGCCAGCTCCAAGGAAGAAATCGAGAAGCTGGTGAAGGGCCTGGAGAAATGGCCCGACGTGGCGCTGATGAGCGACGAGATCTACAGCGAGATGCTCTATGGCGGACGCCAGCACACCAGCCTGCTGCGCTATCCGTCGATCGCCGACCGGCTGATCATGCTGGATGGCTGGAGCAAGACCTATGCCATGACCGGCTGGCGCATGGGCTATGCGGTATGGCCGAAGGGGCTCGCCGAGCAGGCGACGCGACTTGCCATCAACTGCCATTCCTGCGTCAATGCCGCGACCCAGTGGGCCGGCATCGCCGCGCTCAAAGGGCCCAAGGATGACGTGGCCAAGATGATGAAGGCTTTTGACGAGCGCCGCACGATCATCGTCCGGGAACTGAATTCCCTGCCCGGCTTCTCCTGCGTCGATCCGCACGGCGCCTTCTATGCGTTCCCCAACGTCACCAGGACCGGCATCACCTCGAAGAAATTGGAACTGGCCTTGCTCGAGGAAGCCGGCGTCGCGGTCATCGCGGGGACCAGCTTCGGGTCCTTCGGCGAGGGCTATATCCGCTTCTCATACGCCAACAGCGTGGATAACATCCTGGAAGCCACCGGCCGCATCCGCGGCTGGCTGACGGAGCGGAAAGTAGCCTAGGACTCCGTCCGCCCACAGGAAGTCAATCCCGACATCGAGGAGCCGTGAATGTCACGTCGCGTCGCAAGCAGCGCGTTGTCGCTTGCCACTCTGTTCCTGCTATCCGCGGTCAACCCCGTCATCGCCGAACAGAAACCGGCGAAGTCCGGCACGAAAGCTACACTGGAAGTCGAGTTCACGCTCTCCGGCAAGTATTCAGAATCGGGTGATCTGGGCAGCACAGACTGGAGCGTCAACAGGCACTTCAAGGCGATCTTTGAAATCAAGGCGCAAGAACTGGCGAAGTTCGGCTTCCTCGATCAATCGCACCAGACTGAAATGCAGCCCGAAACTCAGGCGCTGGGTCAGCAGGGTCAGCAGATGGCTGTGGACAATGCCGACATGATGGCAAAGGCCCAGGCGATCGCCGATGCCTGTGGCGACGACGAAGCTTGCATCGAAAAGAAGGTGTGGGAGCTGTCGCAAGACCCGAGCGCACAGCCGGGACTCAATCAGCTTTCCAGCGATGGCAAGGCGATGGGCGAGTCCGTGGAAGCCTGGGATGCCAAGTCGCCACCACGATTTCAACTGTGGAAAGATCCCAACGACAAAGCGCCGAAGGGCAAAGGCAGTGCCAGCCTCAAGGAATCGCTGGTGCAAAAAACATATTTCCCGATTTGCACGGAAGGCGAAGTCTGCACCACGACGCGAGACCGCGACGGCACGCAGGAATACGACACCGCCAAAGAAGCGATACTGACCATGACAATGGTGGAAGTCGACATGGTTAAGAACCTCATCAGCCTGAGCATTCCCTGGCCGGTTGTGATGATCGATGTCAACGAGGTCACGCAGGACGGCCCCGGCAAGAAAACAATGCCGCTGGCCAATGCCCAACAACTCGAAATGATACAGAAGCACACGAACATCGTCGGCCGGCCCGTCAAGGGCAGCTATAAGGACCAAAGCGGCGAAGACTCTTTTCAGCTCCCAGGGATCGAGGACTACAACGCCCCGATCGACGTCACGATGCGCTGGCACTTCAAGGTGCTATGACGCCGGAATCGGTCCCAAATACCTGCGCAGGAAGTCGCATATGAAATCGAACTCCGCCCCGGCGCCCGGCCCATAGAACCGGGCGCGGATAAAGCTGTGCACCATTCCCTTCGCGCAGCGATAAGTCACCGAGTTCCCCGCCGCTTTCAGCCGGTCCGCGTAGATCCGCCCTTCATCGCGGAGCGGATCGTACTCCGCCGTGTGCACGAGTGCCGGCGGCAGCTTGCGGAGATCTTGCGCCAGCCCCGGCATGGCATAGACATCCGGGTTGTCCCGCTGCTTGCCCAGATAGGCGTCGAGATAGTGATGCATCTCCGCGCTGGTCAACATCGGCGCCAGCGCATTTGTGCGATAGGACTCCGTCTTGGTGTTGATGTCCGTGACCGGGTAGATCAGCCCCTGCGCGGCGATCGGCGGCCCGCCATGATCCCGCGACCAGAGGCTGAGCGCGGCCGAAAGATTGCCGCCGGCGCTGTCGCCGCAAACGGCGACCCGTGAACCATCCAGGCCATGCTTGGCGCCGTAAGCGGCGATGTACTGCAGAACCGCAAGGCTGTCGTCGAAAGCCGCCGGATAGGGATTCTCCGGTGCGAGCCTATAGTCGACGCTGACAACCGCGGCACCCGTTCCCTCGGCAAGACCCCAGCCGACCGAGTCATTGGTATCGAGGTTGCCAAGAATCCAGCCGCCGCCATGCATGTAAAGCACACAGGGATAGACCGCAGCCTTGCCCGGCTTATAGAGCCGCACGGGAACGCCGCCGGCAGAACTTGGAACCGTGAAATCCTGGGCAGAGATATTCGCCGGCCGCGGCCGCGCCATTTGCCGGCAGAAATCATTCCAGAGTTGACGTTCCTGTTGCGGCGTCAAGTTAGGCGGCCATTGGGTAAGCTCCGCGATCATCGCCTTCATGTCCGGGTGGATATCGAAGTTCGTCGTGTTCATGCGCGGAAAAACCCCACAGCCTAAATTTTGTGCAGTTCGCCTATATCTAAGGCGTAAGCCTGCCCGCCGATGCGGCAGTATGCCCAGACCCTAGCCGAACCGCCCCTCGATACAAGAGCTTAGGCCACTTTCAGTTTTGGCACGCGGTTTGCTTATGAAGGGCTGACGGCACCAACAACTGCGGGGTGGCGGCCGATCGTATTGTATCCAAAAGCCACCGCCCCGCCCCAAGGGACACAAAGGCGATGAAAAAAATCGAAGCCATCATCAAGCCGTTCAAGCTGGATGAAGTGAAGGAAGCCCTGCACGAAGTCGGCATCAAGGGGATCACCGTGACCGAGGCCAAGGGCTTCGGCCGGCAGAAGGGCCACACCGAGCTCTATCGCGGCGCCGAGTACGTCGTCGACTTTCTGCCGAAAGTGAAGATCGAGATCGTGCTCGAGGACAACCAGGTGGAGCGCGCCATTGAGGCCATCCAACAAGCAGCGCATACGGGCCGCATCGGCGACGGCAAGATTTTCGTCAGCACGATCGAAGAGGTGATTCGCATCCGTACCGGCGAACGTGGACCCGACGCCCTATAATCCAAGAAACAATTCAACAATCTACGGCGAAAACAAGAAAACAAGGACCTAGACCGATGTCAGACGTGAAAAAAATTTTTCAGATGATCAAGGACCAGGACGTGAAGTATGTCGATTTCCGCTTCACCGATCCGCGCGGCAAGTGGCAGCATCTGGCGCACACCGTGGCCACCGTCGATGAGGATCTGTTGACGGAGGGCGTGATGTTCGATGGTTCGTCGATTGCCGGTTGGAAGGCGATCAACGAGTCCGACATGACGCTGATGCCTGATCTCTCCACAGCGGTGCTCGATCCCTTTGCGGCGCAGACCCAGTTGGTCATATTCTGCGACGTCTATGAGCCGCTGACCGGCCAGGCCTATTCCCGCGATCCGCGCTCCGTCGCCAAGGCCGCCGAGACCTATCTGAAGACCACGGGCATCGGCGATACCGCCTTCTTCGGTCCGGAAGCCGAGTTCTTCATCTTCGACGACGTGCGCTACGAAGTGTCGATGAACCGCTGCTTCTATGAATTCGATTCCGATGAAGGCCCCTACTCCAACGCCAAGGTGATGGAACAGGGCAATCACGGCCACCGTCCGCCGATAAAAGGCGGCTATTTCCCGGTCGGTCCCGTCGATGGCGGCACGGACATCCGCGCGGAAATGACCACCACCATGGCCAATATGGGCCTGGAGATGGAGAAGCATCATCACGAGGTGGCGCCGAGCCAGCATGAGCTGGGCCTGAAGTTTTCCACATTGGTGAAGTGCGCCGACAACATGCAGATCTACAAGTACGTGGTGCACAATGTGGCGCATCAGTACGGCAAGACCGCGACCTTCATGCCCAAGCCGGTGAAGGGCGACAACGGCTCGGGCATGCACTGCCACCAGTCGATCTGGAAGGGCGGCAAGCCGCTCTTCGCCGGCAACGGCTACGCCGATCTGTCGGAGATGGCGCTTTACTACATCGGCGGCATTATCAAGCATGCGAAGGCCCTGAATGCCTTCACCAACCCGACGACCAACAGCTACAAACGCCTGATTCCCGGCTTCGAGGCGCCGGTGCTGCTGGCCTATTCATCGCGCAACCGTTCGGCGTCCTGCCGCATTCCCTATGTCGCGAGCCCGAAGGGCAAGCGCGTGGAAGTGCGCTTCCCCGATCCGTCGGCCAATCCCTATCTCGCCTACGCCGCCATGTTGATGGCGGGCCTCGACGGCATCGAGAACAAGATCCATCCCGGCGATCCCATGGACAAGAATCTCTATGATCTGCCGCCGGATGAACTGAAGAACGTGCCGACCGTCTGCGGCTCGCTGCGGGAAGCGATCGGCGCTTTGGAAGCCGATCATGCGTTCCTGAAGAAGGGCGACGTGTCCTCCGACGACCTCCTCAACAGCTACATCGAGCTGAAATGGGAAGAGGTCTACGACTTCGAGCACACGCCGCACCCGGTGGAGTTCAAGCGGTACTACAGCGTCTGACGGGTACATCCCCGCTAGCACTGCGGCCCGCCGTAACGTCCCGGCGGGCCGTTTTCTTTGTCCGTTCAGCGATAGAAGACGTGATTGTCGATCGCCGCCGTCTTCGTCATCTTCTTGCGCCACTTGGGCCGTACAGCCGTGTTGTGGAAGAATAGCGCGCCATCGGTTGGGTCAGCGATTTCGCCGTCTAGCACCGCATCGGCCACATCCAGCGACCGTTGCCACGACACGGCATCATGCGGTTCGTCGCTGCGGCCGTCGCAGTACCAGGAGAACTGGCAGCGGCCGCGTCGGCCGCCGCCCTCATGCACGACGCTGCAGATGTTGTCGGGAAACTTCTCGCTGCGAACCCTATTCAGAACCACGGCGGCCACGGCATGCTGCCCCTCCACCGTTTCCGCGCGAGATTCGAAATAGACCGCGAGCGCGAGGCACTTGCGCTCTTCCGGTGTTGCCTTGTACGCGGGCATCAACGGTTCTGGCGGGATGGCGGCGATTTGAGGATTGCTGGCCGCTGGCGCATCAACCGTCTCAGACGGCGCGGTCGGGACCGAATGCGGCTGGGCGCAGGCGGCGAGCAGCAGCAACAGAAGCCAAGCGGCGTGGCGCAGGCTGCAGCGACGCAATCCGTCTCGTGCGGTGCTCCCCATCCCGCTCTTCTCCCCCATGCCGGTAAAGGATTAGTTGATGCGCCTGAAGGCGCCGCGTCAGGCCTCCCGGACCGGCCCGTCGCCAGCTGGCGATGCCACGGGTCTAGGCCGGCCTTTCTCATCAATTGCCACATAGGTAAAAGTTCCGGCTGTGACTTTTTCCTGTACCCGGTTCATCCGGCGCTCGACCCAGGTTTCGATCTCCACCCGCAGGGAGGTGCGGCCGACCCGCGTCACCTCCGCGTAGCAGGACACCAGATCGCCGATGTTCACCGGCCGGTGGAACTCCATGGCTTCCACCGCCACTGTGGCCACGCGCCCCCGCGCGCGGCGCACGGCAGCGACAGCGCCGGCCAGGTCCATCTGCGCCATGATCCAGCCGCCGAAGATATCGCCGTTGGGATTGGCGTCTCTAGGCATGGCGAAAGTGCGCAGCGCCGGGTCGCGGCCGGGTGACGGGCCGCCATCTTGTTCTTTGTTTTCAGCGGTTTTCGGATTGTCGGCCACGCGGATCTCCTGGAATTCCAAGACTGCTGCCGCCAAGTCATGCCCGGCCGATCCGTTCCGTCAACCCATGGACACGACTTGCCATTGCGTTCGCCCCACGAATCCGGCGACGGTGGCGGTCCAATTCCCACGCAATGCCAAGGAGGCGCGCGGCAGGTGACATCGGCGTCTTCGGCGACCCGCCGGGTATCGCAGGTGGAGCTGCGGACCTTTCTGCTAGACCGCCTTGGCCTTCGCGGGCCGTTGTGGCAACCAGCGGCAGCGGCAGATCGTGCCCGCGATCTCGGCATGTGGCAGATCGACTCCATACGTGTCACAGGCTTGCGCAATCACGAGTTGGCCTGGGTTGCCCGCGCCGAGGAGCCCGCTACGGGCTTCTACGACCTCCTCTACAAGCATGGCGCCTTCCGCGAGACCCATTATCCGCTATTCGCCGTGCGCCGGGACTGGCTGCCGTTGCTACTGACGGGATTCAGCGATTTCCGCCCGCGCCACAAGACAGGGCGGCGGCGCTATCTGCCGCTGATGCAGAAAATCAAGGATCACATCCGCGCCCATGGACCGGTGACCGTGGCGGATTTCGAGTCAAAGCGGGTGGTCGGCGGTTTCAACACGATCAAGTCCACTACCAAGGCGCTGGATTACCTGTTCTACGACCGTGAAATCCAGATCGTCGGCCGGACCCCAAACTTCCACCGGGTGTTCGATTTGACCGAGCGATGCGATCCCCACCTCCTTGGCTGGTCGCCGCCTGCTGCCGCGGCCTATGAGCGCTTCCTGATCCATTCCGCCCTCTGTGTCCTCAAGATCGACACTGCCGAGCGCATCGCCGGCCGTGTCGCGCTCCACTATGGCTCCTGGCGGGGCGAGAGCATCAAGCGATGGCGCGCTCTGGTCGCGGCGAAGCTGCCGGAGGTGGCCCGGGCGGTCGTCGTGGCCGACCTGCCCGACAGCCCGGTGTTCTGGTACCTCCCGGAAGACGAAACCGGCTGGGACCGGGCGGCAACCGCCAGCGAGCCCTTGCTTCGGGTCGTTCCGCCGCTGGATCAGCTCTTGTTCAGCCGCGGCCGCTTCTCCCAGCTCTTTGGCTTCGACTACAAGTTCGAGGCCTATACGCCCGCCGACCAGCGCCGCTTCTATTTCGCAAAGCCGCTGGTGTTCGGCAGCGAGGTGGTGGGCCTGGTGGACGCCAAGCTGGACCGCAGCGGCAAAAAGACCACCTGGCAAATCGCCGGGCTGGAACTGATGCGGTCGGTTCCGCCTGACGCCCTGCGCCAGGGCCTCCAGCGGGTGGCACGGCAGGCCGGCGCCGACCATATCAGGGTCATGGCACGGGCGTCCCGAACGGCCAAATCGGCCCTGAACGGGCCCCTGGGCAACCGGGAAAGTTCTTAATCTAATTTCTAAAGGTTAAGCGGCTTCACGTGAAACATCAATGGGTTGTGTTTTATGGCTCACAAGTATACTAGATAATGCGGTTGCAGGTGTTTGGGCATTAATGTGTCTCACCAAAGCCCAGCCACCCTTGTTACAGCTTGGCGCCGCCCGGCCGCCCTCGAACAACGCGAAGACCGACATGCCAGATCTCTTTGAGAAAGACTCCCGCCGCACCTCCGCCGACTATGGCGCGAAGGATATCGAGGTCCTGGAGGGCTTGGAGCCCGTCCGCCGCCGTCCGGGCATGTATATCGGGGGCACCGACGAACGGGCTATGCATCATCTGGTGGCCGAGATCCTGGACAATTCCATGGATGAGGCGGTCGCCGGCCATGCCAGCCGCATCGAGATGGAGTTGGACAAGGACGGCTTCGTCACTATCCGGGACAATGGCCGCGGCATTCCCGTGGAGCCCCATCCGAAGATAAAGGGCAAGACGGCGCTGGAAGTGGCAATGACCATGCTCCATTCCGGCGGCAAGTTCGGCGGCAAGGCCTATTCGACCTCCGGCGGCCTCCATGGCGTGGGCCTCTCAGTCGTGAACGCCCTCTCGGACCAGCTCACCGTCGAGTCCGTCCGCAACAAGGAGCTTTACACCCAGGAGTACTCCCGCGGAAAACCCACAACCAAGCTGAAGAAGCTCGGCCCGGCCACCAACCGCCGCGGCACGTCCGTCCGCTTCCACGCCGATCCGCAGATTTTCGGCAAGGAAAACAGGTTCCGCGCCGCGCGGCTGTATCGCATGGCCCGCTCCAAGGCCTATCTCTTCCGCGGCGTGGAGATCCGCTGGCGCTGCGATCCCAAGCTGGTCGCCGGCGAAGATGATACGCCGGCCGAGGCGACGCTGCATTTCGAGGACGGCTTGGTCGACTTCCTCCAGTCCGAGCTCGCCGACCGCAAGACAGTCACTCAGAAGCCGTTCATGGGTCATGTGGGATTCCCGGAGGACCAAGGACGCTGCGACTGGGCGATCGCCTGGCCGTCCGATGGCGAAGGCTTCGTCCATTCCTACTGCAACACGGTGCCCACGCCCGAAGGCGGCACTCACGAGGCAGGCCTGCGCAGCGGGCTCACCCGCTCGCTCAAGGCCTACGGCGAGCTGATCGGCAACCGCAAGGTGGCGCAGGTCACCACCGAGGACATCATGGGCGGCGCCTGCGTGCTGCTCTCCGTGTTCATCCGCGATCCGCAGTTCCAGGGGCAGACCAAAGAGAAGCTGGCCAGCGCCGAAGCGCAGAAGCTGGTGGACGCCACCATCAAGGACCATTTCGACCACTGGCTGACCGCCGACCCGGACATGGCGCGTGACCTGCTGGACCGGGTGATCGAAATCGCCGAAGAGCGCCTGCGCCGCAAGGAGCAGAAAGAGCTCACCCGCAAGACCGCGACCCGGAAGCTGCGCCTGCCCGGCAAGCTTGCCGACTGCACACGGGACGAGGCCGAGGGCACCGAACTGTTCTTGGTGGAAGGCGACAGTGCCGGCGGCAGCGCCAAGCAGGCCCGCGATCGGGAGATCCAGGCGGTGCTGCCCCTGCGCGGCAAGATCCTCAACGTTGCCAGCGCCAGCGCCGACAAGCTCAAGGGCAACCAGGAACTGACCAATCTGGTGCAGGCGCTGGGCTGCGGCCTGCGGGACAAGTTCGAGGCGGGCAAGCTGCGCTATGACCGCATCATCATCATGACCGATGCCGATGTGGACGGCGCCCACATTGCCTCATTGCTGATGACATTTTTCTACCAGGAGATGCCCGGCCTGATCGAAAGTGGGCATCTGTATCTGGCGGTACCGCCGCTCTATCGACTCAGCGCCGGCAAGGACACCGCTTATGCACGCGACGATCGCCACAAGGACGAGCTGATGGCAACGGTGTTCAAGGGTCGCAAGGTCGAAATCAGCCGCTTCAAGGGACTGGGCGAGATGATGGCGGCGCAGTTGAAAGAGACCACGATGGACCCGGCCCACCGCGCCCTCCTCCGCGTCCGCCTGCCCGACCGCCATGCCCACGACAGCGACGACCGCGCCATCGCCCGCAAGACCGCGGACCTGGTGGAGACGCTGATGGGCCGCAAGCCGGAGCTGCGCTTCGAGTACATCCAGGAGAACGCGAAGTTCGTGAAGGAAGTGGATGTGTGATGTGCCCGCGCACAACCGTCCTGCCGATGCACTCTGCCGCCAAGCTCGCCCTGAGACGCAATCCTCCGCTAACACGTTCTCTATGTTCGTGTAAGGCTGCGACCCACGGATTCCGCCGCTGTCACACCGATACGCCGTACGCCTCCGTAAACGCCGCCTGGGCATAGGCCAACGAGGCAAAGCCAAAACCCTCCTTGCCCCAGAGCGTGGTTCCCCAACTGTTGCGGACGATGAATCGATCCGGCGTGTAGCCGACAAGCGCAACGGCGTGGCCGCCTCGCGCGGTGGCGACCTTGTACTCATCCAGCTGACCGTTCGTGGCCTTCGCTGCATGCCAAGTCGAGTCTACGGTAAGGCGCGTCAGGATCGGTCCGTTGTTGGCAATCCATTTGCGCCACTCCGTCAGGCTGCGGCCGAGATTGAAGTAGCTGGCGATCTTGAGTTGCGCCGCCAATGCGTAGAACGTATTTGCTTCACCGGGATACAGCTTGCCGCTCGCGAACGGCAGGATTGCGTCGCGCACGGCGCCATACTTTCGCGCGATATCCAAGGCCCCTTTCAGGCTCGTTCCGTCCCTCTCTATGAATGTCGTGGGTCGGTCGACGAATTCGTCAGACTCTTTCGACGCCATCCAGATAAACCTCATTGACAGCGGCTCGTCCTTTCCCAAGCGCCCGGCTTTGACAAAATGCCATCGCAAGACCGAGTCGGCCGTCGCCCATCCGACGCAGGATCCGGTGGAGCCTTGATCTCCGATCTTCCACCAGACCTCGCGCAGATCCTTTGCAGCGGGAATCGGCGCAGCCGCGAGCACACCGGCATCAGTCGCGTTCTCGATGGTCCAGTCCGTCTCGGGACTTACTGATGGCTCGCAATTGAGGATTCGGACCGCTCGCTTTGACGTCTTGCCCTTTCGGGAATATCGCTTGGGTCGTGCAGCCATGGTTGCCTCCTTCATCAAGAATACAGCTTCGGCGCTATCTTGGACTTGTCCTCCAACTTATCCCCGCACCGGCAGACGACGCAGGCTCATGTTCTACATCCCCGTCCGCGCCAACTCCGGCGCCGCGCCAGCCGCCATCACCACCTGCTCCTCGCCTAGATGGTTGGCCCAGATAATGCGGCCGGATCCACATCCACCAGAATCGCTGCTTGGGGCAACCGCTCCAAGGCGGCGGCCAGGCCTTCGGTCAAGCCGCCGGCGGTCGCCAGGCTGCCGTGAAGTTTCGCCGCCCGCTCGAGGTGGGGAAACAGGCGATTCAAGCGTCGTCCTTCCGCCATTGCAAACTGCGGTTCACCCACGTCCCGCTGGACACCGCAAAGGAACACCTGCGTGCCGTTCCGCACGACAAATCCGCCCAGGGCATGGAAGATCCCCTGCGGGCGGAGAAAGTCATTGTAGAACTCCGAGCGCACAAAGGTGCTTTCGTCGATCAGCAGATGGCCGAAGTAGGCGCGCTGCGGCGGCAAGCGGACAAGCGCGGCATTCCAGACATCGACACTTATGTAGTGCTGGGCATATTCGCCCAGCCGAGCCGGCTCGATGTGGTGGAGCGCGCCGAAACTGACGCTGTTGTCGGACAGGTTCATGGCGATTGCCGTCGCCGAGCTGGTTTCCACCTGCTTGGCAATCGCGAGGAGTGCCGATGCCCATCCGGCCGAGTCGAGCGCGGCCTCATAAATGCAGCCGATGGCGCTTTCCACCCGCGAAGGCCTGCCCATGGCTAACCTCCCAAACCGAGTCCCCTGTTTCTTGCCTTGCGATCTTTTTTGCCGCCAACGCAGCGTCGCGACGCGCAACACCCTCCGCGGCTGCGGGACGTCAGTGTTTTGTCTGACTCAATCCCCGCATCTGGGAAGAAAGACTATAGCAGTGAGTTTTATCTGTGACAGAAATCACATTGTTATATGTTTATCATGTTGAACGCGATGTCAGCCATGTTCCAAGTCATGAAAATATCATGAGTCTTGATAATTACCATTGAATGAGGATTTATTCAGGAAAGCCACAATATACGGATAGTAATCGCTGTAGCTCCGTGCGCGTCCGAGCGGTCGATTTCTTCGCTCTTCCTTTGGCGGCGGAATGGGCGGGAGCGCCAATGTCCGACCGGCTTGGCGCGCCGGCGTGATCGGGGTGCGGCTCTCGACCTGCATCTCCATAGGAAGACTTGAATGCACCGCCGAGCAAAAAAAACGCGCCAATGAAAAGATTAAGCGGCCTTTACTGCTTGTTATCCTTGCTAATTTGTCACTTCGCCGGCCGCAGCTCGAAGCGAAACCCGTAGATAACCAATGTAAACTAACGCCTTAACGCCTGTGTCAGCGCGCCGTTTTAAACTTTCTAAAAAATCCCCCTGAATGCGGTGCGAATTAACACTTTAGGAAATCGGTATTACTTGCGCCCTACCCTCACAAATAACGAAGGCGAATCCATGCCTTGGGCCGGCGTTACGGGCGCCGGTGGTAAGAGCCGCGGGACACGGCTCAACGCGAGTGGGAAAGGGACAGATCAATGGCGAATTTCGTCGCGAGCAGCGCAGTCGACATGACGTCGATCCAAATCGGCGCCTTTGCTTCGGGCACAGTGACTACGAATACGGCAACCGTCTATCGGGTCACGAATGGCAGCGATTTCGATGAGCTCAGCGGCAGCGGGTTCACTTACAACGTTTCGAACCGGCTAACCGGCGGCACTATCGCCAGCTGGACGCACAGTTCCGGCGGCAGCACCGATTTCGTGCTCAGCGGCCTTGCCTACTCCGGCAGCACATTCGCCACGTTCGTCGGCAGCAGCAACACGGCCGGCTTTTTCGCCGATGCCCTTAGCGGCAATGACAGCCTCACCGGTTCGACCGGCAACGACTACCTGTTGGGTTTCGCCGGCATCGATACGATCCTCGGCGGCGTCGGCGACGACACCATCGACGGCGGAACCGGCGCCGACAAGATGGCCGGCCACGCCGGCAACGACGTCTACATCGTCGATGACGTGGGCGACGTCGTGACCGATGTCGCCGGCCAGGGCTTCGACACCGTGCGCAGCTCCATCTCCTACACCCTGGGCGCCGCGACGGAAGGCCTTGAACTGACGGGCAGCGCCAACATCGACGGTGTCGGCACCGCCAGCAACAACGTCATGACCGGCAACAGCGGCAACAACAACCTGCAGAGCGGCCTTGGCAACGATACGTTGAATGGCGGCACGGGCGGCTCTGACACACTCGTAGGCGGCGCCGGCAATGACCACTACATCGTCAATGGCGGCGACACCGTCACCGAACTGGCGGGCGGCGGCTTTGACACCGTCGAATCCTCGGCGAACTTCACCCTCGACGACAATCTCGAAAATCTGACCCTGACTGGATCGGCCGTGAACGGCACCGGCAGCGCCGTCGCCAACGTCATCATCGGCAACGGCGGCACGAACGTGCTGTCGGGCCTCGGCGGCAATGACTCGATCTATGGCAGTGGCGGCACGGACACGCTCGATGGCGGCGACGGGAATGATACCCTAGACGGCTACAATTCGACGAGCCAGCTCGTCGGCGGCTCCGGCAATGATCTGTTCTACGTCGATGGCGGCGATACGGTCGTGGAAGGCGCCGACGTCGGCGTCGACACCGTCGAGAGTAGCGTCAGCCACACGCTCGCGGCCAATGTCGAGAATCTCACGCTCGTGAGTTGGGCGGCCAATGGCACGGGCAACGGCCAAGACAACGTCATCAACGGTAGCGACAATTCCAATAGCCTGAATGGTGCTGCCGGCGATGACACGATTAACGGCGGCATTGGCAATGACTCGATCGACGGCGGCACCGGTGCCGACCGGATGTCCGGCGGCCTCGACGATGATACCTACACGGTTGACGATGCGGGCGACCTGGTTATCGAAGGCGCCGGTCAGGGCACGGATACGGTCCGTACCGGTTTGGCCTACGTCCTTGGCGCCAATCTTGAGAACCTGGTGCTGACCGGCGCGGCCGCCGTCAACGGCACCGGCAATACGCTCCACAATGCCATGACCGGCAATAGCGCCGCCAACTCGCTCTCCGGCGGCACCGGTGACGACACGCTGAACGGCAATGGCGGCACGGATACCCTCGTGGGCGGTGCCGGCAATGACCTGCTGATCGTCGACGACGGCACCGACATAATCACCGAAATCGCCGCCGGCGGTTTGGATACGGTCCAGAGCGCGATCAGCTTCTCACTCGCCATCAACGCCAACCTCGAGAACCTGACCTTGACCGGGACCGCCACCAACGGCACCGGCAACGCCGCCAACAACGTCATCGTCGGCAACGGCAGCAACAACGTCCTCTTAGGCGACGACGGCAACGACTCAATCACCGGTGGCGGCGGCACGGACTCAATCAATGGCGAGGATGGCAACGACACGCTCAGCGGCGTCGGCTCCTTGTCGACCCTCATTGGCGGAGTCGGCAACGATAGCTACTTCGTCGATGGCAACGATACGATCGTCGATGCAGGCGGCATCGATACGGTCAACAGCCACGTCAACTACACGCTGGCTGCCGAGCTCGAGAATCTCGTGCTTCTGGATAGCGCCATCGCCATCGTCGGCGCCGGCAACGCGCTCAACAATGACATTACCGGCAATGACTACGGCAACAATCTGAGCGGCGGCGACGGCAACGACACCGTCGACGGCGGCAACGGCGATGATGCTCTGGGCGGCGAGGCCGGCGCGGACAGCCTGATCGGCGGCGACGGCAACGATTCACTCGATGGCGGCGATGGTGTCGACCGCATGTTCGGCGGCCTCGGCAACGATACGTACACACTCAGCATTGCCACCGATGTGGTGATCGAAGGCGTGAATCAGGGCATCGACATCGTCCAGAGCGCATTCGCCTACAACCTCGCCGCCAACGTCGAAGGGCTGCAGCTGCTCGGCTCGGCAAACTTGAACGGCAACGGCAACACCGGCAATAACTGGTTGATCGGCAACTCGGGCAACAACTCGCTCAATGGCGGCGCCGGCAATGACACCCTCGAAGGCGGCGCCGGCATTGACACGCTGGTCGGCGGTCTCGGCAATGACACCTATTCGATCTCCGACCTCAGCGACAAGATCGTCGAGGTGAGCGGCGGCGGCCTCGATACGGTGCAAACGTCGGTCACCCTTAGTCTCAACGCGCTCGCCGGGATTGAGAATCTGGTCCTTACCGGTTCGGGTAACATCGGCGGCACGGGCAACGCCTCCAACAACGTCATGTGGGGCAATAGCGGCGTCAACGACCTCCTGGGCGGAAGCGGCAACGACACGATTTATGGCGGCGGCGGCAACGATGACATTAGCGGCAACCTTGGCAATGACCACTTCTACGGCGGTCACGGGGCGGACCGTATCAATGTGTTGCATGGCGTCGACCGCGTGTTCTACACCGATGTTCTGGATGCCGGCGATACGATCGAGAGTTTCTCCACCAGCGGCACTACAACCCAGGACTACTTGGTTCTCGACGCTCTGTTCGATTCACTAGGCGTCGCGGCCGCCGATCGAGTCAGCCGTGTGTCCTTCGTGCAGAACGGCGCCAGAGGCGAAGTTTGGATCGACACGGATGGCGTAGGCGGTGGCGATCTCATGCTATGCACGCTGATTGGGACTGGCACTGGTGGCCTAAACGTCACGGCCCTCAGCGCCGGCAACCTGGCGACCAACGACATCCTCGTCGGGACTTAATCGCGAGCGTTTAACGCGGGGAGCAGCCGGTGATTGAACCGCCGGCTGCTCCCCGTTGCTTTTCGGCTGTCACCGTCGCCTCGTCGTAGTCTTGACGATCTGAGCGGCTCTCATTAAACGAGGCCCTTGGTTTCAGCAGTGGCGCCGGGTGTTCCATGCCTTTTCTGACGCCGGGCGATCCGGCTCCTTGGTTTCAGGCCCGTTCCGCGGGCAACCCCCGCTATGAATTCAACACCGTGGCCGGGCGCGTCATCGTGCTCTGCTTCTTCGGTTCGGCGCGGCAGCGCGGTGTTCTCGAGCTATTGCAGAGTTTCCGAGGCCGGGCTGATCTCTTCAATGACGATCGCGCCGCGTTCTTCGGCGTCAGCTGCGATCCCACCGACGATGCCGAAAAGCGGGTCGGCGAGCAGATTCCCGGCTATCGGCAGTTCTGGGATTTTGATTTCAAGATCAGCACTGCCTTTGGCGTCTGTGAGGCGCCGAAAGACAAAGCCACCGGCAATCTGCGCTATGCGCCGGCGACTTACGTACTCGACCGCAATCTCCGCGTGCTGGCAATCGTTCCGTTGGCGTCCGGCAGCGCCGGCGAGATCGGCGCCCATGTCGATCGCATTGCCGCGTTGGTGGATTCGGTGTCTCAGCCCGCAGCCAGCGGACTGGCAGTGCCCGGCGCGCCGGTGCTGATGGTCCCCCGGATCCTCGAGCCGGAACTCTGCCGCGAACTGATCAACTACTACGAGACGCAGGGCGGTCATGACAGCGGTTACATGACCAGCGACGCCCAGGGACGCACGGTCGGCGTGATCGACTACAACCGGAAGCGCCGGCGCGATTGCAATATCGAGGATGACGTGCTTCGCACCAAGATCCGCAGCCGCATCATCCGCCGCCTGATACCTGAGGTCTATAAGGCCTATCAGTTCCGTGTCACCCAATCTGAGCGCTATATCGTCGCCTGCTACGACACCGGCGAAGGCGGCTACTTCCGGGCACACCGGGACAACACGACGCGGGGCACCGCGCATCGGCGCTTTGCGGTGACGATGAACCTGAATGCCGAGGAGTATGAAGGCGGCAATTTGCGCTTCCCGGAGTTCGACGATCGCAGCTATCGGGCGCCCACCGGCGGCGCCATCGTCTTCTCCTGTTCGCTGATGCACGAGGCCCTACCGGTGACAAGGGGCCGGCGGTACTGTGTGCTTCCCTTCTTGTATGACGAGGGCGCGGCCAAACAGCGCGCCCGCATCGCCGAGGAAGAAGCCGCCAAGGATTCGGCAAAGGCTGGCGCAGGCGCCAGCTAAGGTAGTACTGTGCCGAGCCGCGTGACCTCGCCTTGACGGACAACTCCCGATGCCCAACTATTGCGCTCGGGGGCTGTGTTAGCATCGGAGCCTACATGAAGCGAACTCTCTTGCTGCTGCCGTTGCTGGCTGCATGTTCCGGCGGCGCGGTCCCGATCGCTTCGGAGTCCCGCATTGAAAGCCGCTATCATCTCCAGGACCTCTCCTACATTGCGGCCGGACGGGACCTGAAAACCGACGTTCTCGGCAATCCCTTCACGAGCGACCAGGCGACATTCGCCGCGGCGGTTGCGGACCACCTTCAGGGGGTCAATCCCGGGCCGGAGATTCATTTCACGCCGACGCCGTCGGCAACGGCGCGGGAACCCTATTTCGTCCGGCTGGCGTTCAACGGCCCATCCGCCAGCAACGGCACGCAACTCTGCGGCGCGGCGCCGGAAGTTGCGCCAACCTCTGCCCCGAACGGCGAAGTGCGGGTCATCGGCGCTTTCTGCCGTGGCGGCCAGCCGATGACCTATGCGTCGGCAAAAAGCGGTGGCATCGCCGACATGAACGATCCGGCGTTCCGCCGCCTCGTCCGCCAGGTCGGCGTGCTGTTGTTCCCGCTGCGCAACCCCGAGGACATCAATAACTGCTTTCCGCCGAACTGTTGAGGAGCGCGGCTAGCGGATCAGCCGGCTGAGATCCTTGAACTCCGGCGTTCCGGCTTTTCCGAGCCACTCGAAAACAGCCATTTCGGTTGTCGCGATCTCCACGCCATCCGCGCGGAGTCGCGCCAAGCCAGCTTCGCGGTTTGCACCGGTGCGCGACGACGTGGCATCGCCAATCACGATCGGAGTAATTCCAGTATCTTGCCCCGCAAGGCCCAGCGCCGTCTGCAGCACGCAGACATGCGCCTCTATGCCGCAGATGATGGCCTGGGGCCGCTGCAAATCCGCCAGCCGCTGGCGCAACCCGGGATCGTTGGCACAGGAGAACGCCGTTTTTGCGAGCACAGCGTCCGCTGGCGCCAGATGCCGCAACTCCGCCACCGTCGGCCCCAATCCTTGCGGATATTGCTCGGAGACCAGGATCGGGATGCCTAATCTTGCGGCAGCCTGCATCAAAATGCCTGCATTGCGAACCACCAGCATCGGGTCCTGCATGGCCGGCAGCAGCTTTTCCTGGACGTCGACGACCAGCAGACAGGAACTGTCACGCTCGATCAACATTCCCTTTACCTCTCTGAAACCAAACGAAGGCTATGGTTAACTCGATCGCCGGCCAAGGCCCGGGCGCAGCTTGCAATGCCAGACCAATCGGCTAACCGGTTGACAAAAGAGGAAAACCAGACGACTATCCGCTGCCTTTCGGTCGCGTTTCCGGGCACCGACTGTATGCAGGCAATTCTTTGAACGCCCGAGAAAGACTTCATGCAATTTTCCGACCTAGGGCTTAGTCCCGACATCCTGCGCGCGATTGCTGACGCAGGCTACACCACGCCGACCCCTATTCAAGCTCAGGCTGTTCCCGTCGTCCTCACCGGCCGCGATGTTCTCGGCTGCGCGCAAACGGGTACGGGGAAGACCGCGTCGTTCACGCTGCCGATGCTGGAGATCCTGGCGCGCGGACGCGCCCGGGCGCGCATGCCGCGCTCCCTGATCCTCGAGCCGACGCGCGAATTGGCCGCGCAGGTCGCCGAGAATTTCGACCGCTACGGCAAGTACCACAAACTGTCGAAGGCGCTGCTTATCGGCGGCGAGTCCTTTACTGACCAGCAGAAGGCGCTCGACCGCGGCGTCGACGTGCTGATCGCCACACCCGGCCGTCTGCTCGATCTGTTCGAGCGCGGCAAGATCCTGATGTCGGATGTGAAGGTGCTGGTCATCGACGAGGCCGACCGCATGCTCGACATGGGGTTCATCCCGGATGTCGAACGCATCGTCTCCCTGCTGCCGAAGATCCGGCAGACGTTGTTCTTCTCCGCCACCATGGCGCCGGAAATCCGCCGCTTGGCCGATGCCTTCCTGCTGAATCCGAAGGAAATCACCGTGGCGCCGCCGGCTTCGACCGCCCTGGTCACCGAGGGCATGGTCATCATCGATGAAATGCAGAAGCGCGAGGCGCTGCGCCGGCTGATCCGGACGGAGCAGGTGAAGAACGCCCTAATCTTCTGCAACCGCAAGCGCGATGTGGACATCCTCTACAAGTCGCTGCACCGCCACGGCTTCAACGCCGCCGCCATCCATGGCGACCTGGCACAGGCGGTGCGCACCGAGACCTTGGAGAAGTTCAAACAGGGCGAGATCACGTTGCTGGTCGCCAGCGACGTCGCCGCCCGTGGGCTGGATGTCATCGGCATGAGCCACGTATTCAATTTCGACGTGCCGATCCACGCCGAGGACTATATCCATCGCATCGGCCGCACGGGCCGTGCCGGCCGTGAAGGCCGCGCCTTTACCCTGGCGACGCCCTATGATGGCAAGTTCGTCGAAGCGATCGTCAAGTTGATCGGCCGCGAGATTCCCCGCATCGAGATCGAGGGTATCGAGCAACTGCCTTTTGAAGAGGGCAAGCGCCGCAGCCGTGGCGGAGAACGCGGCGGACGCGGCCGCGCGCCAGAGCGCTCCCGCGGCCGCGGCGAACGCAAGCATGCCGAGCCCCGACGTCACGAGGGCGAAGGGGCGCCGCAGCAGAAGCGCCAAAGCAGCGAAGAGCACCGCAAGCCGGTGGAGCAGCCGGCGATGGAAACGCCGCAGTTGCCGGAGGCGTCGCGACAGCAGCCCGAAGCTCCGGCCCAATCCCACGCCGCGCCGGCCAAGCATCGCCATGGGCGCCAAGAACGCCCGGAGCGCCAGGAGCGACACCGCCCGCGCCGGGAAGCGGAGGATCGCGAGGATCGTCAGACCGTAGCGTTCGGCGATGACAATACGCCCGATTTCCTGCGCCGCCCGGTGAAGCTGCCGCCCGTAGTCCGCAAGGCGCCCCGCGCCGCATAGGCCGGCCCAAGCCCACATCAATCGGCGAAGTCCGAGCCTGAAGCGTTTCCGGCTTGGCCGCGGCTTTCATTCGGCTATGATGCGGCCATGCGCACGATCTTTGTCATGATCAAGAGCGATCTCGGCCGCGCCTATGAAGTGGCCGATGCCGCCGTGCAGACGGTCCAGGAAGTGTCTGAGGTGCATTCCATCTCCGGCCAGTACGACCTGCTGGTGAAATGCTATCTGCCCGACGAGCAGGATGTCGGGCATTTCGTCACAGAGCGCATCCAGCGCCTGCCCGGCGTGAAGGACACTTTCACGCTCATCGCCTTCAAGGCGTTCTCCTAGCGGGCGTTCAGTCCCACCCCGTGTAAACTCCCAGCCCCCGCTTCTTGATCTGGCCGCCGACGACCATGCGCTGGATCTCCGAGGTGCCCTCCCAGATGCGCTCGACGCGGATGTCGCGATAGAGCCGCTCCACCGGGTTTTCCCGCATATAGCCGCGACCGCCAAGGATCTGCACCGCCTTATCGATGACGCGGCCGGCCATCTCCGAGCAATAGAGTTTCAGCGCGCTGGCGCGGGCATGGACGATTTTGCGATCCAGCCCCTGGTCGAGCTGCGCGCCGATGCGGTAGAGCATCGACTTCGCCGCCATGATCTCGACCGCCATATCCGCCAGCATGAACTCGATCGCCTGGAAATCGCGGATCGGTTTGCCGAATTGCACGCGCTTGGCGGCATAGTCATTGGCGATCTCGGTGGCGCGGATGGCGGCGCCGACACAGTGGGCGCCCAACTCCAGCCGCGTATCGGTGAACCAATCCTTGGTCAACTCATAGCCCTGCCCGACCTTGCCAAGGATGCGGGACTCATCCACCTCCACCTTGTCGAACAGGATTTCCCAATGTTCGAAGGCGTAGTTGTGCATGAATCGCGGCACGCGCTGCTTCTTCACGCCCGCCTGGTCGCGGTCGACGATGAACAGCGTCGGCTTGTCGGGATCGCCGTCCATGTGGGCATGGACGAGGATGATGCTGGAGGCATTGGCCGAGGTGACGAACCATTTCTCGCCGTTGATGAGGTATTTGCCCTTCCGCTTCACCGCGCTGGTCTTCACCATGCGCGGGTCGGAGCCGGCATCGGGCTCGGTGATCGCATAGCAGGCGCGCCCGTTGCCTGCATTGATCGGCAGCAGGTACGTCCTGCGCTGTTCCGCTGTACCGAATTTCAGCGGCAGGGACGCGGTCCATACGAGCGTCCACAGACCGTTGGTTGCCTTGCCCAGCTCCTCGTGCAGCAGAATCTGCTGCAAGTGCGTCAACCCCTGCCCGCCATCCTTCTTGCTATGGTTGAAGCCGTTAAGTTTGTACTCCAGGACGCCTTTGCCGATCTTGGCCAGCGATTTGGCCGACAGGCCTTCATTCTCATCGCACTCGACTTCGTGAGGAAACAGGAACTTCTCCGCGAACTCCCGGGTGCGCGATTGAACTTCCAGGTCTTGCTTCGAGAGCTGCAGGTCCATCTTTGTCCGCCCGCTGGGGCGCCTTTTCTGCTTGTTGGATGGTCTTAATGTTTGCCGGCGGGCGCGCGTCCGACGACCAGGGCATCCAGCGCAACACAGCCTTTCGGGCCGCACAGCACTGGGTTGACATCGGCCTCGGCGATCAGATCGCCAAGATCCGCGATCATCACCGAAAACCGCGCCAAGGCCTGCGCGACAGAGGCGACGTCGGCCGGCTTTGCGCCGCGGACACCATTGAGCAGTGGCCGCACCTTCAGCCGATCGATCAGGCTTCGCGCACGGGCGTCATCCAGCGCCGGCATCGCAAAGCCGCGATCGGCGAGGATCTCGATCAGCGTGCCGCCGGCGCCGGCCATGACAACCGGGCCGAATTGCGGATCGGCGATAGCGCCAAAGGCGAGTTCGACGCCCTTCCCGGCCATCGGCATGACGATGACTCTGGGCCCCAGGCGGCTGGACAGATCGTCGTAAGCGCCGCGCACTGCATCATCGCCCGTCAGGGCCAGCTTTACGCCGCCCACATCCGACTTATGCAGGATCCCCGGCATCGCCGTTTTCATCACGACCGGAAATCCGATTTCAAGCGCAGCGGCCAGCGCTCCGGCGGCATCTTCCGCAATCCGGTGAGGTAGCACGGGCACGCCGTAATCGCCGAACAGCCGCAGGCTTTCGGACTCGTCCAGCGCCGTACCCTTCTGCAGCCGCGCCATCCACCGTTGCCGCGCGCGCGCCGGCGGTATCGGCGGTTTCATCGGCGGCAAGGCCCGGTGATCCCGATGAGCCATCGCCGCCCGCAGCACAGCCATCGTCTGGCCGATGCCGATGAGCACCGGGAATCCGTCATGGGTCAGGCGCACGGCGAGATCGTCATTGCCGAGGCAGGCCATGTTGTTGGCGATCAGCATCGGCTTCTCGGTTTGCTTCGCAACCTCACGCACGATATCGGCATAGCCTTCATGCAGGAAATAGCCGCTGCGGGTCTCCGCAAAAAGGATGCCGATCGCCGTATCCGGGTCTTGCATCAGCGCCGTCAGGCAGTCGCGAAAGATGCCCTCCCAATCATGGCCCGTGCCCCAGGCATCCAGCGGATTCACCGGCTCCAGCCCATACTCCAATCGATCCGCCAGGCGTTTCGTGGTCGCCGCATTGATCTTGGCAAAGGGCACGTCGTGGGCCGCGCCGACATCGATGGTCAGCTCCCGCAGGCCGCCCGAATCATGAATTGACGCGAGTCCGCCTTTACCGAGCCGCCGCGGCTGGCTGAACAGCAGCATCGCATTGGCCAATTGGTCGAGGTCGTCGACGTGGATCACGCCATAACGGTCGAACAGCGCCTGATAGGCTGCATCGTTTCCCGCCATCGCACCGGAATGGCTCAGCGCCAAGGCTGCGCTCTCGGCCGTACGTCCCACCTTCAGCGCCACCACCGGAATGTCACGCGCTTCTGCCTTCTGTAATGCGGCCACAAAGCGCTGGGGATCGCGCACGGTTTCCAGGAACAGGCCAACGACTTTCGTCGTTTCCATCTCCAGCGCGAAATCGAGATAGTCGGCCGCATTGGTCGCCAGCTCCTGCCCGGCGGATACGGCAAGACTGAATCGAAATCGCTTGTCGTTGTGGCAAAGCGCCGAATAGGCCGAGCCTGAATGGGTGATGAAGGCAATGGGGCCGGCCGAAAGCCAGGGCGGCGGCAGATACCCGCAGACGCGCAAGCCGTATTCGAGATTGTAGAAGCCCATGCAGTTGCCGCCGCAGATCTGCATGCCAGCTTCCTGCGCCATGGCCGCGATGCGTTTGGTCAGCCTGGGATCGCTGTCGTTCTCCAGGTAGCCGCTGGCAAAGATCGTCGCCGCGCGCGTACCCCGCTTGATCGCTTCGGCGATCTGGCCCTCAAGGCGCGCGTTCGCAATGCCCATAACCACATGATCGGCCGTTTCCGGCAGCTCGCTGAGCGATGGGAAGCAGGGCAGCCCCTCGATTTCCCGGTAGTTCGGATTGACCAGATAGACCTTGCCCGGAAATGCGCCACCTTTGAACACCGACACCATGCCGTGCCCGACCGAGCCCGCCTTCGCCGAGGCGCCGACAAGCGCGATGGAACGCGGCATGAGCAGGGGCGCCAGGCGGTGGCTCTCAATCCCTGGGCGGGTCCGCGTCGTTGATGGCGGGGCAAGGTTCATGGGGAGCCTAGGTGCGGGTCGGCCGCAGCCTGTCCAATGCAGCCCTGGCTCGCGCCTCCTCATCCTTCTGCCTGGCGATGCGTTCTTCGAACGAGTCCGTCATGGCAAATATCTCAGCCGCATAGATCTCGGTCAGGAACTCCGGATCGAGCACCGGCAACAATCGACCCAGTTCCGATGATGCTGGTTCCGTCAGGCCTTCCAGCCACGACACAATACGTCCTTCTGGAATTGCCGATCGCGCGGACAATTCAGCGAGTGTTAAAGCGCCCGCCGGCGCCAGCCGGCGCTGCAGTGCCGCTTGAAGAGTTTGGCGATGGACGGAGGCCTCAGGATGGAGGTTTCCGGCGAACTCGGCCACCGTGCCACCGGAGTTGCCATTCGCCGCAAAATGGCGCGGGAACAGGGCCGCCATGAACCGGCGGCAGACGCGCTTGGCCGCCTCGCGGTCGAAACTCTCGGGCGCAATCAGGAAATCCGCCCACAGGCCATCGATCATGGCATTGATGCCGAGCGCCGCGGAGTCGGCGTCGATATCGCCGTACCCACCCTCCTCGATCAGGTCGGCAAACAGCGCCCGGGTCTGAAAGTGGTAGCGCTCCTCCAATTCCGACACGACGCTTTTGTAGAGCGGGCGGGACTGGGCCTCCGACCAGAAGGCGAACCAGACAACGACCTTCTCGTGGGTGCAGATCGAGGGATGGAAATCCGCTTCGAGCATGGCCTCCAGGCCGGCCGCCGGCGATTGGCGGCTCGCTTCGATGGCGGCCATCCAGAACGACTCATACTCCTCTGCCAGCTTGGCCAGGGTGGCCGCCAGAAGCTGGTCCTTGCTCTTGAAGTAGAAGTTGACGATTCCCGGCGAAAGTCCTGCGGCGCCAGCAACATGGTTAAGCGTTGTCCCAGCATACCCATGGCGCCCGATGCTGCTGATTGTGGCTTCAATCAGCTGCTTTTGCCGTGCCGCCTTGATCAGATTGGGCTTGCTCAAGTCTGGTCCCTCAGCTTGTGGAATTGACTGACAACACATTGATTTATCATAACTATATAGAGAGTCAACAGCCGTTCCCGACTTACCCCACTGGACAGAAAAGCTGTGCCTATGATAGATATTCTGATGTTACGTTCAATGAATTGATTACTCATTCAATACTCACTCAAGAGCGACCAGATCGCCAAGGAAGGCCCTCATGCTGCGCAAACTCGACAAGTCCAACGCCCATTTTCGTAAGGCCGTGGAGCGCCTCCCGCTGGGTGTCAGCTCCAACTTCCGCTACTGGGGCGACGACAAGACCATCTATGTGAAGCGCGGCGAAGGCGCCCGCCTCTGGGACATCGATGGCAACGAATACATCGACTATCGCCTCGGCTACGGTCCGGCGATCCTCGGCCATTGCCATCCGGAGGTGGACGCCGCCGCCCGCGAGGGCCAGAAGGTCGGCACGGTCTATGCCCTCGGCACCGAGAAGGAACTGGCTGTCGCCGAGCTAATCCACGACATGATGCCGGGCGCGGAGCTGGTCCGCTTCTCCAACTCCGGCACCGAAGCCGTGATGGCCGCACTCCGCCTTGCCCGCGCCGTCACCGGCCGCGACGGCTATGTGACTTTCGAAGGTTCCTACCATGGCGTGTTCGATGCCGCGATGTGGCGCGCCGACGTGGAAAACCTCGAGGACATCAATGGCGATCCTGAGATCGTCTCCTATGGCAAAGGCATCCCCGGGATCATCCGCTCGATCTTCTGGCAGGTTCCCTACAATGATCCGACCCGCCTTGAAGACGTCCTGAAGAAGAACGCCAACAAGATCGCCGCCGTGCTGATCGAACCGATCCTCGGGAATTGCTGCGGCATCCCCTCGCAGCCGGAAGCGATCAAGGCGATCCGCGACCTCTGCACCAAGTACGATGTGCTGATGATCGTCGACGAGGTGAAGACCGGCTTCCGCGTCGGCAAGGGCGGCGCCCAGGAACATTATGGCGTCCGGGGCGATATCTTCACAGTCGCCAAGGCGATGGGCAACGGCTACCCGATTGCCGCCGTCTGCGGCCGCGAGGACCTGATGCGGCACTATGGCCGCGGCGTGGTCCATGGCGGCACTTACACGGCCCAGGCGATGTCCCTCGCCGCCGCGGAAAAGACCCTGACCATCCTGCGCGATACGCCGGCCCTGGCCGACATCGCCGATTATGGCCGCAGGATGCAGACCGGCATGAGCCGCATCCTCAATGCGCGGGGCATCGCCCACAGCTTCGCCGGACATCCCAGCATGGGCGGCCTGTTCTTCCGCGCCGAACCGCCGAAGAACTACCGCGACTGGAAGACGAGCGACTACTCCTTCTATGACGCGCTGGCCGCCAACCTGATCGACCGCGGCGTGCTGTGCGAGCCGGACTCACGCGAACCCTGGTTTGTCAGCTCGATGCATGACGAGCGCTGCCTGTCGGATACGCTCAAGGCCTTCGAGTCCGCCGTCGATGTCACGATGGAAGAGGCGAAGACCGGCGGCCAGGAGAAGTTCTGGGTTTCGATGCAGGCCGAGCGCACGAACAAGAAGGCGGAAGGTCACAGCGCCGCCGCCGAGTAGGCGGTTCGGAGGTCACAAGCCGTAGGGGCGGCCGCAAGGCAGATCGCGAAGCGATCTTGCCGGGGTCGCCCCTATAGACTCCCCGCTCCCTTTCGCGGGTTCGTGTTCCGTCCAGCGGCACAGGCGTGAGGGTTACAATCCGTGCGATGGACCCCATGCCAAGCGAGGACGCGGCGGAATTGCAGGCAGCGAATAGCGGTCGCCCCTGTAAATCCCTCGCCTCTTCGCGTTTCATCCATCTCGCGATCGCAGGCAGGGCCGACCGCTGTCGCCTGCGCAGGGTTGTTTTCGCAATTGGACGCCGCAAGCCCCTGACATTCCGCCAATTCCCGATAGGGGACCCCCAAAACCGAAAAACAACCCTCGGTTCCTGCGCGCCTGTCATGAAGGATTGTCCTACAGGAATACAGGCATACGGTCGCACTCGGCGGAGTCAGGCCGGGGACAAATAACCGATCCACAATGTCCAACATCGAGGGACTGGGCGCCCGACGCTTTCGATGGGGCGCTTTCGTCCAAGGGCCAATGATAGGATACTATTCCAGAAAAGGCAATTCGGCCGGGCGCCGGCGGACTACAGGCGCGACATCAGAATCGCCCCGAGGACCATCAGAACGCCAAGAACCAGCGGACGGAACTTCGCTTCCGGCAAGCGCTCCCTCAGCTTCCCGCCGAGCCAGCCGCCGAGCATTGCCGGGGCGATGCCGGCCACCGAAACGAGGAACGTCGTTCCGGTCAGCACACCTGCTTGGCTGAGGCCGACGACCATCACCAGCGAGGACAGCGTGAAGCCGATGTTAACCGCCTGAACGAAGCGGCGGGGATCGAGCCGCAACGACAACATGTATGGCACGAGAGGCATGATCTGCGATCCCGTTAAACCGTTGATCAAGCCGTTGAGGAGCCCAACCGGAATCTGCAGCGGACGTTCGAAGCGGCCGGCGAGCAGCGGACGTTCGAAGCGGCCGGCGAGGCGCAGGTCGATCCGCCAGAAGGCAAAGACGCAGTAGGCGACGATCACCAGCCCGAGCACGCTCGCGGCTGCGTCCTGGTCGATGCGAAGCAGCAGCAGAAGCCCGAGGCCCAGTCCCGGCAGCAGCGCGAGGTATAGCCACAGGAAGCGGCGCAGAGTTGCCCGGAAATGGCCGGCGCCCGCCATGACCGTCAGATTGCTGGCCAATGACGGAAACAGCACCAGCGGCATGGCCGTATGCAGCCCGACTGCAAGAGTCAGCACCGGCAGTGCGCAGGTCGAATAACCGAGCCCGGTCGCCCCCTTCACCACGCCGGCAATCAGGAGGCCAAAGCCGACGATTGCAAGCTGCAGCGGGTCCAAGGCTGCGGGCGTCTACCTCGGCAGCAGGACGGACGCGTCCTTCTGCCAGGTCAGCCAGACCTGGCGGCCGCGGGATTCCGCGTTGTCCAGGGAGCGAACGTGGTTCTGATAGGCGACCGCGACGGGCCGATTCAGGCCGGGAACCTCGACATAATAGTGGCTGCGGTCACCGAAATAGGCTTCCGGTCCGACCTTGCCCTCGATGATATTGTCGGCATGCACCGGCCGGTCCCACTGGATCTGCACCTTCTCCGGCCGGACGGCGACCGTGACCGGCATGTTGGGCGAGAACCCGCCCTGGCCCGGCACGGTGGTCAATTGGCCCAACGGGCCCGCATCCACCAGCGCATGGCCGTTCTGCAATTGCTTCAAGTCGCCATCGAAGAAATTCATCGAGCCGATGAACTCCGCCACTTCGCGGCAGTTCGGGTTTTCGTACAGGCGCGTGGCATTGTCGATCTGCGACGGCTTGCCGCGGAACATCACGGCGATGCGGTCGGAGAGAGTTAGCGCCTCCTCCTGATCATGGGTGACGAAGATGAAGGTGATGCCGACGGACCGCTGCAGGGCCCGCAGTTCGATCTGCATCTCCTCGCGCAGCTTTTTGTCCAAAGCACCCAGCGGCTCGTCCAGCAGCAGCACCTTCGGCCGGCAGACCAGCGCCCGGGCCAGGGCGACGCGCTGGCGCTGGCCGCCGGAAAGCTGGTGCGGCATGCGGTCGCCATAGCCCGGCAGCTTGATCATCCCCAGGGCGTCCTCGGTGACCTTGCGCAGCTGGTCCTTGCTCAGGCCGCTCTTGCGCAGGCCATAGGCGATGTTCTCCCGCACATTCAGATGCGGAAAGATCGCGTAGTTCTGGAACACCATGTTTGTCGGCCGCTCGTTGGGCGGCACGTTCACCATCGGCTGGCCATCGATGAAAATTTCGCCCCTCGTCGGCACCTCGAAGCCCGCGAGCATGCGCAATAGCGTGGTTTTGCCGCAGCCCGACGGTCCGAGCATGGAGAAGAACTCGCCGCGCATGATGTCGAAGCTGACATCGTCGACCGCTTTCACCGGCCCGAAATGCTTGCTGACATTCTTGAGAGAGATGATGGCGTCGGGCGCTGTTGTCATGATGAAGAGCGGGTTCCGTTGTTGCTAGAAGGCGGAGGCTTTTTCGCCGGCGACGCCGCGGCGGCGAACCATTTGGGCGGTAATGACGAAGAAGAATGAAAACACCAGGATGGCCGAGCCGAGCGCCAAGGTCGCCGGCAGCCGCTGGGGGAATCTTAGCTGGCTGAAAATGTAGACCGGCAGCGTGGCATCGGTGCCGCTCAGGAATGCGGAGATCATGTATTCGTCGAAAGACGTAATGAAAGCCATCATCAGGCTGGCGACGATGCCGGGCCAGGCCAGCGGAAACGTGACGCGCCAGAAGGTGTGCCAGCCATTCTCGCCGAGGTCGCGGGATGCTTCCTCGAGATTCCTGTCGAACCCCTCGAGGCGCGACATCAGGACCAGCATCGAGAACGGCGCGGCGATCAGCACATGCCCGGCGCCGATCGTATAGAGCGACAGCGGCCAGTCCAGAACCTGGCGGACCAACTGCAGAAGTCCGATCGCCAGAATGATGTAGGGAACCACCAGGGGGATCATCGTGGTGACGGTGATCGGCCCCTTGCCGGGGAAATGGTAGCGGGTCAGCGCCATTGCGGCCAGCAGGGCGATGATGGTGCTCAGGATGGCGACAACGATGCCCACCTTGATGCTGTTCCCGAGAGCCGCCAGCAACGGCCCCTGGTGGATCATCTGGTCGTACCAGTTTAGCGTGAATCCCTTGAGGGGGAACGTCGTGTAGATATTGTCGTTGAACGAGAAGACCACCATCAGCAGCGATGGCGCATAGATCACGAAGACGAAGATGCAGGCATAGATCAGCAGCAGGTTGACGGATGACTGCGGCTTCATGATGTCATGCCGTCCGTTGTCGCATACGCCTGTAGCCGACGGCCCACAGGAACAGCATGACCAGCGCGGCGACGGTCAGCATCATCACGATGGAAAGAGCGCTGCCCAGCGGCCAGTCGTTGGACTTGCCGTAAAGCGACTTGATGAGGCTGCCGACCATGATGCCCGACGTGCCGCCGACGACTTCCGGCGTCACATACTCGCCGACAGTCGGAATGAAAACGAGCAGTGCCGAGGCGATCGTGCCGGGCGCCGATAACGGCAGGGTGACGCGGAAGAACCGTTCCACAGCCGTGTCGCCAAGGTCCGTCGCCGCCTCCAGCAGGGATTTGTCCATCTTCTCCAGCGACACATAGATCGGCAGCACCGCGAAGGTGACCCAGGCATGGGTCAGCGTGATGACCACCGATGTCGAGTTGTAGAGGATGAAATCGAGCGGCTGATCGATCAGCCCCACATACATCAGCGACGAATTGACGACCCCGTTGAAGCCGAGAATGACCTTCCAGGCAAAGATGCGGAGCAGATAGCTGGTCCAGAACGGGATCGAAATCAGGATCAGCCAGATCATCTTGTGGCGCTGCACGCGGAAGGCGAGAAAATACGCCATCGGATAGGCGAACAGGATCACCACCGCCGTCACCGTGATCGACATCAAGATCGATTTCGCCAGCAGAACCGTGTAGATCGCGTTCGTGAACGGCCAATCGATCTTCAGATTGAACAACTCGACATTTTCCCGCCAGCCGAGCGCGAAGATCTTGGCGTAGTTGTTCAGCGTGAACGTCGTATCGAAGTCGAAATTCACCTGGGTCCAGAAACTGCGGATGACCAGGGTGACGAACGGCACCACCAGCAGGCCCAGCAGCATGAGCAAGTTGGGCGACAGCAGCGCGTTGGCCCGGGAGGTCTCGGACCGGTGGAGGAAGCGCGAGATGCGCCGCCCCAGGCCAGACGACACTGACCCGTTCGCAGTCGCTTGCGCGGTGGCGCTAACCACGGCGGGGCCGTCCCATCGCTCTTCGCTGCATTATCTGGCCTCCCCCAGGGTCTTGGCGCCCCGGTTTGTTCCACTGTTCAACGGGCAAACTTAATCGCTTAGCGGCTGGATGCAATCGTTTTCTTGCCCGCAGGGCCTTGCCCGCCTTGGCGCCGCCGGATTAGAATTTGAATGACTGTTCAACAAATGAGGCGGGTCCGCGGGCCAGGATTTGAAGCCATCAGGCGAGCAGCGCGGGCCAACAGACATTCCGCAATCAGATAGGGAGGTTAGCGTAATGACCAGGAAACTCTTGGACCAGCTTGCCAGCAAGCCCATGTCCCGCCGCCAGCTCAATCGCATGTTGGCCGGAACAGGGTTAAGTCTGGCCGTGATGCCGATGATGCCCGGGCGCGCCAGCGCCGCGGGCCAGGCGATCTACTTCACATGGACGGGCTATGACGATCCGGGCTTTTTCCCCGGCTATGTCGCCAAGCATGGATCGATGCCCGACGCGCCGATCTTCGCCGATGAGGAGGAGGCCTTCCTGAAACTGCGCGGCGGCACCGTCGTCGACGTCGCCCATCCCTGCAACAACAGCATCCCACGCTGGCGCGAAGCAGGTATTCTGCAGCCGATCGACACCTCCCGCCTCAGCAATTGGCCCGATGTGTTCGACGAACTGAAAGGCTTCGAAGGCGCGCAGGATGGCGACAAGCAGTACTTTATCCCCGTCGATTGGGGCAACACCTCGATCATCTATCGGACCGATCTCGTGGATATATCTGAGGAGTCCTGGA
The DNA here is from genome assembly GCA_046154965.1 of Dongiaceae bacterium. Taxonomy (GTDB): domain Bacteria; phylum Pseudomonadota; class Alphaproteobacteria; order Dongiales; family Dongiaceae; genus DATKFM01. The sequence continues at coordinate 55,508 of JBJXDY010000044.1, read as the reverse complement.
CGCTGTTGTGGGATGAGCGCTATGCCGGCAAAATCTCCGTCGCCAACTCGGCCGAAGAAACCTTTCCGATCGCGGCCGTCCTGATCGGCGCCGCCGATCCGTTCAACCCGACCGATGAGGAGATGCTCAAGATCAAGGAATTGCTGGTGAAGCAAAAGCCCTTGGTCCGCTTCTACTGGGACACCAACACCACGGTCGAGCAAGGCCTCGCGTCCGGCGAGCTTGTCGCCACGACGGGCTGGAACAGCTCGGCGGTCACCCTGAAAGCGCAGGGCGTGCCCGTGAAGTTCATGAATCCGAAGGAAGGCATCTTCACTTATTGCTGCGGCCTCGTTCTGGCAAAGGATGCGCCGAACGTCGACGCGGCCTACGACCTGATCGACGCGATGATTGCTCCCGATGCGGGCAAGTGGCTGATCGAGATTCAAGGCTATGGTCACTCGAACCGCAAGACCTTCGAGCTGGTCGACGACGCCATGCTGGCCGAGCGAGGATTGCCGAAGGATCCCCGGGAATTCCTCACATCGGGACATCTCTACAAGCCCGTGCAGCGCCTCGAAGAAATCAGCAACATGTATGAGGCCGTGAAGGCCGGCACCTAATCCAACGCTGCGAGGGGCGGCATCGGCCGCCCCTCCCTTCCCTCACTTGCCGGACCTATACAATTGCCGGCAGCTAACTGTGACGCCACCGGCGCGAGAACGGTAGCCGTCGAAAGTGCACCCATCATGCTAAGAAACCTGCGCCACGATACGGAAGCCCTCTGGGAACTGGATCGCGAGCATATCATCCACCCCTGGATCGAGCTTGGTTCTGCCAAGACCCGGCGCCCCCTGGTCGTCGCCGAATCCGAGGGCGTCTATGTCTACGACTCTGACGGCCAGAAGATGATCGACGGCATGGGCGGCATGTGGTGCGTGAATATCGGCTATGCCCGCGAGGAGATGGCCCAGGCCATCGCCGATCAGGCGCGGCGCCTTTGCTACTACTCGCCGTTCGGCATGATCTCGACGCCGCCCTCGATCGAGTTCGGCGCCAAGCTGGCGCAGCACACGCCCGGCGATCTCAAGCATGTGTTCTTCACCACCGGCGGCTCCACCGCCGTCGACTCGGCCCTGCGCTTCGTCCAGTTCTATTTCAACTTCACCGGCAAGCCGCAGAAGAAACACATCATCACCAGGGAGTATGCCTATCACGGCAGCACCTATCTCAGCGCCTCGGTCTCCGGCAAGCCGAGCGATCGCGGCTATCTCGATTTTGTCAGCGACACCATCCACCACCTGCCGGTGCCCAACACCTATCGGCGCCCGGAGGGCATGACAGAGGAGGAATTCTGCGATCAGTGCGTCGGCGATCTCGAAAAGAAGATCATCGAACTGGGCCCGGACAAAGTCGCCTGCTTCATCGCCGAGCCGCTGCTCGCCTCCGGCGGCGTCATCGTGCCGCCAAAGGGCTATCAGAAGCGCACCTTCGACATCTGCCGCAAGTACGACGTGCTCTACATCTCCGACGAAGTGGTGACCGGCTTCGGCCGTCTCGGCCATATCTTCGCCTCCGAGCCGGTGTTCGGCATCGTACCCGACATCATCACCTCGGCGAAGGGCCTGACCTCGGGTTATGTGCCCCTGGGCGCGTTCTTCGTGTCGGACCGCCTTTACGAACAGCTTACCGGCCCTGATTCCAAAGGCAAGATGTTCACCAACGGCTTCACCTATTCCGCCCATCCCGTGGCCTGCGCCGCCGGCCTCAAGAATCTCGAGATCATCGAGCGGGAGAATCTCTGCGGCCATGTCCGCGAACTCGGCCCTTATTTCCAGCAACAGCTTGAGACACTCAAGGACCTGCCGCTGGTCGGCGACGTGCGTGGCAGCCATCTCATGGTCTGCGTCGAATGCGTCACCGACAAGAAGGCCAAGACCGCGCCGCCGGCCGAATGGGAGGTGGGCATGCGCATCTGGCGCCACGCCATGCCCCAGGGCCTGCTGATCCGCCCGCTGAGCCACCTGGTCATCCTGTCGCCGCCTCTGATTATCACCAAAGCCCAGGTCGACCAGGCGGTAACCGCGCTGCGCAAGGCAATCCAAGCCACGACTGACGATCTCATCGGCGAAGGTCTGTGGCGGCCGTAGCACGCCCCGCGTCCTGCAGGTCCCTGGGCCTGGGGGACCAATTGGTGCGCCGGGAATAGCGGCGACCTCTCGGTGTGCGGATTCGCACAGACTTGGAATCCTTGACAATTGATTCTGCGCGGCCCGGTCCGTTGACAGCCCCGGAGACCTGGTTGATGAATGGGGCAAGTCCTTAGATTGCCAGGGGGGCCCTTGCCGGAATCCGTCCAGAAATCGCTGGCCAGCCTGCCTTTGTTCGCAGGTCTGGACGCCGCAGAACTACGCTCGCTCGAGCAGCATGTGCGGTGGCGCCACTTCAAGCCGGGCGAACGCATACTCGAAAGCGGCAGCGATACGAGCGATGTCTTCTTCATGCTCAGCGGTTCCGCCAGCGCGGTGAACTACTCCTTCTCCGGCCGTGAGGTTGCCTTCGCCACCTTTAACGCCGGCGAATTCTTCGGCGAACTGGCGGCGCTGGACGCCCAGCCGAGATCGGCCAGCGTCGTGGCGACAGAGGAATGCACCGTGGCCACGATGTCCGGCGATGTGTTCCTGGATCTGCTCCGCCGCCGTGTCGAGGTGACGTTCAAGGTGTTTCAGCATCTGGCCGCCATGGTCCGCGCCAGCACCGTGCGCATCATGGAGCTCAGCACCCTCGCCGCCGCCGCGCGCGTCTATTCGGAGCTCTTGCGCATGTCAAAACCCGACGCGGCGGTTGCCGGCCTCTGGATCGTGCGGCCGCTGCCGCCATTGCGGGAAATCGCCTCCCACGCCAGCACGACCCGTGAAACCGTCACCCGGGCGCTGAGCCAGCTCTACCCGACCGGCCTGATGCGGCGCAAAGGCCGCAATCTCTTCATCACCGACCGGGCGCGGCTGGAAGTCCTGATCCAGCAGCTGCAGATGAGCGGCGGCACGAAGGCCTGAGGGGAATTTCCGCGCCAGCGGTGATTATTCCGGTCGCAGCGCAATAATGTGGTAGCGTACGCGCTCTGCACACAAGCTTTCGAACAATTTTCCCCCGGCAATGTGATGATTGTCACCGAGAGCCGCTATCCGTCTCCACTAAGCTCTCTGTAACGAACAAGGCTCCCGGCAATCGGGGGCGCATGGACAGACTCGGGGAATACTGGCGTGGCATCGGACATCTCAGGCATCTGGGCGTTGATCAGCGGAATTGAGAAGGCACCGGATGTGCCTGGACTGCAACAGACCGGGCAATCCATCGAAGCCTGGATCCGCAAGAATATTCGCATCGACGCCGTCGTCATCGTCCGCCATGCCCAGCGTAACATGGTGGAATTCAGCCTCGACCGCGTCATCAGCATAAACTTCCACACCGACCGGCTGACCCTTGAAAATCATGGGATTTTCCGGTTCGATGGTGCCGGAATCTCCGGTCGCAAGAACGCCATGACCATGCTGGCGCCGGAGGCCGACGTGATCGGAGCCGCGTTAAGCGGCCAGGCCTGGATCAATGGGCGTCCCGGCTATCGCAGGCCGCTGCCGTCAGCTGAACTCGAACTGGCGAATCGGTTGGCCGGGACAGGCCCGGAAGTTCCGGCCGTCGCCTAAGCGGTTACTTTATCCAAACCTCGGCGCTGGCTGCGCGGCCTGTGGCGTCGATGACGGTGATTCGCGCCGCACCGCCGCCATCGGGATCCCACTCCGCCTTGCGCCGGAACGGTCGCGATTCGACCGGCTCGCCATTGACCAGCCAGAGCAGCGGCATCCTTCCCCCAACGGCTTCCAGCGGCAGCGACCGGTAGCCGCCGGCGGCCGAGAGCTGCAGCGTCGCGCCATCGACCGGAAAGGCGATCCGCGGCAGGTCGGCGGCCAGCGATGCCCCGGCAACGCCGCCGCGCCCTTCAAGGCGCCGAAGACCGGCGGGAAGCGCTGCATTGGTGGCCACCAGTACCCCCGCCGGGCGCACCGGATTGGCAACGCCGTTCGCGCCGGGCACCGGCGGCAGCAGGTCGAAGATGTCATAGAGAACCGGCGCCGCGGCCTCGCGCCCGATACGCCCGGGCGAAAACGTCCCGTCCGGCCGGCCGATCCAGACCCCCGCCGTGAAGGCGGCGTCGAAGCCGATCGCCCAGGCGTCCCGGAAGCCGTAAGAGGTGCCGGTTTTGAAGGCGACCGCATGGCCGCGCTTGCGATGCTGTGGCGGGATCGCGTTGGGCGGCGGCGGCGCCTCTTCGAGGATGCGCGTGATGTACCAGGCCGCCGCCGGACTCATCAGCGGCACCGCCGGCACTTCCAATGGCGATGGAGCCGCATCAAACCGCAGCGGCCAGGCAATCCCGCCATCGGCAATGGCGGAATAGAGCTTCACCAGATCTTCCAGGGACGTGCCGACGCCGCCCAGCGCAATCGGCAAGCCGGGCATGGCCACCTCGCCCGGCAGGCGCAAGGGTGCACCGGCGCGCTTCAGCGAGGCGGTCAGCTTCAGCGGTCCGATCCTGTCCAGCAGCGCCACTGCCGGCAGATTCAGCGAGAGCTGCAGAGCTTCCCGCGCCGAAAGCTCGCCGCGATAGAAATGATCGAAATTCTCCGGCGCGTAATCGCCAAAACGCATGGGCTCGTCGACGACGATGGTTTCCGGATGAACGATCAGCTCGTCGAACGCCATGCCGTAGATGAAGGGTTTCAGCGTCGATCCCGGTGAGCGGATCGCCCGCACCATGTCATTCTGCCCATAGCGGCCGGCGTCCCAGAAATCGCCTGAGCCGACATAGGCGCGGACCGCCCGCCGACCGTTCTCCACCACCAGCACCGCCACGGTCGCGCCGGGCTCGAGTCGATCCTGTACCCGCCGCGCCAGCGCTTCGATCTGCGCTTGCAGCGTGCCATCGATGGAAGTCCCGATCACCTGGCCGTCGCCGGCATCGGCATGCAGCCGCTCCGCCAGATGGGCAGCCCGGCGGATCGCCGGCCGTCGCAGAGACGGTACGGGCTCCGCCGCCGCCTCGGCCGCGGCCTGCGATGTCAGCACGCCGAGTTCGGCCATGCGCTGAAGGATGTTATCGCGCTGGCTTCGCGCCGCCGTGCCGTTGCGGTCCGGCCGCAGCCGCTCCGGCGATTGCGGCAGGCCGACCAGCAGCGCCGCCTCGGCATCCGACAGACGCGAGGGCTCCCGGCCAAAATAAAACAGCGACGCCGCGCGCACGCCCTCGAGATTGCCGCCATAGGGCGCCAGCGTGAGATACATGTCGAGGATGTCGCGCTTGCGGTAGTGCCATTCGAGCTGCAGCGCCCGGGCCATCTCGATCAGTTTCGAGCCCAGGGTCCGCTCCCGCGGCTCCAGCAGACGCACGGTCTGCATCGTCAGCGTCGATGCACCGGAAACGATCCGGCCGTTCTCGACCATCTGCGCCACCGCGCGGCCCAGCGCCAGAGGATCGACGCCCCAATGGCGGTAGAACCGCTTATCCTCATAGGCGACGAGCATCCGCAGAAAGCGCGGATCGACTTCATCGATGCTGACCGGCAAGCGCCAGGCGCCATCCGCCGCCGTGAACGCCTGCAGCAGATTGCCGTCGCGGTCGAGCACCAGCGTCGACTGGCGATCCAACCGTTGCAGGTTCGGCGGGAACAGCCGGTCCAGCGCGACGATGGCGATAGCGGCAGCGATAAGCGTCGCCGCCGCGACGCCGATCCTACGCTGCCATCGCCTGACCATGGCCGCCTGCCCCTCCCCGCGCCTACTGCGCCGCCGACACCGTCACCCGGCCCGTCGCCGTGCGCGCGCGGTATTGCGGCTGGTACATATCCTCCACCTCCGCCGCCGGCAGGCTGTAGATTCCGGGCGTGACCGCCCGCACCAGATAGGCGACGCGGAAATCCCGCCGGCCATAGCCCAGATCCAGGGCCGCCACGAAGCGGTCATCGAGGAACTCGGTGTACACCGTGGGCGTCTGCTCCGGCAGCCAACTCAGCTGCGAGACGGACTGGGCATCGGCAAGCCGGGCATTCTCCACCTCGAACCCGGCCGGCAGCAGGTCGACTATCAGCGCCTGATGCTCGACATAGGTGGCCGTGCTGCCCTCGAGCAGGACGACGAACATCTCGGTCTGCTTCACCTGGTCGATCTTCACTTCCTGGCCGGCAAGGCTGTAGTAGCGCCGCTTGAGCGTGAATCCCTCCGCCATCGCCGGCTGCGGCCTCTCCGGCGCGCCCATGATCGTCGTCACCGCCCAGAGGGAGCCGTCGCCGGCATTGGCGACTGTCAATCCGGCCGCGAGATCCGCCGCATCGGGCTTGAGGTTCAAGGGTGTGTCCCGGGGCGCCTGCGGCACGCCGTTCAGCGACACGGTGACCGAGCTCGCCCGCTTCTCCGCCACGCTCTTGGCGGCCATGATCAGCCAGGCCTGCTCCTGCGTGCTGAGATAGGCCTGGGCGAACTGCAGGCCGGCCAGCCGCTCCACCAGCGGCAGCGGGTCTTCGCCGCCGACCCCGCTTTCCAGCATCAGCGTCACGACCGCCGCCAGATCGCGCAGCGAACTGCCGTAGTCGCGCACGCTGCGCCGCTCGCGATCGAGGCGGACCAGGGCCGCCTTGAACGCGTCCTCCGCCCGCGCCTTGTCGCCGAGCGACGCCAGGGCCGCGCCCAGCTGCGCGGCTGACAGGGCCGACGGCATAGTCCGCCCATAGTTGTCGAACAGATAGCGGGCGCCCGACAATTCGCCGCGGCCGGCCCGCGCCAGGACGTAGTGCGCATAGGCGCGCGAGCTGATCGCATAGGAATCCTCCTGGCGATAGCTGCGGGCATAGTCGTCGAGCCATTTCAGCCCCTGGTCCACTGCGACGTCAGGCACATAATGGCCTTTCTCCTTGGCGCGCAGCAGGAACTCCATGGCAAAGCCGGAGAGCCAAGCCTCCGCCTCCGCGCCCGACCACCAGAGGCCGAAGCCGCCGTCATAGCGCTGCCTCTCGATGACGCTGAACACCGCGTTCTCGATGCGGTTGTCGAGCGTTTGCGTTGACTCGCCGCCGCTGTCCTTGACCCGCCAGAGGTCGGCCACGTCGCCGACATAGAGCAGAGGCAAGGCCCGGCTCGCGGTCTGTTCCAGACAGCCATAGGGATAACGGTCAAGGCTGCGCAGCAATCCCGGCACGTCCAGGTTCGGCGTCGCCGCCACGCTGGCATAAATCTCGCCGCTGCCGGGCACGAAGCGCGCCAGCGCGTCGGCACTCAGCGTGAGCGACTTGCCGGCCTCGAGACGCTGCGTCGTCCGCTCGAGGATCGGCAGCTGTGGCGCGCGAACGCCCAGCTTCACCTTGCGATCGATGCGGAAACCTCCCGGCCCGTTGATCGCCATGGTGATCTGGCCGAGGCCGGTGCCCAGGGCTTTCACATTGACGCGGAAACTGGCCGAGCTGCCGACCTGCAGATCCTGCGACAGGCTGCCGGCGCCGGTCAGCTGCAGGGGACCGTCCGAGGCCAGCGTCACCTCGTAAAGCCCCGGGGCGCCGCTGACATTCTGCATGGAGATGCCGATCTCGCTCTGATCGCCCGAGGCCAGGAACCGCGGCATCGATGTCAGCACGACGACGGGATCCCTGACGATCAGCGGTCCCTCGCCGGCGCCGACTTTCGCGGCGTCATAGGCCACCGCCATCAGCCGGAGCCGGCCATTGAAGTCCGGCAGGTTCAGCGGCACACGCGCCGTGCCATCGGCATTGAGCTTCACGATGCCCGAGAACAGCGCCACCATCTGGATCGAGGTCGGCGGCGCGCCGCGCTTGGCCAGCGACATCGCATCGCCGCCGGAGCGGATCGTGCCGCGCTTGCCGCTGCGCCCGTCGATCAGGCTGCCATAGATATCCCGAAGCTCCAGCCCCAGTTGCCGCTTGCCGAACAGATAGTTCACGGGATCGGGCGTGACGAAGTCCGTGAGTTGGAGAATGCCCTCGTCCACCGCCGCAACGGTGATGTAGGCCTCGGTGCTGCTGGCGCCGGTCACTGTCACTGGCACTTCGATCGTCTGGCGCGGCGAGACGTCATCGGGCAATTGCAGCGCCACCTGCAGCGTGCGGTTGCCGGTGTCGACGCCCAGCCACGCCACGCCGATGGCGCGGCCCGGACCAGGCTGCCCCTGCCCGCCATCGGGCCGGTAAGCTGTCGCCAGGACATAGGCGCCGGCGCCCCAGGCCGGATCGATGGGGATGTCGAGCTGCGTGCCCTCGGCCGGCACATCCACCTGTCGCGTTTCCAGCACGCGGTCGGTGGCGATCAGCACGGTCATCTTGCCGGCAAACGGCGGTTTCACCGCCACATGCGCGACATCGCCGATGCCGTAGAGTTCCTTGTCGGTGGAGACTTGCAGCTTGTCGGGAGTCGAGCTCGTGCCCGGCGCCGCATACCAGCCGGCATAGAAGCGATAGCTGCTGGCAGCACCCGAGGCCGGATCGAAGGCCTCAAGCCGGTAGCTGCCCCAATCCACATGGCCGCCCACTTTGACCGGCTTATCCACCAACGTGGCGAAATCGCCGTTCTGGATCCGGCCGTCGCGGATACTGACGTTATAGTCCCAATAGCCGTTGCTGTAGTACCACTGATAGTCCCAGTCCTCCTGGATCAGCCGGTACTTCAAGTTCGGCAGCGCCTGCAACTCGCCACTGCCATTGACGGCGATGACCTCGAACTCCGCCGAGGAATCCTGCGCCACCTCGCTGCCGCTGAACAGCGGCTTGATCCCCAGCCAGATATCGCGATTGCGGATCGGCAGGTCGATGGACTCGATCACCGGCCGGCCGCCGAACTCATAGACCTCGACGTTCAGCGTCCCCTTCAGCGGCTGCGGCGTGTCCGGCAGCTGCGTCGACGTGACCGCGAGGTCGACCCGTCCCGTCGCATCGGTGAAGCTGTCCTCCAGCGGCTGCTGCGAGCTGGGAACGGATTCGTCCGCCAGCGTGAACGTGTAATCCCTGAGGTTCGCAAACGGAGCGTAATCGACGCCCACGGAGAACGTACTCTTCACCTGCAATTCCGATGCGGGCGCGCCATAGAGATACTGCGCATCAACCGTCACCAGCGCCGTCGCATCCGGCGTCAGCGTCGCCTGATCCGATTTCAACTTCAGCTCGATGCGCGCCGGCACCACCTCTTCCACCTGGAAGCTGGCGGAGCCGACTGGCGGCCCTTTGGGATCGACATAAAGATACGCGGCCCAGGTGCCTGTCCGCGCCGACGGCGACATCGGCAGATCGATTTGATAGCCGCCGAGCTTGCCGCCGGTCAGCGGCCGCTTCTCGGCCACCACGCCATCGGGGCGGATGAGCTCAAGAGTCACCGGCAGATTTGCTTCCGCATAGCCCGAGTTGTTGCGGACCAGCGCCATCAGATGGACCATCTCGCCGGGCCGATAGACGCCCCGGTCGGTGTACATGAAGGCATCCGTCGCGCCCGGCGGCAGCCGGCCGCCGACGCCGCGGTCCGAAAGATCGAAGGCCGCCCGTGTCATGTCGATGAAGACGAAATCGCCCGCGGCCGTGCGGGCCATGAGCGCCGTCGCGGTCTTGCCGCCGTCGCCGCGCAGCAAGCCCGGCGCAAAGGCCGCCGCGCCCGTAGGATCACTCGTCGCCTCGCCCAAGGCCTCGTTGTTCCGGGCGAAGAGCTGTAGCGCGACACCGGCCACCGGTTCGCCAGTCGTCAGCGAGCGCACGAAGACATGGAGGCCATCGGTGCCGGAGGCTGTCGTCAACCCGAGATCGCTGATCACGAACCACTGGGTGGCCCGGTAGTTCCAGGTGTTCACCTCATCATCGGGAGTCTCGGCGATCAGCGCATAGATTCCCGGTGTCGTTTCCGGCAGTACCTCTGAAATCGGAATAGAGGTCGTGTTGCGCTGGTTGCGCGTGCCATCGATAACCAGCTGGCCCGACCACAGCTCCTCGCCCATCTCATCGCGCAATTGCGAAGTCTCATACCCGTCGATGCCGCGGAACAGACGGCCCTGATAGATCTGCTGCACCAGATTGCGGTCGGTGATCCGCAGCAGCCGCAGTTTCACCTCGTTCACATTGACCGTCACCAGGGGAATGCCGTTCTGGTCCACCTTCGGCAGGATGTAGTTGTAGCCGGAGAAACCGACCGACGGCGCCCGGTCGCCGATGGCGATGGAGAAATCCTCGGATACCTCCAGCTTCTCGTCATAGATGCTGGGCAACCCCTTCAGCACCGTGACTTTGTAGTTGGCGCCATAGCCCAGACCGCTGGCGCAGAGCGTATCGTCGCTCACATGGTAGGCCGCATCGATCGCCGGCTCGATCTTGACATAGTCTTCGTAGTGCACCGAATCGGTTTGCTTCAGCGGGCTGCGGAACCGCAGGCATAGCTCCGCCGTGTCGCCTTCGGCCCGCGTCTGCTTTGACAATACACGAAACGCCATCGCCTCCTGCAGGGCCTGCATGCGTTGCCAAGCCGCATCGTCATAGGCGTAGTTCAGGCCGGTCTGATAGGCCTCGATCGCTTCGCGGGCGCGATTGGCGGTATCCAGCAGGCCCGCCATGGCAAACAGCGCCGCCCCCTTGTCCGCCGGCTGGTCCGCCGCCAGCCGCGCATTGTAAGCCGCGGCCAGCGCGTCGCCGGGACGGCCGCCATTCTTCAGCGCCGTGCTCAGCGACATCCACAGTTGATAGTTGTCGCCGCCCAGGGCGACCGCGCGCTCATAGGCCGCGATTGCATCCTGTGTCCGCCCCTTATCGAGAGCGCTGTCGCCCGCGAGCTGGCTGGAGCGGCTGGCGAGGAGATCGGCGTCGAGCGCGAAATGCGCGGTCACCTCATCGACATAACGCTTCGCATCCGGCGCCAGATCCGGCATATCGTCGGCGCGCGCGGGGAAAGCAGCAATCAAAAGACCGATAAGAATGCATAAACGGAAAAGCACAGGGAACCTCCGGCAATCGGCAATCATGAGGATTGTTGTCATACCACAGTTATCGGATTTGCACGCCTTCCGACGACCCGGCAATGACGCAACCTGACGGAAATTTCATCATTCTCAGACGTCACGCCTCTTGCCTGACGCGGCTGCAACGGGCAAAGGGACTTTGACTTGTCATTATGGCGAAAATTAATCAGATTCACGGCTGATCATGAATTCCATCGCAGCGACCCCCGTACTGCGAACCCGCAGCCTGACCCAAGCCCGCGACATGCCTATTCTTGTTCGGCTTGAGCCGCGCCCTGGCGTTGCGCCTTCCGGCAGGCCGCCGGTCCGTCTCTTTCTCGGCAGCGAAGATGCGCAGTACCGGGCGGAACGGATATTCCTTTATGCCCTCGAGCAAGTGCGCGATCCAGGCCGCGCCTATGAAATCTTCGTGATGCGCGACATGGCCGGCTACAAGCCGCGCGGCTGGCGCACCGGATTTACAAACTACCGCTTCGCCATCCCGGACTATGCCGGGCGCAGCGGCAAGGCGATCTACAACGATGTCGATCAGATCTATCTCGCCGACCCCGGCCCGATGTTCGATCTGGATCTTGGCGATCACGGTTTTCTCGCAGTCTCGGCATCCGATACGTCGGTCATGGTGATGGATTGCGGCCGCATGGCGGCGGTGTGGAATCTGCCGGCGGCGAGCGCGCAGTCGAAAGAGCGGTTGCATGCCGACGCCGCTTCGTTCTGGGGCCCGTTGGATCCCGCCTGGAACTCCCGGGATGCAGAGTATGCAGAAGGCCGGTCGAAGCTGCTGCATTTCACCGCCATGCATACCCAGCCCTGGCAGCCATTTCCGGAAGACTACGCCTATCGCCAGCATCCGCAGGCCGACCTCTGGCTCGATCTCGAACGCCGGGCCGACGCGGCTGGCTATCACGTGTTCACGGCAGCCTGTCCCAGCGAGGACTACGCGCTTGCGCTTGCCGCAACTGCTCATCGCGAGGCCAAAGCACCGCTGTCGGAAAGCCTCCTGGGATTTCTCCAGGCCCATGGCGTGCGCGGTGCGATGCTGGTGACGGCCGGTACGCCGCCGCCCGCCCCCGATACGCCGGCCATGATCGCCATCGACCTTTCGGCCAGCGCCGGCATCTGGCCTGTGGGCAAGGCGGAAAGCGTCATCGCCTTGGACCTTCTGGAGCGGCTGCCATCGGATGACGTTCCCTGGACCATCGACAGGCTGTTCGACTCCGCCCAGCAGGCCGTCGCCGCCCGTATCGATTGCCGCGGCGCCGAACGTGATCGGCAAGACCCGCGCGCCACGATCCGGAGCACGGAATGGTGGCACGATCAATTCCGCGCCTCTGCCGCGCGGCATCCCGATATCGCCTGGTGTATCGAGGCACGGACTGGCGACGACAGCGCCGCCGTCATTCTGAATGACGGCCCGCGCCGGTACCGCGCGAAGCCGCCGGTGGTATGGGTGCTGCTGGGCCATCGCGCCGGCGACCGCGCCCAGCTCCTGGCCCTGGCCAACGCGCTGGGTTGGCCGTTCGAGGCCAAGGAGATGGTCTATACCGGCCGCCACAATCTGCCGAACCTGATGCACAAGGAATCCACACTCACGCTCGATCCCCCCAGCGCCGCACAGCTCCTGGCGCCCTGGCCCGACATCGTGCTGGATTGCGGCAAGCGCAGCGTGCCGGTGGCGCGCTGGATCAAAAAGCAGTCGGGCGGCCGGACGCGCCTGGTGCATCTGGGCCGTCCCTGGGGCCGGTTCGACTGGTTCGACCTCATCGTCACCACGCCGCAATACCGCGTGCCGCCGCGCGCCAACGTCCAGGTCAACGCCGTCCCCTTGAATCGCCCCTTGCAATCGGCCCTCGACGATGGGTCGGCGCAATGGCGCGAGAGGTTCAGTCATCTGCCGCGGCCCTGGATCGGCCTCATCGCCGGCGGCCGGGCGGCGCCCTATGTGTTCGATGCGGAGGCGGCACGTCGGCTCGGCAGCCTTGCCAGCGCTGTGGCGCAGAAGGCCGGCGGTTCGCTGTTGGTCACCACCAGCCCGCGGACGGGTGCGGCGGAGGCCGAAGCTTTGCGCGCCGCGATCTCAGCCCCGGCCTTCATCCATGTCTGGACCGCGAATGCGGCGGAAAACCCCTATCACGCCATCCTGGCGCTGGCCGACGAATTGATCGTGACCGGCGAAAGCGCCTCCATGCTGGCGGAGGCCTGCAGCACCGGCAAGCCGGTGGGCATCTTCGACATGCCGCGCCGGCCGGGTCCGCTCACCAGCGCGATCGACGTGGTCGAACGGCTGGCCGGCGGCCATGGCGGCCGCGCCAGCTATCGCGGCACGCCCCAGCAGCAGGACCGGTTCGCCCGCTTCTACGACCGGCTGATCGAGCGGGGCTGGTTCATGCCGCTGCGGGATTTCCGGGCTTACCAGGACTCCCTGATCCGCCGCGGCTGGGCCTATCGCTTGGGCGAGGAGCGTCAGCCCCGGGCGCGTCAGCCCCAGCGGGACATGGAAGACACCGTGGCACGGATCCGGCGTCTGATCCTCAGCGACGGCAGGCGCCTGTAGCTTCCCGGCCTCAGGGTTGACCCTGCCAGCCCGGCTTGCTACCGGTCCGCCGCACCATCAAAAGGATATCCCCCGGTATGGCGACCTTGCCCCAGCCAGCCCTCGACGGCGCCTCCATCCTCATCACCGGCGGCACCGGCTCGTTCGGTAAAGCCTTCACCCGCCATGTGCTGGCGAACCATAAGCCGCGCCGCCTGATCATCTTCTCCCGCGACGAGATGAAGCAGTGGGAGATGAGCAGTGAGCTCAGCATGGAGGCCTATCCCTGCCTGCGCTACTTCATCGGCGATGTGCGCGACGGCACGCGGCTCGACATGGCCATGCGCGGTGTCGATATTGTGATCCATGCCGCGGCCCTGAAGCAGGTGCCGACCGCCGAGTACAATCCCTTCGAATGCATCAACACCAATGTCATCGGCGCCGAGAACGTGGTGCAGGCGGCGATCCGCAACAACGTCAAACGCGTCATTGCCTTGTCCACGGACAAAGCCGCCAACCCGATCAATCTCTACGGCGCCAGCAAGCTCGCGTCGGACAAGATCTTCGTCGCCGGCAACAATCTCAGCGGCACCGCCGAGACGCTGTTCGCCGTCGTGCGCTACGGCAATGTGGTGGGATCCCGCGGCAGCATCGTGCCGCTGTTCCGCGACTTGATCGCCAAGGGCGCCGACAGCCTGCCGATCACCGATGTGCGCATGACCCGGTTTTGGATCACTCTCAACCAGGGTGTGCGCTTCGTGATCTCTTGCCTGGCGATGACGCGCGGCGGCGAAGTCTTCGTGCCGAAGATTCCCAGCATGAAGATCGTCGACCTCGCCAGGGCCATGGCGCCCAAGCTGCCCCATCGCGAGATCGGTATCCGCCCGGGCGAAAAGCTGCATGAGGTCATGGTCACCGAGGACGACACGCGCAACACGGTGGAGATCGACGACCGCTATATCATCGAGCCGGCGTTCCACTGGTGGCGGCGCACCTCCTTCGCGAATGAGGGCGTCAAGCATTTGCCCGACGGGTTCCGATACGCCAGCGACACCAACACCCAATGGCTGGATGTCGACGGCCTGAACAAAATGATGCGGGAGCCCGCATTGTGACCCTGCCGCCTGGCGCCTTTCTGCCCTATGGCCGCCACGACATCGACGAAGACGACATCGCCGCCGTCGCCGAGGTCCTGCGCGGCGACTGGCTGACCACCGGGCCCAAGGTCGCCGAGTTCGAGAATGCCCTCGCCGGCGTCACCGGCGCCAGGCACGCCGTCGTCTGCAACAGCGCTACCGCCGGCTTGCATCTGGCGATGATGTCCCTGGGCATCGGCCCCGGTGATCTCGTCGTGGTGCCATCAGTCACCTTCCTCGCCACCGCCAACTGCGCCCGCTATGTCGGCGCCGAAGTGTTGTTCGCCGATGTCGATCCGGAGACCGGCTTGATGACGGCGGAAACGCTGGAAGCCGCCTTGGCGCGCGCCGACAATGGCAACGTCCGCGCCGCCATTCCGGTCCACCTCGCCGGCCGCACCGTCGACATGGCAGCCTTGTCGGAGATTGCCGGGCAGAATGACTTCGTGCTGGTGGAAGACGCCGCCCATGCCATCGGCAGCCAATACAAAGTGAACGGCAAGCTGGAGCCGGTCGGGAACTGCCGCTTCAGCGAGATGGCGGTGTTTTCCTTCCACCCCGTGAAGACAATCGCCATGGGCGAAGGCGGCGCCATCACCACCAACGACGATAAGTTGCAGGCCTCGCTCGCCAGCCTGCGCAGCCACGGCATGATCCGTGATCCCCTGCATCTGGCGCAGCCCGGGATGGGTCTCGACGCCCGGGGAAAGCTGAACCCCTGGTACTATGAAATGCCGGAGCCCGGATACAACTACCGGGCCACCGATATGCAATGCGCGCTCGGCCTCAGCCAGCTGCGCAAGCTGGATCGCTATGCAAAGCGCCGGCGGCAACTGGTCGATCGCTACCGTCAGCAATTGCAGCCTTTGCGGCCGCTGGTTTCCGGCCCAACAGCGCCATCCGATTGCGAACCGGCCTGGCACCTCTGCGCCATCAGGATCGATTTCCAGGCGGCAGAAATCGACCGGGCCGCGCTCATGGCCAAGTTGCGGGACGACGGCATCGGCACTCAAGTGCACTATATTCCAGTACACCAACAGCCATACTACCGTCAGCGCTACGGCGATCTGAATTTGCCGGGAGCCGATGCGTACTACGCGAACTGCCTCAGCCTGCCTCTTTTTCCGGCCATGGCCGACGGCGATGTGAATCGCGTCGTCGAAGCCCTCGCGCGCGCGCTGAAGCACTGACCGCCGTTAATGCTTCCTTCACCATACGCCGCGCTATCCACAGATTTCAGGGCCATCGCGGCATCACTGTGTATTTCGTCACAGCGCCGGTGGCACCCGCGCGCCTTACTCGCGGCCATGAGTCGTGGACAGGATTGCAGCAGTCAGACGCAGGAATTGCCGGCGGGACGGGACGCCCAGCGCATTCCGCTCGAGAATCTCCGGGATCAGCGGTTGTTCCGCTTTCTCGACTACTGGCGCTCCAAATCGGCCCAGGGCCGGTTGCCGCTGCGCCGCGATATCGACCCTTCGGAGTTCCGCTGGGCCCTCGGCCTGGTCTGCCTGCTGGATGTGGAGCAGCGGCCCCTGCGCTTCCGCTATCGGCTCGATGGCTCGCTGATTGCGAGGCGCAACGGCCACGACATGACCGGCCGCGCCATCGACGCCATCGAGCACAAGCCGTCTGCCGGCATGCTGCACGGCCAATTCGCAACGGTTGTTGCCGAGAAGGCGCCGGCCGCCCATCGGATCGCGACGGAGTACGGCCTCGCCGGCACGACTTACGAGAGGCTGGCGCTACCCCTGTCCCAGGACGGCCAGGACGTGGCCATGATCATGACGGTCGCCGCGAACATGGCGATCGAGCAGTCGCAGCATGTGCGCTGCTTCTTCCGCTAGAGCGGACACCCTCACCGCACCCTGAACAGCGGCTGCAGCGGCGCGCATTTCAGATACTGCTTCATCGCGTCCTCATCGACCGCTTCCTTCAGGATCGGGAAGACCTCGTCATAGACCTGGAACAGCCGGTCGATATCCGCATCGCTGTGGGCGTAGGTCATGTTGTGGGCGCCCAAGGTCATGATCCCGCGCGCCAGCGTCTCCTGCTGGAACAACGTCTTGATCGCGAATTGCGAATGCTTCGGCGTGTCCGATAGAATCAGGAAGTTCCAGGCCGGATGACCGGCGGTCCTGGCGAAGTGGCCGATGCCGTATTTGCGGATGCGCTCATCGACTCCCGCCAGGATGCGCTCGCCACGGCGCCGCAAGATGGCTACCACCGGCTCGCGCTGCAGCTTGGTCAGTGTCGCTTTCGCCGCCGCCAGCGACAGCGTCTCACCGCCCATGGTGAAGGAGAAGAATATCTCTTCCATCAGCTTCATCACGTCGCCGCGGCCCACCACCGCCGACAGCGGATAGCCATTGGCGATACCCTTGCCCAGCGCCGTCAGATCGGGAGTCACGCCGAAGTACTCCTGCGCCCCGCCATTGGCGAAGCGGAAACCGGTGATCACCTCGTCGAACACCAGCAGCGCGCCATGCTTGCGCGTCAGTTCGGCGACGCCTTCCAGGAATCCTTCGGCCGGCGCCACCGATGACATCGGCTCGAGAATGACCGCGGCGAATTCGCCGGGCCGTTCGCTCAGCAGCTTCTGCAGGGAGTCTAGATTGTTGTAGTCAAAGCGATGGGTAAGAGCCCGCGTCGCCATCGGCACGCCGCGGTTGCGCGCCGTGCTGCCGATGTACCAATCCTGCCAGCCATGATAGCCGCATACAGCCACATGGTCCCGGCCGGTGAAGGCGCGGGCGATGCGAACGCAGCCGGCCGTCGCGTCGGAACCGTTCTTGCCGAAACGCACGGCATCGGCGCAGGGCACCATGTCGACGATCAGCTCGGCCACCTCGATCTCGATCTGATGGGGCAGCGAGAAGATCACGCCGTCTTCAAGCTGGCTGCGCACCGCCGCCGTCACGTCGGGATCGTTGTAGCCCAGCGTTACCGCCGCCAGGCTGTTGATGAAATCGATGTACTCGTTGCCATCGGCATCCCACAGCTTGCTGCCCTTGGCGCGCGCCGCATAGAACGGCGACACGCCATGGGGAAACTGCGTCTTGCTCTTCGAGAAGGTCTGGGTGCCCAGCGGGATCGTCTTCTCGGCACGCGCCAGCAGCTCTTCGGAGTGCCGGTATCGGTCGGACATTGGGATTCTCCTTGCGGTCTGCGGGGTTTTATCCGAAGCGCCCGCGGCGGCCAATGGCATTCGGACCGGCCATTCCCTTACTTTGCCGCCGGCCATAGGGACGGATTGATCAGTCCGGGATCATCGCAGGCCAGCTTCCCGAGGCCGCCGGGCATCGCCTTCGACCGGCGGGCCGCATCGAAGATCGCCGCCAGTTCCTGGGCTTGCGTCACGCCGACGACGATGTGATCGACCGCGGGCTGTTCCAGCAGGAATCCCAGCGCCAGCTCCAGCGTGCTCAGCCTCGCGGCGGCCGCGGCGGCGCAAACGCGATCCAGCATTGCGGCGTATCGCTGGAAGTACGCCGGCAGCGGCCCATCGAGTCCGATCAGCAATCCCTGCAGGAACGCCGAGCGCACATGCACTTCGCAACCGGCATCCTTCAGCGCCTGTAGCGACCCATCCCTCAGCAGCCGCTGATCCAGCAAATTCGCCGGCGCCTGCACAAGTTCTACGGGCATCGGCTTCTGCGCCGCTTTGATCTGTGCCGCGTCATACACGGAAACGCCGATCTTGCGGCACAATCCCGCGCTCTTCAGATCCATCAGAAGCCGCGCCAGTCTATCGCCGCCCGGCTTGGCCAGATCGTCCGCCCGGTGCAGCAATAGGCCGTCGACATTCGACCGCCGGAGCCGCTTCAGTGATTGCTCGAAGATCCGGCGGCAGCCATCGATGGCTGCCGTGTCGATGCTCTCCCCGGCCAGTGCCGGCAGCTTGGTCACGATGCGCGCCTCCGGATGCCGCAGCGTTTGCCCGAGGATCGTCTCGCTGTCGCCATAGGCCGCCGCGGTATCGAAAACACGGATGCCCGCGGCAATGGCATCGCCGACAATCCGCGACGCTTCCTCGCGCGAAACCCGGCCGCGCAGGTTCGTCACCCCATAATCGAGGCCGAACTGGACCGTGCCGAGTCCCAGTTTCGCGATACCGCCAGTCATCCCGCCAACCCCCTGTAATCGGCTGCTTTCCCGCACCCGCTTCACTTTGGCTGCGATCCGCTCCGAGCCTTGACCGAGCCGCGCCCCTGCCGCACAACGTCAGCCAGCCATCAGCTGCGAAGCGGACCCGAAAACCGAATGACTTTCAAAGACATACCGGCCGCGAATCATGTAGGCTAGCAAATCGGAATGAACAGAGTAAAACAAGTGCCCAAGCGCCGCCGGTCCCGGGCGGCCAGCGTGCTGCAGATCTTCATCTCTGCCGCGCCTAAACGCGCGGCGCTGGTTGTTGTGCTGCTGCTCATCGCCGGCTTTGCGGAAAGCATCGGCTACGCGACGCTTCTGCCGGTGCTGAGCGTGGCCATGGGCGACACCGCCGGGCAGCAATCGGAGCTGCAGACGGCTATCAGTCACGCGCTCTCCTGGTTCGGGATTCCCCTGGACAATCTGGCCATCCTGATCGCCCTGGTGGTGGCCTGCGTCTGGGTCAAGGCCGCCATCATGCAGCTCGGCAACGTCTTCGTCGGCAACGAAATGGCGCAGGTGGCGACGGGCTTGCGCTTGCGGCTGATCGACACATTGCTGAATGTGAAGTGGAGCTATTTCACGCGCCAGCCCGTCGGGCGCTTCGCCAACGCCATCAGCAACGAGGCCGCGCGCGCCGCCGAGGCCTACTACGCCGCCGCGATGTTCGTGACCACAATCATCCAGTCGATCATCTATCTCATCCTAACTCTCGTCTTCTCCTGGCAGGTCGGCCTGCTGTCGCTACTGATCGGCGGATCGATCACCTGGATGCTGCGGCCCCTGGTCCGCATGTCGCGCAAGGCTGGCCGGGCGCAGACGCAATTGACACAGAATCTTGTTGCGCGCCTCACGGACACGCTGACCGGCATCAAGCCGCTGAAGGCCATGGCCAAGCATGTGCGGATCAGCGCGCTATTCGCCGTCGATGCAAAGGCGGTCAACGAAACGCTGCGGCGGCAGGTGGTCTCCAAGCAGGCCGTGCGCAACCTGCAGGAGCCGATCCTCTGGACCTTAAGCGCCGTCATCCTGCTGATCGCCTATCGATACACGGACGTCTCCTTCTCCACGCTCTTGGTCATGGGCGCGTTGCTGTTCCGCACGGTAATCACCACCAACAAGGCGCAGCAGAATTACCAGATGGCCGCCATCGCCGAGAGTGCCTATTGGGCCCTGCAGGACACCATCCACGAGGCGACGGGCGAGCGCGAGACCAATGCCGGCGCCAAAACGCCGTCCCTGAAGCGCGCCTGCGTCTTCGACCGAGTTTCTTTTGGCTATGGCGACAAAGTCATCCTGCGGGATGTCTCCTTCGAAGTCGCCGCCGGCGCCATCACCGCGGTCACCGGCGCTTCCGGCGCGGGCAAGACCACCATTGCCGATCTCATTCTCGGCTTGATGTCCCCCGCCGCCGGGACGATCCGGTTGGACGACGTGCCGCTGGCCGAAATCGACATCATTCAGTGGCGGGAGATGGTCGGCTATGTGCCCCAGGATGTGATCCTGTTCCATGACACGGTGATGGCGAACGTCACCCTGGGCGATGCGGCCTATTCCCCTGCCGATGTGGAAGCGGCGCTGAAATCGGTGGACGCCCTGGACTTCGTCGCCCAATTGCCCCAGGGGCTGCTGACCGTGGTCGGCGAGCGGGGCAGCCTGCTCTCCGGCGGCCAGCGCCAGCGCATCGCCCTCGCCCGCGCCCTGATTCACCGGCCGTCGCTGGTGATCCTGGACGAAGCCACGAGCGCCCTGGATCCCGGCACGGAAGCCGCCATCTGCCAGAGCCTGAAAACCCTGTCCGCCGGCAGCGGCCTGACCATCCTGGCCATCTCCCACCAGCCGGCCTGGGTGGAGGCCGCTGATCGTGTCTACCGGCTCGACCGGCAGCAGGTGAACTCGCAACTGGACGAAACGCCGCCGCGCGCCGCGGCCTCGTAAGGCTGCCGTAACATTTGGCAACGAATCGTGAGCCGCCGCGGAAGGCCTTGCACTTGAGCGCATTTCGCCCATTTGCTATGACGCCGCGCGCAATCCGGCAGTTGAATGCGATTCCGCCGCCGTCCCCGACTCCTGAGTCTCCGCGCGAATTTGATCTGATGACGCCAACACCCACCGTCAACGACAGCCTCGCCTATCGGCCGGCCGGCTTTTCAACGCTTGCCGATGGCCTCGACTATGCGGCGCGGGGCAAAACCGGATTCAATTTCTATTCCGCCAAGGGCGACCTGCAGTCGGTACAGAGCTATGCCGAGCTGCGCGAGCGGGCCATCCGCATGGCGCAAAGCCTGATCGCGGCCGGTTTCAAGCGCGAGGATCGCGTCGTCCTGATCGCCGACACGACGCCCGACTTCATGGTCATGTTCTTCGGCTGCCAGTATGCGGGACTGCTGGCGGTGCCGGTGTCCCTGCCGACCACGCTCGGCGGCAAGGAGGCCTATATCGCCGGCCTGCGCCGCCAGATCGAAGGCAGCGGCGCCGTCGCGGCGATGGCGCCGGACGAGCTGATCGGCTATCTGCGCGAAGCCGCCGACGGTCTCGACCTCCGTCTCATCGGCGGCGCCAGGGATTTCTACGATCTGCCGAAAGGCGACAACGATCCCCGCCCCTTCGGTCCCGGCGAGCGCGGCTATCTGCAGTACTCATCCGGCAGCACCCGGGCGCCGCTGGGCGTCGACATCCGGCAGCGGGCGCTGATGGCCAACGCGGACGGCATCATCAACCATGGCCTGAAGGCCCGCAGCGGCGACCGCTGCACCTCCTGGCTGCCGCTCTATCACGACATGGGCCTGGTCGGATTCATGCTGACGCCCATGCTGTGCCAGCTCTCCGTAGACTACATGGCGACGCGGGATTTCGCGCGCCGCTCGCTGCTTTGGCTGTCGCTGATCTCGCGCAACCGGAGCACGCTGTCCTATGCGCCGACCTTCGGCTACGACCTCTGCGCAAGGCGCGCCAGCACCGGCGCCAAGCTCGATCTGGATTTGAGTTCCTGGCGCGCGGCGGGCGTCGGCGGCGACATGGTGCAGCCGCATGTGCTCAACCACTTCGTTGAAATCTTCGGCGAATACGGATTCAAGCCGGCCACCTTCGTCCCCAGCTACGGCATGGCGGAGACGGTGCTCGCCGTCAGCTTTGCACCGCTCGGCACCGGTATCCTCGTCGACGAGATCGACCGCAAGGCGATGGCGGAGAGGAGCGAAGCCGTGCCGACACCGGGCGCCGGCGAAGAAAAGGCTCGGCCGCTGGTCGCTTGCGGAGTCACATTGCCTGGCCACGTGACGGAGATCCGCGACGAACAGGGCCGCCCGCTGCCTGAGCGCCGCATCGGCCGCATCTATGTGAAAGGGCCCAGCGTCATGGCCGGCTACTTCCAGCAGAAGGAAGCAACCGATCTCGTGCTGTCGGCGGATGGCTGGCTGGACACCGGCGACCTCGGCTATCTCCTGAACGGACAGATCGTCATCACCGGCCGCAGCAAGGACCTGATCTTGGCCAACGGCCGCAACATCTGGCCGCAGGACATCGAATGGGCGGTCGAAGGCCTGCCGGCGCTGCGCCGGGGCGACGTCGCCGCCTTCTCGGTCAGCGGCGCCCACGATCAGGAAGAAGTCGTGCTGCTGGTCCAATGCCGGACCAACGAAACGACGGCCCGCGACCAGTTGGTCAGAGAGGTGGAAGCCGCCGTGCAGCGTTCCGCCGCGGTCACCTGCAAGGTCTACCTGATCGAGCCGCGCGGCCTGCCCCAGACATCCTCCGGCAAGCTCAGCCGCGCCAAGGCCAAGGCGAACTATCTGAGCGGCGCATACGGGCCGCCGCTTACCGGGCACGGCGCGGCAGCCTGACCCATGACCGGCCTCGTCGCCGTCACCGGAGCAACGGGGTTCATCGGCACGCATCTTGTACGCCGGCTGACGGCGGAGGGCCGGCCGGTGCGAATCCTCACCCGGCGTATCCCGGCGGACCGTCATTTTCCCTTGCCCAAGGTCGAGGCGGTGATCGGCGATTTGGCCGACCCGAAGGCGCTGGACCGCCTTCTGACCGGGGCCGGCACTGTCATCCATCTGGCCGGGGCGGTGAAGGCGCGATCGGCGGAGGCCTTCCAGCAGACCAACGTGATGGGCACCCGGGCGATCGCCGAAGCCGCCGCCCGGCAGCGTAACTGCCGGTTCATCCATTTGTCGTCCCTGGCCGCCCGCGAGCCGCAACTCTCGGATTATGCTCTCAGTAAATCTGACGCAGAACTTGAAATCGGTAAGTTAAGCAGCGGATTACGTTGGGTAATTATTCGTCCACCCGCCGTCTATGGACCCGGCGATCGCGAGACGCTCGGCTTCTTCAGCAGCGCCGCGCGCGGCTTCTTCCCTCAACCGGGCCCGTCAGATCAGCGAATTTCCTTCATTGATGTAAATGAATTATGTGATTTCATTAAAGTGATTTCTGAGACAACGCGCGGCGATGGCCAGACGCTGGAAGTCGATGATGGCGCTGCTGAGGGCTATGGCTGGCCCGAAATCGGCGCCGCAATGGCCGCCGCGGCCGGAAAACCGCTCAGGCCGATCCCTCTGCCTGCCTTCGCCGTCCATGCCGCGGCGGCCGTCAATGCTGCGGCGCATCGAGTCCTGGGCGCCCGTACGGTTTTCACGCCGGGAAAGGCCCGCGAGTTGCGCCATCCCGACTGGGTCGCCCGGCCACCCGGCGACGACCTGCTCTCCGGCTGGAAGCCGGCCTGTCTCCTGCCCGAAGGCTTTGCAAAGACAATGCGTTGGTACCGCGAGGCAGGCTGGCTGTAACAACCGGTAACAAATTGTCATTTCCCGTGGGCGGCGGTTTTAGGGAAAAAGCACGTGAATATTAAGGGCTGGGAAGCAGGATCGGCCGCCTTGAAGCTTTCGCGCTTGCGAAACGGCAGCCAGGATCGGTGAGAATAATGGCGGCTGACGACGTGCTGGGCACGATCACCAAAGTGCTGGAGCCGTTTCGTAAGGGGGGCAAGCTGATCGATGCGGATACCGACATTGCCGAGGACCTGAGCGTCGATTCCCAGGCGATGATGGATTTGATGATGGAGCTGGAGGAGCGGTTCGATGTCTCCATCCCGCTCAACCTTCTGCCGGAGGTACGAACGGTCGGTGACCTGGTTAACACCGTCCGACAATTAAAAGGGAGTGCGTGAGGATGGCTCTGTTCGACAAGTTCAAGTCGCTGATCGATTCGCATACGGCCGTGAAGGCCGTGGGCGCGGATCCGTTCAGCGTCAAGATGGAGCGTGTTCTGTCGCCGACGGAAGCGATCATCGAGGGCCGCAATACCATCCTCGTGGGCACCAACAACTATCTCGGATTGACCTTTGACGACGCCTCGGTCGGCGCCGCCGTCGATGCGCTGCGGCGCTACGGCACCGGCACCACGGGCTCGCGCATCGCCAATGGCAGCTATCAGGGCCATAAGGGCCTGGAGCGGGAGCTGGCGCGGTTCTACGGCCGCGAGCACTGCATGGTGTTCACCACGGGCTATCAGGCCAATCTGGGCATCATCTCCACCCTGGCCGGCCCCAAGGACTACCTGATCATCGACGCCGACTCCCATGCCAGCATCTACGATGCTTGCCGCATGACCGCGGCGACCGTGATCCGCTTCAAGCACAATGACGCGGCCGATCTGGACAAGCGGCTGGCGCGGCTCGCCAGCACCGAGGGCGACAAGATCATCGTCGTCGAGGGCATCTACAGCATGCTCGGCGACCAGGCCCCCCTGGCCGACATCGTTGCCGTGAAGAAGAAGCACGGCGCCTACATCATCCTCGACGAGGCCCACTCCATGGGCGTGCTCGGCGAGCATGGCCGCGGCCTCGCGGAAATGGTCGGCCTGGAAGAGGACATCGATTTCATCGTCGGCACCTTCAGCAAGAGCCTGGGCGCGATCGGCGGCTTCTGCCTGTCCGACCATCCGGAGTTCAACATCCTCCGCGTGGCCTGCCGCCCCTACATGTTCACGGCCTCGCTGCCGCCCTCCATCGTTGCCTCGGTGACGGCGGCGCTGAAGGAGATGGAAGCCCATCCCGAGCTGCGCAGCCGCCTCTGGGCCAACGTTAACACTCTCTATGACGGGCTGAAGCGCCGCGGCTTCGTGCTCGGCCCCCACAAGGGGCCGGTGGTTGCCGTGCATCTGCCGAGCCCGGAAATCGCCGTGCATCTGTGGCATGCCCTGCTGCAGGCCGGCGTCTATGTGAACCTGGCCCTGCCGCCGGCGACGCCGAACGGCACCGCCCTGCTCCGCTGCAGCGTCTGCGCCGCCCATACCAAGGCGCAGCTCGACAGCGTGGTGGCGAAGCTGACCGACGTGGCCCTGAAGGCCGGTCTGCTGGACGTGCCGGAGAAGATGGCCGCGGTCGGCTGATCGCGGCGTTCACTTATTCCCCGAACTAGCGAAAGGCGCCGCGGCGATAGAGCCGCCAGGCGAGGCCCGGCGCCGCCAACAACGGGTGGCGCCGCTGCCATTCCGTGGCTGTGGCGCTGACGCCGCTATGGCGCTCGATCTTCCAGAGGATGTAGTCCAGGCCGCCATCGAAGGTGAACACGGCCTTGGTCAGGCGCGCGATCGACAGCAGTTTGCCGTACCAGCGCCGCAGCGCCCAGACCACATTCGCCTTGGTGCTGGTGGCGGCGCCGTTCTGCAACGACAGTCGGCCATGATCGAGCCGCTGCGGCGACAGCCCCGCCGCCGTCAGCGCCGGCTCCGTCAGCGCGTCATAGCGCGCCGCATCCGCCAGATAGACATGCTCTCCCCGGCCCGCCTTTTCCGCCCTCAGCTCCGCCGCATAGGTATGGCGGAAGGCTTCCTTCCACAGATCGCCGGGTGCAAAAGGCGCCGTCATCAGGCCGGCCGCCGCGCCCGCCATCGCAGAGACCGAATGCATCAGCGACTCGATGACCGCCTCGCGCGATAGGGCGTCCCGCGCATAGACCAGCCGCGTCGGCTGGGCAAAGCGCGCCCAGAAGTAGGAATGGAAGGTCCGCGGCGACACCAGGTCATGAAACTGCGCCACGGTGACCACCGCGTATTTCGCCCGCAAGATCTTTCCATCGCCCGCATCGATGGCGATCTGGAAGACGTTCGGCGGCAGCAGATAGTTGGCCAGCGCCGGCCAGAGCCGGCCATAGAACCGCCGGTAATCGTCCACGAGGACGAAGAAGTCGAACACCATCGACTCCGGGCTGATCTTCCGCTGCCGCAGGCAGGAACCGTAGAAGATCACCGCCGCGACCCCATCATCGTGTCGTGCGCGAACGGCATCGGCCAGCTTTGCGGCCGCCGCCGGAAAGGCTCCGGCGATCTCCGATTCGATCTGCTGGCGCAATAGGTCCGGCATCGCCTCAGACCTGCCAGAAGATGATCCGCCGGTCCGCGCGCAGCGTCACCGGCTGGCCGGCCCGCGGCGTGAAGAACTCGCCGTCGAACACGATAGGACAGTCCAGTGTCAGCTCCAGCACCGCCGCCCGGCCGCTATGATAGCCCGCCTCATTCATCCATCTGCGCGGCCGCCCGCGCAGGATCGGCCACAGGGCACAGGCCAGCCGGCGCGCCGGATAGGGCACCGCCGTATAGCGCAGCGCCTGCGGCCCGCTGCCCCAGAAGGGATGGAGATGCATGATGAAACGGTCGAGCGTCGTCGCCATCCACAGAAGATAGTCGCGCCTTTCGCCGCGGCTACTGTCGATGTCCACGCGAATGGCATCGCCGTGAAGCAGCTCGCCCTTTCCAGAGCGGCCGAGCAGCAGCCGCAGCAGCGAGGCGGCGATGCCCATGCCCGCCGCCAGGTTGCGCACCACCCCCAGCGAATGCACCCGCCGCCGCACCAGCATGACCGCTCGATAAAAGCCGGCGGTGGCCAGGAACATGCCATGCACCGGCGCATCCGCCGGATCGATCTGCAGCGACAGCACCGAGCGCTCCACCGCCTTGCCGCGGCTTAGCGCATCGGGTTCCAGCAGCCGCGCCAGCGCTTCGGCCGGGTGATCCTTCATGCCGACATCCGCGGCGATCAGGTTGGTCATGCCGGCGGCCAGAACGGCGACGCGCGGCGGCGAGGCAAAGGCGTTGCCGTTCAGCAGCGCCGTCAGAACCGCCTGCACCGTGCCATCGCCGCCGCTGACCGCGACCAGTTCGACGCCATCGGCGGCAAACCGCTTCAGGATCTCCGGCACCGAGGCGATATGGTCGATCTCGCCATGGGGCACGCCATGGCTCTCGATCAGGTCGCGCATGCGCGCCATCTCGCTGCGGTTGCGCTGGCTGCGGGGATTGCTGATGACGCCGATTCGCATCTTCAGGTCGTCTTGGCCATTTCTATCAGCCAGGACTGCACCGGCTCGCCCCGGGATTGCAGGCGCATCGCCTGACCGATACGCAGGAAATGGAATGCCAGCGAGAGCAGCGTCCAAACCGCCACGGCGAGAAAGCCAAGATCCACGCGGCCGGCAATCACGGCCACCGTCATGATCGCCAGGTTGGGATTGCGCCGCGCCGTGAACAGGCGGAACGCGGAATCCAGCGGCTGCCAGGCATGAATCTCCACCTTGTATCGCCAGAGGAAGAAGCCCTCCTGCAGCCGCCCCAGCACATAGCCGACGGCGACGATCCACAGCGCTATCGCCTGCCAGGACGATCCATGGCCGAGCTGCACGATCCCCAGATACCAGCCGAAATACCAGAACGGCGGGTGGATCAGGTCGATGCCATGATCGAAGACGTTGCCCCATTTCGACGAGGTCAGCGTCACCCGCGCCAGCTTGCCATCGACCGTATCGAGAAACGTCATGAGCCAGGCCGCGATCACGCCCAGCTCGAACGCGCCGATGGTAAACAGCCAGAGCGCCAGCAGCACCAATACGAAGCTGGCCGCCGTCACCATGTTCGGCGAGAGCCGCGCCGCCGCGCACCAGCGCGTCACCCACAGCGCCGGGAGCGGCCAGAGCCACTTGGTCACGAAATCGGTGACGCCCTTATAGGCGCCCTTGAACATGCGCCATTCGATGAGGCGCAGCGGCATCTCGCCCAGCAGCAGCGCATAGGGCACCGCGCGTTTCCGCAGCGCGTGATTGTAGCTGCTGCCGAGCCCCACCGGATTCACTATCAGCAGATCCGGCGGCAGTTCGGCGGGCAGTTCCGCGGCGCCGATCAGCCGCACGCCCTCGGCCGCCCGCGCCGCGGGCAGATGCACCGCTACCGGCCGCTTCACCGCGCCCCGCTCTACATACAGCAGGGTGTCCGGCGATTGGGTCAGCGCCTTGGTCAGCACTTCCTCCAGGATCAGATCGGCGCGCACCAGCACCGTCGCCCCATCGGCCGGCGGCGAATCGGATTCACGGCGCACATCGCCGATTCCGGCGCGGCCGAAGGCGCGGCGCCAGCGCGCCTGTTGATCGAGGCTGAACGCCGCCTGATCGGTGTCGCCGATCACGATCGCCGACAACGCCCTGATCCCAGTTCCCTGCGCTTCTGCAACCATGGCGACGGCCGGGTTCTCCAGTGAAAATGGCCCAAAAGACGCTTTCGCGCCCCGGGAAACGCCTTATGCCAGAATTGAGCCCGCGACTCTAACCCTAGAACGAATCAAAGTTTTCTTGACCCCGGCGGCGGCAGGCCACATGAACGGCGGCATATATAGCGAGGCAGCCCGGGAAGCGAAATGTTCACATTGGCTCATCTGTCGGATCCTCATATCGGGCCGCTGCCGGACACCCGGTTCGGCGAGCTGCTGAACAAGCGCATCCTCGGCTTCCTGTCCTGGACCCTGCGCCGTCAGAACCTTTATGTGACGCCGGTGCTCGAGGCCCTGGCCAAGGACATGGCCGCCGCCGCGCCGGATCACATCGCGGTGACAGGCGATATCGTCAACATCTCGCTCCCCCGCGAGTTCGACCATGCGACAAGCTGGATCGGCAGCCTCGGCCCGCCCGACAAGGTCACGGTCATTCCCGGCAATCACGACGCCTATATCGCGCTGGATTGGCAGCAGACGATCGGCCAGTGGGCGCCCTACATGGCCAGTACGGATCTGCGCAACGGCAGCGCCGCCGAAACGCCCCTCAGGAGTGAGGATGAGTTTCCCTTCGTCAGATTGCGGGGCGACATCGCGCTTGTCGGCGTTTCCACCGCCTGCCCGATGCCGCCCGGCTTTGCCGGCGGCACCATCGGCGAACGGCAGATGGCCGCGCTGAAGGAGAAGCTGATCGCGCTCGGCAATCGCGGCCTCTGCCGCGTCGTCATGCTGCATCATCCGCCTTTCGGCGATCCGAAGCATCGGCGCAAGGAACTCACCGACTTTGAGGCATTCCGCGCCTGCATCCGGGCCGCCGGCGCGGAACTCGTCCTGCATGGCCATACGCACAAATCCGGACTCAGCAAGCTGCCGACGCCCGCCGGTCACGCGCCGGTCGTCGGCGTGCCCGCCGCATCCTCTTGCGGCGACCACAACGGCAAGGATCATTCCCGCTATCACCTCTACCGCATCGCCCGCGACGGCCCCGGCTGGCGCATCGAGACCGAAGTGCGCGGCGTCACGGCCTCGCTCGACAAGTTCGCGAATGAAGCCACTTTCGCGCTGGCCGTGCCCTAACCCGCGCTGCCCGGTTTTCGCCGGCCGTTCTTCGCCGCCGGTTTGGCTTCGGCGCCATTGCGCAAGGGCACGAAATCGAACTTCAGCATCTTCAGCGCCCGCAGATAGCGGCGGCGCAGATCCGCCCGTGACGTCGCCCCCAGATTGATCCAGCCATAGCGGAAGCTGTAGCTGTCCTGCATCAGGTCGGACAGGCGGTCGCCCTCCTCCGCGGTCAGCACCACGTCGGTGCCCGGGATCTTCTTCTTCACCTGCCGCAATCTGCGCTGCGACGGCACGCGCCGCACCAGGCAGTCGTCGGCGCGCCGCAGCACGCAGCTCGCGGAATAGGTGAACACGCTCTTGTCCGCGCCGGCCGGTATCGGCAGGCCCGCCGCCGCATGCACCACATGCTGATACAACGATCGGCCGCTGACATTGGCATAGAGATCGGTGAATTGCGGGCTGAGCCGCGGATTGACCTCGATGATCTTCGGCTCCCCGCCCCGCGGATCGGCGAAAAATTCCATATTGAACAGGCCATGGCGATAGCCGAGCTGCAACATGACCCGCCCGGCGATATCGGCCATTTGCTGCTGCACCCGCCGCGGCAAGCGGCTCGGCAGTTCGAAGCGCGCAAAGCTGACCCGGTTCGGCAGGCGGACGGCGTCGACGATGCCCAGCAGACGGAACCGCCCGTTCTCCATCAGCCCATCCAGCGTGCATTGATGCCCGCTCATCAATTCCTCGGCGATCAGCCAGCTGCCGCTGACCGCACTATAGCGTCCGTTGATCGGCGCCGGACTGAGCGCCAGCATTTCATTGAATGCCCGGGCATAGGGCGGCAGCTCGCGTTGCGCCTTTTCCTGCGCCGCGCGGAACTCCTCCAGATTATTGATTCGATGTCCGAGGAACGACATCGCGCCCTTCACCGGCTTCAGCCAGAAGGGAAAGGCCAGTTTCAGGTCGTCGGCCCGGTAGTCCCGGCTGGGATCGATGATCTGGAATCTGGGAACACTCTGCCCCGCGGCCTTGCGCTGAAACACCCGGCTCCAGACCTTGTGGCTCGCGGTCAGCGCCGATTGCAGGCTGGCCCCCGGCAGCTTCAGCCGGTTGGCGACCGCCAGCGACAGCAGACTCGCGGGATAGTCATCGAACGCAACGACGCCGGCCGCATGCGGAAAGCGCCGCCGCGCTTCGGCCACCGCCTCGCGAACGAATTTGCTCGGCCGGCAGAGAAAAGGATCGTCGGCCTCGGCGAAGTCTCCCAGATCTTCGAAGCGGAACCGCGCCCCTTCCACCCGCGACAGCCATTCCTGTTCCTTACTCGATACGCCAACCATCAGGATCAGGCGCTGTTTGCCCCTGCTCATGACACCCCCTGGAAATTCCGACTTGCCGCGATCCCTAAAGCCGTTGATCGGCCCCGATTCCCCGGCCACTATATTTTGCGTAGACGGCCGCGGGCCGCAACCTTTCCTTTGCAGAACCGGAAGTTTTCCAACTGATGACCGCAGCGAACGAAACGATTCTTAAGTTCGGCTATCCCGATACATTGATTCACGCCTATCCAAGCTGGCTCGTCCTCTTGCGGCCGCAACAGGTGACGGCCGCCGCGCTGGTCCTGGCCCATCGCGGCGACGATCAGGCGTTTTCCGATCTATCCCCGGCCGCGTTCACCGGGCTGGCGCAGGTCATCCCCGATATCGAGCGCAATCTGAAAGCCCTGGTAGAGTATGAGCGGATCAACTATCTGATGCTGATGATGGTCGATCCCCATGTGCATTTTCATGTCATCCCGCGCTATGCCGGAAGCCGCGCCATCGCCGGCATCGAGGTGACGGATCATGGCTGGCCACGGACGCCGGACCTGACCAAGTTCCTACAACCGGCCGCCGCAGACCTGGCGCGAATCGCAGAGACCGTCCGCGCCGCGTGGCATCGCCGGGCATGAAAACCCTCGACCGCTACATCCTGGCAAAGACCATGTGGCCGCTGGCCGGCTGCATCGCCGTGGCACTGGTTGCCCTTCTGCTGGAACGAATGGTTCGGCTGTTGGATCTGGTGGTCAATAAGGGCGGTCCCT
The DNA here is from genome assembly GCA_046154965.1 of Dongiaceae bacterium. GTDB lineage: Bacteria > Pseudomonadota > Alphaproteobacteria > Dongiales > Dongiaceae > DATKFM01. The sequence goes on along the minus strand of JBJXDY010000044.1, from coordinate 23,984 downwards.
TCTTCCTCATCCTGAAGATGCTGGCCAACCTCATCCCGCACTATCTGGGCATCGCCATTCCCGCCGCCTTTTTTGTCGGCATACTCGTCGCGATCATGCGCATGAGCGGCGACAGCGAGCTCGACGCCATTCATGCCATGGGCGTCGGCCTGCGCCGCATGCTGGTGCCGCTGATGGGGCTGGCGATTGCGCTGACGATCTGTAGCGCCATCGTCATCGGCTATCTGCAGCCCTACACCCGCTACGCCTACCAGGCGCTGGTCTACACCGTAACCCACACGGCCTGGAATACGGCCTTGGAGCGCGGCACCTTCTTCACCGGCCTCGGCGACATGACGATCATGGTGGAGGGCCTGTCCGACGGCGGCCGACAGCTCAACGGCATCTTCCTCTACAATGAGAAGTCCGACGGCAGCACGACGACGACGACGGCCGAAACTGGAAAGCTGTATCGCGAACGCACCGGCATGGACCTGATCCTGCGCCTGCAGAAAGGCATCTGGATCCAGACCTCGCCTGACGGCAAGAAATCCACCGTGCTGTCCTTCGACCAGTTCGACGTGCCGCTGGAAGAAGCGTTAGGCACGTCGGTGTTCCGGGAGCGCGGGCAGCGGGAACGCGAGTTGACGCTGACCGAACTCTGGGACCAGCGGGCAACGCCGCCGGTCGGCCTGACCCGCGCGAAGATCGAGGCCGAAATCCACAGCCGCCTCGTCCGAATCGCGTCTGTGCTTTTCCTGCCGTTGCTGGCGATGCCCTTGGGTATCGGCAGCCGCCGCGCCCGCCGGTCGGTCGGTCTGGTGGTCGGCCTGATCCTGCTGCTGTTCTATCATCACCTGCTGCAGTTCGCCGAAAGCCTCGCGGACAACGGCGTGGTTCCCGCCGCCATCGCGATGTGGGTTCCCTTCTTCTGCTTTGTCGCCATCAGCATCTGGGCCTTCCATACATCGGCAACCCGGCCCGGCTACAACCCGGTCACCGCGCTGATCGACCGTATCGGCGAGATGGGCGAGTGGACGCGCCGGCTGCTTGTCGGGAGAGCGCCCGCATGAGCTATACCGTTGTCCGCTACGTGTCGCGCCTGTTCATCGTGCATTTACTGCCGATTCTCATCGGTTTCGTCGCCATGCTGCAGGTCCTCGATCTGCTCAACAATGCCGACGACATCACGGCGCGACACGGCAACAACCTCTCCGCCCTTGCCACCTATGCCGTCCTGCGGCTGCCGCAGCTCGTCAATCTGATGCTGCCGTTCGCGGTGCTCATGGCCGCCCTGCTCTGCCTGGCGCGCCTGGTGCGGGGCAATGAGATCATCGCGCTCAAGGCCGGCGGCTTCTCCTTCTACAAGCTGCTCGTCGCCTTCGTTCCCATCGCGATGCTCGTCGGCGCCATCTACTTCATCGTGAACGACCAGCTCGTTCCCTGGGCCACGGACCGGCTGGCGACCTGGGATGCGGCGCCCAACGCGCCGACGGAAAACTCCGCGCCGATCTGGCTGCGCGACGGCCAGGTCCTCGTCGGCGTCAAGGGAGTCTCCGAGGAAGGCCACGTCTTGACCAACATGCGGATATTCGAACGCAACGACAACGGCATCCTGACCCAGCAGATCACCGCCCAGAAGGCGGTCCATCAGGACGGCAAGTGGACGTTCTTCGATACCTGGCGCTTCGATATGCGGGAGCAGCAGAACACGGAAGCGATCTACGCCGCGCGGCTGCCGTGGGAGACCTTGCTGACTCCCGCGCATTTCGCCAACCTCGCCACCGATCCCGCCACGCTCTCCTTCCGCGACCTTACGCAATTCATCCTCAAGCCCAATGTCGGCGCCCGCTCGGTTTACTTCTACGAGACCTGGATGAATCACAAGCTGACGCTGCCGTTCTCGCTGCTGGTGATGATCCTGCTGGCAGCGCCGGTGGCCCAGGGCCTGCAGCGGCAGGGCGGCATGGCGACCGGCCTGGCGCTGGGCGTCGCGCTTGGCTTCCTCTATTTCGTCTGCCAGGGCCTCATGCTGACCCTCGGCGAGACGGGCGCCCTGGCCCCGCTGATCGCCGCCTGGGCACCGCCGGTACTGTTCGCGGCGCTCGGCACTTTCTGGCTCCTGCGGGTCGAAGGCTACTGAGTCCCGCGCAATTATCGCGACGCGACCGTCGCCTCGTCATCTCGCCCTGACAGTCGAGGGTTCACCGGCTGCGGCCATCTGTCGTGGCTGCAACCCTTTGCGCGGCCTGGATTATTCCGGGCGGCCCGGGTTGCGAAAGGACATTGGGGATACTACATTCCCTGCGGCCGTCGATTCGGCGCCTTTTGGCCCATGACCGCCACGGAGAATTCCTTGGTCACATTGTGGAAGTCCCGCACCCATAACCTCGGCCGGATGGATATGAACGACCTGATCCGGGCGTTCGCCGCCTATCCGACGGTGCATGCCTACGTTCTGCTCGCGCTGATCAGCCTGGGTGTGACCGTCTATCTGCTGCCGGGCGCGTCGATACCGGGTCTGGGGATTGCCGTGCTATTGGCCATCGCCGTCTATCCCATGGCCTGGTATCTGATCCACCGCTTCGTGCTGCATGGCCAGTATCTCTACAAATCGCGCTGGACCGCGGCGGTATGGAAGCGCATCCACTTCGACCATCATCAGGATCCGAACGATCTTCGCGTGCTGTTCGGCGCGCTTTACACCACGCTGCCGACGATTGCGATCATCACCATCGCCGTCGGCTGGGTCGTCGCCGGACCGGCCGGCGGCGCCATCGCCTTCGCCACCGGCCTGCTGACCACCTGCTTCTACGAATTCGCCCACTGCGTGCAGCATCTGAACACGACGCCGAAATCGAAGTACATGCAGCGCGTGAAGCGCCTGCATCTCGCCCACCATTTCCACAACGAGCAGGGCAATTTCGGCATCACGAGTTACTTCTGGGACCGCCTGCTCGGCACCTACTACGCCAAGGCCAGGGACGTCGGCCGCAGCGCCACCGTGTTCAACATCGGCTACACGGCGGAGATGGCGGAGAAGTATCCCTGGGTTCAGGAACTCTCCGGCGGCGTTCGCCGCGACGGCAGCCCGCGGCCCTTCGGCAAGGAGCGCGCCGTAGGCGAGGAAATGGCCGCCGATACCGGCACCGCAACGGCGGGATCATGAACATCGTGACCGCGGCTCCGGCCGCGGCCGCTGCCGATCTGTCGCCCATCCGCGTCGAACCCGTGCGCAACGCCGCCGCGCTGCGCCGATTCATCGGGCTGCCCGGGCTGATCTATCGCGGCCATCCCGGCTATGTCGCGCCGCTGGTGCTGGAACGGTTGGACGCGCTGCGCCAGGACAAAAATCCGTTCTATCAGCATGCCCGCGGCGAGTACTGGCTGGCCTACAAAGGCAGCCGGCCCGTCGGCCGCATCAGCGCCCAAGTCGACCGCCTCTCGCTGGAGCGCCACGGCGCCAGTCTCGGCCATTTCGGCAACATCGACGGGGAGGACGATCCCGCGGTGTTCGCGGCTCTGCTGGAGACCGCCGCCGCCTGGCTAAAGGCGCAGGGCATGGGGCGGATGCTCGGGCCGTTCAGCCTGAGCATCAATGAAGAGATCGGCGTGATGGTCGACGGCTTCGACGCCCTGCCCATGATGTTCATGCCCTATCATCCGCCTTATGCCGGCCGCCATCTCGCCGCGCTCGGTTTCGCCAAAGCCAAGGACGTCGTCGCCTATGACCTCCCCGTTCCACGGGAGGCTCCGGCGGCGGTGAAGCATTTCTCGTCCCGCGCCGGCGAGGTCGGCCGCCTCCGCATCCGCCGCGTCGATATGAAGCGCTATGGCGACGAACTGAACGCGCTGATCGAGATATTCAACGACGCCTGGTCGGAGAACTGGAAATTCATTCCCTTCACCAAGGCGGAGGCGGCGCATCTGTCCAAGGGCCTGCGGCCGCTGATCAATGCCGAGCTGTTCTGGATCGCCGAGCTGGACGGCAAGCCGATCTGCATGGCGCTGTGCCTGCAGAACCTCTGCGAAGCCGTGGCCGGCCTGGACGGCAGGCTGCTGCCCTTCGGCTGGGCCAAGATGCTCTGGCGGCTCAAGGTCGCGGGCGTGAAGACGGCGCGGGTGCCCCTCATGGGGCTGCGCCGGGAGTATCACGGCACGCCGATCGGCGCCGTGGCCCTGTTCTCCATCTTCGATGCCTTGCGCGGCGGCCTGCAGCGCTGCGGCATCGAGCGGGTCGAGCTGGGCTGGGTGCTGGAAGACAACATGGCCCTGCGCCGCGTCCTGGAATCCATCGGCGCCCGCATCTGCAAGACCTATCGGATGTACGAGAAGGAAATTCCGTGACTTCGGCGGCGCGGCCCAATTGCGCGCTGCTCCTGGCGGGAAGCCGCGGGCCGGACGATCCCGTCGCGCGCTACGCCGGCATAAAACATAAGGCCCTGGTGCCGGTCGGCGGCCAGCCGATGATCCGCCGCGTGATCGAGACGCTGCGCGCCGCCGGCATGGAGCGTATCCTGGTCTGCGGCGATCCCGATCTCCTGGCGGGCGCCGATGCGGCAACCCGGCAGACTCTCGCCGGCGCCGACATTTTGTTCATCCCGGCGGCCGCGAGCCCCAGCGCCAGCGTGCGCCGCGCGCTTGAGAGCAAGGACATCGCCTGGCCGCTGCTGATCACGACCTCGGATCATCCGCTGCTGACGCCGGCGATGGTCGAGCATTTCTGCCGCGCCGCGCCGGTCGATGCCGACGCGACGGTGGGCCTGGCGCGCGCCAGCGTCATCCGGGAGCAGCAGCCGGAGTCGATCCGCACCTTCTACCGCTTCCGCGATGACGGCTATAGCGGCTGCAATCTGTTCCTGTTCCGCGGCCCGGCGGTCGCCGGCCTCATCCAGTTCTGGTCGACGCTGGAAGCCCATCGCAAGAAACCCTGGCGCATGGTCGCCGCCATCGGGCCCGTGACATTGATCCGCTTCGCCCTCGGGCGATTGACCCTCGCCGATGCCCTGGCCCGCCTGTCGGCGATCGTCGGCATCAAGATCGCCGCCGCCGACATGCCCTTCGCCGAAGCGGCAATCGATGTCGACAAGCCGGAGGATCTGAAACTGGCGGAGGACATTCTGGCGAAGAGGAACGCAACAAGAATATAAACTTCGACAAAGCCTTTCCCCTCGCCCGCAAAGCGGGAGAAGGCCACAACATTCGCGTCCAGCGAATGTTGTGGGGTGAGGGCCGGCGCCGACGCCTCCGATCACACGCAAATCGAAGCGGAACCAACAGATCGGAGCTTTGCTCCCAATCTCCGAGGAACTGCACCCTGCGCCCGTGCGCCCGACCCTTCACCCGCGTCGCAAGCGCGACGCTCCCTCTCCCCTGCTTGCAGGGCAGAGGGGACAGACCGGGGATGCTACGCTCGCTTCTCCCACGCTTCCGCCAGCCGCTCGGCGCGGATGAGGTCGGCGGGATAATCCACCTCGCCCCAGCTCAATCCCTGGATCAGCGCCGTCTGCACTTCATGCGATTTCGCGATCTGCGCGATCACCTTCAGGTACCACCATTTCAATCCCTCGGGCTGGCGCATGGCGCGGTCGACCGCGTCGCAGAACAGGCGCGGCCCCGTGCCGCGGAACAGCAGCATGCCGATGGACTCGCCGTTCACCAGATCATGCGGCAGGGTCTTGCCGATATCCAGCAGGCGCGTGCCCTGCACCTGAACTTTCATATCGTCGGCGTCGTAGCTGTCCTTGCGGTCGATGGTGACGGTGATCGGCGCGGCAGGACTCGCCAGCAGCCGCTGCAGCACCGCGGGCTCGAAAATCGTGTCGCCGTTCACGATCAGGAAATCGCCGCCCATCTCGCCGCGCGCCAGCCAGCAGCTGCCGAGATTGTCGGCGACGTTGAAAAACGGATTGAGGATCGTGCGCAGCGCCAGGCCGTCGCGCCGCAGCGCCGCCAGATGCTCCTCCACCATGGCGGCGCGGAAGCCGACGACCACGGCGATCTCGGTGACGCCGCCGGCGGCCAGCGTCTCCACCTGCCACTGCAGCAGGGTCCGCGACTTCAGCGGCAATAGGCATTTCGGCCTGTCGGCCGTCAACGGCAGCAGGCGCGATCCCTGACCGGCGCTCAAGATGACCGCACGCATGCTGTCCCTGCTGTCCGATCCCTGCTCTCAAGAAGGCGCCGGCGGAGAATCCCGGCGGTGCTGGATTGCGCCGCCGCAGCGGGCGACGCGCCGCTGCGGCTATGGCGGCGCCAACTTGTAAGCCGGTCGCGATGCTGTCAATGGACTTGCGCCGCGAACGGGACTAGCTTGATTGCGGCGTCTGAGCAGGGCTTTGTGCCTGTTCGCTCGCGGGGGAACGATGGAGATCCCGGAAGCCCTGCTGATCTGCCTGCCCGAGCGGCTCCACCCGGTGAGCCGCATGTTCCTGGAACTGTATATCCAGGGGCGCATCACCACCCATGATTTCCTCTGGGCCTTCCACCTGCCGAACTCCGACTACCTGCCCGTGTCCGCCTGTATCGTTAAGATTATGGGGTAAGGCCGTCAGGCCGGGGAATCGCCCGCAGGCGCGGGTCCGGGACAAGCTTTGCATCCGGCAGGGTCTTTTGATATACCCCGCCACCGACAATTCACAGGCTCTGATCCCCGGTAGCTCAGCCGGTAGAGCAAGCGGCTGTTAACCGCTAGGTCGTTCGTTCGAGTCGAACCCGGGGAGCCAGTTAGAACAAGGGGTTAGCGCCAGGCGCTGACCCCTTGTTTGCTTTCGCGCTGGGCGCAGCATTAACGAACAGGCGCAAGCTGCATCACAGCGGCCACACTCTTCAGGGCCGGGTTCAATTGCAGCGCCGCAGATGCACCGCTTGCATCGGCAATGGCCGTATCCCCGGCGCCGCAATTGACAGTCGCATCGCCGAAGCTGACCGCGATTTCGCCGGCGAGGACATGGGCGATGAAGATCGCACGTTGAATCCGGACCTCGGCGGGCTCCTCGATCTCCTGCGTTTCGCAGCGCGCGGCCAGCAGTTTGCGGTTCACCATCAGATTGAAGTCCCGGATCGGCCCATCGATCAGCTTGCATTCCGTCGCCGCGTCGCCGGGAAACGAGAACGGCACGAAGCAGCGGTCCAGCAGATGGGGCGCCTGCCCGGCCACGGTCAGTTCCATGCCGTTGCCATCGATGACCATGATCGTGCGGTCGATGCCGGGAAAGCTCGAGAACGGGCCGGATTGATCCACGGTCGCAATGCTAAGCCGCCAGCGGAAGCCGGCGTCGCTCATCGAAGCATCCTTGGGATCGATGGCGATTTCCCGGGTGAACCCCAGCCCGTTCTTCCAGGGCATGATCAGGTGATCGGCGGGCGTGATCCGGCGCAACAACGGGGCGCCGCTCACAGGTCGATAATCCGGGTGAAGGTTTGCCGCAGGTTTGCCATCGCGCCGCAGACTAGCCGCGCGGCGCAGATCGATCCAGGATAGGCGGATTCAGCTCAGGCCGTGCGGGGCTTGGCCTCGGGCAGGCGCTTGCGGCCATGGCGCTGCCGCTCGAGCGCCAGGGCGAGGCCCGGCACGTCGTGGATCTCGTCGGTCCAGCCATGGACAATGGTGAGGTTCTGGCGCACCCGCATCTCGTCGATGCCGGCCGCGGCCAGGGCACCGGTGAACAGCCGCTCGATGCGCGCCGCGATCGCCTGGTCGCCCGAACTGCCTTCCTGATCCCGCGGGCCCAGGAAGGCGGCGACGATGCTGCCGTCGCCGCCGACGCCGACGATCGAGCTGGGATCGTACAGGCCGTCGACGATCTGCTGCGTCGGCGTTTCGCCGCGGCCCGAGATCACCTCGCGGTCCAGCCGCGCCAGCGACACCCGCAAATGCAGGTCCGCCAAGCGCCGCAATTGCGCGTCCAGCTTGCTGACAAACGCGTTCGGCAGCGACACACCGGCGCCATTCGGCGGCGGGGTCTCGATGTCGCTGCGGTTGTCCAAACTGAACAGTTTCGTCGTCATCGAAATATGCTTAACACGCATTAACCATTTGTATATGTCGTTCAATAAGTTATCAGGCGATATTAATGCGGTCCTGGGTGAAAGTTGTGGCATGGCATTCGATCGGCGCAAGACCGCCGGTCACGCCATAGTTTGCTATCGGAAAACAGCGGGCGAAAACGCCCGGAACGTTGCGTTAGACCGCGAGCGGCAGGCTGATCTGCATCATCAGGCCGCCGTTCGGCCCGTTCTCCGCATGGACCTGGCCGCCCACCGCCTCGACATTGCGCCGGACGATCCAGAGTCCGATGCCCGCATGGAGCGAGCTGCCGGCGCCTTTGGCTTCCTGTGTCGGCCGGTTTGAAAAGCGCCGCTCGAAGATCCGTTCCAGATCCTGGGACGGCACGCCCGGCCCTTCGTCGGCGATGGTCAGCTTTGCCCGGCCGCTCTCGCGCTTCAGCGACAGCGTGATGCGGCCGCCCGGCGGCGAGACGCTGATCGAGTTGTCGACGATGTTCTCCACCACTGTTTCCAGAAGCTCCTCGCTGGCGCGCACCACGATCTTGTCGTCCAGGTCGGTGGCGAAACGCAGGCCGCGCGCCTCGATCACGCTGCCATAGGCGACGATCATGCGGCGCAGCAGCCGCGACACATCCACCGGCTGCCGCGGCGGATCCAGCAGCTCCGCCATCGCCTCGTCCATGCGCCGCGCAGAGGACACCAGCTGGTCCAGGCGCTCGATGGAATTCTCGATCACCTCGATGGCGCGGCGGCCCCGCGGCTCGCCGCTGGGCACCAGCCGCTTCAGCGGCTCGAGCGACTGGCGCATGATGGCGATCGGCGTCTTCATCGCATGGGCATTGTCCTCGGCGGCGTGGCGGATGCTGTCAGCCGACGCCCGCAGCTTGGCGATCAGGTGATCGAACTCCTCGGCAACGCCCGAGAGCTCCACCAGTTCGTTCTGCGACGCAAAGCTGCGATTGCCCGCATGGCCGGTGCGGATGTCCCGCGCCAGGCCGCGGAAGCGCAGCACGCTGCGCCGCATGCTCAGGAACACAATGATGGTTATGATTGCCATCGCCAGGTAGATCGCCGCGGCGACCTGAACCTCAAAGCGCTGCCATACCGGCTCCGCCAGCGAGGTGCCGAGCATGCTGGCATAGGGATGAGCCACCAGCACGATCCAGCAGCCCGCCGGCGTCAGCACCGGCGTGATCGAGGTCAGGATCTCGTCCTCGCCCGTGGGATCCTGATAGCGCGTGGCCAGGGAAAGATTCTCGGTGCAACTCGCCGACACCCGCCCCAGGATGCCCTGCCGCAGCAGTTCGTCGCGGGCGCGGGTCAGATCCTCCGCCGGCACCACCGGCGACGCCGCCACGAAGAAAAAGCCGCTGACATCCGTCTGATCCGCCGGCCGGAACAGCACTTTCAGCCGCGTCGTCGCGCTGGCGAATCGCTGCAGCTCATTGTCCACGGCCAGCAGCGGCGACGGATCGGTCGTCTGCAGCAGCGGCTCCAAGGCCAGTCCCACCAGCCGCCCGCGTTCCTGCACCGCTTCGATCAGCAGCGCCTGGCGGTCGGCCTCGGCCTCGACGAATGTTTGATACAGCGCGACGGGGACGGCGATGAAAACCGCCGCCAGCAGAATGATGCGACTGGCCAGTGACCGCCGCGGCCGCGAGGCCTGGGCGCCCGGCGCTACGAGCGGCGCATTACGCCTGATCGACCCAACGATAGCCAAAGCCTGGATAATTCTCGATGCACTCGAATGTATCGTCCACATCGCGGAATTTCTGCCTTATCCGCTTGATGAAAGACCGGACATTCACGCGGTAGCCGTCTTCGCCGTAGCCGGCAATGAAATCCTTTCCCCTGACCAGGTCGTAGATCTGGCGGTAGGACACGTCGGTGTCCTTGGCCGTCGCCAGAAGATGCACGATCTGGAATTCCGTCAGCGTCAGGTCGACGCGATGGCTGCTGTAGAATGCCCGCTTGATATCGTTGCGCAGCTCCAGGCCGCCGCGGGAGAAGACCACCGGCGAGTCCTGCGCCAGCTCCGCGCCGGCGCCGCCCTTGGCGCCGTCGGTGATCAGCCGCAGCCGCTGCAGGATGATCGACAGGCTGCGGGATTTCTCGATGAAATCCACCGCCCCCCAGCGCAGCGCCGCCTCTTCGTAGATCTCGTCGCTCAGCACGGTCAGGAAGATGACCGGCACCTGCACATCGCGGGTGCGCAGCTGCCGCAGCACGCCGAGCCCGTCCACGCCGGGCATGCGCCAGTCCAGCAGGATCGCGTCGGCGGCGCCGCCGCTGTCGAAATGCCTGAGCGCGGATTCGCCATCGCCGAAATCTTCGATCTGATAGCCGTTCTCGACGAGATTGAGCCCCAACGATTCGCGGAACAGCGCGTCATCGTCAACAATCACGACCCGCTTGGCGGCCTCGGCCAGCGCTGTCGCGTGAGTCAGGTTCCCGGCATCAACTGCTGCAGACATTGTTCGCTTACTTCCTCATTCAGTGTCGTCGTATCGAATTCACGCGCTTTGCCGTTGCCGATTTCGTAAGTCAGGGCCCGGAATTCGCGCGTGTTAATGTCGGCGTAGAAGAAAACATTCAGCACGCAGCTATCGGTGCTATAGGTCCATACCTTTCCCGGCGGCTTCTCGCCCCGGCCGCTGGGTGCGCCCAGCAGGCTCTGCATCTGCTCGAAGTTCAACCCGACCAGCTTCTTCGGGTCCAACTGCGGCGACTTAAACTCCTCAACGGTCACCGGACCGCTGGTCATAAACGTGGTCCCCGCGACCGGCTTGCTGCCGGGCACCGGCACCGCGTCCTGCGGCAGCGGCGGCAACTCGGGCGCCTCTGTCCGGGTGGTCGACTCCGGCACAGCGGCCACATTGTATTCGCGCTGGTCGCCTGTAGCGCATGCGCTCAGAGCCGCCATCGCGACGACCGGCAACACCAAACTGCGCCTCATGGCTCTGCCCCTCTGTTGGCATACAGGCTCATTCATCCACCCTCGAATGAGCCGCAGAAGCGGTTAACGAACCATTAACGCATCAGGCCACCGCTAACCCTGCCATTAAATTGGGCGAGCGGCGCCTCAAGAACAATGTTTCTTTTCAAGCACAAAGACTTGCCAAGGAAACGTTAACGTTAACCCGAGGGTGACGCAAGCGGAAGGATGGCCGCCGGGCGTGGCAAAATTTTGGCGATTCGGCCGGCCTGGTGACAAAAAAGGCAAATAGCAAGGCTATTTCTTCGGCTTCAGCGCCTCCCAGTCCGATTCGCTGAGCCGGTTGAGGAAGTTGAACTGCCCGGCCCCTTGCAGCCATTCGCCGCCATCGATGGTCACCACCTCGCCATTGATGTAGCCGGCGCCGTCGCACAGCAGGAAGCTGGCCAGGTTCGCCAGTTCCAGATGTTCGCCAACCCGTTGCAGCGGGTTCTTCGTCTCGAACACCCGCGCCAGGTCGGCCCGCGGCACCAGCCGCTCCCAGGCGCCCGGGGTTGGGAATGGCCCCGGAGCGATGGCGTTGAGCCGCACGCCACGGCCGCCCCACTCCACCGCCAGGCTGCGGGTCATGGCCAGCACGCCGGCCTTCGCCATAGCCGAGGGCACCACATAAGCCGAGCCGGTCCAGGCATAGGTGGTGATGATGCTGAGGACCGTCCCCTTCTGCTTTTCCGCCAGCCAGCGCCGGCCGGCACCCAGGGTGCAATAGGCGGCGCCATGCAGGACGATGTTGAGAACCGCATCGACGCCGCGGGGCGACAGGGACTCAGAGCGCGAGATGAAGTTGCCGGCGGCATTGTTCACCAATGCATCGAGCGGCCGCCTGTTCCAGATCCTCTCCAGCATCCCGTCCACCGCCGCGGCGTCGCGGATGTCGCAGCCATGGGTCTCGACCGTGCCCTTGGTCTCGGCCGTGAGCTTCGCCGCCGCCTCCTGCAGCACCGCCTCCCGCCGCCCGCAGATCACGAGATCAGCGCCCAATTCAAGAAACCGCCGGCCCATGGAAAGCCCAAGCCCGGTGCCGCCGCCGGTGATGAGGATGCGCTTGCCCTTCAGCAGATCGGGCTGAAACATGAAATCGTCCTCGCACTCGATTGTTTAAGGCCCAGGCCTGGAGCCTACCCGTTCAACGGCCGCAAAATCTCGCGCGAGATGATGTGGCGCTGGATCTCGCTGGTGCCTTCCCAGATGCGTTCGATGCGCGCGTCCCGCCACAGCATTTCCAGCGGTAGCTCGTCCATCAGCCCCATGCCGCCGAGAATCTGAATCGCATGGTCGGTCACGCGCCCGGCCATCTCGGATGCGTACAGCTTTGCCATCGCCGCGTCGCTGTTGGTCATGTTGCCCTGCGCATACTTCGACGCCGCGTACATCGTCAGCAGGTCCGCGGCCTTCAACTCCGTCGCCATATCCGCCAGCTTGAAGCTCACGCCCTGGAACTTGCCGATGGTCTGGCCGAACTGCTTGCGGGTCGCCGCCCATCCGGAGGCGATCTGCAGCGCCCGCTCGGCTTTACCGCAGCAGGTCGCCGCGGTGAGGATGCGCGTATTGGCGAGCCACTGACCCGCCAGCTCGAAGCCCTTGCCCTCCTCGCCCAGGATGTTCCGCGCCGGGACGCGGCAGCCGTCGAACGAGAGCTGGTAGTTGTGATAGGCGCGATGGCTGACCGGCTTGGGCCCACGTCTGATATCGAACCCCGGCATGCCGACATCGACAAGAAAGCAGGTGATGCGCTTGCGCTCGCCTTTCGGCGTCTTGTCGATGCCCGTGACCGTGAACAGGATGACGAAATCCGGCCTGGTCACGCAGCTGATGAAGTGCTTGCTGCCGTTGATCAGGTAGTCGCCGCCGTCGGCCGTCGCCCGGGTCTGGATGCTCAGGGCGTCCGAACCGGCATTGGGTTCGGTCAGGCCGAACGCCTCCTTGCGCTCGCCGCGCACCGTCGGCAGCAGATAGGTGTCGCGCTGATCGCCCTGGCAGGCGTTGAGGATCTCCGACGGCCGGCCCACCCAGCCCACCAGGCCCCAGGTGCTCTTGCCCAGCTCCCGGTCCATCAGCGTTGCCGACAGGAAATCCAGCCCGCCGCCGCCGGCTTCCTCCGGCATGTTGGCGGCATAGAGCCCCTGCTCCTTGGCCCGTTTCTGGATCTGCTTGCCCAGCTCGATGGGGATCTCGCCGCGCCGCTCGATCTCCCGCTCATGGGGAAATATTTCCTTCTCCATGAACTGCCGGACGGTATCCACCAGCATCCCCTGCTCTTCCGTCGGCGTGAAATCCCAGCCCATCTTGGTTCCTTCTTCTTTTTCTATTCTCACCCTGTGTTGTCATCCCCGCATTCGCGGGGATGACACTCTGGGGGGTCAGGTTTCTGGACAAAACCAACTCACCCCCTACCGCCCGCGAAACACCGGCGCGCGCTTCTCCGCCGCCGCCGCCATCGCTTCCTTGAAATCCCCGGTCCGGTAGCAGCGCTCCGACGCCGCTTTCTCCGCCGCCAACTGCGCGCGAAGATCGCGCGCGGCCGCCGTCTCCATCAACCGTTTTGTTTCCGCAATGGCGGCCGATGGACCTGTAGCCAATCCTTCGGCGAACAACCGGCAGGCCTCCGCCAGGCCATCCCCGCCATGCACCTCCGTCACCAGCCCGCGCGCCAGCGCCTCCGCCGCGCTCCAGAACGCCGCCGTGAAGGCAAAGCGCTTCGCCTGCTCCAGGCCGATCAGCCGCGGCAGCAGCCAGGTGCCGCCCGCGTCCGGGCAGATCGCCATGCGGGTATAAGCGCATTGAAACCGGGCGCTGTCGGCCGCCAGCCGGAAATCGCAGGCCAGCGCCAGATCCAGCCCGGCGCCGACCGCAGCGCCATTGATCCAGGCCACCGTCGGCGCGGGAAAGCCGGCCACATCCAGGATCAGCTCATGCATCTCCTCGACCCAGGGAAACGTTGCGCTCTCGCCTTGCGCTTCCACCTCCGCCCATTCCGCCACATCGCCGCCGGCGCAGAACGCCTTGCCGTTTCCCGTCACCACCAGGCAGCGGACATTGTAGGTCTTGGCCTGGTGGACGGCTTGGCGCAGCGCCAGGATCAGCGCCAGATTGAGCGCGTTGCGCACGTGCGGGCGATCGAGTGTCAGGTAGCGGACGTTCCCGCGATCATCGACTGAAAGCATTTGCCCTCCCCCAGGCATTCGCCACGCGGCGCCAGTTGCCGCGCCGTGCCAAGTATTTCCCCTATCTCGGTGCAGGAAAACGGCTTTGTCCACCCGGGGCGCGCTGCTTTTTTGGGCGGCGGAACCGCGGGAAACATGGGTCCGCGACAAGTTGACTGCCCGTTCAGCGAAAGTGTATTATTCATTATATATCAATAGTATAGAGAAGATTGTCGAGCAGAACTCGATACTTAGGCGATGCCGCGGAAAGACCCTAGACTCGAACGGCGCATGGAACTGATCCAGGCGGCTGTCGATACGATGGCCGTGCACGGCTTCGAGCGGTTGACCATGGCCCGCGTCGCGAAGGCGGCCAAGGTATCGCCGGCGGAACTGCGCGACTACTTCCACGACAGAAAGGACCTGCTGGCGGAGACGCTCCGCACCCTGGCGCTGAAGTATGAAGGCTGCTGGCGCGACAAGGTTCACCGGGCCGCGGCGCCGATCGAAAAGCTGAAGGCCATGATCGAGGCCGATTTCGATCCCATGGTCTTCAATCGGGCGGGGGGGACTGTCTGGTACGGGTTCTGGCGCGAGGCGCAATGGCGGCCGGAGTGCCGCCAAATCTGCCTGCGCTTGTCCAACGCCTATTTCGAGCAGGCGCGGGCGATCGTCCAGGAGATCGCCGACCAGGGCCGGCACCGCAATATGGACGTGCCCGGACTGACCCGCGCCTTCAACGCCATGATCGACGGCCTTTGGATGGACTACCTGATCAATCCGGAGAGTTGTACGCAGGAAACCGCCAATCGCACCTGTCACGCTTTCCTGGCGGTCGCATTCCCGCTGGAATACGCGGAATCGAAGCTATCGAGCGCCGCTTAGCCCGCCTGCGGGCCGAGCTGTCCAAGCCACCCCGGAAGAAGGAGTCGGTCCATGTCGGCAACGGCATTGAAATCAGAGAGCGCAAACCCGGTGTCCAGGTTCAGCCGGGAAACGCTGCCAGGATGGACCTACAACAACGCCGATTTCTTCGCGCTCGAACGCCGCGATCTCCTGCTGAAGAACTGGCAGGTCGTCTGCCATGTGAGCGAAGTCGCCAAGCCCGGCGACTACGCCACCCTTGATATGCTGGGCGAGCGCGCCTTTGCGATCCGCGGCGATGACGGCGTCCTGCGCGCCTTCCACAATGTCTGCCGCCACCGCGCCGCCGCCGTCGTGCGCGGCGGGACCGGCCACTGCAATCAGGCCATCCGCTGCTTCTATCACGGCTGGGCCTATGAGCTCGATGGCCGGCTGAAGGCGCTGCCCGCGGAGGCCACCTTCGCCAGTCTCAACAAGGCGGATTTCGGATTGAAGCCGCTGGAGGTCGAACTCTACATGGGCTTCGTCTTCATCCGCTTCGTCGCCGGCGGCGCCAGCGTCGCCGAACGCCTGGCGCCCTATTACGACGAGCTCGCCGCCTACCGCATCCAAGAGATGGTGCCCTGGGGACGGGTCTGGGATGTGGACATCCCCGTCGACTGGAAGAACGTGATGGACAACTACCTCGAGGGCTATCACGTGCCGATCGGCCATCCCGGCCTCTACCGCCTCTTCGGCACCAGCTACGAGGTCGAGGCGCGTCCTGGCAACGTCGCCCGCGCCGTCGGCTGGCTGCGCGACAAGGAGTCGTCAAACTGGACCGAGCGGCATTATCAGAAGCTGCGGCCGGAGGTGGCGCATCTCGAAGACTACCAGCGCAAGAGCTGGCGCTACTACAAGATGCTGCCGAACATCGCCTTCGACGTCTATCCCGAGCAGATGGATTTCTTTCAGATCGTCCCGGTGGCGCCCGGCAAGTCGCGGTTGCGCGGCCGCGTCTACGCGCTGCCGACCGGCGACCGCCGGATGAGGGCGGCGCGCTGGCTCAACACCCGCATCAATGTCGAGGTGTTTCGCGAGGACAACAGCCTGATCGAGTCCGTGCAGGCGGGTCTGGGCACCAGCGCCTATGGCCGGGGTTACTTCTCCGAGAAGGAAGTCTGCCTGCGCCAGCTCCACGACATGATCCGCGCGGCGATCCCCGTCGCCAATCTAGTCGATCCGCCGGCACCCGGCACCGTTGCCGCGCTGAATGCACAGTTGTCGGCGCAATAGTGCGATGTCCCATGCAATCGGGTGGCGTCGCACGATGACCCCCCTCTCCCCTTGGGGCAGAGGGGGATTACTTGTCTTTTGATTGGATTTCGCTCCAGCAAGAAAAGTCGAACTTCATGTCCCATCCCCTGCCCGCCGGCGCCCGCGCCTGGCAAGAAAAAGTGCGGCGTTTCGTCGACGAAGAATTGATACCCCACGAAGTCGAAGCCGAGATGAACTCAGGCGATCTGCCGAAGGATACACTCTTGCGCCATCGCAAGCGCGCCAAGGAGATCGGCCTCTATGCCCTGGCGATTCCGAAAGAGCATGGCGGCCAGGGCCTGACCAACCTGGAACAGGCGGTCGTCATCGAGCAGGTGGGCCGCGTCACCAATGCCTTGGGCTGGTGCTACTCCTCGACGCCGCCCTGGATGCTGGAGGCGTGCGCGGCCAATGACTATCAGATGGAGACCTGGGTCACGCCGAACATCCGCGGCGAGCGCCATGAATGCTACGCCATCACCGAAGAGCATGCCGGCTCCGACGTCGACAGCATCGCCGCCACGGTGAAGCGCGACGGCGGCGGCTATCTTCTGAACGGCGAGAAGTGGCATGTGACAAGCGCCAACAAGGCCGATCATTTCATCTTCCAGGGGCGGCTGCTCGACGGGCCCCATGCGGGCAAGCATGCGCTGTTCTTCGTCGACATGGACCTGCCGGGCATCCATCTCGTGCGCACGCCCGCCTACGCGCACAATTATTCCTCGCACCATCCCATCTACAAGTTCGAGAATGTGCGCGTGCCCGCCCGCAATCTCATCGGTTCCGAAGGCGGCGGGATGGATTTCACCTATGCCTGGTTCCGCTATGAGCGGCTGGGCATCGCCGCCCGCTGTTGCGGCGCCGCGGGGCGCCTGATCGACGAGGCCACCGCCTTCGCCAGAAGCCGCAACCAGTTCGGCCAGCCGATCGGCGATTTCCAGGCGATCCAGTTCATGCTCGCCGACAGCCTGACCGAGCTCTGGGCCGCGCGCCTCATGACCTATCGCACAGCCGAAGCCATCGACCTGGGCGAGGACGTCAAGATCCTGCATGCACAATGTTCGATGGCCAAACTCTATGCCTCGGAAATGGCCAACCGCGTCGCCGACCGCGCGGTGCAGATTTTCGGCGGCCGCGGCTATATGCGCGAGAACGTCGCCGAACGCTTCTTCCGCGAACTCCGCGTCGACCGCATCTGGGAAGGTACGAGCGAAATCCAGCGGCTCATCATCTGCAACGGCTTGTACAAGCGCGGCCAAAAGGCGCTGATCGAATAGGCGCACCTGCAAGAAGCAAGAAGACCGCCGATGAACGCAGATCGAGAGGATAAACGCCGATGAGCTGAACGCGAATACCCTCGTAGTTCGGCGAGATTGACCTGTCGCGGGAATGACAGAATTTGGCAATGACGACTGGAGTTCGGCGGATCATTCACCAGCGCGCCGCGGCGCGCATGTAGTCACTCTTGGCAAGGCGCGCACAACTTACCTGCCGTGCTGGGTACATCGGCGTTCATCGCCGGATATCCGCGTTTATCGGTGGTCTTCTTCCTTCTCTCCCCGCCCGCCATTGCCAACCCCCAACGCACAGTCTAACAAAGTCCGCACCTGCCATCGGCCGCCGGGGTCCCCATGCTCGCCGCCATCCGCCTGACCGCCCAGGTTCTCCTGGGCGTTGCCTTGTTCGAAGTGGCGTTGGGCGCGCTCTGGCCGCTCTTGGGCCTGCAGCTCGAGCAGCAGCGGGTCAGCACCGAGCTCACCAGCGTTGTCGGCTCGGCCTACTATGCCGGCTTCGTCGCCGGCACCATGTTCTGCTTTCCGATCATCGACCGCGTCGGCCATATCCGCGCCTTCAGCGTGTTCGCCGTGCTGGCCGCGAACGCGACGCTGCTGCATGTGGTCGTCCCCAACCCGATCTCCTGGGCCGTGCTGCGGGCGGTCATCGGCTTCGCGCTGGCCGGCGTATTCACGATTGTCGAAAGCTGGTTGAACGACAAGGCGACGACGAAAACCCGCGGCCGCATCTTCGCACTCTACACCATGGTGGCCTGGGGCTTCAGCGGCATCGGTCCGCTGGGCATCAACATCAAGGACGACAGCGGCACCATCCTGTTCTGCCTCATCGGCATCGTCATGGCATCGGCCGTCATCCCGGTGGCGCTGACCACCATCGGCAATCCCGATATCGGCCAGCGCAGCCATTTCGGCATCCTCCGGCTCTACAAGATCTCGCCGCTCGGCGTGCTCGCCTGTTTCGCGTCCGGCGTCATCAATACCGGCCTGTTCGTGATGCTGCCGATCTACTCCACCCGCGTCGGCTACAGCACCGCGGAAACCTCGATCCTGCTGAGCATCGCGTCGATCGGTCCCTTCTTCGTCCAATACCCGGTCGGCTGGATGGCGGACCGGTTCGGGCGCCGGCCGCTGATGCTGGCCACAACGCTGATCGCCATCGCCGTGTCGGCGGCGATCGTCAGCTTGCGGCCGGGCGATTTCTATTGGCTGGTCGCCTTGACCACGCTGCTCGCCAGCATGCTGTCGCCGCTCTACGCGCTTGGCGTGGGACAGACCAACGACTATGTCTCGAAGAACGATTTCGTCGCCGCCAGCGCGGGGCTGCTGTTCGCCTGGGGCATTGGCGCGATCATCGGCCCCATCGCCGCCGCCCCCGCCATCCGCTTCTTCAACGACCCCAACGGCCTGTTCTATTTCGTCAGCGCCTGCCATGTGCTGCTGGCCAGCTTCATCATGTACCGCATGATCGTCCGGCCGGCCTTGTCGGCGAAGGAACAGGGCAACTTCGTCGCCGTGGACGCGGCCCACGCCTCCCCCGGGCGGGAGCTCGACCCGCGCGCACCCGAAACGCCCTCGGGCGCCCAGGCCAGCCGCATCATCAGCGCAACCGTCGACTGACAGGCCCACCGCCATGAGCGAACCCAACAAACAGATCCTTCTCGCCGCCCATCCCGAAGGCTGGGTCAGGGAATCCGATTTCAAGCTCGCCGACTCGCCGATGCCCACGCCCGGCGCCGGGCAGGTTCTCCTGCGCAACGAGTATCTCTCGCTCGATCCCTATATGCGCGGCCGCATCAGCACGCGGAAATCCTACGCCAAGGGTGTCGAGGTCGGGCAAGTCATGGTGGGCGGCACCGTTGGCGAGGTCGTTGCCTCCAACGATCCGAGCTTCGCCAGCGGCGACAAGGTCCTCGGCTATCAGGGCTGGCAGCTCTATGGCGTCGCTAGCGGCAAGGATCTGCGGAAGCTGACCGGCGCGAAACTTCCCCTCTCCGTCTATCTTGGCGCCGCCGGCATGCCCGGCGTCACTGCCTGGATCGGCCTGCTGCGGATCGGCAAGCCGAAAGCCGGCGAGACGGTCGCGGTGGGCGCCGCCACCGGCGCCGTCGGCGCCGTGGTGGGCCAGCTCGCCAAGCTGCAGGGCTGCCGCGCGGTCGGCATCGCCGGCGGCCCGCGGAAATGCGCCTACGCGGTCAAGGAACTGGGCTTCGACGCCTGCGTCGACTACCGCGCCGGCAATCTGGCGAAGGATCTGGAAGCCGCCACGCCAGAAGGCATCGACATCTATTTCGAGAATGTGGGCGGCGAGGTGCTGGAGGCCGTGCTGCCGCGCCTCAACGACTTCTCCCGCATTCCCCTCTGCGGCCTGATCTCCGACTACAATTCCACCGAGCCGCGGGGCATTGCCGACCTGCGCCAGTTCCTGTTCAAGCGCATCCAACTCCAGGGCTTCATCTGCTCCGACACTCCTGACGTATGGCCCGAGGCGATCCGCCAGCTCGAAGGCTGGATCACAACGGGCAAAATCAAGTATCGCGAGACCATCGTCGACGGCCTGGAGAACGCCCCCCGCGCCTTCGTCGGCCTGTTCAAGGGCGAGAACTTCGGCAAGCTGATCGTGAAGCTGCGGTAGCAAGAGCACTCCTCAATGATGCACCCCAAACATTGTCACCACCACATAGAGCTTCACCCATGCAATCCCGGTACATCGACTGCTACTACGCGCAGACCGCCAATCCCGCGCCCGAGCGCGCGGCGCTATCCGGCGACATCGAGGCCGACGTCTGCGTCATCGGCGGCGGGCTCGCCGGGCTGAACGCGGCGCTGGGCCTGCTGGAGCGCGGCCGCTCCGCCGCGGTGGTGGAGGCCGAGCGCATCGCCTGGGGTGCCTCGGGCCGCAATGGCGGCTTCGTCGGCAGCGGCTATGCCGCCGGGCCGGACTCCATCCTCAAGCAGGTCGGCGTCGAGCAGGCGCGAAAGCTGCAAGCCCTCACCGTCGAGGCGGTCGACCTGATCCGCCGCCGCATCACCGAAAACCGGATCGCCTGCTCGCCCGTCGCGTCGGGCACGATCCGCGCCTGGTGGACCGACGACGCCGGCGAGGCGCGGCGCGCCGCCGACGACCTGAAGCGCAAGCTCGGCATCGAAGTCGAGTTCTGGCCGCGCGAACGCCTGCGCGAGACGCTCGTCAGCAAGCGTTACTTCGACGCGCTCTATTACCCTCAAAACTTCCACTTCCATCCCCTGAACTACGCGCTCGGCATCGCCGGCATGATCGAACGCAAGGGCGGCAGGATCTTCGAGAGTTCGCGGGTCAGCCGCCTCGACCTCGACGGCCCGGTGAAAACCGTGCACACCGCAGGCGGACGCATCAAAGCCGGTACCGTCATCATCGCCTGCGGCGGCTACATCGAGGGCCTGCACCGCAAGCTCAGCGGCGCGCTGCAACCCATCGCCACCTATGTCATGGTCACCGAGCCGCTCGGCGACCGGCTCCGCACCGCCATCCGCGGCAACCACAGCATCATCGATTCCCGCTTCGATTTCGACTACTACCGGCCGCTGCTGGATACGCGCATCATGTGGGGCGGCGGCGTCACTGTCCGGCGCGGCGACCCGCCCGGCTTGCGGCAAATGATGCTGAAGAAACTGCTGACCGTTTATCCGCAGCTCGAGGGCGTGCGCGTGGAGTCGGCCTGGACCGGCTTGATGGGCTATCCCAAGCATGCCATGCCCCAGCTCGGCGAGGTCTCCCCCGGCGTCTGGTACGCCATGGGCTTCGGCGGCCACGGCATGGGCACTACGACCCTGTCAGGCGAACTGGTCGCCGCCGCCATCGCCGCAGGCGACGACCGCTACAAGCTCTTCGCCCCCTTCGGCCTTGCCTGGACCGGCGGCGCCCTCGGCCTCCTCGTGGTCGAGATGATCTACCGCTACTACCGCTTCAGGGATTGGCTGAAGACGTAACCCCAACCGACCCCCGGCCCCACGAAGTGGGCGGGGGGTCGGTGCTATGTAACCCCTACCCCACCGCCACCATCTCCCGCTTGAACAGCGTCTCCCCCACCGGCGCCGCATCCAGTTCCCGCGCATAGCGATGCCCGGCATACACGGCATGGGCGATCGTCGCCGGCGCATAGGCATCCGCGATCGCCGTCACCGACTTGATCCCCGCCTTCCGTAGCGCCCCGTCGTCGGCGCGCAAGGCCACAGCCAGCTCCTCCCGCGCCTTGCGCGCCGTCACCGTCACGACCGACCCGCACTCGACCTTCGACAGCCGCCCGGTATAGATACACGCCGTCTCCACGTGATCGCCGTGGAACGCCGTCACCTTGCGGTTCGCCACGATGTTCACATCCAGCTCGATCAGCCGCGCCTGGATGCGGCCATGGTCCAGCATGTTGTGGGTGAAGAAAGAGGCCGACTCCGCCGGCGTCACCAGCGTCACCGCCAGCCCCATCTGCCGCAGCTTCTCGGCGATCACGCCGCCCATATAGAAGTGATCGTCGTCATAGATCAGCACCGGACCCTTCGGCGCCGCGCCGTCCATGATGTCGTCGGGCGTGTAGATGCTCTTGCCGCCGAACGTCGGCAAAGGCCGGAGCGACGCCCGTCCCGATCCATCGCGCCGCCACGACGCGCCCGTGGCGATCACCACATGGCTGCTCCCCATCTCCAGCACATCGGCGGCCGCGAGCCGGCTCGCCGGATACACCGTGACGTTCGTCATCTTGCCGATCTGCAGCAGCCGGTGATCCCGCACCCGCGCCCAGGCCGAAAGCCCCGGCAGCTTCGACTCCCGGCCCACGCGCCCGCCCAGCTCGTCGTCGGCCTCCGCCAAATGCACAGTGTAACCGCGCTGCCCCAGCGCCCGCGCGCATTCCAACCCGGCCGGCCCGGCGCCCACCACCAGCACCGACTCCGATGCGCCCTTGGCCGGAATTTGTTCCGGATGCCAGCCCTTGCGGTATTCCTCGCCCGTGGTCGGATTCTGGGTGCAGCGGATCGAAGTCGCCGTGTAGTCACCGACGACGCAGATGTTGCAGCCGATGCACTCCCGGATGTCGTCGATGCGCCCCTCCTGGATCTTCTTCGGCAGGAACGGATCGGCGATCGATGGCCGCGCCGCGCCGATCATGTCGAGCACGCCGCGCCTGATCTGCGACACCATCGTATCCGGCGAGGTGAACCGCCCCACCCCCACGACCGGCTTGGTGGTCAGCTTCTTCACGAAGGCGACATGATTCTCCTGGAAACCTTCCTCGGCGAAGCGCGAGGGCACGGAATCGTTGCTCCAGTCGCTGACATTCACGTCCCAGAGGTCCGGCATCTCCGCCAGCATCTCCACCACCTCGCGGCCCTCGGTCCCGCTGGTGATGCCGTCGGGGCCGAGCAGCTCATCCACCGCGAAACGCACCGCCACCGCGCAGCTGTCGCCGACCGCCGCCTTGGTGTCCTCGATGATCTCCCGGAACAGCCGCACCCGGTTCTCCAGGCTGCCGCCGTATTCGTCGGTTCGGTGATTGCGCCGCTTCTGCAGGAAATGCATGGGCAGCGTGATGTTATGCCCGGCATAGCAATAGATTAGATCGAAGCCCGCCGTCTTCGCCCGCAGCGCCGCCTGCCGGTGCCAATGGCGATAGGCGTTGATGTCGGCCTTGTCCATCGCCCGCGCCTGCACCGGCGCATAGGATCTTACCGGCTGCGCCGAGGGGCCCATCGGCGTCTCCCGGCTCTCCATGCAGTCGCAGCTCGGGCCGTGATGGGTGAGCTCGACGCCGGCCAGCGCGCCATGTTTCTGCACCGCCTCGGCCATCCGCGCCAGTGCCGGGATATCCCGGTCGTCCCACAGCCGCGCCTCCGGCGAGGGGCTGATGTCGCTGGTGGGATGCACCTCCGTCTCCTGGGTGCAGACCACGGCCCAGCCGCCCTCGGCCTTCATGCCGCGATGCGCCGCCTCCGCGTTCGGCCGCACATGGCCCAGGCCGTTGCAATGGGGCACCTGGTAGAACCGATTCCTTGCCGTCTTCGGACCGATCTTGATCGGCTCGAACAGGATGTCGTAACGGGGATCGCGCGCCATGATAAACGGGCCTGCTCTGGTTGTTGTGTCCGCCAGCCAACCAAGAATGCCGCCCTCGCGCAAGCCGGAGCCATGGCACTCCTCACCTCTCCGCCCCACAGCTTGTCATCCCCGCTGTCGCGGGGATGACAACGAGGGGTCGCGAATTACGTACCTTGGATTGACAGTTAACGTATTTTGCGTTATCATGCGGTTTGCCTTCGCGCAATTCCAGACAGGAAACACAGGAGAAGCCCCATGCCCGCCGCCGCCCGCAACGCCAGATCCGCCAACAGGTCAGGCAATTCCCGTCAACCCCCCGGCCTCCCCCTGCGCGACCG
>JBJXDY010000043.1:0-57504 GCA_046154965.1 Dongiaceae bacterium | reverse complement strand
CCCGTGCCGCTGTATTTGCGGTTGATGGCATTGTCGACCTGGCCGAAGGGCTCCATTACATTCACCAGCGCGCCCGGCGGAATGCCGATGCCGGTGTCGGCGACGGTCATGATCAGGTCGCCGATCTCGTCGCGCCGCGCCTGCATGCGAATGCGGCCGCCGGCCGGCGTGTATTTCACCGCGTTGGACAGCAGGTTGATCAGCACCTGCTTAAGTTTCCGCTCGTCGGCATTGTAATTCGGCAACCCTTGATCGACAGATATCTCTAGCTGCACCTGGGCGCGCAGGCTGCGCTCGCGGATCAGCCGCGCCGCCGAATCGAACAGGTTTCTGATATCGAGCGGTGCATCGTGCAGCTCCGTGCGCCCGGCCTCTATCTTCGCGACATCCAGGATATCGTTGATCAGATTCAGCAGATGCCGCGCGCTCTCATGGATGTCGCCGACATAGCCGTAATACTGCCGGTTGCCGATCGGCCCCAGCAGTTCCATATGCATCACTTCGGCAAAACCGATGATGGCGTTGAGCGGCGTGCGCAGCTCGTGACTCATGCTGGCCAGGAACTCGGTCTTCGCCCGATTGGCTGTTTCCGCCACTTCCTTGGCGGCCTGCAGGCCGATCTCGCGGCGGCGCAGTTCGGTGACGTCGGTGGCCGTGCCGCGGAAGCCGGTCAGGGCGCCGCTATGGAAATTGAACACTGGCACCGCGCTGATCAGCACAGTTTTCAGCTCGCCGTTCTTCGCCACCAACTGGCAGCGCTGATGGCGGAACGGCGAATGGCGGTGGAAGCTCTGCTCCAGCGCGGCGATATCGGCGCCGCCTTCGGCCAGATTCATTAGATTCTGACCGATCAGCTCGCGCGGATGGAATCCCAGCAGCTCCACCACCCGGTTCGACATATGCAACATATTGAGCTGGGCATCGGTCTCCCAGATCCAGTCCGACACCAGCCGCAGCATGTCGTCGATGCGGTCCCTGAGATCGGCGATGGTCTCCAGCCGGTTCGGATCTTCCGGAGCTGCATGGATGATGCCGGCAATGGCGCCGGTCTTGCCGTTGCTCTCTTTCAACGCCACATGGCGGGAGCGCAGCCGCTGCATGGAATCGCCGAGCCGCATCAGGTCTTCGCGGAACACCATGCTGCCGAGCAGAGCGATCTCGCCGGCAATATCGGCAAGCGGCAGCAGGCCGCCGCCGGCCGCCGCAGCCATGCGCTTGAAGCCGGCATTGGACCAGAGGATGCGGCCTTCCAGATCCGCGACATACATCGCCGGCCCGTGATCCAGCAGTTCCTGCTGGAAGATCTGACTTAGATACTCGGCCGGAAGGGTGCTCGCCGCTGGGCGGCTGGCCTCCGGCGAACGCGAGCCGGATGAATCGGACGCCGGCAAATCAGACCGCGGCAGCATCGGCCCGCGCCTCTTCGACGGTTCGGATGGCGCAGAGGAAATCCGGGTCCCGCCGCCAGCGCGCCACTACACCCTGCGCCGCCGCGGGTTCGACCCGGTCGAAGATAGACATAGCGCGCGCCAATTCCCGAGGATCCACCGCCCAATCGCCAGGCCGCGCCCGGCGTGTCAGAAGGAATATCGCCGCGGCATTGGGTTTGTCGAGGCCGATCGCGCGGCAGGCCGTCATCAGTCCCTCGCCGCCGGGTTCGAACAGCAGGCGGCGAATCAACGTCAGCCGCAAACCGGTCATCTCGCTGAGGGCGGCGACGAACAGGCCGACCTCGCCCTGGCGCAGCAACTGCACCAGGGACGGCAACGGCAGCAGATCGGCGTTGCGCAGCATCTTGGCGAGCTTCGATGTCGCGGTCTCGGCAGCTGAATCGCGTTCATCGGCGATCTTGGCAATAAGCTCGCCAGCCGCGGCCTCGACCGCATCGTCGAGCCGGGTCATGTCGCAATCGAATCGCTCCAGCAGATGCTGACGCAAGGCCGCCAGGATCCACAGCAGGATCCGCTTCACCAGCCGGTCGCTGAGATCGCTGCGGCGGAGGATCGGCTCCTGGAAGCCATCCACGGTGTTGGCCTGTTCCACCAGATACGCCATGGCCGCTTCGGTGACCGGATCGTCATTGCCGTCCAGCAGGCCCTTGATGAAGTCGCTGTCGCCGGCGGCCACGCCCCAGTCGCTGGCGGCGTCGCCCTTGGTGCGGCGCATGGACTGCATGAGCTGATGCTCGAGGGCGCGGTGGCGAATCACCTCCACCAGCTCCACATCGAGCCAGGGCTCATTGGTGCGCAGCACCGGCGCCGCCATCTCGATGTCGTCCTGCAGCAGGGCATCGATCAGCCGCTGGCTGCCGTTGCCGTCCTTGCGCAGCTGTGCGGCCAGCGCCTGCCGAACCGGCTCGATCAGGTCGCCGATCAGGCGGTGCAGGATGTCGGTGATCAGCGCCCGCTCATAGTCGGTGAGGGTGCTGTGGTCGGAGAAGAATATGTCGTTGACGACGGCGACAAGCCGCTTGCGTCCCTCGACCGATTTGTCACGGGCGAGCCCGACCAGAAAGCGGATGTCCTCATTCGTCGACATGATGGCTCAGCTCAGTCTCCGATCCCGACCGCGGTTCGCCGTGGCGGGCGATAGCCCGCGGCACGATAGAGCTGATTTGCGAACGCCGACATGAGCGATGGCCTGGCCCCGATTTCGCTTCAGCCCGTGCCGCCAAATGCTTCACGATCTTGGTGAATCATGGCACGGGCAGCCTTAACGTTCCCTTACGGGGAGGCTGGGGGAGAGATGGTTAATAAAGCGTTAACAGCTAGCGTTTTGCCTTGACCAGCAATTGTTTGGGCCGGCGGCTGCGGGCGGTCGGGAAGAGGGAGAAGGTGCGGGCGACATACTGGGTCACGGTGTCCATGCCCTTGAGATATTGCTGCAGTTCCGGGGTCATCTCGGCCTCCACCAGGCTGATCTTGCGCGAGGGGTCCTCGGTCTCGAAGCGGGCGCAGAACCAGGGCTCGCCCCGCTTCAGGATCAGGTCCTGGCCGGTGTCGTGCCATTCGAAGGCCCACATAAGGATGCGTGGCCAGACATCGATCGGATAGCGGCCGCCGATCATCACCCCCGGCAGCGGCGTCGGCCGGTAGTGGTAGAAGGGCGGCATCTGGTTGATGTAGACGGTCTCGTCGGCGATGAAGCGGTAGGGCGTGTGGAGCTGCAGCACCGGCTTGCTGATCTCGCGCCATTCGCTGGGATTGCTGGTGGTGATCAGCCGGGCGATGTACTGCGGGTTCGACTCGCTGTCATGGGGCCGCGGATATTGCAGCTGCATGTTGCCTTTATCGTCGCGGCCCAGGCGCAGATGGACATCGAACGGGCAAAGCACCTCGACGATGCGCGACTCATAGTCGAGCACGGCGGGGCAAAGGCCGACGCCCTTGGTGGAGACCGGTTTGGGGGCGTTGCGCTGATAGATTCGTGGCGCGTCATAGATGAAGCCGGCCTTCTCGGCGTCGATCATCCAGCCGACTTCGACGACGCGCTTGCGCTCGATTGGCTTCCTGAAGAGATCGAACAAACGGCTCATGCCGCCGCTCCGTCTGCATTTTTCAATAGCTGGGGCGAAGATAGTGGATGGCCCGGGGCGTGTCCAAGCCGCGCCCCACCGTCCGCATTGGCCCCTTGTGCGGCCGAGCGATTCCTACCGTATACTGGCCCATGGCCGAAACCCGAACCAAGCCGTTCGACGGCTTCTCCCACAAGGTGCCCGAGGGCGATACGCACCGCCGCATGGTCTGCGATTCCTGCGGCTTCATCGCCTATGAGAATCCCAAGGTGGTGGTGGGATCGGTCTGCAAATGGGACGACCGCATCCTGCTCTGCCGCCGCGCCATCAATCCGCGGCTGGGATTCTGGACGCTGCCGGCGGGCTATCTGGAGCTGAACGAGGCGACCGGCGACGGCGCGCTGCGGGAAGCCTGGGAGGAGGCGCGGGCGCGGATCGAGATCGACGGCGTCCTCGCCGTCTATTCCATACCCAGGCTCAGCCAGGTGCAGGTGATCTACCGGGCGCGGCTCTTGTCCGAGGATGTGTCGGCGGGGCCGGAGAGCGCGGAGGTCGGGCTGTTCCGCTGGGAGGAGATCCCCTGGCCCGATATCGCTTTCCCGTCTGTGCGCTGGGCGCTCACTCATTATCGCGAGGCGCAGGAGAGCGGCAGCTTCCATACCCGGAGCAACCCGCCCGGCGAATTCGGCGACTACTGACGACCCGATCAACGTCATCCCGCCAGATGCAATAGCGCGTTGCCGGCGGCCACCAGGGCTGCGGCGGCGATGCGGCGCGGGCCGAAGGGCTCATGCAGCACCAGGGTGCCGATCAGCGCGGCCAGGATGACGCTGGTCTCGCGCAGGGCCGAGACATGGGCCATGGGCGCGAAATCCATCGCCCAGATGACGATGCCATAGCCGATGCCGGCGATGATGCCGCCGAAGAGCCCGCGCTTGAGGTTCTCCTTGAGCGAGGCCATGGCCCGCCCGCGCCGCAGCCAGAGGAAGGCGAGGCCGACCGGGATCATCTCCAGCGCCAGGAGCCAGGTGATGTAGCTCAGGCCATTAGCGGTGGAACGCACGCCCAGGCCATCGAGCACCGAATAGCAGGCGATGCCCAGCGAGGTGGCGAAGGCGAACAGGATCGAGCGGCCCTCGCCGGCCTTGGGGATGCCGGCCAAGCTGATCAGTCCGGCGCAGGCGATGATCAGGCCGAGCCACTCGCCACCGTTCAGATGCTCGCTCGCGACCGCCATGCCGGCGATGGCGATCAGCAGCGGCGCCGAGCCGCGGGCGATCGGATAGGTCTGGGACAGCGCGCCAAAGCGGTAGGCCTCGACCAGGGTGAAGTAGTAGACGGAGTGGGCGGCGACGGAGCCCAACAGATAGGGCCAGCAGGCCGGATCCGGCAGCGGCACGAAGGGCAGGATAATCAGGCCGGGAATGCCGCCGAAGAAGATCACCAGGCATTGCATGACAGCCTTGTCGTTGCCGGCTTTGACGAACGCGTTCCAGGTCGCGTGCATCACGGCGGCAGACAGCACCAGCAAGGTGACGGTGAGTGTCACGGATCAGGCCGGAGAATCGGGATTGCGGGATGGTCGGCGGTTTAGTTCGCCCGGCCCGATGTTGCGGTTCTTCCGGGGGCGGCCGGATGATCGGCCAGCCGGCGCAGCACGGTGTTGCGCTCGCGCCGGGCGATGGCCAGCAGCTTGCGCCGCCGCTGCCAGGGAATATCGGGATATTCGATGACATTGCGGTCGGCGTCGTAGAAGGCGATCTCGTAGCCCAGCTCGTCCAGCCAGTCGACCAGCGCCGCCGGCGAGCTGCCGAAATCCTTCAGCGCATCGTCCATGGCCAGCAGGATGACGGCCGGATGGCATTTGGCCAGATGCTCCCGGGCGCCCTGCAGCGCGGTCAGTTCGCAGCCGGCGATGTCCATGCAGAGCAGGGCATAGGGCCGCTTGGACAGCAGCGCGTCCAGCCGCACGCTCTCGATGCCCACGACGCGAGTGGCCAGCTCGCCTGCGGCGGGCGAGCGGCGGCGGCCGGATTTGGTTGTGCCGTCGGCATAGCGGCCAAGACCGTCCTTGGCGCCCACCATGACCGGGTTGATGACGACCGTGGCCTTGACGCCGGCGGCGGTCACCGCCTCGAGCAACCTGGCGCGCATGGTGGGGCTGGGCTCGACGGCGTCGACGCGGCCGGCCAGGCCCACCACCTTCGCGGCGGCGATCGCATAGGCGCCGGCATTGGCGCCGATATCCAGCACCGCATCGCCGGTGTGGAGGTAGCGCTCCATGAAGGCGAAGTTGTGCCGGTCGGCATTGTCCGGGCTGGATTGGGCCGTGGCGGCCTGGATGCTGGGCAGGGTCTTGATGGCGGATTTCGGCGGGCCGCCGTTGAGGCCCACCGTCGGGGGGTCGCCCCCGCCCAGAGCGATGCGGCGCAGCGTCTTGAACAGCGATCCGCCGGAGCCGTGGCTGACGCCAGCTGTCACGCCGGTCCGCTTGATGGTGCCCCCAGTTGGCATGAAATCCCGCCGATAACTCATTGGCACATACAGATAAGCTGCCCCTGCTGTCTAGAGGAAAATGGGTGGCATTTTAGCTACTTCCCGGTCTCGGGGCCGCCGGCAGGGCTATTCAGCCCCATCAGGGTGCGGGCAAAGGACTCGGCCTCGAAGGGCCGAAGGTCGTCGGCGGTCTCGCCGACGCCGATGGCATGGACCGGCAGCTTGAAGCGCTCCGCCAGGGCCACCAGCACGCCGCCCCGGGCGGTGCCGTCCAGCTTGGTGACCACCAGGCCGGTGACGTCGGTCATCTGGCGGAAGGTGTCCACCTGGGCATGGGCGTTCTGGCCGGTGCCGGCGTCCAGCACCAGCAGGCAGTCGTGGGGCGTTGCCGGGTCCTGCTTGCGCAGCACGCGCAATACCTTCTGCAGCTCGGCCATCAAATTCGCCTTGTTGTGCAGACGGCCGGCGGTGTCGATCAGCAGAACGTCGTAGCCTTCGGCCTTGGCCTGGGCCAATGCATCGAAGGCGAGGCCGGCGGGATCGCTGCCGGGCGCGCGGGTGATCACGGTGGCGCCGGTGCGCGCGCCCCAGATCTTGAGCTGGTCGATGGCGGCGGCGCGGAAGGTATCGCCGGCGGCCAGCATCACGCGATGGCCGTCTTCGCGCAGCCGGGCGGCGAGCTTGCCGATGGTGGTCGTCTTGCCGCTGCCATTCACGCCGACGACCAGGATGACGTGGGGCTTGTGCCGCGGGTCGATGGCGAGCGGCTTGGCCACGGGCTTCAGAATCTCCGCGATGTCCTTCGCCAGCGCGCTGCGGATTTCCTCGGCGGAAATCTCCTGGTTGAATCTTGTCTTCGCCAGATTGGCCGTCAGGCGCGCCGCCGTCGCGGGGCCAAGATCGGCTGCGATCAGAAGCTCTTCGAGTTCACGCAGCGCCGCTTCGTCCAATTTGCGCTTGGTGAAGATATCGCCGATGCCCGTGGCAAGTTTCGACGAGGAGCGGCTCAGCCCCTCCCGCAGCCGCTGAAACCAGCCGCGCTTCGGCGCTTCCGTGGCGGCCTGGTCGGTCATACTCTGCAAGTCCGCACAACAAGAATCCCTCTCCCCCTGGGGGAGAGGGGCAGGGGTGAGGGGTCTCGCGCGTGAGCGCGCAAAGAGTCTTCGCGCTCATCAAAGCACGCATGCGCGGGCGTGGCATTCGATTGGTTGTCGGCATTGTGTTGCGCCACGGAAGATTCGTTGGCGCGCTGCCGCACCCAATACCACTCACCCCCTGCCCCCTCTCCCCCAAGGGGAGAGGGGGGAGTTTTAAGTTGCGGGTTCAAAATTGTGGATGTGGCACACATCATGCCGCCACGCTCTCCGCATTCCCCTCATTGTCCTCCTCGCGAAAGCGAGGACCCAGGCCTGCAGAGCGCGCTGCTTCTCCTGGGTCACCGTTTTCGCGGGGATGATAAAGGGGTGTTGGTGAAGGCGAGCGGATCGAGCAACCAGCCGCGGTGAGTTCGCTTGCGGTCGCGCCGTCGATGATGGCGCTGACGATGGTGCGCGGTGCGATGGTTGAGGGCATATCGGCAATGCGCACCGGTGCGAAATGTTGGCTATGGCCGAAAGCGGTTGTGTCTTCTACACGCTCGACGAGCACGTCGACATACTTGCCGCGTTGAGACGCGAAGAATCGCTGCTTCGCCGCTTCCCCCGCCGCCCGCAGCCGCGCCGCCCGCGCCTTGCGTTCGCTCATCGGCAGTTGCGGCATGCGCGCGGCCGGCGTGCCCGTGCGCGCGGAATAGGGGAAGACGTGGAGGAAGGTGAGATCGCAATCCTCGACCAGCCGCAGGCTGTTTTCCGCCATCTCACCATTCTCCGTCGGAAAGCCGGCGATCAGGTCGGCGCCGAACACCGCATCGGGCCGGCGGCGGCGGATCTCGGCGCAGACGCGCAGCGCGTCGGCCCGGCTGTGGCGGCGCTTCATGCGCTTCAGGATCATGTCGTCGCCGGCCTGCAGGCTGAGATGCAGATGGGGCATCAGCCGCGGCTCGTCTTCGATCAGCCGCAGCAGATCCTCGTCGATCTCCACGGGGTCGAGCGAGGAGAGGCGCAGGCGGCGCAGGCCCGGTACTTGCGCCAGGAGGCGGCGGATCATTTGCCCGAGAGCGGGGCGTCCCGGCAAATCGGCGCCATAGGCGGTGATGTCCACGCCGGTCAGCACGATCTCCGCCACGCCACCTTCGACGAGCGCGCGCACCTGCCGTACGACGTCGCCGATCGGCACGCTGCGGTTCGGGCCGCGGCCGAAGGGAATGATGCAGAAGGTGCAGCGATGATCGCAGCCCTGCTGCACCTGGACGAAGGCGCGGCAGCGTTCGGCGAAACCGGCGAGCAGATGATGCGCCGTCTCCCGCGCCTGCATGATGTCGTTGACCCGCACCCGCGGCGCGCTGTCGTCGACGAAACCGATGTAGCTCCCGGCCTTCAGCTTTTCTTCATTGCCGATGACGTGATCGACTTCGGGCATCGAGGCATAGTCGTTGAAATTGATTTGCGCGCCGCAGCCGGTAACGATGATGCGCGCTGCCGGATTTTCCCGCCGTGCCCGGCGGATCGCCTGCCGTGCCTGGCGCTCGGCCTCGGCGGTGACGGCGCAAGTGTTGACGATAATCGCGTTGCCGAGGCCCGCCGCGGACGCATGGCCGCGCATCACCTCGGATTCCCAGGCGTTGAGGCGGCAGCCGAAGGTGATGATCTGCGGGGCGTTCATCTGCGGTTCAATTTTTGAACAGAGACTCGTCCAGGGTGCCGGTGAAGCTTTGGGCCACCGGGCCGGTCATCAGGACGTGGTTGTTCTCCAGCCATTCGATCTCCAAAGCGCCGCCATCGAGGAAGACATGGGCGCGGCGGCCGGTCAGGCCGCGGCGCGCGGCCGCCACCAGGCTGGCGCAGGCGCCGGTGCCGCAGGCGCGGGTGACGCCGACGCCGCGCTCCCACACGCGCATGCGCAGCATGTCCGCCCCCTTCACCTGCACGACTTCCACATTGATGCGCTCGGGGAACAGCGGGTCATGCTCGATCAAGGCGCCCAGGCGCTCCAGGTCGATCGCCTCGGCATCCTCGACGAAGAAGACCACATGGGGATTGCCCACATTGACGGCGGCCGGATCCTTCAGCGGCCCTTGCGCATAATCCAGATGCAGCGTGTCCATCTCCCGGGCCAGGGGGATCTCGCGCCAGCCGGTATGGGCCGGGCCCATATCGACGGCAACGCGCCCGTCGCCGGCGGCCGTGGCGGCGATGCGGCCGCCGGTGGTGTCGAGAACGACCGGGCCGGCCTTGCCGCCATCCATCAGCAGATGGGCAATGCAGCGGGCGGCATTGCCGCAGGCCTCCACCTCGCCGCCATCGGCATTGCGGATGCGCATGACCGCGTCCGCACCAGCCCGCACCGGCGGTTCCAGCACGATCAGTTGGTCGCAGCCGACGCCGGTCTTGCGGTCGGCGATGGCCTTGGTGGCCGCCTCGGTCAGCGCGATCGGCCGCTTGCGCGCATCCAGCACGACGAAATCGTTGCCCAGCCCGTGCATCTTGATGAAGGGAAGTCCGCTCATGGCAAGGGGTTATAGGGGGGTGGGGGGAGGGAAGTCCACGGCAGCACGGGTGCCATAGAAACGGCTGTCGGAGCGGCCAGGTTGCATGAGTTTTCGAGATGAAGTTTGGCCCCCTCCCCCGCTGCGCGGAGGAGGGTGAGCCTGTTGGAGGTCGTGATTGCTGCCCGAGGCCTGCTGATGCCAAGGGTTGTTTTACCTGCCGGTGTTTCACAGGCTCTTGGGTCATATGAGAAATCCACGGAGTTTCTTGAATTCCGCAAAAACAACCCTGGCGGCACGCACAAACAAAGCTCGAGTTTGCCCAACCCTTGCACGCCCTAACCCAGGACATACGTATAATACACAATAGTTGCGTAATACGCAAGAATCCGGAGGGCGCGGCTCATCCGTTCCAGGTCGCCGAGGCGGAAGAAAAGGCCGGCCCATATCCGATTATGGCGCTGGCGAAGAATCGCTTGCGCGGGTGAAGGGAGTCTGTTCGTCCGATGTCGACCGCCGCCCCGCGCAGCGCCCTGCAGCCGACGCTGGTGATCCTCCTGGGCTTCGTGGCCCTGGCGCTGGCCTTTTCCGCCCGGGCGGCGGTCGGGCTGATGATGCCGATCTGGGAAGGCGAGCTCGGCTGGTCGCGGACTTTTATTTCCGGCGGCGTGGCGGTTGCCCTGATCGTCATGGCCATTCTGGCGCCGCTGGCGGGACGGTTCGTCGACCGGCAGGGATCGCGCAATTCCCTGGTCATCGGCCTTCTGGCGCTGGCGGCAGGCTGCGCCCTCATCCCCGTCAACGACAGCAAATTGTGGTTCGTCATCGCGTTTTGCGGGCTGTCGGCTTTCGGCTTCGGACTGGTCGCCACCCATGTGGTGTCCACCGCGGTCGAACAGCAGCTCAGCCGCAACCAGGGCCTCGGCATCGGCATCGCGACTTCGGGCTCGACGGCGGGTCAGTTCGCGATCGTGCCGATGATCGCCGTCATGCTGACGGTGTTCGATTGGCGCTGGTCCTATCTGGCGCTGGCTGTCGCCTGCGCAGGCCTCGCGGCGGCGGTATACCGGCTATTGCCGCGGCGCATCGAGCCCAAGGAGCGAACCGCTGAAGCCGGCAGGTCGAGTGCCGGCCTCGGCACGGACCTGCTTCTCATCCTGAAAAACCCCACATTTCACCTGCTCTTTTGGAGCTACTTCATCTGCGGCTACACCACCAGCGGCGTCATCGAGACCCATTTCCTGCCCTATGCGTCGCTCTGCGGCTTCGGACCGGTGCCGTCGGCGACGGCCTATGGCCTGCTTTCGGCGATCAACCTCGTGGGCATGATCCTCGCGGGATGGCTCACCGACCGGATGAATCGTCCCCTGCTCCTGGCCGCCATCTATGTCATCCGCGGCCTGACCTTCATCGTGCTGGTCAATGTCGGCGCCGACTATGGAACGCTGCTGCTGTTCAGCGTCGTGTTCGGGCTGGTCGACTACTCGACGGTGCCGGTGACGGCCAGCCTGGTCGCCAGCCACATCGGCTTGCGGGTCATGGGGCTCGCCTTCGGGCTGATCTCCGCCGGCCATCAGGTGGGCGGCGCGCTTGGCGCCTATCTCGGCGGTTATCTCTTCGATCTCTATGCGCAGTATGCGTGGATCTGGTGGTCGTCATTCGGGCTGGCCGTTCTTGCGGGCCTCATGGTGCTCGCCATCCGGGACCGGAAGCCCGCGGACAGCCTGGCGGCCGGCGGCGGATATGCGCCGTGAACCGGCGGGGTGACATAGCAAGCAGAACGCCGATAGACGCGGATAAGAGATGATGAACGCCGATCCAGCGGGCCTGTCATCGATGGCGTGGGTGAGGTTCAGACGATACTCCTGGCGTACCGCTTCGATGGTGCGCGGCTGGTTCCTATGGCAATAGTCCCGATTGGCCGCGTTCAGTTGGGTCGATCGGCGTTTATCCCTTCTTATCTGCGTTCATCGGCGGTTATCTTCCTTGCCCCGCGCAAGAACGATCAAGCGGGGAACCCCGGATGCGGGGCAGGGTTCACGGCGGTAACGTGAGGACCCCATGGATCCCGTCGGTCAAGCCATCTGGTACATTGAGAGCCACTTCGCCGGCGCGATCGCGCTCGACGACATCGCCGATGTCAGCGGCCTGTCGCGCTACGCGCTCTCGCGGGCGTTCGGCGCGGCGACCGACCGCTCGGTCATGGGCTATGTCCGGGGGCGGCGCCTGACCGAGGCGGCAAAATCGCTGGCGAACGGTGCCGGCGATATCCTGTCGCTGGCGCTCGACACGGGATACGGGTCCCACGAAGCCTTCAGCCGGGCATTCCGCGATCAGTTCGGCCTCACGCCCGAGGCCCTGCGCGCGCAACGCTCTCTCGACAACATCCCGCTCGTGGAGACCTTCAAGATGGACGACTCACTGATGGTGAAACTGGAACCGCCGCGCTTCGAGAAAGGCAAGCTGCTGCTCATCGCCGGCCTGGCGGAGCGCTACAGCTACGAAACCTGCGCGGGGATTCCCAAGCTATGGCAACGTTTCACGCCCTATCTCGGCAACATTCCGGGGCAAGTGGGAAACGTCGCCTATGGCGTGCGCTATAACAGCGACGACGAGGGCAATCTCGATTACATGGCCGGCGTCGAAGTGCAAAGTTTCGACGGTCTGCCGAAGGAGCTGACCCGGCTGCGCATTCCGGCGAAGCGCTATGCGGTGTTCGTGCATCGCGCCCACATCGCGGAGGTGCGCCGCACCCACTACACGATCTGGAGCCAGTGGCTGCCGGAGTCAGGGCACGAGCCCGCCGACGCGCCGTCCTTCGAGCGCTATGACGAAAAGTTCAACCCGCGCACCGGCAGCGGCGGGCTGGAGATCTGGGTGCCGCTCAGGAACTGATACTGCGCCGCGCCATTTCCATTTCCGTCAGCCAGCGCCTGCGCATGGCCTTTTCGATCTGCCAGGCAAGCACACGCTTGATGGCGCGCTCCGTCGCACCCTCAAGCAGCCCTTCTTCGGCGAGGAACTCCTCGAAAGAAGAGCAGATACTTCTTTTGGCCCCGCGCTTGGTCTTCATGACTCAATCTCCTTCTGCCGCCGCCTCGCCAGAATCAAATCCGACTTGGCGGTCCTACGCGACTTCCTGATGAAGGCGTGCAGGAGAACCATCCCGTCGTTCACAATGCAAAACATCACGCGGGCAATGCGTCCGCCCGAAAGTGCGCTGCGAACTTCCCAAAGGCCCCGACAACCAACTTGCCGGCTAAGGCCTTGGCGTTTCAATCGCTCACGGCGCGGGCTGGCCCCGGCAATTGCCATCGGCGGCATCCGGTGGCCGCGCAAGCCGGTAGCCCTGGGCCAGCTGCCGCTCGTGCAACGAGAACCGCTTGCCTATACTCGACGCCTCACGGCAAAGACCCCGGAGCCCAGGCGTTTGCGCAGCACGAAATCCCCGATGGCCCTGACGGCGGAGCTGGTGGCGCGCTGTCATCGGGAAGAACCTGATCCCGGCCCGGAAAAAGGCGAGATCGAGTTCACCGAAGAGGAGTATAACGCCGCCGCCGCCGGCCTGCTGGCGCGGAAGGCGCCGGGGCCGCTGTGGCTGTTCGCCTATGGCTCGCTGATCTGGAAGCCGGAGGTCGAGTCGGTGGAGCATCGCCGCGCCATCGCCCATGGCTGGCATCGCAATTTCTGCCTGGAGCTGACGCGCTGGCGCGGCTCGCCGCAGCAGCCGGGCCTGATGATGGGTCTGGAGCGCGGCGGGAGTTGTCACGGCGTCGCCTACCGCCTGGTTGACGGCGACCAGGGGCTGCAGATCGGCCGCCTGTTGCGGCGGGAGGTCAGCGGCGAAGGGGGGCTGAGGGCGGTGCGCTGGATCACCGTCGATATCGGCGGCGCAGGACAGCAGGCGCTGGTCTTTTGGGCCGGCACGGCGGCGGCGGAATTCAACGTCTCGCTGCCGTTGCCGGAAGTGGCGAGGATTTTGGCGCGTGCCTGCGGTCATATCGGCTCGGGCGCAGAGTATTTGTATCATACGGTCAGCAAGCTGGAGGAATTCGGCATCCGCGATCGCAATCTCTGGCGGCTACAGGAACTGGTGGCGGCGGAAATCAAACGGCTGATAGGCGAAGACTCGGCAAGGGCTGCGCGATGAGCGGCGATCTCGGATTCACATTCCGCGCGACGAAGAACGGCGAGGTGTTTATCCATCATCGCGGCAAGCTGGCGACGACCTTGCGCGGCGGGGCGGCGGCAGAGTTCTTGGCGGATATCGATGGCGCGAACGCCGACGATCAGCAGCAGATCATGGCGCGCGTCACCGGCAACTACCGCCGCGGCAACGAGCGGCTGGCGAAGAACCATCCGCGGAACCGGTAGGCGGCGCATCCATTTTGCGCCCGCTGCCGCGCTCTGCTACCAAGCGGCGTGGGGGAACTTGCGGACAGGGAGCGGGAACTGACATCGGCGCGGCTGTTCGGCCTGGCTGCGGCGATCGCCTGCACCTCGATCATGGGCATGTCCACCGGCCTGGCCTGGGCGCTGCTGGCGCTACGGCTGGAGCATCAGGGCTTCGACGGCGCGGCGATCGGATTCAACGCTGCGGCACATTCCCTGGGCATCGCGCTGATCGGCCTGGCCGCGCCGCGGATCATCGCGCGCGCGGGATTCAAGCGGAGCTGCCTGGGCGCCACCGTCATGACTATGGCCATGATGCTGGCGCTGCCGACGTTCGACAACTATGGGGCCTGGCTCGCCGTGCGGTTTGTGCTGGGGGCGAGTTCGTCCTTCCTGTTCATCGCCGGCGAAAGCTGGATCCTGCTGATCGCACCGCCGCGCTATCTCGGCCGTATAGTCGGCATCCTGGGGGTGGCCTGGGGCGGCGCCTTCGCGCTGGGCCCGATCATCGTCGGCATCATGGGCATCGCCGGCTGGGGGCCGTTCCTGGTGGGCGCGGCGGCGGCCTTCTCGGCGGGATTGCCGCTGCTTTTCGCCGGCAGCGTGCCGGTGCCCGCGCAATCGCTGAAGCCGCCGAACTTCCTCGCCCTGCTGCGCCGCTCGCCGGCGCCGCTGATCGCGCTGGTGGTGCTGGGCCTGGTGGAGTCCAGCCACGATTCCCTGGTGGCGATCTATGGCCTGCGGCTGGGGCTGGATGTCTCGCAGGCGGTGCTGCTGGTGACCACTATCCTGCTGGGCCTGACGCTGATCCAGCTGCCGATCGGCTGGATCGCCGATCATATGGACCGGCGGCGCCTGCTGCTGATCGCCAATATCGCGGGCCTGTGCCTGACGCTGGCTTTCGGTTTCGCCGCGACCACGGTGCTGCAATGGCCGATCCTGTTCCTGCTGGGGGCGTCGGTCGGCAGCGTTTGGGCGCTGAGCCTGGCCCTGATCGGCGACGAGTTTGACGCCGAGCATGTGGCGGGCGCCAATGCGGTGCGCGCCATGCTCTATGGCGGCGCGGCGATGGCCGGGCCGATGATCTCCGGCACGGCGATGGATCTCTGGACGCCCCACGGGCTGATCGCGGCATTGGCGGTGATGTGGCTGGTCTATCTGCCCTTCGCGGGGCGGCGGCTGCCGATCGGCTAGCGCTCCGCCGTCACCAGAACCGGCTTGCCCGTCATGCTCGCCCGCTCAGCCCGGAGGGCTTCACCCTGACCGCAGCAGGCTCGGCGCTGCCGGGGATCGAGCTGGAGCTGGCGGCCACCCAGCAATACGCCAGTTTGTCCCGGCGTGAAGCCGACATTGCCCTGCGCGATCAGCTGCCGGATGCGGGCGCGCTCTATGTGCGGCAGCTCAAGGGCTTTGCCTCCGCGGTCTATGGCGGCCGGGATTATGTGGCGCGAACCCCGGCGGCGGCGGGCGAGGCGCGCTACCGGGACTGTTCTTGGATCGGCTTCGACGATTCCCTTGCCCCTATGCCAACGGCGCGCTGGCTGGCATCAAAACGGGACGGGCGGCAGCCGGAGCTGCGCTGCAGCCGCGCCATGCTGGTGATGGATGGGGTGCGGGCCGGCGCCGGCCTCGGCGTGCTCGCCTGCGTGGCCGGCGACGAGGAGGATCCGGCCTTGCAGCGGCTGACGCCACCGATCGCAGAATTGTCCGGCCAGCCGCTTTATCTGCTGGTCCACCGGGAATTGCGGGCCGTGCCGCGCATCCGCGCCACATCCTCGGCCCTCGTCGCCCTGATGGCGCGGCACCGGGCGCGGCTGGATGGCAAAATCATGCCCGATCTTTCAAACACCGGGATGGAACACAATATGTAACCGCGACATTGGATTTGACGGACCGATTGCGGGATACTTGGAAATGGATCGATTCAACGCCGACCGCCTGAGGATATGGCGATTGTCGCGCTGGCAGACCGGTTTGCTGGCGGCGGTCGTCATTGCCCTCGGCCTGGCCGTCGCCGGGGTGGCGACGATCCTGGTGGTGATCATCACCCCGATCTTCCTGGCGATTGCCCTGGCGCTGAAGTATTTCGGCAAGCCGCCGGAGAAGCGCGGCGGCTTCGGAGCGCGGGGCAAGGTCATCGATGCCGATTATGAAATCGTCGCCGTGGAAAACGATGCCGAGGCGGACCGCCCCGTCCGGGAATTCAGGAAGACGGGAACGCACAACGATTAGGCAGGCGCTTCCCGGGATCGATACCAGCTATGCGTAGATGTTAGCTGGGATGCTTTTACAGCTCGCCTTCCCGAATACAGAATAGAGACGAAACAAATCCGGCCGGGCCGCGAGGCTCAGCGCCATCGTTATCCTTCGGGCCGCTCCGGTCCGGAGCCAGACCAGACATCGCCAAACCAGACATCAAAGGAAGGCTGCAGCCATGGAACAAAGACTGCTTGGTGGATCGGGATTCAAAGTCCCCGTACTGAGCCTGGGCACGGGTACATTCGGCGGCGGCACGGACTTCTTCCGCGCCTGGGGCTCGACCGACGCGCAAGGGGCGACCCGGCTCGTCGATATCTGCCTGGAAGCCGGCCTCAATATGTTCGACAGCGCCGACATCTACTCAAACGGCCTCGCCGAGGAAGTGCTGGGCAAGGCGATTGCCGGCCGGCGGGACAAGGTCATCATCTCCACCAAAGCGACGTTCGATTTCGGTCCCGGGCCGAACGATGTGGGCTCGTCGCGCCATCACCTGCTGCGCGCCGTCGAGGGCAGCCTGCGCCGCCTCGGCACCGACCACATCGATCTGTTCCAGCTCCACGGCTTCGATGCGCTGACGCCGATTGAAGAGACCTTGCATGCGCTCGACGATCTCGTGCGCGCCGGCAAGATCCGCTATATCGGCTGCTCGAATTTCTCCGGCTGGCATCTGATGAAATCCCTGGCGATCTCCGAGAAACACGGCCTCGCGCGGCATGTGGCGCACCAGGCCTACTATTCGCTGATCGGCCGGGAGTATGAGTGGGAGCTGATGCCCCTGGCGCTGGACCAGAAGATCGGCACCGTGGTCTGGAGCCCCCTGGGCTGGGGCCGCCTCACCGGCAAGATCGGCCGCGGCAAGCTGCTGCCGAAGGAGAGCCGCCTGCACGAGACCGCGGCCGATGGTCCGCCGGTGACCGACGAGCATCTTTACAGGGTCACCGATGCGCTCGATGACATCGCCCATGAAACCGGCAAGACCGTGCCGCAGATCGCGCTGAACTGGCTGCTGCAGCGGCCCACCGTCGCCAATGTGATCGTCGGCGCGCGGAATGAGGAGCAACTCAAAGCCAATCTCGGCGCGGTCGGCTGGAACCTGACGGCAGCGCAGATGAAGGTGCTTGATGACGCGAGCAAGACAACGCTGATCTACCCCTATTGGCACCAGCGCGGCTTCGCCGAGCGCAACCCGCCGCCGGTGCCGGTCTAGCCGTAACCGGCGCGCTTCAGCCTTACGACCGTTTCATCGAGCGCCGACAGGAAGCGCGAGCGGTCGCGGGCGGCAAAGGGCTTGGGGCCGCCGGTGACCTCGCCCATGGCGCGCAGATCCTGCATCAGGTTGCGGGTCGCCAGCGCCATGCCGACAGAGGACTCCGTGAAGGGACGGCCGCCGGAGCCGATGACCTCGGCGCCTGATTTCACGCAACGGCTGGCCAGCGGGATGTCAGAGGTGATGACGATGGCGCCCGGCGCCGCCCGCTCGGCGATCCAGTTGTCCGCGGCGTCGAAGCCGCCGTCGACAATCACCCGCTCGATCAGCGGCGATTGCGGCACCAGCATGAAGCTGTTGGCGACCACCCAGACTTTCAGGCCATAGCGGCCGGCGACCCGGTAGATTTCGTCCTTCACCGGGCAGGCATCGGCATCGATGTAGATCTGGATCGGGCCGGGCATGGGGAGCTTGTCGATTTCAGCCGGAAGCAAAGAAGGGCCGCCCTAACGGACGGCCCTTCCATTGTCGAACCGCGTTCCGGCGAAAGCGCCGGAAAAACGCCGGTCAGGCGGCGGAACCCTCGATAGAGGCGAGGATCCAGGTCACCTCACGCGACGACCGCGGACAAAGACAATGAGACACTGGATCACCTCCTTTCTGTTGTTGAATGGACGACAACAAACATAAGGGGCGTCGCGGCCGAATGGAAGTGGTTGGCGTTGAGACAAGCGAGTGCCATTGACAAACTGAGTCAAGTATTTTAATCTAGACAGTCTAGACATAAATAACGATCGTGAAAACAATGACTTGGCAGCTTCAGGAAGCAAAGCAAAAGTTCAGCAAGCTGGTGCGGGATACCCTTGAGAAGGGCCCTCAGGTCGTCACCCGTCACGGTGAGGAGGTTGTCGTGGTGATTTCTGCTGAGGAATTCCGACGGCTCGCCGGCAAGAAGCCGAGCTTCAAGGAGTTTCTGCTGTCAGGTCCTTACTTTGATGATCTGGAAATCGAGCGTTCCAGCGAACCGACCCGGATCGTCGAATTGTGAGTTACCTTCTCGATACGAATGTCATCTCAGAAACGCGCCGGCGGAATTGCGACGCTCGCGTCAAGCGCTGGATCGAGAGCGTCGGTGAACTGGACCTCAATCTCAGCGTTGTCGTGATTGGCGAGCTTCGACAGGGAATCGAACGGCTGCGCAGGCGAGATGCTCACCAAGCCACCCTCCTCGACTTCTGGCTGTCAAAGCTGAAAGAGGATTTCTCCGGACGAGTCTTCAGAGTTTCCCTGGAAATTGCTGAAGAATGGGGGCGGCTCGATGTGCCCGATCCCTTGCCGCCGATGGACGGCCTACTAATCGCGACGGCAAAGGTGCACGGGTTGATGCTGGTCAGCCGAGATGTAAAGGGCGCACAACGGGCCGGCGTCCAGGTGATCAATCCCTGGCAAGACGGCTGAGCGCGACTGTCGCCACGTCAGCGCCGGAATGATCGCCAATGACCCAGGCCGCTCGGCATTTGGAGCTCACGCATTGATCCCGCCATCGACGTCGAGCGCCGAGCCCGTGATGTAGGACGCATCGGGTCCGGCGAGGAAGGCGACGGCGGCCGCCACTTCCTCGGCGCGGCCGTAGCGGCCGAGCGCGGTGCGGGCGGCCAGCGTCGGCGCCACGTCCGAGTTGGCGGGATTCATGTCGGTGTCGATCGGGCCCGGTTGCACCGTGTTCACGGTGATGCCCTTCGCACCCAGGTCCCGCGCCCAGCCGCGGCTATAGGCGGCGACGGCGGCCTTGGTGGCGGAGTAGTCCGCCATGCCGGGGAAGGGCGTGATCTCGCCGACGCAGGAGCCGAGATTGATGATGCGGCCGCCTTCGGGAAGATGCCTGACGGCGGCGCGCACCGCCGCGGCGACGCCGCCCACATTGACCGCGAGCTGGTTGTCGTAGATCGCGGCCTTGCTCGCGGCTTCCGACAGCGGGCCGGTGATGAAAACCCCGGCATTGTTGACCAGGATGTCCAGCCGGCCGAAATGCCCGGCGGCCTTGTCCACCAGGGCCGTTACCTGCGCGGCATCGGCCTGGTCCGCCTTGAACGCCTTGGCACGCACGCCCGCAGCTTCGAGTTCGCGGACAATCGCGTTCGCCTTGTCGGCCGAGGCGGATTTCCGGCGGCGCCTGGAGCGTGCGGAAGCGGAAGGCGACTTGCCGGCCGGGCTGCACCCCGCTGCCTTCGCCCGTTATCTCGCCGCTGTCCTGCAGGGCATGGCGGTCCAGGCCGCCGGTGGTGCAAAACATGAGGAATTACAACAGGTTGTCGATATAGCCCTGGCCGCCTGGGAGCGCGGGGCGGCGTAATCGGCGGCGGTTGACGGCCTCGGCCTCAAACCCTATTTTCCAGCCACCTCAAAAGAGGGAAGCGACCATGGCCCCGAGGGGTCCCGCCCGTCCGCGAGTTTCGCGCACGGGCGCGTTTTCGTTTTTGGCCTTAACCGACCGGGATTTGCGAGCGGCATGTTTGAAAATCTGACCCAGCGCCTGGGCGATGTGTTCGACCGGCTGACGCGCCGCGGCGCGCTCAGCGAGGCCGATGTCGACGCCGCGATGCGCGAGGTGCGGGTGGCGCTGCTGGAAGCCGACGTGGCGCTGCCGGTGGTCAAGGACTTCATCGACAAGGTGAAGGCCAAGGCGGTCGGCGAAACCGTGATCAAGAGCGTCACCCCCGGCCAGATGGTGGTGAAGATCGTCCATGATCACCTGGTCGAAACCCTGGGCGCCGACAGCGCCGGGCTGAACCTCCAGGCCACACCGCCGGTGCCGATCCTGATGGTGGGCCTGCAGGGTTCGGGCAAGACCACCACCACGGCCAAGATCGCCATGCGCCTGACCAACCGGGAGCGCAAGCGGGTGCTGATGGCGTCGCTGGATACCCGCCGCCCCGCCGCCATGCAGCAACTGGCGGTGCTGGGCGAGCAGGCGGGAGTCGATACCCTGAACATCGTGCCGGGCGAGCCGCCGCTGGCGATCGCCAAGCGCGCCGTCGTGACCGCAAAGCTCGGCGGCTATGACGTGCTGATGCTGGATACCGCCGGCCGGCTGCATGTGGACGAAGAGCTGATGCAGGAGGTGGCGGCCGTGCGCGATGCCACATCGCCGGCCGAGACGCTGCTGGTCGCCGATGCCATGACCGGCCAGGATGCCGTCAATGTGGCGCAGAACTTCAAGGACAAGGTCGGCCTCACCGGCATCGTGCTGACCCGAGTCGACGGCGATGCCCGCGGCGGCGCGGCGCTCTCCATGCGCGCGGTCACCGGCTGCCCGATCAAGCTGCTGGGCGTCGGCGAGAAGCTGGACGCGCTGGAGGATTTCCATCCCAGCCGCGTTGCCGGCCGCATCCTCGGCATGGGCGACGTGGTCAGCCTGGTGGAAAAGGCGGCGGAGACCATCGAGCGCGACGAGGCGGAGAAGCTGGCCGCCAAACTCGAGAAGGGCCAATTCGATCTCAACGAC
Organism: Dongiaceae bacterium; assembly: GCA_046154965.1. Taxonomy (GTDB): domain Bacteria; phylum Pseudomonadota; class Alphaproteobacteria; order Dongiales; family Dongiaceae; genus DATKFM01. Next base: position 36,548 of record JBJXDY010000043.1, on the reverse strand, counting down.
CTGTCGCAGCAATTGAAGCAGCTGCAGAAGATGGGTGGTCTCGGTGGCGTCATGGGCATGTTGCCGGGCGTCGGCAAGATCCAGAAGCAGCTCTCGCAAGCCAACATCGATGAGCGGATCCTGAAGCGGCAGCAGGCGATCATTTCCTCCATGACCAAGGAAGAGCGCAAGAAGCCGGAGCTGATCAAGGCTTCGCGCAAGCAGCGGATCGCCAACGGCTCGGGCGTCAGCGTCGCCGACGTCAACAAGCTGCTGAAGCAGCATCTGGAAATGCAGCGCATGATGAAGCAGATGAAGAAGCTCGGCCAGAAGGGCCTGATGCGCCAGGGCCTCTCCGCCCTGATGCCGCGGCATTGACGGGAGCGCGGGCAGTCATGATCGATCACGTTTCACTTGGCATCACCGATTTCGAGCGCAGCAAAAAGTTCTACGACGCGGTGCTCGCGTCGCTGGGCATGAAGCGCTACCACGATTATGACGGCGGCAGCGGCTATGGGCTCAGCGCGGAAAAGCCGTTCTTCTGGATCGGCACGCCGCTGGACGAAGGCCGGCCGGCGCGCGCAAGCGGCGGCACGCATATCTGCTTTGCCGCCGCCAGCCGCAAAGCGGTCGACGATTTCTTCCGCGCGGCGATTTCGGCCGGCGCGACGGATGACGGCAAGCCGGGCCTGCGGCCGATCTATCATCTCAACTATTACGGGGCCTTCGTTCTCGATCCCGACGGGCACAAGATCGAAGCCTGCTGTCACAAGCCGGAATGAACATCCCGATTTGAAAAACGCACGAACCTGAGAAAGAGGAGCAGAGACTAAATGTCACTCAAGATTCGCATGACCCGCGGCGGCACCAAGAAGCGTCCCTTCTACGGCATCGTCGTGGCCGATGGCCGCGCCCCCCGCGACGGCCGCTTCATCGAGAAGATCGGCACCTACAACCCGATGCTGGCCCACGACAATCCGGAGCGGGTGAAGTTCAACGCCGAGCGCATGAAGCATTGGCTGGGCGTCGGCGCCCAGCCCTCCGAGCGCATCGCCATCTTCCTGCACCGGGCCGGCATGGGTGCGGCACCGGTGCGCCGCGAACAGACGCAGCAGCATCTGCCGAAGAAGAAGGCGATGGAGCGCGCGCAGGCGGCGACGGACAAGGCGGCGGCGCCCGCGGCGGCGCCGGCTGCCGACGCGCCGGCGGCGAGCTAAGGCTAGAGACGCAGCAGGCCCGCCAATCCATGTCCGACCGCATCCTCATCGGCGTCATCGTCGGCGCCCATGGCGTGCGCGGCGAGGTGAAGATCAAAAGCTTCACCGCCGCCGCCGCGGATGTGGCCGCCTATGGTCCGGTGACGGATGAGGCGGGAACTCGGCGGCTCAAGCTGAAGCCGGTCGGCCAGGCCAAGGGCACGGTGGTGGCGCGGATCGACGGCATTGCCGACCGCAACGCCGCCGAGGCGCTGAAGGGGTTGCGGCTCTATGTCGCCCGCTCCGCCCTGCCAAAGACGGGTGAGGACGAGTTCTACTGCGCCGACTTGATCGGCCTGCCGGTACAGCGAAGCGATGGCAGCGCCTATGGCCGCATCAAGAATGTGGAAGATTTCGGCGCCGGGGACGTAGTGGAGATCGATCTGGAAGCCGGCGGCACGGAGTTCCAGCCGCTGACCCGCCGGATCTTCCCCGTCCTGGACCCCAAGGGCGGCCTGGCCGTCATCGACCCACCCGCCGTGGTGGAGGCGAAGGTAGACATGGGCCAGGAGAGGGCGGCCGCCCATGGCTGAGGCCCCGTCCCCCCGCTGGACCGTCCGGGTTCTGACCTTGTTTCCGGAAATGTTCCCAGGGCCCTTGGGCCAATCCCTGGCCGGCAAGGCCCTGGAGGCCGGCCTCTGGGTCCTGGAAACGGTGGACATCCGCGGCTTTGCACGCGATAAACACCGCACCGTCGACGACGCCCCGTTCGGCGGCGGCCCCGGCATGGTGATGCGGCCCGACGTGCTCGACGCGGCAATTTCCGCCGCGCTCGGCGACGGCCGCGGTCCGGTGGTCTATCTCAGCCCGCGCGGGCGCCTGCTGACCCAGGCGGTGGTGCGGGAATTGGCGGCCCAGCCGGCATTGACGCTGCTCTGCGGCCGCTATGAAGGGGTGGATGAACGGGTGCTGGAGGCGCGCGGCATCGACGAGATCAGCCTCGGCGATTTCGTGCTGTCGGGGGGCGAGCCGGCGGCGATGGCGCTGATCGATGCGGTGGTGCGGCTGCTGCCCGGGGTGGTGGGCGCGCCGGCGACGCTGGATGAAGAGAGTTTCGAACGGGGATTGCTGGAGTATCCCCACTACACCCGCCCGGCCGATTGGCTGGGGCGGCAAGTGCCGGAGGTGCTGATCTCCGGCCATCATGAACGGATCAAGGCCTGGCGACTGGCCCAGGCGGAAGCGGCGACAAAGAACCGGCGGCCGGATATGTGGGCCCGCTATGTCGCCGGGCGGAACAGAGAAGAAGGACGACGACCATGACCCTGACGACCATCCAACAGCTCGAGCTGGAGCAGATCGAAAAAGCCAAGGGCGGCAAGAAGATTCCGGATTTCGCGCCGGGCGACACGCTGCGCGTCGACGTCAAGGTGGTGGAAGGCACGCGCGAGCGTATCCAGGCCTTCGAAGGCGTGTGCATCGGCCGCAAGAATGCGGGCCTGCATTCGTCCTTCACCGTGCGCAAGATCTCCTACGGCGAAGGGGTGGAGCGCGTATTCCCGCTCTACAGCCCGCGCCTGGCCATGATCGAGGTGGTGCGCCGCGGCGATGTCCGCCGCGCCAAGCTCTATTATCTCCGCACCCGCCGCGGCAAGTCGGCGCGCATTCTCGAGAAGACCGGCGGCGCCGTCGCCAGCGAGATGACGCCGGAAGCATTGGTCGAGACCTCGAGCGCGTCGTAGGGCCGATCGCCCCGCGACCGCGGCGGTCGTCGTGACGGCCGAGTTTGATACGGAACCACCATGTCGCAAAAGCCGCGCACCCTCTTCGACAAGATCTGGGACAGCCATCTGGCCCACCGGCAGGATGACGGCACCTGCCTGATCTATGTCGACCGGCATCTGGTGCATGAGGTAACCAGCCCGCAGGCCTTCGAAGGCCTGCGCGCCAACGGCCGCAAGGTGCACCGGCCGAGCGCCACGCTGGCCGTGGCCGATCACAACGTGCCGACCACCGACCGCAGCAAGGGCATCGAGGACGAGGAGTCCCGCGTCCAGGTGCAGACCCTGGAGAAGAACTGCCGCGATTTCGGCATCACCTACTATTCGATGGACGACATCCGGCAGGGTATCGTCCATATCATCGGCCCGGAACAGGGCATGACCCAGCCGGGCATGACCATCGTCTGCGGCGATAGCCACACCTCGACTCATGGCGCGTTCGGCGCGCTGGCCTTCGGCATCGGCACGTCGGAAGTGGAGCATGTGCTGGCGACCCAGACGCTGATCCAGCAGCCGGCCAAGAACATGCGCATCTCTGTCGAGGGCGACCTGCCCGTGGGCGTCACGGCGAAGGACCTGATCCTGGCGATCATCGGCAAGATCGGCACCGCCGGCGGCACCGGCCATGTGATCGAGTATGCCGGCCAGGCGATCCGCGACCTGTCGGTGGAAGGGCGGATGACCGTCTGCAACATGTCGATCGAGGCGGGCGCCCGCGCCGGCCTGATCGCGCCCGATGAAAAGACATTCGAATATCTGAAGGGCCGTCCCATGGCGCCGAAGGCGGGCCAGTGGGAACAGGCCGTGGCCTATTGGCGAACGCTGCCCTCGGATACCGACGCGGTCTATGACAAGGAAGTAGTGCTGCGCGCCGCCGACATCGCGCCGCAAGTGACCTGGGGCACCAGTCCCGAAGACGTGCTGCCGATCACGGCGAAAGTGCCGAACCCCGCCGACATGGCCGATGAAGGCAAGCGCAAGGCGATCGAGCGGTCGCTGGCCTATATGGGCCTGACGCCGGGCACGCCATTGAGCGCCGTGAAAGTGGATCGCGTCTTCATCGGCTCCTGCACCAACGGCCGCATCGAGGATTTGCGGGAAGTCGCCAAGATCGCACAAGGGCGCAAGGTGGCGGCCCATGTGCAGGCGATGGTGGTGCCCGGTTCCGGCCTGGTGAAGGAACAGGCGGAGCAGGAAGGGCTGGACAAGATCCTGCTCGCCGCCGGCTTCGAATGGCGCGAGCCCGGCTGCTCCATGTGCCTGGCGATGAACGCCGACAAGCTGCAGGAAGGCGAACGCTGCGCTTCCACCTCCAACCGCAATTTCGAGGGCCGCCAGGGCCGCGGTGGACGCACCCACCTGGTAAGCCCCGCCATGGCGGCGGCGGCGGCCGTCACCGGCCACCTCACGGATATCCGCGAACTTAGATAGGTTGGACCTAAGCCGTGCCTCTTCCGCCCGGACTTAGACTGAGGCCCGGCACACCCGCGGACGGACTGGCGCTGCGCGATCTGCATGAGGCCTCGATCCGGGCGTTCGGCATCTCCGCCTATAGCCCGGAGGAGGTGGAGAGCTGGGTCGGTGTGCTGGAGCCGCACCGCTATGGCGAGGCCATGACCGAGGGCGGCGAGACCTTCTTGCTGGCCGTGGCTGCCGACGGGGCTCTGCTCCTACAAGGCGGATGAGGTCATCGGGCTCTATGTGGCGCCCGATTGCGGGCGGCGCGGCATCGGCTCGGTCCTGCTGGCGGCGGCCGAAGCGGCGATCGCCGCCGCCGGCCACGGCAAGATCCGCATTGGTGTCTCCCTGAGCGGACGGGCCTTTTACGAGGCCAAGGGCTATCGGGTCGTCGAGGAGCGGCTTTGGAGGAGCCGTGGCGGGCTGGACATGGCCGCCCTCGTCATGGAAGAGTCGCCGGTAAACCCCATATAACCCATTGATAATATTGAATCACATAGCTGCGAGCGGATGCCTGGCCTCTTGCCTGGACCGGGCCGCTCGGCTAACCTTTTGATATCGGCACCGTCGCGCGCACCCGGAGGGCTACTGGGCAAGAACGTACGTGGTGCTTTTTTGTTGGAGGAGACTGATGAGGAAGGCTTTTCTGTTGAGTGCGGCGCTATCGGCCCTGGTCCTGCCGCTGGCGGCGCTGGCCGGCGACGCGCTGAGCGGCGACCAGATCCGGACCCTGGTGTCCGGCAATACCGTCCAGGGCAGCATGGAAGCGACCGGCATCTATACCGAATTCTATGCCGCCGACGGCACGATCAAGGGCAAGGATTACGCCGGCGTCTGGAGCATCGATGGCGATAACATGTGCTTCCAGTACGGCTCGGACCCTGCCGCCTGCTGGCAGGTGGCCAAGGAAGGCGACCAGGTCCAGTGGGTGAAGGACGGCAAGATCGACGGCACCGGCACCATCGTCATGGGCAATCCGAACAATTTTTAACCATTCGTTAGCTATTTCCGCTGTTCGCTATTCCGAATGATTTGTAGGGGCGCCGGTGCGATCACCGGCGCCCGGATTTCATGGGGGATCACATGGAGTACGGCGGATTCGGGGTTCGGTTGGTCGCCTACATTATCGATGGCATCATCGTCACTGTGCTGTTTTTTCTGTTCTATTTCATTTTGAACGCGATCGGATTCATCGACTATAGCGCGATCATGGAGCTTGCGAATGATCCGGCGACTCAAGCCGGCGGGGAACCCGATCCAGTTCTAGCCATGGCGGCGGCCCAGGAGATGATGCGTCAAATGGGCGTATTGTATCTCGGCGGTTTGCTTATCGCCTGGCTCTATGAAGCGCTGATGGTCAGTTCGTCGATGCAGGCAACGCCGGGGAAGATGGTCTTCGGGCTAAGGGTCACGACTGTCGACGGTGGCCCGGTTGGATTCGGGCGGGCGACCGGGCGCTTCTTCGGCAAGATCATCTCGCAGATTATCCTGTATGTCGGATTCATTATGGTCGCCTTCAGTTCGCGCAAGCAGGGGCTGCATGACATGATCGCCAACACCCTGGTGGTGCGCGCCTAAAACTGCCTGCCGCCGCGCTTGTGAACGGCGGTTTCCCTGTGTAATGACTCCGCTCCCGCCGGACCGGCCGGCGGGACGGAGGTTCCTGACCATGCAGAAATTCACCAGTTTGACCGGCGTCGCGGCACCTCTGCCGATGATCAATGTCGATACCGACATGATCATCCCCAAGCAGTTCCTGAAGACCATCAAGCGGACCGGCCTGGGCAAGAACCTGTTCGACGAGATGCGCTACAACCGCGACGGCAGCGAGAAACCCAATTTCGTGCTGAACCGCACAGCCTACCGCAAGGCGAGCATCCTGGTGTCGGGCGCCAATTTCGGCTGCGGTTCTTCGCGCGAGCATGCGCCCTGGGCGCTGTTGGATTTCGGCATCCGCTGCGTCATCGCGCCCAGCTTCGCCGACATCTTCTACAACAATTGCTTCAAAAACGGCATCTTGCCGATCAAGCTGCCGCAGTCCGAAGTGGACAAGCTGATGGACGACGCCGAGCGCGGCGCCAATGCGATCGTCAGCATCGACCTGGAGAAGCAGGAGATCCGCGGTCCCGACGGTGGCTGCATCAGTTTCGAGCTCGACGCCTTCCGCAAGCATTGCCTGCTGAACGGCCTGGACGATATCGGCCTGACGCTGGAAAAGGCGAGGGCGATCGAAAGTTTCGAAGCCAAGAACCGCGCCAGCCAGCCCTGGCTATGGTCATAAGAGGGTTCACCATAAAGTCACAAAGAACACGAAGCGGAAGTTCGAACCACAGATGCACACAGATGGACACTGATAAGGATTTTCGCGCGCCGTTGGCGCGGATCGGTTCTCATCTGTGTTTATCTGAGTGCATCTGTGGTTTCCCTTCCTTCGTGTCCTTTGTGACTTTGTGGTGAAATCAATTTCAAAGACGGACACATCATGCCCAAGAACAAGAAACTCCTCATCCTCGCCGGCGACGGCATCGGCCCGGAAGTAATGCGCCAGGTGCAGCGGGTCATCGGTTGGCTCGACAAGAAGCGCGCGGTGTCGTTCGATGTCGGCGAGGGCTTGGTCGGCGGCTGCTCCCTGGACAAGCATGGCGTGCCGCTGACCGACGCCACCATGGCACAGGCGATGGAGGCCGATGCGGTGCTGCTGGGCGCCGTCGGCGGTCCGAAATGGGACAACCTGCCGTTCGAAAAGAAGCCGGAGCGGGGCCTGCTGCGCCTGCGCAAGGACATGGAGCTGTTCGCCAACCTGCGGCCGGCGCTGGTGTTCGACGCGCTGGTCGACGCTTCGGCCCTGAAGCCAGATCTGGTGCGCGGGCTCGATCTCATGATCGTTCGCGAGCTTACCGGCGGCGTCTATTTCGGCTCGCCCCGGGGGATCGAGACGCTGCCGGACGGTTCGCGCCGCGGCATCAACACCCAGGTCTATACGACGGCGGAGATCGTCCGCGTCGCCCGCGTCGCCTTTGAACTCGCGCGCAAGCGCAACCGCAAGCTTTGCTCGGTCGAGAAGGCGAACGTGATGGAGAGCGGCGTGCTCTGGCGCGAGGAGGTGACCAAGCTGCATGCCGAGTACAGGGACGTGGAGCTGTCGCACATGTACGCCGACAACTGCGCCATGCAGCTGGTGCGCTATCCCAAGCAGTTCGACGTGATCGTGACCGACAATCTGTTCGGCGACCTGCTGTCGGATTGCGCGGCGATGCTTACAGGCTCCCTCGGCATGCTGCCTTCCGCCTCGCTCGGTGCGCCAGATGCAACCGGCCGGCGCAAGGCGCTGTACGAACCGGTCCATGGTTCAGCACCCGACATCGCCGGAAAAGACCTGGCCAATCCGCTGGCGGCGCTGCTCAGCTTCTCCATGATGCTGCGCTATTCGTTTGATCTCAGTGCCGACGCCGATCTCATCGACAAGGCGGTGCAGGACGTCCTCGGCGCCGGCGTGCGCACCAGCGACATCGCCACGCCCGGCAGCAGCAAGGTGTCGACGACGGCGATGGGCGATGCCGTGCTGAAGACATTGGACCAGCTGGCGGCTTAGGCGCCTGTTTTTGTAGGGGTTCCAAAGCGGCGCAGCCTTGTGATTTTCATCACAGGAATCCGGTGATGCCCGTCACGATTGCCCCTGGAGATTGTGCGAGTCAGTGACATCAGTCACTCGCAACCGGCGGGTAACCACGTATGTCTCCCCCCATGGGCGCACCAAGCGCTCTGCCAAAATGGAGGAAGACATGAAGTCGCGTTTCGTTGTGACGGTGAGTTCCCTGGCGATTGCCGCGGTGGCGTCGATTGCGTCGCTGCAGATCGCCGCGCCGGTCCGCGCGGATTCAACGACAATGAAAGCCGGCAGCACGGCGGCACAGCCGCACCGCACCAACTCGGCGGTGCTCGGCACGCTGTCCCGTATTCCGCTGCAATGCTCGGTCGGTGGCGGCGGCGATGTGGCTGCGACCGTGCGGGTGGTCAATCAGACGCCGGGCGTCATTCCGGCGGGCAAGCTGGTCTCCTGGACCGTGATCAAGGAAGGCACGACAGCCAAGCAGAACGGCAGCATGAAGCTCACGACCAGTCTGCAGCCGAATCAGAGCGCCTTTGTCGGCTCGACGATCATCCTTTCGCAACAGGTCTGCACCGCCAGCGTGGCGCTGTAAGCCGGCGCACCGGACTGCGAACCAAGGGGCATGTCCCGCAGGGGACATGCCCCTTTCATTGCGCCGATTGGCCATCTAAATCAGCGCTATACCGCTCGGGGATCAGTCGATGGATTCGCCCGAAGCCTTACTTTGTGGCAGACTTGCCACAGTTTCCGGCGATCTTGCCGGGCCACGATTTCGCCACGCCTGCCCCGATGAACCCATGGTAAACGGCGGCGATTAACCTGGGGGTCTACTGTGATAATCAAGGGTCTATGGATGGGGGTGCTGGCAGCGGTTCTGCTTGCTGCGGCAAGTCCGGCTTCCGCCTGCAACTGTCCCAAAGAAGCGATCATCAAGGAGCGAGGCACTCTGTCGGCGAATGTGCCCGATTGGCCCGTTCCGCCGGCCATTCCGCCGAAGAAAGCGGCGCCGCCGACCACCGGCTGAGGGCAATTACCGCCTGATTACTAGGGGTTAGCGTGTTGAGCGGGGCTGCGGCTCCGGCAATCCATGCATGTGCCTCGACATCGGGGCCGGGGTCGGGTTATCATCATTTGGTCTGTTATCCTGTCGAGGGAGGCAAGTGTCATGATCCGTGCATTGACTGCGGTTACCGCGTTCATCGCTCTTGCTGGCGCGACCCTCCCGGCGTTCGCCGATTGCGCCGGGCATTCCACGACCGTTCAGACCACCACCACCCCGCAGACCGTGGTTCAATCCGGCACGACGCCGATGACCCCGGTCCCGCCCGCCACGCCGAAAACGGGCGGCTAGACGGATTTCGCTCTGGGTTTTCCAGCCGGAAAGGGCCGCCCAGAGCGGCCCTTTTGATTAGGTCCTTTTCGCGCCGCCCCATACCCCAGAGGACGGGCGGCAGCAACGAACGGGAATGTTAGAGGATTGCCATGGGCTACAGAGTTGCAGTGATTGGTGCCACGGGAAATGTCGGCCGCGAGATGTTGCAGACGCTGGCGGACCGCGAGTTTCCCGCCGACGACGTAATCGCGCTCGCCTCCGAGCGTTCGGCGGGCAGCGAGGTCTCCTTCGGCGAGGACAAGGTCCTCAAGGTCTACGACCTGGCCAAATTCGATTTCAAGGGCATCGACATCGCCCTGTCTTCGCCCGGCGCTAAGGTCTCGGCGGTGCACAGCCCGCGGGCGGCGGCGGCCGGCTGCGTGGTCATCGACAACACTTCGTACTTCCGCATGGAACCCGACGTGCCCCTGGTGGTGCCGGAGGTGAATCCGCGGGCGATCGACGGCTATGCCAAGCGCAACATCATCGCCAACCCGAACTGTTCCACCATCCAGATGGTGGTGGCGTTGAAGCCGCTGCACGATCTGGCCAAGATCAAGCGCGTCGTGGTGGCGACCTACCAAGCCGCCTCCGGCGCCGGCAAGGAGGGGATGGATGAGCTGTTCGAGCAGACCCGCGCCATCTACATGAACGCGGAAGTCAAGCGCACCAAGTTCACCAAACAGATTGCCTTCAACGTCATCCCCCATATCGACGTCTTCATGGACGACGGCTACACCAAGGAAGAGTGGAAGATGGGGGTGGAGACCAAGAAGATCCTGGACCCGAACATCGCCGTCACCGCAACCTGCGTGCGGGTGCCGGTCTTCATCGGTCATTCCGAGGCGGTGAACATCGAGTTCGAGCGGCCGATCTCGGTCAATGAGGCGCGCGCCGTGCTGAAGCGGGCGCCCGGCGTATCGGTGATCGATCACCGCGCCGATGAAGGCTATGCCACGCCGGTGGAATGCGCCGGCGACGACCTCGTCTTCGTCAGCCGCATCCGCAAGGACCCGACGATCGAGAACGGCCTCTCGCTCTGGGTGGTCTCGGACAATCTGCGCAAGGGTGCCGCCCTCAACGCCATCCAGATCGCCGAGGCGCTGATCGGCAAGCATCTGGCGAAGCCGGAAAAGAAGGTGGCGGCGGGCGGTAAGCGGTAACACCCCGGGCCGATCCGCGCGATAGCGCTGCAACTGTGTTGCCGCGCCGTTTGTAAAGACAATCGGCGTCGTACGTGTTGCTGGTGCATCTCGGTGTTACTGCTGGTCCGATTCAGCTTTTGCGCTCTGGCATCAAGCGGGCGGGACTTGCATCCAGCAAGTCGCCGTAAAGTTCGCCGCGCCGGTCCCGAAACACGCCCCAGCGGCCATGAGTTCAGGGCCCGGTCGATGACGTTAGAAGCCGATCCTGCGCTTCTGCCCCGGCTTGATCGCCACTTCCTGTTGCAGCAGTTGAAGCACGATCCCGTTTTTCCGCTCCTCCGGCGAATGAAACCGCAGCTTGCGCGCGACGACGGCGAAGTCGCCGGGCGTTAAGGCGGTCAGTTCGGCCAGCGCCGCCGGCGGTTCGTCGGCGAAGTAGTGGCGGTACGCGGCCACCGTCTGCGCTTTGGTCAGAAAATCGAACTTCACCTTGAAGCTGAAGCGGCGCAGCGCGGCAGGGTCGACCCTGTCCATTTGATTGGTGGTGCAGGCGAAGGGCCAGCGGTGGGCTTCCATCTGGGTCAGCAGTTCGTTGACCATTGAGGCTTCCCAGGCGCGCTCGGCCGAGCCACGGCTCCAGAGCAGGGAGTCGGCTTCGTCGATGATTAGGAAGCGCTCATCCTGCGCTGCTTCCTCGAAGGCCTCGGCGATCCGCTGCTCGGTGGCCCCCACCCACATGGACAGCAGGTCCGATGCGCGTTTAACCAGCGGATCGAGCCCCATCTTCTCCGCCAGCCGGCGGGCGAAAGCGGTCTTGCCAGTGCCTGGCGGACCGTAGAGGCAGAGGGACACGTCGCGCGGCGCGCCGTTGCGCGACAGTGCCGTTTCCAGCGCCGCCAGATCCGCATCGGCGTTAGATAAGGCGGCATCGAACCGGCCGACGTCCGGCAGCTCGAGGGTGCGCTGCCGGCCGCAATAAGGCTTGCGCAGGGACGTGACGACAAACTCCAGTTCATCGGCTGTGCCGCCGGCCAGCGCCACCGCCGCTGCCGCGCAGCGGATGAAGCTGGGCGCGAGCTTGTGCAGGCGGGCGAGGCTGTCCGCCGTGTCGGGGGCGAGTTCCAAGCCGTGCCGCGCCGCCGCACCCTGCCACAGGCGCCGGCGTGTCTTCATCGAAGGAGATCTCATCTCGAAAACGAAGGTCATGCGGCGTAGGAACGCGGAGTCGAACTCCCACAGGGAGTTAGCGGTCCAGAGGATCGGCGTCGCGTTTTCTTCCAGCAGCCGATTGAAGAAGACCTTGGATCCCGAGCGCCGCTGCCAGCGCCGTCCATCGAACATGCGCTCGCCATGCTGCAGGATATCCTCCATCTCGTCGAACAGCAGCAGGGATTTCCCGCGCCGGGCGGTCAGCCGGTCGGCAAGGCGTAGGGCGTTCAACCGGTCATAGCGCGAAGGCTCGCCGCCATCCGAGTCAAGCTCGCCGATAGCGAAGAGTTGTGCGCCCATGCGCGCCGCCAAGGCTTTGCAGAGCTCGGTCTTGCCGGTGCCGGGCGCCCCGTAGAGCAGGATGTTGACGCCCTTCGTCTTCTGCTTCACGGCGCCTTCCAGTAGCCGCGCGGCGAAATCCCGTTCCGCTGCGACGTGGGCGAAGTCGTCCCAGCCGAGCCCGGTGCCGGCGGGCGCGCCGATCAGCGCCCGTTCCACATCGGCCAGTCCGCTGTTGGGCGGCAACAGCGCCTGCCAGATAGTGTAAGCGATGGTATGAACGAACTGGGTCGCACCGTCACCGCCGCCGTCGATCAGGCCCAGGCTGCGCAGCGGCCCGCCGCGCAGGCGTGCATCCACTTCGCTGCGCGCCAGTCCGGCGGCGGCGGCGATGATGCCGCTCGAATCCATCTGGCGCGTTTCCACCAGCTGTCTGCACAGGGTTCGCAGCTTGCCGTCGCGGTCGCAGTGAAACACGAAACGGAGGAGTCCCGTCTCCACGGCGTCGAGCCGCAGGGCCGCAGCAAATGCCGCAAGATTGGCAAGAGCGGTGTCCGGCGCATCCTTCTCCGCCGGCATGAGTTTCGCCACGGCCTCGCGCAGCCGATGCCATTTCTTCGGTGACAGAGCTTCGCCGTTGGCGGGCGGCGTCCTGTTTGCCTTGCCCGGCTTTGCAAGCGCCGCGTTGTAGTCCAGGCGGAGCGATGCCTGGTGGAACCGCAGCCAGTCGCCGAGCTTCCGGCCCGCCGCGGAGTCTGGTTCCATGGCGCCCATCAGGGCATGTATGTAGGCGGCCGTCACCGCCGTCGGAGTCGTCATGACATTCACCGTCGTCCCAGCGTTTCGGGTGCGCGCGATCATTGGCGCGCCGCCACGATGGCGAAGCGGATCACGCGCGTGTCTAAGTTGCTACCTGCCGGCTCTTCCCGAGGCGCCGGCTCCCGAAGGCCGCGCTAGCGCGGCGGGAGGACGGACGAGGAAAGGGCCGGCGTCATTCCAATCAACTCATGGTTCAACATGGCCGCACCTTTCGGAACGATCGCGGGGTTGCGATCGCGGCGGGTGGATATCAGAGTTTGAAATCGGGATCAATCGCCACTGCAGGCACCGCTTGCAGAACCAAAGGTATTATTCGCCGCTGTTGCAGCAGCGCCACAACGGTCGGCGTGTTAACCGTGATGCGAGTGGGGTTATCTACCGGTGCGTTCCTGCCAAACCTGCTGACCGCCATCGCGCGGCAGCGGTCAATTGCGCCGTGCCCCATGGACATTCACCCGAGTAGGGGCGATCTGCGGTCGCCCCTACAGCGGAATGGACGGCGGATGGCACCGCGCTACCGAACACTCAATCGTCGTTTAGACTCAAAGCTGCCACGGCCATTTCGCCGACTCGCTGCTGACATCGGCGCGCGAGAGACCGATGTCGGAGAGCATGCGATCATCCAACATGCGAAGCATCAACCGCTGCCGGTGACGCTCATTGTGGCGTGCAAGCCACGCGCCGGCTCGGGCGAGGTGGATCTTAGCGGAAGAAGGGTGTGCCGCGGCTTCCTTGCCGACAGGCGCTGGCGGCGAGAGCAAGTCATAGGGTCTGGGTTCAAAGGTCATCGTAGTCTCCTTCGAGCTGGCGGCCGGCTGTGGGACTGCCGCGTCATCTCAGGGCAATAGAGAACCTTATCTGCAGGGAATGCTTCGCCCGGCGCCGAAGCGATTCAGCGCACGCGCTTCGGCGGGAAATCGAATTTCGTCGGCCGCAGGCGGTCTTGGGTCGGCACCAGCAGCAGTTCTTCGGTGCCGGCGTCGGCCGATTCGGCGATGACCGCGTGAATGGCGGTTGCGGCGAAGCCGAGGGTGAATTCGAGGTCGCGCATATAGAGATGATGGCCAAGGAACAGGGCGGCGAAGCAGTCGCCGGCGCCATGGGGCGGCGCGTTGTAGCGCGGCGTTGCCACCACCCAGGCGGCGTCTCTCGACACGGCTAGGGTTTCAATGGAATTGGCAGAGCCGTCCTCGCGCAGCAGGCTGGTGATGACTACTGCGGCGCCCGCGCGCATTTTGGCCAGGAAAGCATCGGCGGCGGACAGCGCCACCGCGAGTGTATTCGTTTTGCCGCCGGTCAGATACTCCAGCTCGTAAGCATTGGGAAATGCGAAATCCGCCAAAGGCAGCAGTTTGTCGGCGAAGATCGGCGGCACCTCCGGTTTCACGAACAACCCGTGGGGCAGGTCGCCCATCACGGGGTCGCAAGCATAGAGGGCCGAAGGGTTCTTCTCGCGCACACGCCGCACCGCCTGCGCGACCGTGTCGCCATTGCCCGCAGCGCCGAGATAGCCGCTGAGCACGGCATCGCAGGTGGCCAGCACGCCCAGCTCGTCCAGGCCGGTCACCACCTCGGCCACCTCCGCCGCCTCGGGAAAGCGGCCGCGCCAGGTCTTGTAGCCCAGATGGTTGGAGAGATAGGCGGTCTCCACCGGCCAGACCGTGTGGCCCAACCGCTGCAGCGTGAATTGCGCGGCGGCATTACCCACATGGCCATAGGCGACGCGGGATTGGATGGACAGGATGTTCATGCCGGGAAAGTCCATTATATCGAGCGGTTACGCAACCTGACCCGAGTTAACTCAGGGTCGCCTGCTTGTCACGGGAGGTCTGTCGGCTATAGTCCCGCCGCCCCGGTTTCGGGGTTGTTGGGACAGAGACTGGACCGATGCTCAGAGTTGCCCATGCTTAGACCTGCCCGCCCCCGCCGCAGCGTCCTTTACATGCCGGGCTCCAATGCCCGTGCCCTGGAGAAGGGCCGCAGTTTGCCGGCTGACGCGCTGATCCTCGACCTCGAGGATGCGGTGGCGCCCGATGCCAAGCGCGACGCCCGCACCCAGGTGGTGGAGGCGGCGAAGGCCGGCGGCTATGGCGGGCGCGAGATCGTCATCCGCGTCAACAGCCTCAACACGCCCTGGGGCTATGCCGATCTGGTTGCGGCGGCCACCGCCGGCGCCGATGCAATCCTGCTGCCGAAGACCGAGAACCCGGAGAATGTGCGCCAGGCGGTGACGGTGCTGGAAGCCAACAGCGCGCCGGCCGATCTGGCGATCTGGTGCATGATGGAAACGCCGCGCGCCGTGCTGAATGCCGAGGCAATCGCCGGCGCCAATCCGCGCGTCGGCTGTTTCGTCATGGGCACCTCGGACCTGACCAAGGATGTGCATGCCCGCCACACCAAGGATCGGCTGCCGATGATCACCAGCCTGGGGCTCTGCCTGCTGGCGGCGCGGGCCTTCGGCCTCGCGATCCTGGATGGTGTGCATCTGGATCTCAATGACGATGCGGGCTTCGAGGCCGCCTGCCGCCAGGGGCTGGAGATGGGTTTCGACGGCAAGACGCTGATCCATCCGAAGACGGTGGCGACGGCCAACCGCATCTTCGCCCCGGCGGCCGATGAGGTTGAATGGGCGCGGCGCATTATCGCTGCCCACGCCGAAGCGACCGCGGCCGGCAAGGGCGTGGTGGTGGTGGATGGCAAGCTGGTCGAGAACCTCCATGTGCTGGATGCCAGGCGGGTGGTGGAGCTGGCCGATGCCATCACCAAGCTCGAGGCGGCCAACGCCGGCGCCGCCGGCCGATGAGCGGCAGCGACAAGGCAGGCGCCGGCAACTTCTTCGAGGATTTCCGCCTCGGCCAGGAGATCGTCCACGCCACGCCGCGCACGCTGACCACAGGCGACACCGCGCTCTATATCGGCCTCACGGGAAGCCGCTTTGCCTTGCATTCATCCGATGAATTCGCGCGCGCCCTGGGACATGAGCGTTCGTCGGTCGACGATCTGCTGGTCTTTCACATCGTCATCGGCAAGACCGTGCCTGATATCTCTCTCAATGCCATCGCCAATCTGGGCTATGCAGATCTCCGCTTCGGCGCGCCGGTCTATCCCGGCGATACCCTGAGCGCGCAGTCGACGGTCATCGGTCTGAAAGAGAATTCGAACGGCCAGACCGGCGTGGTCTATCTGCGCTCCACCGGCAGCAATCAGCGCGGCGAGATGGTGCTGGACTATGTCCGCTGGGTGATGGTGCGGAAGCGGGATCCGAAGGCGCCGGCCGCGGCGGCGAGCGCTCCCGAATTGCCTGCAGCGGTGGCGCCCGACCGGTTGATCCTGCCCATGGCCTTCGAGACCTCGCGCTATGACTTCGCCGCCGCCGGGTCGCCGCATCGCTGGGGCGACTACGAAGCCGGGGAGCGGATCGATCACCGCGACGGCGTGACGATCGAAGAGTCCTGCCACATTACGGCAACCCGGCTTTACCAGAACACAGCGCGGGTGCATTTCAACCAGCATGTTGAAAAGGACGGCCGCTTCGGCCGCCGCATCGTCTATGGCGGCCATCTGATGAGCATCGCGCGGGCACACAGCTTCAACGGTCTTGCCAACGCCTTCCGTATCGCCGCCATCAACAGCGGCGCCCATGTCGGCCCCAGCTTCGCTGGCGATACGATCTATGCCTGGAGCGAGGTGGTGGCGAGGGCGGAACTGCCCGGCCGCCGCGACATCGGCGCGTTGCGCCTGCGCACCGTCGCGGCAAAGGATCATGCTTGCACCGATTTTCCGGACAAGGGCGCGGACGGCAAGCCGCATCCGGCCATCGTTCTCGATCTCGACTACTGGGTATTCATGCCGCGTTAACCCATCGGATGCATGGTCGGGGACATGGCAGTAACCGGCAAGTCTCCCGTGCCAAGCTGGCTCTTCACATCGATCTTCCTGCTCGTCGGGATCGGGCTGCTGGCCGCGGCGGTCTATTGCTTTGTCGCGACCTGGCAGTTCATCGGCGGGGCGGTCACTGCCGATGGCGTGGTCGTCGCATTGGAGGAGCGCTGGGACTCCGATCACAGCGACTACACCTACTATCCGCGGGTGGCGTTCGAGACCGAGGATCGCCGAAAGTTCGAGTTCACCAGCGACACCGGCTCGCGGCCGGCCGCGTTCGATATCGGCGAGCCGGTGCGCGTGCTGTTCGATCCCGCCCGGCCGGGCGCTGCCCGCATCGACAGCTTCTTGCAGCTCTGGCTGCTGCCGCTGGTACTCGGCGGCATCGGCACGGCGTTCGCGGGGTTCGGGCTCGCGGCGACGCTATCGGTGGCGCGGGAGTCGGCGCTGCGCGATGGCAAGCGCTCTCCCGCCGGTGCGCAAGCGGCGCCCAAACCCGCCGATCCGCCGGCGGACGGGCCGCCTGTGCAGATTGAAGCCCTGCGTGAATCCGTCGTCGAACGCGACCGGCGCGACTAGCGCTGAGCGCCAACCACAAAATATGGCGGGTCGCCGGCTTCGACACACAAAATACTGTTGCATCGGAGCGAATCGCTCTGGTAATGAATGAGACGTCAGGCGCGCGGGCGTTGCCGCCCAGCGCTAAGTGCCTCGGGTGAAGCACGACCTGACGCCTCAAGGAGCCGGCTCGGCTCCGGTACGAAAAAGCAGCGGGGTCGTTTCGGCCTGACAGCTGTACAGGACTCTGCCGAATCCCTCTTTCCATCAGGTGCCTTGGGCTCTCCTTGCGGGGAGCCCGGACCCTGTTTCGAACGCTGATCCCTTTCAACCTGCCCGTCGGCGGGCTCCCCGGCGGCCATCCGGCGAAACCGGACAGCGCCCAAGCACCCCTTTCAGCCGCAAAACCCTCGCGGGCCTCGCTGCCTCGACCGCTTTGCCGCACTGCGCAGGATGGCGGGCAAAGCGACCTTCAGGCTGGTCTTGCGAAAGGGACCCGGCATCCGAACTCCGGTGCTTCGGTCCTGCAGCCGCCCCCCTTGCGGGGCGCAACCGCGGGCCCTAGGCCCCGACGCCCGTCAATCCCGGCCGGTGAAGGCCTGGACCGCCGGTCGGTCCATCTGACTTCGACAGTTTCCCTCGCTTCCACGAAAGAGGCCGGCTGGCACCCGGGCCAACCAAGGCATCCCGCCGAAATTCAACGTCCCGACACTTCCGCGTACCATGTTTAACGTGGAACAAAATCCCGCCCGCCCGCAACGGCAATTTCGCCGCAACGGCAAAAAAGCTGTGTGTAAATCGCGCGGGAGCGCACATTTCATCCGCCGAATTATCCACAGGCCGGCACAGCAAACGCGTGGCGGGCTGTTCCGTCAGCCAGGGCAGCTGTTGCAACTACAGACGCAAGACCGCCGGTGCATGCTGCGTCATACATATAAAAGAAGCTATGCTGCGGCGCAGTATGCGCGTTGACTTGGCTGCAGCCCGCGACTAAATCAGTCTATAGGCAAAATGCGGACCGGCGACGGAAGCCGTCATCGCGGCGCCTGCCTAGTGACCGCACGCAGAGTTTGCATCATGGCATTACGCGAGCGCCCGCTCTCACCGCACCTGCAGATCTACCGTCCGCAAATCACCTCGGTCCTGTCGATCCTGCACCGGATCACCGGTGCTGCGCTGGCGGTCGGCATGCTGCTGCTGGTCTATTGGCTGGTCGCGATCGCCGGCGGACCGGATACCTATGATGCGGCGCAATCCCTGATCGGTTCGGTGATCGGCCGGCTGCTGCTGCTGGGCTGGACCTGGGCGCTGTTCTATCACCTGTGCAACGGCATCCGGCATCTGTTCTGGGATGCGGGAAAGGGCTTCGAGTTGCGGACAGTGTCGGCTAGCGGTTGGGCTGCGGTGATCCTCGCCACGGCCTTGACGCTTGCCACCTGGATTGCCTGCTATGCGGCGCGCGGAGACATCTCATGAACAGCAGCAGCGACCGCCGCAGCGATCTCGGCCGCGTGCGCGGCCTGGGCTCGGCGAAGGAGGGCGTGCATCACTGGTGGATGCAACGGCTGTCGGCGGTGGCGCTGATACCCCTGGCGATCTGGTTTGTCGCCGCGCTGATCGCCCATACCGGCGCCGGCTACGCCGCCGCTTCTGCCTGGCTCGCCTCGCCGGTGGTGTTCGGCATCATGGTGCTGCTGGTGGCTGCCACCTTCTATCATGCCGCTCTCGGACTGCAGGTGATCATCGAGGATTACCTGCACCACGAAGGCGCCAAGATCGCCGCCTTGCTGCTCACGAAATTCGCCTGCGCGGTGCTGGCGCTGACCGCCATCGTCGCGCTCCTCGTTATTGCGTTCGGCCGGTAAGGCGATCATGGCCGATAGCAACAGATCAATGCCCGCCAGCCCGAAGATCAACGGCAAGGCCTATGAGGTCGTCGACCACACCTACGATGTGGTGGTGGTGGGCGCCGGCGGCGCCGGGCTGCGCGCCACCTTCGGCATGGCCGAGAAGGGGCTGAAGACCGCCTGCATCACCAAGGTTTTCCCGACCCGCAGCCACACCGTGGCGGCACAAGGCGGCATCAGCGCCGCGCTGGGCAATATGGGCGAGGATGACTGGCGCTGGCACATGTACGACACGGTGAAGGGGTCGGACTGGCTCGGCGACCAGGACGCCATCGAATACATGGTACGCGAGGCGGCTCCCGCCATCATCGAGCTGGAGCATTACGGCGTGCCCTTCAGCCGCACCGACGCCGGCAAGATCTATCAGCGGCCGTTCGGCGGGATGACCACGAAGTTCGGCGAAGGCATCGCCCAGCGCACCTGCGCGGCCGCCGACCGGACCGGCCACGCCATCCTGCACACGCTCTATCAGCAGGCGCTGAAGCATTCGGCCGAATTCTTCATCGAGTATTTTGCCCTCGACCTGATCATGGATGAGGCGGGCATTTGCCGCGGCGTCATGGCCTGGAACCTGGATGATGGGACGATTCATCGGTTCCGCGGGCGCATGGTGGTGCTGGCCACCGGCGGCTACGGCCGGACCTATTTCTCCTGCACCTCGGCCCATTCCTGCACCGGCGACGGCAACGCCATGGCGCTGCGCGCCGGGCTGCCGCTGCAGGACATGGAGTTCATCCAGTTCCACCCCACGGGCATCTACGGCGCCGGTTGCCTGATCACCGAGGGCGCCCGGGGCGAGGGTGGCTATCTGACCAATTCCGAGGGCGAGCGCTTCATGGAGCGCTATGCGCCCTCGGCCAAGGACCTTGCCTCCCGCGACGTGGTCAGCCGGGCCATGACCATCGAAATCCGCGAAGGCCGCGGCGTCGGGCCGGCCAAGGATCATATCCATCTGCATCTGGAGCATCTCGACCCGCAGATTCTCCATGAGCGCCTGCCCGGCATCTCGGAGACGGCGCGCATCTTCGCCGGCATCGATGTGACCCGGGAGCCGATCCCCGTGCTGCCCACCTGCCATTACAATATGGGCGGCATCCCCACGAACTATCACGGCGAGGTGGTGACGCTGCGCGACGGCGACGCCAATGCCGTGGTCCACGGCCTGATGGCGATCGGCGAGGCGGCCTGCGTCAGCGTCCATGGCGCCAACCGTCTTGGTTCCAACTCACTGCTCGATCTCGTGGTCTTCGGCCGCGCGGCGGCGCTGCGCTGCGCGGAGGTGGTCAAGCCGGGCGAGAGCCAGCAGTCGCTGGGCAAGGACGCGGGCGATGCGGCCTTGGCTCGGCTGGACCGCGCCCGCCATGCCGACGGCGGCACGCCGACCGCGGCGCTGCGGCTGGAAATGCAGAAGGCCATGCAATCGAACTGCGCCGTGTTCCGCACCGGCGAGGTGCTGAACGAAGGCGTGGAAAAGCTGCGCCGCTGCTGGGGCGGCCGCGCTGACATCCGCGTCAGCGACCGCTCGATGGTCTGGAACAGCGACCTGGTGGAAACCCTGGAGCTGGACAATCTGTTGAGCCAGGCGGTGGTATCCATGGTATCGGCCGCCAACCGCCAGGAAAGCCGCGGCGCCCATGCGCGGGAAGATTTCCCCAAGCGCGACGACGACAAGTGGTTGAAGCATACGATTGCCTGGTGCGGCGAGGACGGCCGCCCGCGCATCGACTACCGGCCGGTGCATCTGCAGCCGCTGACCAACGACGTTCAGGCCTTCCCGCCGAAGGCGCGGGTGTACTAGCCATGGCCGAATTCACGCTGCCAGCCAACTCCAAGATCACCGAAGGCAAGCGCCATGCCGCGCCGGCGTCGCCCAAAAAGCCGAAGACCTTCCGCATCTATCGCTGGCATCCCGATGACGGCGCCAATCCGCATATCGACACTTACACGGTCGATATGGCCGATTGCGGGCCGATGGTCCTGGACGCGCTGATCAAGATCAAGAACGAGACCGATTCGACGCTGACCTTCCGCCGCTCCTGCCGCGAAGGAGTCTGCGGCTCCTGCGCGATGAACATCGACGGCGTCAATACGCTGGCCTGCACCAAATATGTGGACGAGGTGAAGGGCGACGTGAAGGTCTATCCGCTGCCCCACATGCCTGTGGTGAAGGATCTGGTTCCTGACCTGACCCACGCCTATGCGCAATATGCGGCCATCGAGCCATGGCTTAAGACCACCACGGCCGCGCCGGGCCGCGAGCGGCTGCAATCGTCCAATGAGCGCGCTAAGCTGGACGGCCTCTGGGAATGCATCCTCTGCTTTTGCTGCACCACCAGCTGCCCCAGTTATTGGTGGAGCGGCGACCGCTATCTCGGCCCGGCCATCCTGCTGCAGGCCTATCGCTGGATCGCCGACAGCCGCGACGAGGCGACGGGGGAGCGGCTCGACGATCTGGAAGACCCGTTCCGGCTCTATCGATGCCATACGATCATGAATTGCACCAAGACCTGTCCCAAGGGACTCAATCCGGCGAAGGCGATCGCGGAGATCAAGAAGCTGATGGTCGCCCGTCGTTAACGTATAGTTAACGGGGCCGGCACCATGTTATCTTGCTTTTTTGCGCAGGCCCCGCGGGGCCGGAATTCGTTTTTCCATAGGAGATTGACCATGCGGTGGATCCGCTATGCAGCGGTGTTGTCGCTTCTTGTCCTGGTCGCCGGTTGCGGCGAGAGCAAAGACCGGGCGGCCGAGGCGGAGAAGATCAAACAGGATCTGACGGCCGGCTTCGATGTCATGTTCGGCAAGGACAAGCTGAAGTTCGTCGGCTACGACAAGCTCGAGGTCGTGCCCGATGGCGACAGCTACAAGGCGACGCTCAGCGGCATCAAGTTCATGCCGAACGAGCCGGAAGCGCCGAAGCTCGGCGACGTCACATTCAATGTCGAGCCCAAGGACGAAGACAAGTATTCGATCAGCAATCTGATGCTGCCCAGCGGCGTCGACATCGCTCTGTCCGAAGGCCAGGGCAAGGCGCGGTTGGAGATCGGCTCCCAGCAGTTCAGCGGCGTATGGTCGAAGACCTATGCCGGCTTCCTCGATTCCGATGCGGCCTACAAGAACGTGACCCTGACCTCCGACCAGGGCGTCAAGTTCGCGATCGCCGAGGCGACCTTGAAGCAGAACAGCAGCGAGAAAAGCGCCGGTATCTACGACCAGACCGGCAATGTCGCGCTAAGGAACATGACGGTGGATACACCGGAGGGCAGCGCCACCATCGCGGCGATCACCAGCACCGCCGACGCCAAGGGCGCTAATCTGGCCGACCTGGCGAAGTTCCGGGATCAATTCAACGCGTTGATGGCGGCATCGGTCGAGAACAAGGCGGCCGACCCGGCCGCGGTCGAAGCATTGAAACAGCTGAAGGCCTTCTTCAAGGACTATGTCAGCAAGACCGAGCTGAACAGCCTCGTCTTCAAGGATTCCAGCGGCCAGGAAGCCTTCAAGATGGACAAAGTCACTGTTGACGGCAGCTGGCTCGGCTTCGACCAGCCCAAGAGCAAGTTCGACATCGACATGCGCTTTGCGGGCATCTCCGCCCCGACGGCGGCGGCCGTGCCGGAAATGGCGATGTTCGGCCAGTTTATCCCCGGCAAGTTCGGCATCGGCGTGACCGTCGACGACGTGCCCAGCGCCGAGCTGTGGGCCGCCTTCCTGACCATGCTGGCCGCGCCGCAGAACGATCCGATGAAGATGGAACAGGCGGCAGGAGAGGCCGGAACGCAGATCGTGCAGGCCGCGCAGACGGCCGGCAGCGTCTTCAAGCTGAATGGCTGGGAGTTCGATTCTCAGGGCATCAAGCTGAACCTGGGCGGTTCGGTGAAGGCGGATGCCAACGCCATGATGGGCGCGATCGCGTCGCTCAATCTGGATCTCGTCGGCTTCGACACCATCCTGGGTATGGCGCAGATGTTCGGCGGCGGCGATCCCTCGGCCACGGCGCCGCTGGAGATGCTGAAGCAGCTTTCCAACCGCACCACCAACGGCGAGGGACAGCCGCTGGATTCTTTCGCCATCGAACTGGCGAATACCGGCGATGTCACCGTCAACGGCAAGCCGTTCAATCCCATGGCGATGCCGGCGCAGTAGGCCGTCACCAGGTATCCGTGGGCGCCGGCGGCGTGCGGGACAACGCGCGCCGCCGGTTCCCGGCAAGTCCTCCGCCCCGCGTGCCGCAAGTTGAACCCAATCCCCGATCCCATCGCCCGCGTCGACGCGGTGATCTAACCGTGGCGGCACCGATGCAGCCGCCGGCGCCAACGGCCGATGCAGCGGCGGGTCCGCTGCCGCTCTATCGCGCCCGCCGCCATGCCGGCCATCTGCAGCCCGATCCCGCGCAGGAGCTGGCGGCGGAAAAGCTGCAGAGCCTGCACAATGCGATTCGCAGTTATGAGCCTGCGTCCGGCAGCGCCGGCTGGCGCGAGCGGCTCGGGCTGGGCCGCTGCAAGATCGATCCGCCCCAGGGCCTGTACATCTTTGGCGGCGTCGGCCGCGGCAAATCGATGCTGATGGACCTGTTCTTTCTGGCAGCGCCGGTGGCGAAAAAGCGCCGGGTGCATTTCCACGCCTTCATGCTGGAGGTGCATGACTGCCTGCATCGCCGCCGCCAATCGGGCGAGGCCGACGGCGATCCGATTCCGCCGCTGGCCCGGGAGATCGGCAAATCCGCGTGGTTGCTCTGCTTCGACGAGTTCCATGTTTCCAACATCGCCGATGCGATGCTGCTGGGTCGTCTGTTCGAAGCGCTGTTCGAACTCGGCACCGTCGTCGTCGCCACGTCGAACTTCGCGCCCGACGATCTCTATGCCGGCGGTCTGCAGCGCGATCGCTTCCTGCCGTTCATCGATCTGCTGAAAGCGCGCATGGACATCCTGGAGCTGGATGGGGCCGTCGACTATCGATTGAAGCGACTCAAAGACCTCTCCGTTTATCATCATCCGCTCGGCGCACGGGCTTCGGCGGCCCTCGATGAAGCGTTCGAACGCATGACGGACGGCGCAACTGCGACAGCGGCGACGATGATCGTGCAGGGGCGCCGGTTGACGGTGCCGCACGCCGCAAACGGAGTCGCCCGCATGAGCTACGCGGAACTTTGCGAGCAGCCGCTCGGCGCCGCCGACTATCTGGAGATCGCGCGCCACTTTCACACCGTCATCATCGACGACGTGCCGAAAATGTCGGCAGATCAGCGAAACGAGGCGCGTCGATTCATGATTCTCATCGACGCATTGTACGAGCATAAAGTGAATCTGCTGCTGAGCGCGGCGGCGAGTCCGGAACGCCTCTATGAGGCGAGTGACGGCGCGCTGGAATTCAAGCGCACCGCCTCGCGGCTGATCGAAATGCAGTCGATCGACTACCTGGCGAAAGCCCATCTTGCCTGAATGCGACATGGGCATGTCGAACCCACTTGATATTGCGTGAAAAAAAGATTAAGTACACCAGCGCTAGTACGATGTCGGAAGTCCGCGATTGCGTCGCATAGGGATAAATCAGTCAGACGGCGCTGGGGACGACTAGGACCACTGAATGTCACGTAAGCGAATCGCACTCATTGGTGCGGGCAACATCGGCGGAACACTCGCCTTACTCGTTGGGCTCAAGGAATTGGGCGACGTTATCCTTTTCGATATCGTCGACGGCGTTCCCCAGGGCAAGGCACTGGATCTGGCGCAGGCTTCGCCCGTCGAAGGCTTCGATGCGGCGCTGCGTGGCACCAGCAATTACGCCGACATCGCCGGCGCGGACGTGGCGATCGTCACCGCCGGCGTGCCGCGCAAGCCCGGCATGAGCCGCGACGATCTCATCGGCATCAACACCAAGGTCATCCGCGAAGTCGGACAGGCGTTGCGTACCCATTGCCCCAATGCCTTCGTCATCGTCATTACCAATCCGCTGGATGTGATGGTCTGGGTGATGCGCGAGGCCACGGGCTTTCCGCACAGCCGGGTGGTCGGCATGGCCGGCGTACTGGACACGGCCCGCTTCCGTTTTTTCTTGGCCGAGGAATTCAAGGTTTCGGTGGAGGATGTCTCCGCCTTCGTGCTCGGCGGCCATGGCGATACTATGGTCCCGCTGATCCGCTATTCCACTGTCGCCGGCATTCCCGTGCCGGATCTGGTGAAAAAGGGCTGGTCGACGAAAGAACGCATCGACGCCATCGTGCAGCGGACGCGCGATGGCGGCGCGGAGATCGTCGGCCTGCTCAAGACCGGCTCGGCCTTCTATGCCCCCGCGGCAGCGGCGGTGCAGATGGCGGAATCGTATCTGCTGGACAAGAAACGCGTGCTTCCCTGTGCCGCCCATTTGAATGGCGAGTACGGGGTTAAGGATCTCTATGTCGGCGTCCCGGTCATTCTCGGGGCCGGCGGCGTGGAGAGAGTGGTCGAGATCGACTTGGATGCGTCCGAAAGGGCGATGTTCGAGAAATCGGTCTCGGCTGTTAGGGGCCTCATCGATGTGGTGAGGAAAATCTAGAGAGGAGACCTGAGTATGAAACGGACTACTCGTAGGAGCACAAAGGCTGCGGCCAAGAAGACCACGAAGAAATCTTCGAAGAAGAAATCTTCCAAGAAGTCCTCGAAGAAGAAGAAGTAGGCACTGAGCGCCTAATTCTTACGGCCTGCGGCGGCGGTCGCCCGACTTTTTCGCGAATTCGCGGGGGCTTCGCTTGCGTCGCTCTCCGAACTTGCTAGATTACAGCCCGCGCTTCGGCGCGGCAGGTTGGGGACCGCCGCCACTCGCTAATGTCAAAGCAGGCCGATGAACATCCATGAATATCAGGCCAAGAGCCTGATGAGCCGATATGGCGTCGCCGTCCCGCGCGGCGCCGTTGCTTACACCGCCGAAGAGGCCGAGAGCGCTGCCCGAAATCTAGGCGGCGCGGTCTGGGCCGTGAAGGCGCAGATCCATGCCGGCGGCCGCGGCAAGGGCGGCGGCATCAAGATCGCCAAATCGCCGGACGAGGTCCGGGAACTCGCGAAAAAGATGATCGGCATGACCCTGGTCACCAAGCAGACCGGGCCGGCCGGGCGCGAGGTAAAAAGAATCTATGTCGAGTCCGGCTGCGATATCGACCGCGAGCTCTATCTGAGCCTGCTGGTGGACCGGGCCACGGCGCGGGTGACCCTGATGGCCTCCACCGAGGGCGGCATGGACATCGAAGAGGTCGCCGCTAACCGCCCGGATAAGATATTCCGGGTGTCCATCGACCCCGCCACCGGCCTGATGCCCGAGCATGCCCGCCGGGTCGCCTTCGGCCTGGGCCTCAAGGGCGGCGCGGTCGCTTCCGCCACCAAGCTGGTGAGCGCGCTCTACAAGGCCTTCGTCGATCTCGACGCCAGCCTGGTGGAGATTAATCCCCTGGTGCTGACCAAGGGCGGCGAGGTGCTGGTGCTCGACGCCAAGATGAACTTCGACGACAACGCCCTGTTCCGGCAGAAGGATGTGCTGGAGCTGCGGGACGAGGACGAGGAAGATCCCGCCGAGGTCGAGGCCAGCCGGCACGGGCTGAACTACATCAAGCTGGACGGCAATATCGGCTGCCTGGTCAATGGCGCCGGGCTGGCAATGGCCACCATGGATATCATCAAGCTCCATGGCGGCACGCCCGCGAACTTCCTGGATGTGGGCGGCGGCGCCACCAAGGAACGGGTGACGTCGGCGTTCAAGATCATCCTCTCCGATGCCAATGTGGAGGGCATTCTGGTCAATATCTTCGGCGGCATCATGCGTTGCGACGTCATCGCCGAGGGCGTGGTGGCGGCGGCGCGGGAGATCGGCCTGCAGGTGCCGCTGGTGGTCCGGCTCGAAGGCACCAATGTGGAGCTGGGCAAGAAGATACTGAAGGAATCCGGCTTGGCCATCACCTCGGCCGACGATCTGGGCGACGCCGCGGCCAAGATCGCTCGGGCGGTCAAGGAGGCGCAGTAATGGCCGTCCTGGTGAACGCCAATACCAAGGTCATCTGCCAGGGCTTCACCGGCGCCCAGGGCACCTTCCATTCCGAGCAGGCGGTCGCCTATGGCACCAAGATGGTCGGCGGCGTCACGCCCGGGAAGGGCGGCACGACTCATCTGGACCTGCCGGTGTTCGACACCGTGGACGAGGCGGTCCGCACGACCGGGGCCACCGCCACCGTGATCTACGTGCCGCCGGCCTTTGCCGCCGACGCCATCGTCGAGGCCATCGATGCCGGCCTGCCGCTGGCTGTCTGCATCACCGAAGGCATCCCGGTCCTGGACATGATGCGGGTGAAACGGGCGCTCTGTGGCGCCAATACCCGGCTGATCGGGCCGAATTGCCCGGGAATCATCACCCCGGAAGAGTGCAAGATCGGCATCATGCCCGGCCATATTCACGCCAAGGGCAGAATCGGCATCGTTTCCCGGTCGGGAACCCTGACCTACGAGGCGGTGGCCCAGACGACGGCCGCCGGCCTGGGGCAGTCCACCTGCATCGGTATCGGCGGCGACCCCATCAATGGGACCAATTTCATCGATTGCCTGGACCTGTTCCTGGACGACGACCAGACCCAGGGGATCATTATGATCGGCGAAATCGGCGGTTCGGCCGAGGAAGACGCCGCGGAATTTCTCAAGAGCGCAAGAAAAAAGAAACCAGTCGTAGGCTTCATAGCGGGGGTCACGGCCCCCCCGGGCCGCCGGATGGGCCATGCCGGCGCCATCATCTCCGGCGGCAAGGGGTCGGCCGGCGATAAGATCGAGGCGATGCGCAGCGCGGGCATCAGCGTTGCGGACTCGCCAGCCAGCCTCGGCAGCACCATGTCTAAGGTGTTGAAGAGATAGCTCCCCGGCCGCTCTCGGGCGGCAACCGGGCCTGCCGCCCTTGCGGCGATGGCCCCTGAACGGCTTGGAACGGCAATGCAGACGCAAGGTACCTTTCTATCCGGCCCGAACGCCTCCTTCATTGAGGAACTCTACGGGCGCTATGTCGAGAACCCCAATTCGGTCGACCTCAGCTGGCAGACCTTCTTTGCCGAGTTGCAGGATGAGGGCCGGGCGGTGCTGCAGGATCTAAAAGGCGCCAGCTGGGCGCCGCGTGGCGGCGAGCGGCCGTCGAACGGCAATGGCCATGGCCATGTCAATACGGGAAACGGCGGTGGGCTGCCGCTGGTGACCGATGCGGTGGGCCAGGTGGCGATCCGCGCTTCGGCGAAGGATTCCATCCGCGTGCTTATGCTGATCCGCGCCTATCGCGTGCGCGGCCATCTGGAAGCCAATCTGGACCCGCTCGGCCTGAAGCCGAAGGAGTCCCATGCGGACCTCAATCCCCGCAGTTACGGCTTCACCGACGGCGATATGGACCGGCCGATCTTCATCGACAATGTGCTGGGCCGGGACGCCGCAACGCTGCGCGAAATCCTGCAGGTCGTGCGCGAGACCTACTCCGGCAATATCGGCGTCGAGTACATGCATATCCAGGATCCGGCGCAGCGCCTCTGGATCCAGGACCGCATCGAGGCAATCCACAACCAGACCCAGTTCACCGAACGCGGCAAGCGCGCCATCCTGGAGCGGCTGACCGCCGCGGAGATGTTCGAGCGCTTCCTCGACCGCAAATACACGGGCACCAAGCGATTCGGCCTGGACGGCGGCGAATCCTGCATTCCCGCGATGGAGCAGATCCTCAAGCGCGGCAGCCAGCTCGGCATCAACGAGGTGGTGATCGGCATGCCCCATCGCGGCCGACTGAATGTGCTGGCCAATGTGATGAACAAACCCTTTGCCGCGATCTTCTCCGAATTCCAGGGCAACGCCGCCAATCCCGAGGACGTCCAGGGATCAGGCGACGTGAAGTATCACCTGGGCACGTCGGCCGACCGGGAATTCGACGGCAAGGTGGTGCATCTGTCGCTGACCGCCAATCCGTCCCATCTGGAGGCGGTGAACACGGTGGTGCTGGGCAAGGTGCGCGCCAAGCAGCAGCAGAAGGGCGACGGCGCCCGCGATAACGTCATGGCTTTCCTGCTCCATGGCGATGCCGCCTTCGCCGGCCAGGGCCTGGTGGCGGAGACGCTGGATCTCTCCGATCTCAAGGGCTATCGCACCGGCGGCACGATTCATTTCATCGTCAACAACCAGATCGGCTTCACCACCAACCCCGTGAACTCGCGGTCCGGCCCCTATTGCTCGGAAGTGGCGAAGATCGTGCAGGCGCCGATCTTCCATGTGAACGGCGACGATCCGGAGGCGGTGGTGCATGTGGCGCGCATCGCCACCGAGTACCGCCAGCAGTTCAAGCGTGACGTGATCATCGACATGTTCTGCTACCGCCGCTTCGGTCATAACGAAAGCGACGAGCCAGCCTTCACCCAGCCGCTGATGTACCGCAAGATCGCGCAGCAGCCCTCGACCCGCGCCATCTATGCCGAGCGGCTGGTGCGCGAAGGCACGCTGACGGGGGAAGACGTCAAACAGGTCAGCGGCGAATTCCAGCGGAAGTTGGAAAGCGAATTTGAGGCCGCGCCGGGCTATAAGCCGAACAAGGCGGACTGGCTGGAAGGCGCCTGGGCCGGCATGCAGATCGCCTCCGGCGAGGATCGCCGCGGCGAGACGGCGGCGACCATGGAAGGGCTGCAGGAAGTTGGCCGGGCGCTGACGGCCGTGCCGCGCAATTTCAACGCCAACCGCAAGATCCTGCGCTTTCTCGAGCATCGCAAGAGGATGTTCGAGACCGGCGAGGGGGTAGATTGGGCGACCGGCGAGGCGCTGGCCTTCGGCACCCTGATGGCGGAAGGCCATCCGGTGCGCCTTTCGGGCCAGGACTGCCAGCGCGGCACCTTCTCCC
The DNA here is from genome assembly GCA_046154965.1 of Dongiaceae bacterium. Lineage (GTDB taxonomy): Bacteria > Pseudomonadota > Alphaproteobacteria > Dongiales > Dongiaceae > DATKFM01. Next base: position 6,487 of record JBJXDY010000043.1, on the reverse strand, counting down.
AGCGCCATGCGGTGCTGGTGGATCAGGAGAACGAGACCCACTACGCGTCGCTGAATCACGTGCGCGTGGATCAGGCGCCGTTCGAGGTGATCGACAGCCCGCTGTCGGAAGCCGGCGTGCTCGGCTTCGAGTATGGCTACAGCCTGGCCGAGCCGCGGGCGCTGGTGGTCTGGGAAGCGCAGTTCGGCGATTTCGCCAACGGCGCCCAGGTGATCATCGACCAGTTCATCAGCTCCGGCGAGAGCAAATGGCTACGTATGTCCGGCCTGGTGATGCTGTTGCCCCATGGCTATGAAGGCCAGGGGCCGGAACATTCCTCGGCGCGGCTGGAACGCTATCTGCAGCTCTGCGCCGAAGACAACATGCAGGTGGTGAACTGCACCACCCCGTCGAACTTTTTCCATGTGCTGCGGCGGCAGATCCATCGTAACTTCCGCAAGCCGCTGATCATCATGACGCCGAAGTCGCTGCTGCGGCACAAGCTCTGCGTCTCCAAGCTGTCGGAGATGGGGCCGGGCACCAGCTTCCACCGGGTGCTGTGGGACGACACGCCGCCGGCCGACAATGCTGTGAAGCGGGTCGTGCTCTGCAGCGGCAAGGTCTATTTCGACCTGTTCGAAGCCCGCGCCAAGAGCGGCATCGCGGATGTGACCATCCTGCGGCTGGAACAGCTCTATCCCTTCCCGGCCAAGGCGCTGAGCCAGGAGCTGGCGCGCTTTCCCGATGTCGAGGTGGTCTGGTGCCAGGAAGAGCCCAAGAACATGGGCGCCTGGATGGTGGTGGCGCCGGAGATCGAGGCGGTGCTCACCGCCGCCGGGCGCAAGAACAACCGGCCGCGCTATGCCGGCCGCGCCGCCGCCGCCTCGCCGGCCAGCGGCCTGCTGCGCCGGCATCTCAAGGAACAGGATAAGCTTGTGAGCGAGGCCCTGACCGTTTCATAGTTTCGGGCCATTGCCCGCTGGCAGAACCCGCCGCCGGAATCCGAGGAAAGAACTTCCGCCATGAGCAGCAATATCGTCGTTCCCGCCCTGGGCGAATCCGTCACCGAGGCGACGGTGGCGAAATGGATGAAGCAGCAGGGCGAGAGCATCGCCGCCGATGAAGCCCTGGTGGAGCTGGAAACCGACAAGGTGACTCTGGAGGTGTTTGCGCCTTCGGCTGGTGTGCTGTCGGAGATCCGCGTCGCCGAGGGCCAGACGGTCGAGGTCGGCGCCGTGCTGGGCGTGATCGGCGATGGCGCCGGAACGGCGAAACCGGCGCCGGCCGCAAAGCCCGCTGCAGCACCCGCGGCCGCCCCGTCAAAGGCTGCGGCTCCGGCTCCGGCTCCGGCAAGAGCGCCCGCGGCGGCGGTCGAAGCCGCACCGCTTTCACCGGCCGTGCGCAAACTGATCGAAGAGAATAAGCTGGACGCAGCATCCATCCCCGCCAGCGGCAAGGAAGGCCGGCTGACCAAGGAAGACGTGCAGAAATTCCTGGAGGCGGGCCAGGCCAAGGCCGCGCCGCCGCCGGCCGCGAAACTTGCGCTGGCGCCCGCGTCGGCAGCGCCTCAGCCGCCCGCCGCACCCCGCGAGCTCGGCCCGCGGGAGGAGCGGGTGCGCATGAGCCGGCTGCGCAAGCGCATTGCCGAGCGCCTCAAGCTGGCGCAGAACACCGCCGCCATGCTAACCACCTTCAACGAGGTGGACATGACCAACGTCATGGCGCTGCGTGCCCATCACAAAGACAGCTTCGAGAAAAAGCACGGCGTGAAGCTGGGCTTCATGTCGTTCTTCGTGAAGGCCGCGATCGTGGCGCTGAAGGAAATCCCCGCCGTCAATGGCGAGATCGATGGCGACGATGTCATCTACAAGAACCACTACGATATCGGCGTCGCCGTCGGCACCCCGCAGGGGCTGGTGGTGCCTGTTGTGCGCGACGCCGATGCCATGAGCTTTGCCGAGATCGAGAAAAGGATCTCGGAACTGGGCCTCAAAGCCCGCGACGGCAAGCTGACGATCGAGGAACTGACCGGCGGCACCTTTACGATTTCCAACGGCGGCGTCTATGGCTCGCTGATGTCGACGCCGATCCTGAACCCGCCGCAATCGGGCATCCTGGGCATGCACAAGATCCAGCCGCGGCCGATGGCGGTCGGCGACAAGATCGAGATCCGGCCGATGATGTATCTGGCGCTGTCCTATGATCACCGCATCATCGACGGCCGCGAAGCTGTGACCTTCCTGGTGCGGATCAAGGATTGCATCGAGGATCCCCAGCGCATCCTGCTGGATGTGTAGCCATGGCGAAGCGGCCGGCGAAGAAAGCCAACGGCAAGGCGGGCAAACGCGCCGTTAAGCGCGTGCCCCACTATGCGCAGACCACGGATTTCACCTGCGGCCCGTCTTCGCTGATCATGAGCATGGCGGCGCTGGATCCCAAGGTGAAGCCCAGCCGGGCTCTGGAGCTGCAGCTCTGGCGCGAGGCCAACACCATCTTCATGGGTCCGAGCGGCGGCCATGGCGGCTGCGGCGCGCTGGGCCTGGCGCTGGCCGCCCATCGCCGCGGCTTCAAGGCCGAAGTGCATCTGAACCACAAGGGCGTGCTGCTGGCCTACCGCGCCAAGAAAAAGGAACGCGTTGCCGTCATGCGCGTGCTCCAGGACAGGGACCTGGCTGAAGCCAAAGCCGCCGGCATTCCCGTCCGTCATGACGGCATCACGCTGGACGAAATCGAAGCCAAGCTGCGCGCCGGCTTCATGCCCATCGTTCTCAACAGCATGCGCTACCTGCACAAGGACCCGACGGCGCACTGGTTCGTGGTCACTGATATCGACGACGAGAATGTCTACGTGAACGATCCCTGGGTGTCGAAGACGCGCCGCAAGACCGCCCGCGACATGATAGCGGTGCCGATCCCGCGCAGCGTCTTCGAACGCATCACAGCCTATGGACTCAAAAAGGAACGGGCTGTCGTTCTCGTTTCCCGCTAAGTCTGATCCACAATTCGGTGAAATCATGGCAACAGAGAACTTCGACGTCGTCGTCATCGGCGGTGGTCCCGGCGGGTATGTGGCGGCGATCCGGGCGGCGCAACTCGGGCTGAAGACGGCTTGCGTGGAGAAGCGCGGCAGCCTCGGCGGTACCTGTCTCAATGTCGGCTGCATTCCCTCCAAGGCGCTGCTGCAGTCCTCGCATCTCTACGAGGAGGCGTCGAAGCATCTGGGATCCCACGGCATCAAGGTCGGCAATGTGGCGCTTGACCTGGCGGCGGTGCTGGCGCGCAAGGACAAGGTGGTGGGCGACCTCACCAAGGGCATCGAGTTCCTGTTCAAGCAGAACAAGGTCGCCTATGTGAAGGGCGCGGGACGACTCCTGGGCGGCGGCAAGATCGCGGTCACAGGCAGCGGTGGCGAGCAGACATTGGAGGCCAAGAACATCGTCATCGCCACCGGGTCGGATGTCATGCCGCTGCCGGGCGTGACGATCGACGAGAAGCAGATCGTCTCCTCGACAGGTGCTCTGTCCCTGGCCAAGGTGCCGGGGCATCTGGTGGTGGTGGGCGGCGGCTATATCGGGCTGGAGATGGGCTCGGTCTGGCGGCGCCTGGGGGCCAAGGTCACGGTGGTCGAATTCCTCGACCGCATCGTGCCGGGCATGGATGGCGAGCTGGCCAAGACCTTCCAGCGCGTGCTGACCAAGCAGGGCATGACCTTCCGCCTGGGCACAAAGGTGACGGGCGCCAAGGCAGCCAAGTCCGGCGTCACGCTGACCTTGGAACCGGCTGCCGGAGGCAAGGCGGAGACGCTGGAGGCCGATACGGTGCTGGTGGCCATCGGCCGCCGGCCCTACACCGAAGGGCTCAGCCTGGACGCGGCCGGCGTCGCGCTCGACCCCAAGAAGCGGGTGCAGACCGACGGCCATTGGCGCACCAATGTCCCGGGCATCTATGCCATCGGCGATGTCATTGCCGGGCCGATGCTGGCCCACAAGGCGGAAGAGGAAGGCGTGGCGGTCGCCGAGGTCATCGCCGGCCAGGCCGGCCATGTGAACTACGAGACCGTGCCCGGCATCGTCTACACCTGGCCCGAAGTCGCCACCGTGGGCAAATCGGAGGAAGAGCTGAAATCCGCGGGCATCGAGTACAAGGCCGGCAAGTTCCCCTTCACCGCCAACAGCCGCGCCCGCTGCAACGCGGATGCCGACGGGTTTGTGAAGATCTTGGCCGATGCCAAGTCGGACCGGGTGCTCGGCGTGCATATCATCGGGCCGGACGCCGGCACGGTCATCCATGAATGTGTCATGGCGATGGAGTTCGGCGGCTCGGCCGAAGACATCGCCCGCGCCTTCCACGGCCATCCCACCCTCAATGAAGCGGTTAAGGAAGCCGCCCTCGGCGTTGCCGGCCGGGCGATTCATATCTAGCGGACTGCGAGCCCGATTCGTTAAGGCCGCCTAAGCTCCTGAATACCGGACGGCCGTTCATTAACGGCCCGGCGCCGGCACCATATCTGTGCATCCTGTGACGCCAGTCACCCGTATCCAGGCGGGGGCCGCCTAGATTCTGCTCAGTGCATGCCGGTGCTGCCGGCCGACGCAAAATCTGGAGGATGGGTCATGAACTCGAGTTTTCGCGTGAAGACGTTGTTCGCCGGCGCGCTCTGTGCGGTGGCAGTCGTTTCCCTGGCGATCGATGTGTGCCGTGCCGCCGAGAAACAGAAGCTGAGTGCCACCCGCGAGCAGGTGAGCGCGGCCTGCCAGGCCAATGACGGCGTCGAATGGGGCACGGGCGCCAGCAGCGGCCGCTATGGCTGCATGACCGACAATGCCTGGGTCGAATGCGACGCCAACGGCACATGCGAAGGCGGGCGGGCGGGCGCCACCGCCGACCGGCGCACGGTTCGCGACGGCGGCAACGAGCTTCTGCAAGCGATGGAATAGCGTTTCCACGAGGATGCGCCGCGGTCCTGCCGGGCCGCGGCGCGATTGTGTTCTGCGCCCGGGATTTGACGCGGCGGCGCGGCCGGTCTACAGGCGGAGACCATGACCGCCTTCGATCTCTCCAAAGTCCGCGTCCGGCCCTATGAGCCGCGCGACCGCGCCGACGTGATCGCCGCCGAGGCGGACCTCCAGGAATATGAGCGGAAGCTGCACGATACCCGCATCCCCGGCGACGAAGCGGCAGAGCCGACTTTCCGCCTGTTGGAATCCCTGATCAACGCCAATGACGGCGAGATCTTCGTCGCCGAGGACGATGGCGGCTTCCTGGGCTATGCGGCGGGGTTCGTCCTGCGGGACGAGAATCCGGCGGAAACCGAGGATTCGAACATCTGCGGCTATATCAACGACGTCTATGTCGTCCCACACCGGCGTGGGCACGGTGTCGCTTCGCTGCTTTTGCAGGCGGTCGAGGATTTCCTTCGCGCCAAGGGCATGGTGCGGCTGCGCATCAACACCCTGGTCGCCAACGATTCGGCCAAGCGCGCCTATGGCAAGCAGGGGTTCGAGCCCTACGAAGTCATGATGGAAAAACGGCTGAAGCAGCCCTGAGCCTGTCGGTATATTCCGGGCGTTACATTCCGACTTTCTTCCCCTGCGAACGCAGGGGTCCAGGAGATGTAGCGTGCGGCGTCGCGAAAGAAAGATCGGCACGCGGAGTCGCGGGGGACGCGGAGATGGCGAGCCGAACGCGCGCGTTCTGCGAAATCGAGTTGGGTGTTGTTGGCGCTTCGCCCTGAGCGAAAGTCTCTGTGGTGGTGCCTCCAGGCGGGCGAAGCCATGGAAACCATCTCAGTGATTCCAATCCATCCAGGACGGCACGGACTTCGCGTCTCCGCGGTCTCCGCGTGCCGAATACTTGCTTTGCCCGATTACGCACGCTGCATCCCTGGGTCCCGCTTTCGCGGGGAAAGAAGCCGGCGGTGTTCCTCTCTGAGGGGGCAGGTCTCTAACGCCCGCCGATATCCCGAGCGGCGATGTGCATGAATTCCAGCTCACGGAGATACTCGGCGCCCAGGCGTTCATAAAACTGCGCCGCCAGCCGGTTGGGCTTGAACACCGCCCAGATCAGTTCCGGCGCTCCCTTTTTACTTGCGAGATCCGCCGCGGCAGACATCAGCGCACGCCCGACGCCGTGGCGGCGCGCCGCTGGTTCGACCCAGAGATCGGCCACATGCAGGATGCGGATCGCGCGGTCCACATCATAGCCGAAGTGATAGAGCAGATATCCCTGGGCCACGTCGCCGGTCTCGGCGATCAGGCCGGCGAAGGCGGGATCGGCGCCGAAACCGTCGCGCAGGAACCGCTCCTTGGTCATGCCCTGTTCGTCGCTGTCGCCGAGATTGCGCAGATAGTCGGCGAAGTTCGACCACATGCGCATGTAGGAGTCGGCATCGGCTGCGGTCAGCGGACGAATTGTGACAGTCATGGAAGCTCGACTAGTCGGTTTTGCGCGCGCGCGGATGGGCCTTGTCATAGACCGATAGCAGCGCCGCCGCATCCACATCTGTGTA
>JBJXDY010000042.1:0-5858 GCA_046154965.1 Dongiaceae bacterium | reverse complement strand
TCGCGAAGATCATTCGAAAGAGGTCGGGTCATCGCTTGCTGGCCTCCTTCCCAGCCAGCATCTTGAATCACAAATCCGATCCCCGGGGAATCCCCTACGATTCATTCAATCCGTGAAACGCTCTAGGTGAGACGAAACGCCGATTCCGCCTTTGTGTTCCGTGGCCGTGGCGATGGTTTACGATCCCTAAACCTCTGCCCGCGTAGGCTGGCCGCCTAATCCCGCAGCAACCGCGGCCGCATTGCCCCGTGACCAGCGTCCAGCCCCTGTTCGCCCTGGAAATCCAGGGCCTCGTCAAGCACTTCGACCGCCCTGCGGTCGGTGGGCTGGATCTGCGCGTGAATGGCGGCGAGTTCTACACGCTGCTGGGCCCGAACGGCGCCGGCAAGACGACGACGCTGCGCATGGTCACCGGGCTGCTGCGGCCCGACAGCGGCGCGATCTCGGTCTTCGGCATCGATGCGCTGGCCGATCCCGTCGCCGCGAAGAAGATCATGGCCTGGCTCTCCGACGAGCCGATGATCTACGACAAGCTGACGCCATCGGAATATCTGGAATTCATCGCCGGCCTCTGGGGCGTCGATGCCGCGGCGGCGGAGTTGCGCGCCCGCGACCTCCTGCACTGGCTCGATCTGGAGCCCCACGCCCACGAACGCTGCGAAGGCTTCTCCAAGGGCATGCGGCAGAAGGTGGCGCTGGCGGGCGCTCTGGTGCATGAGCCGCGGCTGATCATCCTGGACGAGCCGCTGACCGGCCTCGATGCCGGTTCCGCGCGGCAGGTGAAAAACGTGCTGCGCGAGCGGGTGCGCCAGGGCTGCACCGTGATCATGACCACCCACATCCTCGAGGTGGCCGAGCGCATGGCCGACCGCATCGGCGTCATCGCCGGCGGCAAGCTGATCGCCCAGGGCACGCTGGACGAGCTGCGCCGCCAGGCCGGCAAGGGCGGCACCAGTCTCGAAGACACCTTCCTCACCCTGGTCGGCCAGGGCGCCGCTGCCGCGTGAGTCAGCCGGGCACGCTCACTTGGTTCGCGCGCCATGAATGCCGTCTCGCCTGGCGCGACTGGCTGTGGATGATGACGGCCGGGCGCCGGAGCCGCGCCCGCAACGCCGCCATCGGCGTCGTTCTCTTCGCGCTCTTCCTCCATGGTATCGCCTGGTACATGGTCGGCGGCTTCGCGCCGCTCGGCGACCATCCCGACAAGACGGCGCTGCTGCTGGTTAGCGGCAATTTGCTGCTGGCGGCGGCGCTGATGCTGTCCCAGGCGATGGAGTCGGTGACCCGCGCCTTCTACAGCCGCGCCGATCTCGACCTGATCCTGTCCTCGCCTGCTTCGGCGCGGCGGCTGTTCGCGGTGCGCATCGGCGCCATGGCGCTGTCGATTACAGCGATGGCGCTGTTGCTGGCCGCGCCGTTCCTCAACATCCTGGCGTTCCAGGTCGGCTGGCATTGGCTTGGCGCATATGGCGCAATCGCGGCCCTGGGCATGGCGGCGACGGCGTTGGCGGTGGCGATGACCGTCGCGCTGTTCCGCGCCATTGGGCCAAAGCGCACGCGGCTGGTGGCGCAGATCGTCGCCGCGGTGATCGGCGCGGCGTTTGTCATCGGGCTGCAGGTCGCGGCGATCCTCTCCACCGGCACCCTGTCGCGCCTCGATGTCCTGCGGTCGGAAACCTTCCTGGCGATGGCGCCGGCGGCGGACAGTCTGCTCTGGTGGCCGGCGCGGGCGATGATTGGCGAGCCGCTGCCGCTGCTGACCGTGTTCGCCGGCAGCATGGCTATGCTGGGTGCGGCGATCGTGGTGTTCGCCCGGGTGTTCGCAGGGCATGCCGTGGCTGCCGCCGGACTTGCCTATGGCGGCAGGAAACATTTCGGGCGCACGGGCGCCTTCCGCAGCGCTTCGCCGATGCGGTCGCTCCGGCGCAAGGAATGGACGCTGCTGCGACGCGATCCCTGGCTGCTCTCGCAGACGCTGATGCAGCTACTCTATCTGCTGCCGCCGGCACTGCTGCTGTGGCGCAGCTTCGCGGCGGGCATCGATGCGCCGGCGCTGCTGGCGCCCGTGCTCATCATGGCCGCGGGGCAGCTCGCCGGCGGCCTCGCTTGGCTGGCCATCTCCGGCGAGGATGCGCCCGATCTCATCGCCTCAGCGCCGATCCTGCCGCGGCAGGTGACGCGCGCAAAGGTGGAAGCGGTAATCGGTGCCGTAGCTATGGTCTTCGCGCCGCTGCTCGCCTGCCTGGCGCTGCTCTCGCCGTTCGCCGCAGTGATGGCCGCGACGTTTACACTCGTGGGCGCTGGCTCGGCGACCATGATCCAGCTTTGGTTCCGCAGCCAGGCCAAGCGCAGCCAGTTCCGGCGGCGCCAGACTTCTTCCCGCGTCGCGACATTCTCCGAAGCGCTTTGCTCTGTGGGCTGGGCGGCGACCGGCGCCCTGGCGGCGCTGGGCAATTGGGCGGCTCTTTTCACCGGCTTGATCGTGCTCGGAATTCTGGTGGGCGCTCGGATGCTCAGCCCGGGCCGCCGCGGCCGATAGATTCCGGGCCTGTCCACCCGGCCGCTCCCGGGGAACTCACCCGGCTGTGATGTCCGTCACACAAATAAACAGGAATTTTCGGGGAACCTCGCCTGTCTATGGGGGCATGGAGCGCCTATCTGTACCGCCACCAGGAAATGCGGCAGCCGGAAATGCCTCTATCTCAATGCCCGGCCGCCAGGAGGAAGCGATGAACAAGTACATGACGGTTCCGGAGTTAAACAGCGCGGCGGCCTTTTCGGCCCGGCGCTTGTTCGATGCCATCGCCGGCATCGGCGGGCCGATCCTTCAGGCATCGGACCGGCTGGCCGGCTGGACACCGCGCATCGCGCCTCGCCACGGGCCTAGCGCGCTCGACAATCACACGCTCCGCGATATCGGCCTGCTGCGCGCTGACATCGAGTACGCTATCGGCAAGAGGTTTCGGCGGGACTAGGCGGGCGCCGTCTTACGGCCCGCGCTACTTCAGCACTTGCTGCAGCTCCGCCAGTCGCATCGGCTTGCGCAGGGCCAGTATGTCGGCTAGGCCGCTGTCGGCGCCGATCATTGACGCCATCTTCGCATAGTGCGGATTGAAGCCGGAAGCGACGACGACGCGCGCGCCGCATTTGCGTGTCGCCAGCCATCTCACCAATTCCAGACCGTCCGTTTCCGGCATCACCATGTCGACGATTACGACCGTCGGCTCAAAGCGTTCATAAGCGGCGGCGAAGTTTTCCGGCGAGGAGCAGGTCTCTACGTCATAGCCCATTTCCAGCGCCACATCGCGGGCAAAATCGCAGAAATCTTCCTCATCGTCACAGATCAACAGGCGGCGGGTCATGTATTGGCACTCTCAAGTTGCCGCTTGCCGTCGAGGACCTCGCGCAGCTTTCGCGAAAGCTCCGACTTGCGGAACGGTTTGGTGATCATGAGGCCGGCCTCGTCGATCCGGCCGCTACGGGTACTCGCCTGCGGCGCATAGCCCGACATGTAGAGCACCTTGAGATCGGGGTAGCGCTTGCGCGCTTCGCGGGCAATCGCCCGCCCGTCGAGATTGCCGGGCAGAATCACGTCGGTGAGCAGCAGATCGATCCGCTTCAGGCGGTCGAGAGTCGCCAACCCTTGCATTCCGTCTGCGGCGGAAACAACCTCGTAGCCCAGGCTTTCGAGATAGCTACAGGCGAGCTCGCGGAGGTCCGCCTCGTCATCGATGACGAGAATATGCTCGCCGTGGCCGGAACGTTCCTCGGATGCAGTCGCCATGGCGGACGCCTGCTCGTGGATCAGCCGCGGCAACAGTATCTTCACAGTCGTGCCATGGCCTAGTTCACTGTACAGCTTGACGTGGCCACCTGATTGCTTGACGAAGCCATAGACCATGCTGAGGCCGAGGCCGGTGCCCTTGCCAACGCCTTTTGTGGTGAAAAAGGGCTCGAAGGCGCGGGCGACAACCTCCGGCGGCATGCCGCCGCCGGAATCACTGACGGCGATGGCCACATAGTCGCCGGGACTGAGTTCCTCGCCGCCGGATAGGTCCGATGCGCCGATCGTGACATTCCAGGATTCGATGGTCAGTTTGCCGCCCTCAGGCATGGCGTCGCGGGCGTTGAGCGTAAGATTGAGCACGGCATTTTCAAGCTGTGCCGGATCTACTTCGGTCAGCCACAGAGAATCGGCTTCGATCACGCTGATATCGATGTGCGGCCCCAGCGGCCGGCGGATCAACTCCTGCAGTCCGCGGAGCAGTTCGTTCACATTGGTCGCCTTCGGCGCCAATGGCTGGCGGCGGCCGAAGGCGAGCAGGCGATGGGTGAGTTCGGCGCCGCGTAGCGTGGTGCGGATTGCCGTGTCGATGCGCTTGCCAATCGCCGGATTGAGATCGGGACGCGCCTGGATCAGTTCGAGATTGCCGAGAATCACCGCCAGCAGATTGTTGAAATCATGGGCGATGCCACCGGTAAGCTGGCCGACCGCCTCCATCTTCTGCGCCTGCAGCAGCTGCTCCTGCAGCAGCTTTTGCTCGGTGATGTCCTGGATCGTCCCGAGGCCGTAGATAACTTCGCCGTTCTTGCCGGCAATCGCTTCGGCCAGTTCTCGAATCCAGATATGGCTGCCGTCCGGTCTCACGATGCGGTAGTCGACAGCATAGGCGGCGGGATTGGCCGTTGTCGCAGCATAAGTCTCGGCGACCCGTTCCTGGTCCTCGGCGTGAATGAGACGGAGGTATTCGCGGTCGTTGGAGGGCAGCCGCTCCGGCGATATCCCCAACACCGCCGCCGCTTCGGTCGACCAGTCGTAGAGATCCGAAGCGCGGCTCCAACGCCAATGGGCGAGCTTGGCGCGCCGTTGTGCTTCGCGCAGCAGCGCCTCGCTCTCGCGCAGCGCTTCCTCCACCCGCTTTTGGCTGGTGATGTCCTGCACCGTGCCGATCATGCGCAGCGGCCGGCCCCTCTCGTCGCGCTGCAGCTCGCTGAGTTCCTTGATCCAGGCGATATTGCCGTCGGCCCTGCGGATGCGATACTCCGTCTCTATAGGGATGTACTCATGGAACGCCCGCGCCATCAGTTGCGCCAGCTTGTCGCGGTCCGCGGGGACCACGATTCTCAGAAAATCAGCGTCCGAGCTTGGAAGCTGATCGGTGGGATAACCCAGGACCTGCGCCGCCTGGCTGGACCAGGTGTAGAAGTCGCCGTCGGAGATCAGCCAGCGCCAGGTGGCAATCCTCGCGCGCCGTTGCGAAGCCAGCAGATCGGTCTGGATCTGGCGCAGATTCTCCTCGACTAGCTTCTGATCCGTGATGTCCTGCGTAGTTCCGAACATGCGGAAGGGCCGGCCCGCCTCGTCGAGCGTGATTTGCGCCAGTTCGCGCAGCCAGAAGACAGTTCCGTCCGGGCGCAGAGCGCGATACTCGATCTCATAACCGGCGAAGTCGCGTCCTGACTTTTCGTAGATGGCAGCCACGCGCTGACGGTCATCCGGATGGGTAAGGGCGAGGGTTTCGCCGTTGCTGGTCGGCAGCTGTTCCTTCGGAACGCCGAGCAAGTCGGTGGCGCCTTCCGACCAGCTGAGCTTTTCCGTCGCGAACTCCCATACCCAGTAGGCAAGCTTGGCGCGCCGCTGCGCATCCTGCAGTAGCTCCTGGCTTTCACGCAAGGCGCGCTGGGTGGTGTCCCACTCCGTGATGTCCTGGACCGTGCCGGATTCCGAAATGCATTCGCCGCTGGCGTCGAATGCGGGTTCGATCTCCTCGCGGATCACGCGGATCGAACCGTCGGACAGCATAATCCGGTATGTCAGGTCGAAGGGCTCCCTGCCGTCTTCGCCGCGCGCGGCGAAG
>JBJXDY010000041.1:0-9948 GCA_046154965.1 Dongiaceae bacterium | reverse complement strand
GCCCGCCGCGACCGCCACCCGCTCCACCGTGGTGCCCGACAGGCTGTGCTGGGCGACGACCTTGATGGTCGCCGCCAGGATGGCCGCGCGCGTTTGCTCCGCCGAGGCGGCGGAGCGGCGGGGGGTAATGCGCTGGTTGGCGATGGTATTCATGTAAGTACCTGAATTAATGAATATTTCTGTTTATGAATGAATGTTTATTTACCACAGACAGCTGATTTTGTCAATCGGAAGCTGGTGGCCCGTTGGACTGACGACTTAATCTCCGCCGCCCTAGCGCCTATAGGATGCGTTGGGACAATGGAGGTTAGCGTGCGGCAAGATCTGACTACGGCGGCAATGCTGCTGCTGTTTTGCACTTCGGCAGTTGCGGACGATCAGGATGATCGAAAGCGGATCGGCGTACCCGGCTATACCAAAGCCGACGATAGGTTGAGAGCGGATGTCGAGAGATTGGCTCGGGCCTATCTCCCCGCTCTGGCTAAACGGCAGACTGGCGATCAAACCTTCGCCGATTGCAAACAGGTGGCCTTCGTGGACGCGATGATAACGTCAATCGAAGAAGGCGGGCCGGGGAAATGGACAGAAACATGGACCTTTGAGGTTTGCGAAGCGACCGTTCAAACTCCGATCGAATTCGAGCCGGACGGGCAGGGCGGCACATTCTTCAAGCTGAGTGACGAAGGCATGACGGTCGAGAAGCCCACTGCACAGTGAGATGCTTCGATTGGCTGCCAGCAAGATCTGATGAGAAGCACATCATGAAACTGACTCCAGCGCAGATCGCCGAGTTCGAAGAGCAGGGTTACCTCTTCCTGCCCAATGTGTTCTCGCCTGAGGAGATATCCCTGCTGCACGGCGAGCTCCCGGGCATCTTCGCCCAGAAGCGCGAGGAGGTGATCCGCGAGAAGGGGTCGGAGGCGCCGCGCAGCGCATTTTATGTGCAGCATTGGAACCCGGTCTTCGAGATGGTGGCGCGCCATCCGCGGCTGGTGGAGCCGGGCACGCAACTGCTGGGCTCCGGCAAGCTCTACATGCATCAATTCAAGATCAACGCCAAGGCGGCCTTCGACGGCGCCGTCTGGCAGTGGCACCAGGATTACGCCACCTGGTTCAACGATGACGACATGCCGACGCCGCGGGCCATGAACATCGCGCTTTTCATCGCCGAGGCGAACGAGTTCAACGGGCCGCTGATGTTCATCCCCAAGAGCCACCGGCTCGGCCGGCTCGAGGCGAACCATGATGTCACCACCACCAGCTATCCGCTCTGGACCACGGACAACGAGACCATCACGCGCCTGGTCAATGAAGGCGGCATCGTCGCGCCCAAGGGCCCGCCGGGATCGATCCTGCTGTTCCACGGCAATCTGGTGCATGCCTCCGGCTGCAACCTGACGCCCTGGCCGCGCTGGATCCTCTATCTCTCGCTCAACCGCTGCGACAACGCCATCCGCCGCTTCAAGCGGCCGACCTGGATCGCCAACCGCGACTTTGCGCCGATCGAGCCTTTGGCCGATGATTGCCTGATCGAGTATGCGCGGCATCGCACGGCTGCGGAGTAGGAGAGCCACGTCATGAATCTTTATAGGCTGCTCAGCGAGCGCGCCGAGGCGAAGCACCCGCTCCGCGTCGGACTCATCGGCGCCGGCAAGTTCGGCACCATGTTCCTGGCCCAGGCGCTGCGCACGCCGGGCTTGCATCTCCTGGGCGTCGCCGATCTGTCGCCGGCGCGGGCGCGGGAGAACCTCGCGCGGGTCGGCTGGCCGGCGGAGCGCATCGCCGCGGCATCGCTCGGCGAGGCCGTCGATCGCGGCACCACCTGGATTGGCGAGGATGCGCGGGCGCTGATCGCCCATCCGTCGCTCGATGTGATCATCGACTCCACCGGCCATCCGCCCTCGGGCATCGCCCATGCGCTGGCCGCCATCGCCAACGGCAAGCACATCGTCATGGTCAATGTGGAGGCCGACGCGCTCGCCGGCCCGCTGCTGGCGCAGAAGGCCCGCGCCGCCGGCGTCGTCTACAGCCTCGCCTATGGCGACCAGCCGGCGCTGATCGCCGAGCAGGTGGATTGGGCCCGCGCCTGCGGCTTCGATGTGGCGGCGGCGGGCAAGGGCACCAAGTATCTGCCGGCCTATCACCAATCGACGCCCGACACGGTCTGGGGCCATTACGGCCTGACCGAGGAGCAGGCGCGCGTCGGCGGCATGAATGCCCAGATGTTCAACTCCTTCTTGGACGGCACCAAGTCGGGAATCGAGATGGCGGCTGTCGCCAACGCCACCGGCCTGACGCCGGCGCCCGACGGGCTCGCCTTTCCGCCCTGCGGCGTCGACGATCTGCCGCGCATTTTGCGGCCGGCTTCGGAAGGTGGCGTGCTGCATCACAAGGGCCAGGTCGAGGTGATCTCGTCGCTGGAGCGCGAGGGCACGCCGGTCTATCGGGATCTCCGCTGGGGCGTTTATGTGGTGTTCGAGGCGCCGTCGGACTATGTGCGCCGCTGCTTCCACGAATACGGCCTGGTCACCGACGACTCGGGAAGATACACCGCGCTCTACAAGCCCTATCACCTGATCGGGCTGGAGCTCGGCATCTCCGTCGCCAGCGCCTGTTTGCGCGGCGAAGCCACCGGCTCCCCCACCGGCTTCCGCGGCGACGCCGTCGCCACCGCCAAGCGCGATCTCGCCGCCGGCGAAACGCTCGACGGCGAGGGCGGCTTCACGGTGTGGGGCAAGCTCATGCCCGCCGCCGACAGTTTGCGCGTGGGCGCGTTGCCCATCGGTCTGGCGCATCATGTAAAGCTGCGCAACGCGGTGAATGCTGGGGCGGCGGTGCGCTGGAGTGATGTTATTGTCGATGAGAACAGCGAGCCGGTGCGCGTGCGAAGGGAGATGGAGAAGATGTTCGGCGACAACTCCGCAAACGCAAAGCGCAGCGCGGCAGAATAGCTCAACTCCAAATACCCCAAACCTGTCATCCCGGACAACCGCGCTTCAGCGCGGTTGTCCTGGACCCAAGAACACGGGCCCATCCAGCTTAACTGACCAACGCTCGGTGTTCATGGGTCCCGCATTATTTCGCTGTGCGAAGTTTGCGGGATGACAAGGAGGGCGCGCTTTAGTGCTACGCAATGATATCCGGCAGCAGCATGCTCTCCAGCTTGGCCATCTGGTCCTTGAGGCCGAGCTTCCTCTTCTTCAGCCGCTGCATCTGCAGCTGATTGAAGGGCGAGGTTTCGGCCAGGCGCGCGATTACCTCGTCCAGGTCGCGATGCTCCTGGCGCAGTTCTTCCAGGCGGCGGCGGGCGTCCGCCTGGCTGGTCACGCCGCCGATGCCGGTGGGGGAATTCATGGCCCATGATAGCGCAGAACCGGCCCCGCCGTCACCGTCCGCGGCGGCGCTTTTGTTCCCCCGAGACAGCGCTTATGGTGCCCGCTCAAGGCGTTAACGGGGGAAAACGGCATGGCGGCGGGCAAGCGGATCGGCATCCTCACCAGCGGCGGCGACTGCGCCGGCCTTAACGCCGTGATTCGCGCCGTGGCCAGCCGGGCCCGCACCCTGGGCTGGACGGTGGTCGGCATCCGCAACGGCACCGCCGGCCTGCTCGCCCGGCCGGTCGACGCCGTGGAGCTGGGGCCGGAGGTGCTGGGCGCCAACATGCTGCGCCAGGGCGGCACCATCCTGGGCACCACCAACAAGGGCGACCCCTTCGCCTTCCCCACCGCCGACGGCCACCTGATCGACCGTACCGACGAGGTGATCGACGGCTACCGCCAGCTCAAGCTCGACGCCCTGATCGGCGTCGGCGGCGACGGCAGTCTGCGCATCCTGCGCAACCTTGCCGTCAAGGGCGGCATCCCCCTGGTGGCGATCCCCAAGACCATCGACAACGATCTCGGCCTGACCGAGGTCTCCGTCGGCTTCGAGACGGCGGTGCAGACGGCCACCTCCGCCCTGGACCATCTGACGCCCACCGCCGCCAGCCACAGCCGCGTCATGGTGCTGGAGGTCATGGGCCGCGACGCCGGCCATATCGCGCTCACGGCCGGGATCGCCGGCGGCGCCGACGTGATCCTGATCCCGGAGATCCCCTACCGCATCGCCAACATCGCCGCGAAGGTGGAGGCGCTGAAGGCCGAGGGCCGCAACTTCGCGCTCATTGTCGTGGCCGAGGCCGTGCCGACCGAGGACGGCGAGGCGCTGATGACCGCCCATAGCGGCGGCCAGGCCACCTATGGCGGCATCGGCCATTTCATCAGCGAGCGCATCGCCGACCTCACGGGGGCGGAAACCCGCGTCACCGTGCTCGGCCATGTGCAGCGCGGCGGCACGCCCGAGCCCGGCGACCGGGTCATGGCCTCGGCCTTCGGCATCGCCGCCGTCGATTTGATCGCCGCCGGCCGCTTCGACCGCATGGTGGCTTGGCAGAACCGCGAGGTGGTGGACGTGCCGATCATGGAGGCCGTGGCCCATTATCAGGCGGTGGATCTCAACGGCGCCCTGGTGCGCACGGCGCGGGCGCTGGGCATCTGCCTGGGTGATTCGCCATGACCACCCAAGGACCGCAGGATTCGCCGCAGAATTTCTGGAACTTCTCCCTCGGCCTCTATGGCCGGCCCGGCGTGGCGCCGGCGCTGCTCGGCCTGCAGGACGCGCTCGGCCTGGACGTCAATATGCTGGTGTTCTGCTGCTGGGCGGCGTCCCGGGGACAGGCGCTGACTCCGGCGGACCTGGAGGCCGTGGAAGCCGTCGCCGAGCCCTGGCAGGCGGAAGTGATTCGCCCGCTCCGGGCGCTCCGCCGGCGCTTGAAGGGCGGCTTCCCGCCATTGCCGCCTGATAGGGTCGAGGCCTACCGCAAGGGCTTCAGCGACCTGGAGATCGAAGGCGAGCACATCGCGCAAGAGGCAATGGAGGTGGCGCTGCCGCAATCGGCCGCCGCTCCCGCCAACGCCGCCCTCGCCGCCGCCAACCTCAAGGCCTACTTCGCCCATGCGCATAAGGAAATCGGCGACAAGGAATCCGCCGCCCTGACCAAGATCCTCCAGGCCTGCCATCCGGAGGAGAAGGGGACATCCTACTTTTCGCAGTAAGAATGAAAGGACTGTCCCCTCGCCACCACGAAGTGGGGGAGAGGGTTAGGGGGTGGCAACAAGATACGCGATGCAGTTAGGCAAGATTCTGGAGTGCGCAAATCGGCACGACCCCTCACCCTAACCCTCTCCCCGCTCCGCGAGGAGAGGGGACAATTCTTGGGCGTATCTTTCATGTCCGCGCCTATTGGCGGTTAGATCCTCTACTTCTTACGCGCCCGCTTCTTCGCCGGCGCCGCCTCGCCCCAGCGTTTCACCAGGCCGGAATCGATGCCCATGAGGTCAAGCACCCGCCCAACCGAGTGGTCGATGATATCCTGCACCGTCTGCGGCTTCGCGTAGAACGCCGGCAGCGGCGGCGCCACGATCGCCCCCATCTCCGACAGTGCCGTCAGGTTGCGCAGGTGCCCGGTATGCAGCGGCGATTCCCGGACCATCAGCACCAGCCGCCGCCGCTCCTTCAGCACCACGTCGGCCGCCCTTGTCAGCAGGCTGGTGGTCACGCCCGTGGCGATCTCGGCCATCGACCGCACGGAGCAGGGGGCGATGATCATGCCCAGGGTCTGGAACGACCCGCTGGAGATCGCCGCCCCCACATCGGCCACCGGATACCAATGGTCGGCCAGGGCCCTGACATCCTTGGCCTTGAATTCAGTCTCATAGGCCAGCGTCATTTCCGCCGCCTTGGACATGACCAGATGGGTCTCGACCGGCAGGTCTTTCAGCACCTGCAGCAGCCGCACGCCATAGACCGCGCCGGACGCGCCGCTGATGCCGACGATCAGCCGTGATTTCAATGACATGGGCCCCCGGGAACTCAATAGTGATCTATTAATAAGGCGTGAAAGGTTGCTGTTTACAATGATCGCCGATGAGGATTAGCATCTTAAAGTCTTCAGCCAACATGGAACAGATGGAGGTTCCCGAATGTCGGTGATAGAGCACGTGGACGCCTTGCGGTCCAAGCATGCCGAAATCGATCGGATGATCCAGGAAGAAGAACACCGGCCGCACCCTGACGATGGCGCCCTCGCCGAACTCAAACGACAAAAGCTGAGAATCAAAGACGAAATTGCGGTCCTAAACCGCGAGCCTGGCAACGCCTAGTTGACGGGTGACGGGCCGGTCTCCGAAAAGGGGCCGGCCTTTGTGTTTGATGTGTGATTAGCATCACCGCGCGCCCGCGCGCGAAATCTTAACTGTTGCATATCAGAATCGAGGGCCCGGCCCGCGTTTTGCCCGCCGGTCCTACAAGCATAGCGTGTGGGTCCTTAACGAAGGGGTTGAGGGGATGATTCGTAATCTGGTGTTTGCGTTGTTGGCACTGATGTCGATCCCGGCACCGGTATCGGCCCAGCAGGATCCGCAGGCGATCGCCGATTCGCTGGTCCAGCAGGAGGGCACGATCCCCCTGGGCAACAATCTGGCGACGCTGCAGCTGACGCCGGCGTTCCGCTATCTGAGCCCGGCCGATACCAGGAAGGTCCTGGTGGATCTCTGGGGCAACCCGCCGGATTCGGTGGGCGACGTCCTGGGCGCAGTTATCCCCGCCGGCGTGAGCATCCTGAGCGCCGAAAGCTGGCTGATCATCGTCAGCTACGACGATTCCGGCCATATCGACGATGCCGACGCCGCAGGGATCGACTACGCCGACCTGCTCTCGGAGATGCAGCAGGCGACCCGAGAGAACAGCGAGGAACGTGTCAAGCAGGGTTACGAGAAGCTCGAGTTGGTCGGCTGGGCCGAGCCGCCCCACTATGACAGCCAGACGAAGAAGATCTATTGGGCCAAGCAGCTCAAATTCGGCGACGCACCGCCGCCGGATACCCTCAACTACAACATCCGCGCGCTCGGCCGCACCGGCTTTCTCGATCTGACCGCCGTCGCCGGCATGAACCAGCTGCCGATGATCAATCAGCGGGTGAACGAGATCCTGGGCACGGTGAGCTTCAATATCGGCAACCGCTACGAGGACTTCGATTCCGCGACCGACCATATGGCCGGGTACGGCATCGCCGGCCTGATCGCCGGCGGCGTGCTGGCCAAGGCGGGCTTTTTCAAGCTGTTGGCGCCGTTCATCAAGTTCATCCTGCTGGGTCTCGCCGCCGCCGCCGCCGTCTTCTTCAAATTCTTCCGCCGCAAGCCGACCGGGCAGGCGTAGCGCTCACCTCATTAAAGGAAAAAATAGTCCCCTCTCCCCAACGCCAGTGGGGGAGAGGGCAGGGGGTGTCGACGAAACGCGCTTTCCTATCAGAATACACTTCAGCAATTGGCGCGATCGCGAGCCGCCCCTCATCCCAACCCTCTCCCCGCAACCGCGGGGCGAGAGGACTATCTGGCATCAACCGCCCCGGAACCATCCCCCTCGTCCAGACATTGATTCCTGAGCAACCGGGAGCAAGCCATGACTGTTGGCGATCGGGATCATCCCTGGACCTGCGACAGCGTGATGTTCATCGCGCTCTTGTCGACGGCGCTGGCGCTGGGGCCGGCGCTGGCGCATCTCCTTGAGCTTCCGAACAAGATCGGCCTGCCGGTGGAGCAGTACTTCATCGTGCAGCAGATCTATCGCGGCTGGAGCCAGCTCGGCTACGTCCTGGGCTTCGAGCTGCTGTCGATGATGGCGCTGATCAGCCTGTCCTGGCACCGGCCGCGGATCGTCGTGCCGACCGCGGTGGCGCTGCTTTGCGTCGTGGCGGCGCAGGCCCTGTTCTGGATCTACACCTACCCGGCCAACGCGGCGACCGGCAATTGGACGGTGATCCCCCTGGAATGGGAGCAGCTCCGCCGCCAATGGGAGTTTTCACACGCCGCCGGCGCGCTGCTCCAGCTCGGCGCCTTCTGCGCCCTGGTCGTGGCGGCGCTGGGCCGGCACAAGACACAGGCCTGGCCGGCGAAACTCCTCAGATCACGCCCAGCGCCTTACCCGCATCGGTGAAGGCGGCGATGGCGCGGTCGATGTCGGTTTCGCTATGGGCGGCGGAGAGCTGCACGCGGATGCGCGCCTCGCCCTTCGGCACCACCGGATAGGAAAAGCCGATAACATAGATGCCCCGTTCCAGCATGGCGGCCGCCAGGCGGTGGGCGAGTGCGGCGTCGTACAGCATGATCGGCGCGATCGGATGCACGCCCGGCCGGATGTCGAATCCCGCCGCCGTCATGCGCTCGCGGAATCGGTTGGTATTGGCGTTCAGCTTCTGCCGGAGGTCGCCGCTTTTCGACAGCAGCTCGATGGCGGTGACGCCCGCCGCCGCGACGCAGGGCGCGATGGAGTTGGAGAACAGGTAGGGCCGCGAGCGCTGCCGCAGCAGGTCGATCACCGGCTGGCGGGCCGCGGTGAAACCGCCGGTGCCGCCGCCCAGCGCCTTGCCCAGGGTGGAGGTGAAGATGTCGATCCGGTCCTGCACGCCGCAATGCTCGGCAGCACCACGGCCGTTCGGCCCGACAAATCCCGTCGCATGGGAATCATCTACCATGACCAGCGCATCGTGCTTCTTGGCCAAATCCACAATCTCGCGTAGGGGCGCGATATCGCCATCCATGCTGAACACCCCGTCGGTGGCGATCAGTCGCGTGCGGGCGCCCTTGGCCGCGATGAGCTGAGCCTCCAGATCGGCCATGTCGGCATGCTTGTAGCGCAGCCGCTGCGCCTTGCAGAGGCGGATGCCGTCGATGATCGAGGCGTGGTTCAGCGCATCGCTGATGACTGTGTCTTCCTCGCCGAGCAGGGTTTCAAACAAGCCGCCATTGGCATCGAAGCAGGAGGAATAGAGGATCGCATCGTCGGTGCCGAGAAAGCGCGCGATCATCAGTTCCAGTTCCTTATGCAGATCCTGGGTGCCGCAGATGAAGCGCACCGACGCCAGGCCGAAGCCGTGATCGTCAAGCGCCTTATGGGCGGCGGCGATGATGGCGGGATGATTGGCGAGGCCGAGATAGTTGTTGGCGCAGAAATTCAGCACCTCCGTCCCCGCCGCGAGCCGGATATGCGCGCCCTGCGGTGACGTAATGATGCGTTCTTCCTTGTAAAGCGAATCCCGCCTGATCTGTTCCAGCGCCTCGGTCAGCCGTTCCTGCAGGCCCATTCCGCTTCCTCCAAATTCGACAAGAAACCGCCATCCCGCGGCCGCGTGCATCGCCGCCATCGCCAATGTTAGACTTCCCCCAACGGGGCGGCGCAAGCCGCAAAGAAAACAGCCAGGGGGAACTCGATGTCCGATCTCGATCTCTGCTACATGCCCGCGCTCAAGGCGCTGGAGGCGTTCCGCGCCCGGCGCCTGTCGCCCGTCGACATCCTGAAGGCGCAGATCGCCCGCGCCGAGCAGGTGGAGCCGGTGATCAACGCCTTCTCCCACCGCTATTTCGAGCCGGCGCTGAAACAGGCGCGGCGTGCCGAGGAAAAATACATGAAAACCGACGGCCGCCCGCGCGCGCTCGAAGGCCTCACGCTCGCGGTCAAGAACGAGATGGCGGTGAAGGGTCAGCCGCTGGATCATTCCAGCCTGATCTACAAGGACGACGTCGCCGGCCATACCGACCCGCTGGTGGAGCGCCTGTTCCGCGCCGGCGCCATCCAGCATGCGCGCAGCAATTCGCCGGAATTCTCCTGCGCCGGCGTCACCTATTCCCGGCTCTACGGCGTCACCGGCACGCCGTGGAATCCGAAATACACCTGCGGCGGATCATCAGGGGGCGCGGGGGCTTGCCTTGCCGCCGGCACGTCGACATTGGCGACAGGCTCGGATATCGGCGGCTCGATTCGCATCCCCGCGGCGATGTGCGGCGTCGCCGGCTACAAACCGCCCTATGGCCGCAACCCCGCCGATCCGCCGGGCAACCTCGACTGGTACAGCCA
>JBJXDY010000040.1:0-25591 GCA_046154965.1 Dongiaceae bacterium | reverse complement strand
GTTATGAAAAATCTGGATGGCGTCGTCGCGACGATACGCGAGCTTTGCCGGCTCGCGTGAAGGCCCCTCACCCGCGCAATATCCGCAGGGCGGATGTTGCGCACCCTCTCCCACAAGGGGAGAGGGGACAGTGGAGTGCGGCCGCACGGACACGGCGTGTTCACTTGACATTTCATAGGAATTTGTTCTACACTGACGCCATCAGATTCAGCACTGAGAAACTTGTATGTCGGAATACGGAGTGCGCCGTTTGGATTCCTGTCGCGGGGCTGCCGCGCGCTCCCACCGGGGAATTCCCTTGCATGGCATCGTTCCACAGAATTGGGGTCCCCACGCCATGCCGCCGGCGGCATACCCGATTGTCAAAGCGGATCAGACACTTACACCCGATTTTCAGCACCCGAACCCGCCAACAAGCGTCTGCAATCATTGGCCTTTTCCCGCGGGAAATAGCGCAAAATGCAGCCGCGCCCCCGGCCACCCCGCCGCATTGACTGCGGACCCCGCCCTGCCATTCTCCGCCCGCGGGGAAGCAGCGCAGCATAGGTCGACAACATGAAACCCACCGTCTTCATCCACACCAACGAGAAGCAGATCGTCGGCGCCATCGTCTCCGCCTATTCCCTGAAGCGGAATTCGCCCAATGCCGGAAGGTTCGACGTGCGCGTGCTCGAGGTGAAGGACTTCCCGTTCCTCGCCGCGCGCCACGGGCAGAAATTCCTGCGCGGCGGCGTCGAGCGCGTCTGGGACATGGAGGACCTGCAATCCTTCACGCCGCTCCGCTTCGCACCGCCCGAGCTCATGGGCTATGAAGGCCGCGCCGCGATCATCGATCCCGATATCTTCGCCGCCGGCGATGTCTGGGAGCTCTTGTCGCGGGACATGCAGGGCAAGGCGCTGATGTGCCGGGCGCGCGGCGGCCATAACGGCCGCAAGGAATATCTGGCCTCGTCGGTCATGCTGCTGGATTGCGCGAAGCTCAAGCATTGGCATGTCGAAGAGAACTTCGCGGAGATGTTCGCCTTCAAGCGTGATTATCTCGATTGGATATCCCTGGCATTGGAGCCGCGGGAAACCATCGGCCTGCTCGAGGAGGGGTGGAATCATTTCGACACCCTCAACGAGAAAACCAAACTCCTGCACAACACCAAGCGCCGCACCCAGCCCTGGAAGACCGGGCTGCCCGTCGATTTCACCCGGCGCGAGGTGCATAAGGGCTACATCTCCACCGGCTGGATGATCCGCGCGGCGAACGCGCTGCTGGGCACCGCCTCGCCCTTCGCCACCTACAAGCGCCATCCCGATCCCCGGCAGGAGGAATTCTTCTTCGGCCTGTTGCGGGAATGCCTGGACCAGGGGCTGGTGAGCGAGAGCATGCTGCGGGGCGAGATGGCCAAGAACCATATCCGCCACGATGCGCTTGGTCTGCTAAAGCGGGCGCCGAAACTGGCGCAAGCCGCTTGAAAAATTCAGGGCTGCATCGGCGGCAACGCCGCGACCGCTTCGCGCAGCGCATCGGCAATCCGTTCCGCATCGGTGCCGCCGGATCCGCTGCGCAGGAGATCGGCCGCCGCCAGCGGCCTGCCGAAGATGACGGCGACGCGATGCGGCCGCGGCCAGCGGCGGGTGCGGGGCCAGGCTTCGAACGTGCCGTAGATGCGGACCGGCACGGCCTGGGCGCCCGTGCGCTGCAACAGCACACCGACGCCGGGCATGAACGCCGTGATGTCGCCGTTCGGCGACCGCCGGCCTTCCGGGAACCAGACGAGAGCGGCGTCGCGGTCGAGAACCGCGGCGCCCATCGACAGCGCGGCGCCGGGGTCGCGGTCGGGATCCACGGGCAAAACCCGCGTTGCCCGGCTGCCCGCACGCATCAGCCGATTGCGCTGCAGGATGCCCGCCCATCCCGCCCAATAAACCCGTTGCAGCGTGCGCCACGGCAGCGCCGCCGCGAGCGCGAGGGGATCCAGATAGCTCGAATGATTCGGCGCCAGCAGGATTCGCCCCGCCGCCGGAATGTTCCCGGCGCCGCGTACGGACAGCCGGAAGATGCCGCGCATGACGAGTCCGTTCAGCAGATGCAGCGCCAACCCCAGCGACGTATGGAACAAGCCCGGCCGTTCAAGCCGGACCCGCTGCGCCTCTGTCAGCAGCGGCTCGGCCGCGGCCGGCGGCCGGACGCCGACGCGCTGGATCTCCCGCATCAGGTCCCGCAACAGGATGACACGGGCGATGCTTTCCTCCGTCAACTGCACGCCGAATTGATCCTGGAGGGTCAAGGACAATTCGATCCACTTGATGGAATCTATACCCAGGTCCAGTTGCGGGCTCATATCAAGCGTGAGATGGCGCTCGGGAAACTGCCCGCAGAACCACTGCCAGATCGGCCGCAACGCCGGGTCCGCCAGCAGCGCCTCGTCTTCCGCCGGGATCGCCTGTTGTACCGGCCTTGCACGGCCGGTCTTGGCGGCGCGATAGATTGCCGGCAGCAGATGCCGCCGCAGCTTTCCCAGATGGGTCCGCGGCAAAGGCTCGTGGGCGATGGCATAGCCGGCGAGCCGCTCATGGGACCGCAACGCCGCCCCACGATGCTCGATCTCCTCGCGCAGGAATGTTTCGAGGCGCGCCGCGCCGCGCGCGCGAATGGCTTCGGGATCCAAGACGATGAGCGCGACCAGGCGGCCTTCATCGCCGAGGATGGCGAGTTCCTTCGCAAACGGCAAAACGCCATAGGCCGCTTCCAGGTCTTCGGGAAAAAGTTTCTTGCCGCCGGGCAGCACGATGGTTTCGTTGGCGCGGCCGACCACGTGCAGGTAACCCTGGCTATCGAGGAAACCGAGGTCGCCCGTACGGAACCAGCCCTGGGGCGCGAATGTCGCGGCGGTCGCGCTTGCATCGTCCAGATAGCCGGCAAAGACGCCGGGGCCGCGGGCAAGAATCTCGCCATGCGTGCCTTCGGGGGCGGGCTCGATGCGCAGTTCAACGCCGCGTATCGGCAATCCTTCGCTGTCCAGCCGCCGGCGGCTTGGAAGATTGAAGCTCAGGATCGGCGACGTTTCCGTCAGTCCATACCCGCTCAGGACCTTCCAGCCGAGCGCCTCGAGTTTCCAGGCAATCTCCGGATCAAGCTTGGCGCCGCCACAGCCCAGCACCCGCAATCTGCCGCCAAGCTGCTTATGCAGCGCGCGAAAGAGCAGGGCACCCGCCTGTATGCCAAGCCGGCGGCGCAGAAAGAGCGCCCCGCGGAGCAGCCAGCGCGCGGCGCTTCCCCGGAGTCCGCTTTGTTGCGTCAGCCGTCCTTCAATGCCGCGCAGGATTGCCGAGTAGAGGCCGGGAACCCCGATCAGGGCCGCCGGCTTCGCCGTCCGCAACGCAGCCAGCAGTTGCGGCCCGCTGGCGCCCGCCGGAAACACGGCCGTGGCGCCGCTTGCCAGCGCGCCCAGCAGGCCGACCGTGAACGGGTAGGTATGATGCAGAGGCAGCGGAATCACCACGCCTTCGCCGGCGCGGACGAGCGGCTCGGCCAACAGGCCCTGGACATTGCTGATGAGATTCCTATGTGTCAGCGGCACAGCTTTGGGATTGCCGGTGGTGCCGGAAGTGAAGAGCAGCGAAGCGCGCTGCTCGGGTTCCAGTTGAGGCAACGCACCGTGGTCGGCTCGCAGGAGACTGCGCCAATCGTCCGGTCCCTCGTCCAGAAAGTGAAGCGTGGGGAGGTCGGACTCGGCCGATCTGCGCAAGCGTTCGAGATTCGCTCTGGTTGTGAACATCCGGCGGCATCCGCTCTTTTGGATCATCCGGGCGAGGTCCGGTGCTGCAGCGCCGTTGTCCAGCGGGACAGCCGTTGCACCCGCGGCGACGATGCCGAAGTAGGCGGCGACCCACTCGGGCCCGTTGGGAGCGAGAATCGCCACCGGCTCCTCGCGGCGGACACCGGCCGCCAACAGCCCGCCGGCGAGCTGGCGCACGATCGTCGCCAGCTTGCCATAGGTCCATGCCTGTTCACCGCGCTCGGCGAGCACCTTGAGAGCGAGCGCGTCAGAGGCCGGCGCTGCGAAGATCAGGTCAGTGAGCACGCGGAATTGCTCTACGGCAGGCATCGGTTCGCCGGAATCCAATTGTGAATGCTTCCAGGTGGCAGCGGCGTCAGGAACTTCGCCCACCAACCTTACTGTATGGCTCCCTCTTCGGGCGGCAGATCGCCCGGCAATGTAGGCCGCTCCGGCAGGAGTATGTCGACGAAGCCCATTTGGCCATTGCGGAAGTAGTCCAGCCGAACTCTGTCACCGACCTTGAGCGAGTTGACAACGCTGACCAAACTCGCCAAATCCGTGAGCCCGACTCCATTTACTTTGGTGATGATATCGCCACCGAGCAGGAATTCGTCCTGGCCGATACTCAGGGCAAATGACCCGCCGCGCAAACCTGCCCGCTCCGGGGGACTCCCCGGCTCGATTGTTTCGATCAGGAATCCCGGCACCAGAGGAACGCGGAGCAGCCCGCGCAAGGCCTCGCTCACCAGCTTGCCGTTGATGCCATACCAGGGCCGGATCACGCGGCCTTGCTGGATCAATTGCGGAATCACTTCCTTGGCCAAGTTGGCGGGCACGGAAAATCCGATGTTTTCAGCATTGACCAGCATGGCGCTGTTTATCCCCACGACCTCGCCGCAACGATTGACCAAGGGGCCGCCCGAATTTCCGGGATTGATGGCAGCATCCGTCTGGATCAGCGGCTGCAACCAGCTCATCGGCGTTTTCGGCAGAATCCGTCGCAGTCCCGAGACGATGCCGTGCGATGCGGTCTGCTCAAGGCCGAACGAATTGCCAATGGCCAGGACTTCGTCACCCACTTGCAGTTGATCGGAATCGCCGAGTCGGGCCGCCGGAAGACCGTCAACTTGGGCGTCAAGGCGCAGAACCGCCAAGTCGAGAATCGGATCGGCGCCGAGGACTGCGGCTGGCCGCATGACGCCG
This sequence comes from Dongiaceae bacterium, assembly GCA_046154965.1. Lineage (GTDB taxonomy): Bacteria > Pseudomonadota > Alphaproteobacteria > Dongiales > Dongiaceae > DATKFM01. Next base: position 20,615 of record JBJXDY010000040.1, on the reverse strand, counting down.
TCTGCCGTAACGACGACGACTTGAGTCCGGTTAAGCACGATATGCGAGTTGGCAATGATCAGCCCGCCGGCATCGAAGATGACTCCCGAACCGATAACGGGAACGATTCGATTGCGCAGCTTGAAAGGATCGATTGAGAACGCCGAGATCAACACAACACTGGGCGCAACGTCGCGGAAGACCTCGACCAAAGGCTTGTCGCATGATTCTGCCCGGGCTGGGACCGGCATCGCCGACCACCACACCAGGAGCGCAGCCAAAATTGCCATGCCGGATCTCATGTCGCTGCTGCCATCTTCCTTGGACTCAACTGGATGCTGTGGCATTTACAACAGCATCACGCCGACGGTGGTAGGTCGCTGACATAGATCAATCAGGAAACAGGGGCAGTGTCGGCGCTCGAGTCCAAGCCCGCGGCATTCTTTTGCGCAAAGGAAATCTGGCGCACAGGGCCGAGTCCTCGAAGAATTGGCGGGACAGCGGCAACGGAACGATGGCGCATCGACGGCACGCGCCCACTTCGAAGCCGCTAACTCAGTACCCTAGCTTGCCGTCGAGCTGCGCACCCGCGCCACCGCCTGCTGCCAGCCGGCATACAGCGACTCCCGCTGGTCGGCGTTCATATTGGGCTCGAACCGCCGGTCGCGCTGCCAGCGTTTGCCGATGTCCGCCGTGGACTGGAAGATGCCGACATGCAACCCGGCGAGATACGCGGCCCCCAACGCTGTCGTCTCGGTCACCACCGGCCGCTCCACCGGCAGGTCGAGGATGTCGGCCAGGAACTGCATGACCCAGTCGTTCTTGACCATGCCGCCATCGACCCGCAGCGCCGTCAGCTTCGTGCCGCTGTCCTTTTCCATCGCAGCCATGAGGTCGCGGGTTTGGTAGCAGACGGCCTCCAGCGCCGAGCGCACGATCTCCGCGATGCCGGTGTCGCGGGTGAGGCCGAAGATCGCGCCGCGGGCCGTCGGATCCCAGTAGGGCGCGCCGAGGCCAGTGAAGGCCGGCACCAGATAGACGCCGTTGTTCGACCGCAGCGATGCCGCCAGCGCCGCCGTCTCCCCCGCCTGGCCGATCAGCTTGAGTCCGTCGCGCAGCCACTGCACCGCGGCGCCGGCGACGAAGATGCTGCCTTCGATGGCATAGCTGGGCTTGCCCTTGAGCCGATACGCCACCGTGCTGACCAGCCGGTTTTTCGATTCGACCGCCTTGTCGCCGGTGTTCAGCAGCACGAAACAGCCCGTGCCGTAGGTGCTCTTGATCATGCCGGGCGCAAAGCAGGCCTGGCCCACCAGCGCCGCCTGCTGGTCGCCGGCGATGCCGGTGATCGGCCAGGCCGCGCCGAACAGACTCTTGTCGGTGGCGCCGAAATCGCCGGAACTGTCCCGCACCTCCGGCAGCAGCGTGCGCGGAATCTTCAAGAGGTGCAGCAGATCGTCATCCCACTCCTGCTTGCGTATGTTGAAGAGCATCGTGCGCGACGCGTTGGTGGCATCGGTGGCATGCACCTTGCCGCCGGTCAGGCGCCACAGCAGGAAGCAGTCAATCGTGCCGAACGCCAGCTCGCCTTTTTCAGCCGTCGCCCGCGCGCCCGCCACGTTGTCCAGCATCCAGGCGATCTTGGTGGCGGAGAAATACGGATCGATCAGCAGGCCCGTGCGCTCCTGCACCAGCTTGCCATGGCCGGCGGCGTTCAACCGGCGGCAGAGCTCCGCCGTGCGCCGGTCCTGCCAGACGATGGCGCGATGGATCGGCACGCCGGTCTTGCGGTTCCAGATGACCGCGGTCTCCCGCTGGTTGGTGATGCCGATGCCAGCCACGTCCGCCGGTTTGACGCCGGCCTTGTCGGCCACGCCGCGGACCACGGCGACGGTGTCGTTCCAGATCCGGTCGGCATCATGCTCGACCCAGCCATCATCAGGATAATGCTGGGGCAATTCCGCCTGGGCGACCCCGGCGGGCTCGCCGTCGCAGTCGAAGAGAATGGCCCGGCTGCTGGTCGTGCCCTGGTCGATCGCCAGGATGTATGTCGGCGCCATGATCCCCCCGATGTTCTGTGTATGTGTTTTGTTGTTTTCGGGAATGATGATCGGAAGCGCGGAGTCCTATTGTCAACCACTGCCAAATGTTGTGATGTGAAAATCTGAATGAAAACGCCGATCCCGGATGAAACGGGACGCGATAGGGGAGGTTCTATATCGCCATGAATCACGAGCTGCGCCATGAGCAGATTCTCGATCTCGTGCGTCAGCGGGGCTTCGTCTCCGTCGAGGCGCTGGCCGAGCATTTCGACGTCACGCCGCAAACCATCCGCCGCGACGTCAATCTGCTCTGCTCCCAGGAACGGCTGCGGCGCTATCACGGCGGCGCCGGCCTGCCGTCGAGCGTGGAGAACACCGCCTACCAGGCGCGGCAGGTTCACTGCCTGGAGGAGAAGCGCCGCATCGCGCAGCTCGTCGCGCGGCATATCCCCGACGATGCCTCGCTGTTCATCAATATCGGCACGACGACGGAGGAGGTGGCGCGCGCCCTGCTGCGCCATCGCGGCCTGCGGGTCATCACCAACAATCTGCAGGTGGCCAGTATTCTCAGCCAGAATGAGGATTTCGAGGTGATCGTCGCCGGCGGCGTGGTGCGCAGCCGCGACCGCGGCGTGGTCGGCGAGACCACCATCGATTTCCTCGGCCAGTTCAAGGTGGATTTCGGCATCATCGGCATCAGCGGCATCGACGTGGATGGCTCGCTCCTGGATTTCGACCACCGGGAGGTTCGGGCGTCGCGCTGCATCATCGCCAATTCGCGGCAGATCTTCCTGGTCACCGACCACACCAAGTTCGGCCGCCGCGCCATGGTGCGCCTGGGCAGCCTGCAGGATATCGACGCCATCTTCACCGACCGCCGGCCGCCGGCCTCGATCGTCGCCAAGCTCGGCGAGCATGGCGTGGTGCTGCACATGGTCGACGAGCTGACCGCCGATAACGTCGCGGCGATGCCGCCGGCAGCCATGCCGCCGGTTGCCGCAAGGCGGTAATCGGGCATGTTCGTTTTCGTTTTCGCGCAAATGGAACCGACAAAATTTCGTTTGTGAAAACAAAGCCCCTGTCCTACCGTCGCGGCGAAAGCCGGGGCATTTGAAACGCTGAAGTTCCGACTGCGGGCGAACCGCGGCGAGGCAACCCAGAAAACCGGCAGTCACAGGGGAGGGCGGGACGTTGCTCCGATCGGACGCGTCCGGATCTGTCGATCTGTTCATCGTCGGCGGCGGCATCAACGGGGCCGGCATCGCCCGCGATGCTGCGGGCCGCGGCCTGAAAGTCCTGCTCGCCGAACAGGCCGACCTCGCCAGCGCCACCTCCTCGGCCAGCACCAAGCTGATCCATGGCGGCCTGCGCTATCTCGAATACTACGAGTTCCGCCTGGTGCGCGAGGCGCTGATCGAGCGCGAGGTGCTGCTGAAAGCGGCACCTCACATTATCTGGCCGCTGACCTTCGTGCTGCCCCATGTGTCGGCGCTGCGCCCGGCCTGGATGGTGCGGTTAGGCCTGTTCCTCTACGACCATCTGGGCGGCCGGGAGAAGCTGCCGGCCTCCCGCGGCCTGGATCTGCGGCGCGATCCCGCCGGTGCACCCCTGCGCGACAGCTACCGCAAGGCCTTCAGCTACAGCGACTGCTGGGTCGACGATGCGCGGCTGGTGGCGCTGAACGCCCGCGACGCCGCCGACCATGGCGCCACCATCCTGACACGCACCCGCTGCACTGCCGCGCGGCGCAACGGCGATCGCTGGATCGCCACGCTGCAGAACGTCGCCAGCGGCGAGACGCGGGAGATCACCGCCCGGGTCCTGGTCAACGCGGCGGGGCCGTGGGTCGCCGATTTCATCGATACCGTCGGCGTGAAGCGAAAGCACGCGCTGCGGCTGGTCAAGGGCAGCCATATCATCGTGCCGAAGCTGTTCGATGGCGCCCAGGCCTACATCCTGCAGAACAACGACCGTCGCATCGTTTTCGCCATTCCCTATGAGCAGGATTTCACGCTGATCGGCACCACCGATCTAACCTATGAGGACGACCCGGCGCAGGTGCGCATCTCCGCCGAGGAGACCGGCTATCTCTGCTCGGTCATCAACCGCTATTTCAAGCGCAACATCTCGCCGGCGGACGTGGTCCGCACTTATTCCGGCGTGCGGCCGCTCTATGACGACGCCGCGCAGAGCGCCTCAGCCGTCACCCGCGATTATGTGTTCGAGTTGGATACGGAGGGTCCCCCGCTGCTGTCGATCTTCGGCGGCAAAATCACCACCTTCCGCAAACTGGCCGAACATGCGCTGGACCGGCTGCGGGATCTGCTGCCGCAGATGGGGCCGGCCTGGACCGCCGACGGCGTGCTGCCCGGCGGCGACATGCCGGACGCGGATTTCGAGCGCTTCCTCGGCGAGGCCCGCGCCGACTGGCCCTGGCTGCCGGCCGACCTGGCGCGGCGGCTGGCCCGCGCCTATGGCACGCGGATGCAGCGGATCCTGGCCAATGCCGACTCCCTGGCCAATCTGGGCCGGCATTTCGGCGACGGGCTTTATGAGCGGGAAGTGCGCTATCTGGTGGATCAGGAATGGGCGATGAGCGCCGACGATGTGCTGTGGCGCCGCTCGAAGCTGGGGCTGCATGTGGCGGGCGACACCGCCGCCGCCCTGGAGTCATGGTTTGCCGCAACCGCACCGGGCGCCGTCCGCGGCGTCCAGGCCGGCGTGGCATGAGCAGGAGAAGAAATTTTCGATTTCAGGCACGCGCCTGGATGGCCGGCGGGGCTGAGGGGCCTTTCCCCAAAACCGGCAGCGCTAAGACAAAGGCCCAGCTTTTGGGAGGTCCGTAATGAAGATGAGTAGCAGAAGTCTGGGTGCAGGCCGATGGCTGGCCGGTGCGGCAGCGATTGCCGTTGTCGGTGCGGTCACGGTCCTGATACCCGCTCCCGCTAACGCCGACATGGCGGCGGCGGAGAAATGGGTCGATCAGGAGTTCCAGCCCTCCACGCTGTCGCGCGACGATCAGCTGAAGGAAATGGAATGGTTCATCAAGGCGGCCGAGCCCTTCAAGGGCATGGAGGTCAACGTGTTGTCGGAGACCATCCCGACGCACACCTATGAGTCGGAGACCCTGACCAAGGCCTTCGAAGAAATCACCGGCATCAAGGTCAACCACCAGTTGCTCGGCGAAGGCGAAGTGGTGCAGGCGGTGCAGACGCAGATGCAGACCAACCGCAATTTGTACGACGCCTACATCAACGACTCCGACCTGATCGGCACGCATTCGCGCCTGCAAAGCGCCGTCAACCTGACCGACTGGATGGCCGGCGAAGGCAAGGGCGTCACCAATCCGATGCTGGATATCGACGACTTCATCGGCAAGGCCTTCACCACCGGCCCGGACGGCAAGCTCTGGCAGTTGCCTGACCAGCAGTTCGCCAATCTGTACTGGTTCCGCAAGGACTGGTTCGACCGCCAGGATCTGAAGGACAAGTTCAAAGCCAAGTATGGCTATGAGCTTGGCGTTCCCGTCAACTGGTCGGCTTATGAGGACATCGCCGATTTCTTCACCAACGACGTGAAGGAGATCGACGGCGTCCGCGTCTACGGTCACATGGACTATGGCAAGCGCGCGCCGGACCTGGGCTGGCGCATGACCGATGCCTGGCTGTCCATGGCCGGCGCCACCTCGCCGGGCTTGCCCAACGGCCGGCCGATCGACGAATGGGGCATCCGCATGGAGGAAGGCTCCTGCAATCCCGCAGGCGCTTCGGTCTCCCGCGGCGGCGGCACCAACGCCCCGGCGTCGGTCTATGCCATCGCCAAGTGGGATGAGTGGCTGCGCAAATACGCGCCGCCGGGCTCCGCCGACCTCGACTTCTATCAGTCGCTGCCGGCGCTCTCCCAGGGCAACGTGGCCCAGCAGATCTTCTGGTACACGGCCTTCACCGCGTCGATGGTCGCGCCCAAGAGCGCGGGCAACAACACGGTGGACGATGCCGGCAATCCGCTCTGGCGGATGGCGCCGTCGCCGCACGGCCCGTATTGGAAGGACGGCATGAAGCTGGGCTATCAGGACGCGGGTTCCTGGACGCTGTTCAAGTCCACCCCGGTCGACCGCCGCTCGGCGGCGTGGCTCTATGCGCAATTCGTGGTGTCGAAGACCGTGGATGTGAAGAAGTCCCAGGTTGGACTGACCGTCATCCGCGACAGCACGATTCGGCATGAGTCCTTCAGCAAGCGCGCGCCGCAGCTCGGTGGCCTGGTCGAGTTCTACCGCTCGCCCGACCGCGTGAACTGGACGCCGACGGGCGTGAACGTGCCCGATTATCCGAAGCTGGCGCAGATCTGGTGGCAGCAGATCGGCGACGTGAACTCCGGCGCCTTCACGCCGCAGGAAGCGATGGATCGTCTGGCCAATGAAATGGACGTGACGATGTCACGTATGCAAGCGGCCGACGAGCAGGCCCAGACCTATGGCGGTTGCGGCCCGCGGCTCAACGAGGAGAAGGATACCTCGGCATGGCTGGGTCAGCCCAACGGCCCGGCGGCCAAGCTCGACAACGAGAAGCCCCAGGGCGAGACCGTCTCCTATGACGAGCTCGTGAAGCGCTGGTCGGGGCAATAAGCGTAACCGAGACACACTCCGGGGGGCGCCGCTGGCGCTCCCCGGAATTTACCCGTTAAACTGGCTTACTGAGACCGCGGTCGGGAAAACGACATCGATGTCACTTGAACTCCGGAATGTCAGGAAGCGCGTCGGCGCCGAAATGCACATCCACGAGACCGACCTGGTCCTCGAACAGGGAAGCTTCAACATCCTTCTCGGCACGACGCTCGCCGGCAAGACCACGCTGATGCAGCTCATGGCCGGGCTCGATCAGCCGACATCGGGCGAAATCTGGTTCCGCGGCAGGAACGTCGTCGGCATTCCCGTGCAGAAGCGGAACGTGTCGATGGTCTATCAGCAATTCATCAACTATCCGAACTTCTCGGTGTTCGACAACATCGCCTCGCCGCTGCGCGTCGCCGGCATGAGCCGGCCGGAGATCGAGGCGCGGGTACAGAAGGTCGCCGATCTATTGCGCCTGACGCCGATGCTGCAGCGCCGGCCGAACGAACTGTCCGGCGGGCAGCAGCAACGCACCGCCATCGCCCGCGCCCTGGTGAAGGATTCCGACCTGATCCTGCTGGACGAACCGCTGGCGAACCTGGACTACAAGCTGCGCGAGGAACTGCGCGACGAGCTGCCGAAGCTCTTCGCCGGCCGCGATTGCATCGTAGTCTATGCGACGACCGAGCCGGCGGAAGCCCTGCTGTTCGGCGGCAACACGGCAACCTTGCATGAGGGCCGCGTGACGCAGTTCGGCCCGACATCGGCGATCTATCGCCGGCCCAACACGCTGCTCAGCGCCCGGGTGTTCTCCGATCCGCCGATCAATGTGGCAAAGGTGACCAAGAGGGGCGACGAGATCGTCCTCGGCGAGGGCGTTACGTGGCGTGCCGGCAAGAGCGCCCAAGGCGTGCCCGACGGCAATTACACCATCGGCATCCGGCCCCATCATATCACCCCCACGGCACGCAACGATGGCGCTGCCGCGCTTGAGGGATGCGTGCTGGTGGCCGAACTTTCGGGATCGGAGAGCATCCTGCATCTCGACATGAACGGGCAGACCTGGGTGTCCCAATCCCACGGCATCCATCCGTTCCCCGTGGGCTCCATGGCGAAGCTCTATGTCGATGTGGATCAGAGCTTCTTCTTCGATGCCGAAGACAGGCTGATCGCGGGGAGCGCCTGATGGCCAGAATCACGCTTCGGGGTCTTCGTCACAGCTACTATCCCAACCCCGAGAAGGATGACGATTGGGCATTGAAGAAGCTGTCGCTGGACTGGGATGACGGCGGCGCCTACGCCCTCCTGGGCCCTTCGGGCTGCGGCAAGACCACGCTGCTCAACGTCATCTCCGGTCTGATCAGGCCGAGCGAAGGGCAGATCCTGTTCGACGGCCATGACGTGACGGACGCGACGCCGGAACAGCGCAACATCGCCCAGGTATTCCAGTTCCCGGTCATCTACGACACCATGACCGTTTACAACAACCTGGCATTTCCGCTGCGCAACCGGGGTGTCGCCGAGGCAGATGTCGACAAGAAGGTCCGCGAGATCGCCCATATGCTCGATCTCGACCAGCGGCTCGACAAGCGCGCCTCCGGCCTGACCGCCGACGGCAAGCAGAAGATCTCGCTCGGCCGCGGGCTGGTGCGCTCGGATGTCGCCGTCATCATGTTCGACGAGCCGCTGACCGTGATCGATCCGCATTTGAAATGGGTGCTGCGCTCCAAGCTCAAGGAACTGCATGACCGCATCCGCCGGACGATGATCTATGTGACCCACGACCAGACGGAGGCGCTGACCTTCGCCGACCAGGTGGTGGTGATGAACAACGGCATGGTGGTGCAGATCGGCACGCCGGTGGAGCTGTTCGAGCGGCCGAAGCACACCTTCGTCGGCCATTTCATCGGCTCGCCGGGCATGAACCTGCTGCCCTGTCATGTGGACAACGGCAAGGCCATGTTCGACCGCCTGCAGATCGAGACGGTGAACGCCGCCGCCTATCGCGGCAGCGGCAAGCAGCTCGAACTCGGCGTGCGGCCGGAGTTCGTGCGCTTCGCGCCCTCGGGCATACCGGTGCAGATCACCAAGGTTGCGGATGCCGGCCGCTATCGCATCGTTGAGACGCGCCATCCCCAGGCGGTCATCAAGCTGCTGGTGCCGGAGGGCGGCGCGATCCCGAGCGGCAATGCGCATCTGCAGTTCGATCCCGCCCACACCCAAGTCTATGAAGACGGCTGGATGGTGACCTGATCCCATGAGAAAGACCGTCAACCAGAAAGCCTGGTTCTTCGTCCTGCCGGTGGTCATCCTGGTGGCGTTCAACGCCATCGTGCCGCTGATGACGGTGGTGAACTATTCGGTGCAGGAGACCTTCGGCGACAACCAGTTCTTCTGGCACGGCGTCGGCTGGTTCGAAGATGTGCTGCATTCGGACCGTTTTCACGCCGCGCTGCTGCGGCAGCTGAGCTTCACCGGCATCATCCTGGCGATCCAGATTCCCCTGGGCCTCATCGTCGCCTTGGCCATGCCGCGCAAGGGGCCGTGGGTTTCGGTGTGCCTGGTGCTGATGGCACTGCCGCTGCTGATTCCCTGGAATGTCGTCGGCTCCATGTGGAATATCCTGGCGCTGCCCGATATCGGCCTGCTCGGCCGCGCGCTCAACGCCATCGGCTGGGAGTACAACTATACCCGGCATCCTTTCGACGCTTGGTTCACCTTGGTCCTCATGGACGTCTGGCATTGGACGTCCCTGGTGGCGCTGCTCTGCTATGCCGGGCTGGTGTCGATCCCCGACGCCTACTATCAGGCGGCGAAAGTGGATGGGGCGCGGGCATGGGCCGTGTTCCGATACATCCAGCTGCCGAAGCTGAAGCATGTGCTGACCATCGCCATCCTGCTGCGCTTCATGGACAGCTTCATGATCTACACGGAGTCGAAGGTGCTGACCGGCGGCGGTCCCGGCAATGCGACCACCTTCCTGTCGATCGATCTCGACAAGATCGCTCTCGGCCAGTTCGACCTGGGTCCGGCGGGCGCCATGTCGATCATCTACTTCCTGATCATCCTGGTGCTCAGCTGGCTGTTCTACACCCTGATGATGCGAAACGAGGACAAATCATGAGGCGCCTGGGCTGGCTGATTCCGGTGGTCTATATCCTGTTCCTGATGCTGCCGATCTATTGGCTGATCAACATGTCGTTCAAATCGACGAACGAGATACTCGGCTCGTTTACGTTGTGGCCGCGGGATTTCACGCTGGACAGCTATCGGGAAATCCTGACCAACCCGGTCTGGTACATGGGCTACGTCAATTCGATCAGCTATGTCCTGCTCAACACCGTCATCTCCGTGACGGTGGCGCTGCCCGCCGCCTATGCCTTCTCGCGCTACCGCTTTCTCGGCGACAAGCATTTATTCTTCTGGCTGCTGACCAACCGCATGGCACCGGCGGCGGTGTTCGCGCTGCCCTTCTATCAGCTCTATTCGGCGGTCGGCCTGTTCGACACGCCGATCGCCGTCGCGCTGGCGCACACGCTGTTCAACGTGCCGCTGGCGGTGTGGATCCTCGAAGGCTTCATGTCCGGCGTGCCGAAGGAGCTGGACGAGACCGCCTATGTGGACGGCTATTCCTTCCCGCGGTTCTTCCTGCGCATTTTCATCCCGACCATCGCGGCGGGCATCGGCGTCGCCTGCTTCTTCTGCTTCATGTTCTCCTGGGTCGAGCTGCTGCTGGCCAAGACGCTGACGGCGGTGGAGGCCAAGCCGATCGCCGCTGTCATGACCCGCACGGCGAGCGCGTCGGGCTATGAGCTGGGACTGCTGGCGGCGGCCGGCACCCTCACCATCATCCCCGGCGCCTTCGTCATCTATTTCGTGCGCAACTACATCGCCAAGGGCTTTGCCCTCGGCCGCGTGTAAGCGGAGAGCCACACCATGGAAAACACGGGAATGCTGCAATGGATGGCCTGGACCTGGCCGACGGCGGCGTTCTTCATTTTCATCCTGCTGTGCCTCTGCGGCATGTCGGTATGGGAGTATTTCAGCCCGGGCGGCTCGCCGCGCCGCGGTATCCTCAGCCTCGACACCACCCGCGGCGACCGGCTGTTCATTTCGCTCCTGGGCAGCGCCTTCATTCTCCTCGCCTGGCTCGGCATCATGGGCACGCCGCTCTGGGGCGGCCTGATTATCGCGCTGATCTATGCCTTCGCGGTGTTCCGCTGGGTGTGAGCGGAACCTAGGGAATTCAACAGATTCCTGTCCCCTTGCGGGCCGGCGGTTGGGCCGCCCCTTTCATTTGCGGTTTTTCCCGCCCATACTCCCGCTCCCCGCCGCCAATCCCAAGAATGTAAGTAAAAAGGTTGACCATGGATTTCATTTTCATGCTGACGCGGGAAGACCAGACCATTGAAGACTGCCTGGAGGTCTATGACTCGATCCGCGGCGTGCCGCTGGCCCATGTGGGCTTCAAGGATGTGGGCGTGCCCGCGGAGACGCTGCGCAAGCTCCATGACCGGATCAAGCAGGACGGCCGCACCAGCTATATGGAAGTGGTGAGCACGAGCGCCGAGTCCTGCCTGCGTTCGGCGGAGGTGGGCGCCAAGCTGGGCGTGGACTGCCTGATGGGCGGCACCCAGGTGAAAGAGGTGCTGGGCATCCTCAAGGGCAGCAAATCCGGCTACTACCCGTTCCCCGGCATTCCGCAAGGCCATCCGACCAAGCTCGGCGGCACTGCGGAACGCATCGGCGCCGACACCAAGGCGATGGTGGAGGCGGGCTGCGCCGGCGTGGATCTCCTGGCCTATCGCGCCACCGAGGCAGATCCGCTGGACCTGATCCGCGCGGCGCGGGCCGCCACCCAGAAACCGGTGGTGGTCGCCGGCAGCGTGAACTCGCCGCAGCGCATCCGCGACGTGGCGGCGGCCGGCGCCGATCTCTTCACCATCGGCACGGCGGCGCTCGACGGCAGCTTCGCGCCGCGCTTCGGCCTGCTGTCCAATCAACTGCGGCTGATCCTCGACGCCTGCCGCGGAGACCAGCGCCCACGCGCCGCCTGATCGGCCGGCGGGCAACCGATCCATGATCCTCGGGGTCCCATGATTCTCGGGATCGATGCCGGCAGCCAGAGCCTGAAGGCGGTGCTGCTGGACGATAAGCTGCGCACCGTCGGCAGCGGCCGCCGCGGCTATGCCATCGACTTTCCGCGGCCGGGTTGGGCGGAGCAGAGTCCGGCTGTGTGGGAACGGGCGCTCGGCCCGGCGATCGCCGAGGCTCTGGCGGCGGCGGGACGCAAGCCCGGCGATGTCACGGCGATCGGTATCGCCGGCCAGCTCGATGGCTGCATCGCGGTCGATGGCGCGGGCACGGCGCTGGCACCCTGCCTGATCTGGATGGACCGCCGCGCCGATGACGATCTCGCCGATCTTCGCGGCGCGCCGGGGAATGATTTCTTCCGCGCGCGCACCGGCGCCAATCTGGATGGCAGCCACATGGCGCCCAAGGCCCGCTGGCTGCTGTCCCACCGGCCTGGCGGCGCGCGGCCGGCGCGCTTCCATCAGCCCGTGAGCTATCTGGTGGAACGGCTCACCGGCGAGGCGGTCATGGATCACGGCCATGCTTCGACCAGCTTGGTCTACGATCTCAAGTCGGGCGCCTATGCCGGCGATCTGCTCGATCTCTTCGGTTTGAAGGCGGTGCAGTTTCCGCGGGTGGATCGCAGCGAAGCCGCCGCCGGCAAGCTCAGCGCGCGCGGGGCGAGGCTGACCGGCTTGCCGGCGGGCATCGCCGTCGCCGTCGGTACGGGCGATGATTTCTCCACACCGCTGGGGGCAGGGGTGGCGATGCCCGGCATCGTCGCCAATGTGCTGGGCACGGCCGAGGTGACCGGTGCCCTAGACCCGCGGCCGCTGATCGATCCCCAGGGCCTGGTGGAAACCCACCGCTATGTCGGCGGCGAGCTCAACTACATCGAAAATCCCGGCTGGGTCTGCGGCGGGGCGCTGGAATGGCTGCGGGCGCTGCTGTCGATCCCGGATTTCGCCGAATTCGACCGCCGCGCCGCGGAGGTGCCGGCGGGCTGCGATGGCCTGCTGTTCCTGCCTTCGCTGACCGGCGCCATGACGCCGGAATGGATCGCCGGCGCGCGCGGCTGTTTCTACGGCCTGACCCCGTCCCACGGCGCCGGCCACTTGGCGCGCGCGGCGCTGGAGGGCACCGCCTTCGGCCTGAAGGATGTGGCCGACCGGCTCAAGGACATGGGCGTCGCTGCCGATCGCGTGCGTCTGCTCGGCGGCGGCGCCCGCAGCCGCCTCTGGGCCCAGATCCGCGCCGATGTCACGGGCCTGCCGGTGGAGCGCTCGGCCATCGCCGACAGTTCGGCCGTCGGCGCGGGGCTGCTGGCGGCGGTGGCGTCCGGGCGGATTCCCAACCTCGCGGCGGCCGCATCGTCGGTCAGCGCCATCGCCGAAACGATTGGGCCCGACAAGAAGAACCGTGCCGCCTACGACGACGCCCATGATCGCTATCGCCGCCTGTTCCAGTCGCTGAAGCCGCTGTTCTAGGCGCCTCACACAATCTTAACATGGGCCTTTCAGCCGCGGCGTCATAGGATGTGGTGGCGATCTCCAATCAATCGGGAGTTGCAATGCTGAAAATCTGGGGCCGCGCCAATTCGATGAATGTGCAGAAGGCCATGTGGGCCGTGGGCGAGCTGGGCATCCCCCATGAGCGCATCGATGCCGGCGGCAAATTCGGCGGGCTCGATACGCCGCAATATCTGGCGATGAATCCCAACAAGCGCATTCCCGCCATCGACGACGGCGGCGTCATCGTCTGGGAGTCCGGCGCGGTCGTGCGCTATCTCGCGGCCCGCTATGGCAGCGGCAGCCTGTGGCCGGCCGATCCGGGCGAGCGCGCCCGCGCCGATCAGTGGATGGACTGGATGCAGACCACGCTGTCGCCGCCGCTGTCAGTGGTGTTCATGGGCCTGGTGCGGACATCAGCCGACAAGCGCAACCAGGCGGCGATCGATGCCGCGGCGGCGGAACTCGGCGCGCTGTATGGCATCTTCGACAAGCAGCTGCAGGGCCGGAAGTTCATTGCCGGCGACCGGCTCACCATCGGCGACATCCCCGTGGGCGCCACCTGCTATCGCTATTTCACCCTGCCGATCGCGCGGCCGGCGCTGCCGAATCTGGAGGGCTGGTACAAGCGGCTGCAGGAACGGCCGGCCTACCGGCAGCATGTCATGGTTTCCTATGAGGACCTGCGCGCGCCCGGGGCCTGAAGGCCGCCGCGGCTTGATCCCCGGCGGCATTCGCGCCACTGTCCATGCTCGATTCGGCAAAGCGGCCGGTCGTCGCCAAGAAAACCCCATCATAACAATCCTCGTAACCGGAGCCGTTTCCCATGACCGCCCGTCCGATCATCATCGACACCGATCCCGGCCAGGACGATGCCGTGGCCATCCTGCTGGCGCTGGCTAGCCCGCAGGAGCTTGAGGTCATCGGCATCACCGCCGTCGCCGGCAATGTGCCGCTGGCGTTGACCGAGAAGAACGCCCGCCGGGTCTGCGAGCTGGCCGGCCGTCCGGATATCAAGGTCTATGCCGGCGCCGAGCGGCCGCTGATCCTGCCGCTGCAGACCGCCGAGGCGGTGCATGGCGCCACCGGCCTCGATGGCCCCGACTTGCCGGAGCCGAAGATGCCGGCCGCGCCGGGCCACGCGTCCGATTTCCTGGTGGATACGCTGCGCGCCCGGCCGGCCGGCACCGTCACGCTGTGCCTGCTGGGTCCTCACACCAATCTGGCGCTGGCGATGGTGAAGGCGCCGGACATCGCGCCGCGCATCCGCGAGATCGTGATGATGGGCGGCGCCGTGTTCGAAGGCGGCAACTCGACCCCCTCGGCGGAGTTCAACATGCTGGTGGATCCCCATGCCGCCGATGTGGTGTTCCGCAGCGGCGTGCCGATCACCGTCATGCCCCTGGATGTCAGCCACAAGGCGCTCACCACCCGCACCCGCATCGACCGCATCCGAGCCCTGGGCACGCCTGTCGCCACCGCCGTGGTCAAGATGCTGGAGTTCTTCGAGCGCTATGACGAGCAGAAATACGGCACCGACGGCGCGCCGCTGCACGATCCCTGCGTCATCTCCTTCCTGCTGCAGCCCGGCCTGTTCAAGGGCCGCAAGGTCAATGTGGCGATCGAGACCGCCAGCCCGCTCACCCTCGGCATGACCGTGACCGACTGGTGGAAGGTGACCGGCCGCGCGCCCAATGCGACGGTCATGACGGAGATCGACGCCGACGCCTATTACAAGCTGCTGACCGGGCGGCTGGCGCGGCTGTAGCGGCCCTGGACCAGGGCCAGGGAATCCGATTTCAGGCCGGTTGCCCCCTGCTGCGGCGCACAATTGGTTCGGATTCGTTCATAGAAAGCTATTGCGGGCGAATCCGCGCCAAGCCTATCCTGATTCAGGGCGGGAAAGAAAAGTGAGGCGCGGGAATCGACACCACGATCTCGGTTCCACGTGAACACCGGCGGCAGCCAGGAAATCCATACCCGACCTTCGCTTCTGCCGCTGGAAAACTGTAGGGCGCCCGGCGCCCGGACAGGAGGGGGCAGGCAGGTCACAGATCGACATCGGCCCATGACCTCGGGTCCGGTTCATCTCCGCACGCGCGGCGCGGACCGGAGTCCGGTGGGTGCGCCCCACCAACAGACAGCGCGACTGGCATCAGCGGCGCCAGAACACGCTCAACAAAAAGGGGAACCATATGGATAGCGATATTGGTGCGTTAACAGTCATCTTCACGGAGTTCTACTACTGGGTAACAGTCGTCTTCATGTTCCTGATTCACGTCGGCTTCTGCATGTATGAAGTCGGCGCGTCCAGGGCGAAGAACCACATGCATACGCTGATGAAGAACACCATGGTGATCCCATTGGTCACCGTGACGTTCTTTTTCTTTGGCTGGTGGATCTACTTTGCGTTTCCGAATGGGCCCTGGATCATCGGTGATTTGATACCGGCGCCATGGGCGACTCCGACCAGCGAATTGATGGCCGCCCATATGGGCGGCGCGCCGGCCAGTGCGGAGTTCACCGCTGCCGATACGGCATTATGGGCACGGATCAACGGCGTCTTCTGGGCGGCGTTCTTGCTGTTCTCCTGGACGGCGGCATCGATAGTCTCAGGCGCGGTCATCGAGCGTATTCGATCCGGCGCTTTCTGGATCATCGCCGTGCTTGTCGGCTCCTTTGCCTGGATCGTCGATGCGGCCTGGGGCTGGCATCCCGACGGCTGGATGGTGCAGGTGCTCGGCTATCATGACGCCTACGCTTCCGGCGTCATCCATGCGATTGCCGGTGGTGCAGCGTTGGCGGTGTTGATCGTGCTCGGGCCGCGTATCGGAAAGTTTGGTCCCGATGGCAAGGCGCGCAACATTGCGCCGCAGAATCCGTGGCTCATTACAATCGGCTTGTTCCTGATCTACACGGGATTCTGGGGCTTCTATGTCGCCTGCAACATCCCGATCATCGATGTTCAAGCTGGCGATGGCGTCTTCTTCTCGGCGACCAACATTTACCTGACGCCGACGACGCTTTCCGCAATCACCTTCAACTTCCTGATGTCCTTGTCCGGCGGCCTGATGGCTGGATACATCGTTTCGCGCGGCGATGCTTTCTGGACCTACTCCGCCGGGCTGTGCGGCATCATCGGAGCATCGGCCGGCAACGACCTCTATCATCCGATCCAGGCGATGATCATCGGCGCCGTTGTACCGGTGATCTGCTACAAGCTTCACTACTGGGTCGAGCGCAGGTTCAAGATCGATGACGCGGTGGGCGCGGTTGCCGTCCACGGCTACGGCGGCTTCCTCGGTGTAGTCATTGCCGGCGTCGTGCTGTGGGGCTATCCGGCCTCGCAGAAGTATGCCGACGTATTGATTACGCCCTGGGGCAACTTCGTTGGCGCCATCATCATGTTCTTTGTGCTGGGATTCGTTCCTGCCTTGATTGCCGCCTTGATTCTGAAAGCGTTCGGATTGCTGCGTATTCCGCGTGAGATCGAGCTCGTCGGCCTCGATCTATCGGAATATGCCGCCCGATATCTGGACGATGAAGAGGTCAAGAAGGCCGAAATGGAAGAGGCTCGCCGAACGGGATTGATCGGCAGCGCTGCTGAATAGAAAGGAGTATCGCGCAATGACACTTGAAGAAGTCGGTAGTTGGCAGGGCAATATGCTCGATATCGGCCCGCTATATCCAATGGTCGGCAGCGAGGGGATCCTCGTCCTGATCGGTGTTGTCCTCTGGATCGGCTGGCATATCTGGCAGTTCCGGATGGAGAACAGCAATTATGCTGACGACCTGAAAACCCTGAAGCTTAACGACAACATGGCCAAGGCGCTCAGAGGAGAGAAGATACTGCGGTCAATGTAGTCGCTGTGACTGAATAGCTTTTTCGCGGGCGCCGAGTTGTTGCGGCGCCCGCTTTTTTTCCTGTGCGTCATCTTGGCTATGGCTTTCCGGTTGAGTTCTGCGGAATATGACGACCAATGCGCTCCCGGCCGTTGGAGTGTCGACGCTGCACCGAGTACGCTCGACTCGGCTGTTCACCGAACTTGTAGCGGCGCCGATGGGGCCTCGAGTTCTCGCAGGTCGCGTGCCGCCGGGCCACAGAGTACAAGAATCTAGAATGCCTGCAATTTGGTCGCACCGGCTGCCGATTGCGTCGCCATGATTGCGCCGAGTATAAACCACGCACCGCATGTAAGTTGAGACCAAGAACAAGAACTAGGCCGAAGGCGGCGGCCGAATTGGACAGGGGTACGAGTCAGGCCATGCAGAGCCGCCTGGTACAGGGCGCAAGCATGACAGCGGGCTGTGGCAAGCACGCGGGCGCGGCCCGTTCCATTGCTTTGCCGCCTGCCGTTGGCGGCATTCCCGGCAATGGAATCCCAAGCAACCAAGATGAACCGATACGCGGCCACATCCTGCATCGGGCCGGAGGCTTCTTTATTTGCGGAGAGACAGGGAGCATGAGATGTCAACAATAGTGACCGGATCAGACCAGCAGCTGCACAGAACGATCGACTGGAAAGGCGCCTTCTGGGTCGCCAGCGGCGTGCCGGCGCTGGTTCTCTTCTCCATCGGCGGCATCGGCGGCATCGGCGGCACGGCCGCTTTCGCCATTTGGGCCGTCTCGATGTTCCTGGGCTTCGTGCAGTCGTTTACCTATGCGGAGATCGCCGGCCTGTTTCCGAACAAGTCGGGGGGCGCCTCGGTCTATGGCGCGGCCGCCTGGATCAAGTACGGCAAGTTCATCGCGCCGCTGTCGGTGTGGTGCAACTGGCTGGCCTGGACCCCCGTGCTCTCGCTCGGCTGCGCCATCGCCGCCGGCTACATTCTCAACGGCATTGCCCCGATTCCCGGCGCCGATTCGCCGGCGGTCGCTGAATGGCTTGCCGATCCCGTGAACAGCGCCGCCATCGCCGGCATGTCGCCGGAAGATGCGGCGGCCGCGGCGATCGGGGCGCTGACGCCGGCGATGCAGAGTTGGACCCTGTTCAGCTTTGAGATCGAAGGTTTCACGACATTCTCGATCGGCACGCCGTTCTTCATCGGCGCAATCCTCATGTTGATCGTGTTCGCGATCCAGCATCGCGGCATTCTGAATACGGCCAGAACACAAATGATAGTCGGTCTGGTGATCGTCATCACCATGCTCATCTTCGGCATCGTGCCCTTGCTGCAAGGCAAGGTGATTGCGGCAAACTTCTCGCCGATGGTGCCGATAACAGGCGCATGGAACCTTGAGGGTTGGACCTTGGTGTTCGGCGGCCTGTTCATCGCCGCCTGGTCCACCTACGCCTTCGAGACGTCGATCTGCTATACGCGGGAATTCAAGAATCCGGCGACGGATACCTTCAAGGCGATCTTCTATTCCGGCCTGCTGTGCATCCTGATCTATACTCTGGTGCCCTTCACCTTTCAGGGCGTGCTGGGCGTGACCGGCATGACCGACCCGGGCGTCGTCGCGGGCACCGGCGTTGCCGCCGCCATGGCGCATATGGTCGGCGGCGGACCGGCGCTCGAGGGCATCCTCGTCATCCTCATGATCCTGGCGCTCCTGCTGGCCATCATGACGGCGATGGCGGGATCCTCGCGGACTCTGTATCAGGGCTCGGTGGATGGCTGGCTGCCGCGCTATCTCAGCCATGTGAACAGCCATGGCGCCCCCACGCGCGCCATGTGGACCGATCTCGGTTTCAACCTCATCCTGCTGACCTTCGCGGCTTCGGATGCGGGCAGCTATTACATCATCCTGGCGCTCTCGAATTGCGGTTACATCATCTTCAATTTCCTGAACCTGCATTCCGGATGGATCCATCGCATGGATTCCGGCCATGTGCGGCGTCCCTATCGCGCGCCGACCTTCATCCTCGCTCTCGGCGCCATCTTCGCTTTCTTGAACGCGTTCCTGATGGGTGCCGGCGCGGCGGTGTGGGACCTGGATCCGGAAAAGGGCATCGATCCCCTGTGGGGCGGCCTGCTCGCGGCGGCGCTGATCATTCCCGTATTCTGGTACCGGCACTATGTGCAGGACGGCGGCAAGTTCCCGCCGCAGATGCTGGAAGATCTGGGCCTCAAAGAGGGCCAGGGCCTCGGCGAGCGGAAAGCCGGCATCCTGCCCTATGTGGTCCTGGTTGCCGGCCTCGCGGTCGTCCTGATCGCCAAGTGGATCGTCGGCTAGATCCGATCCACAGTGTCGGGCTTAATCTTCGCGGCGGAGCCCGGAAGGGCTCCGCCGTTTTCTTTCCTCCGCCCAGCCCTTGCGGCGTCATGCCCTCCTCTTGACTTCTGGGACAATGATCCTATAGTAATCCTATGTTCGGCCGTATTTCCTCGGCCCCCATTCACAGGACATCCATGCATCGGCACCACCGGCATCCGCCGCCTTTCTGGCGGCCGGATAGGATTAGAGCATTGGCCGATGGAAACCCGGAATTCCCTTGCATGGCATCGTTCCCTGAATTCAGGGGGCCCCCAGAATCGCCGATTCAGCGGGTTTGCCCGTCCAATCAATTGCTTGTCTGCGAAAAAATGCCGCGAAAATCGGCCAATTCCGCGCTAGGACGCCGCCTGTGCCAGCTTGCGCTCCCGGTACATGACATAGAGGCCGCTGGCGGCGAGCACGGCCGTGCCGGCCAGGGTCGACCATCCGGGAATGTCGCCGAACCAGAGAAAACCCACGATCGCCGCCCAGGCGAGCTGCAGATAGGCGAACGGCGCCAGCAGCGCGGCGGGCGCCAGGGTCAGCGCCCGGATCAGGATGTAGTGGGCGATGCCGCCGACCGCGCCAACCAGGATCATCAGCATCCAGCCCTGTAGATCGGGATGCCGCCATTGGCCGGGAATGAGCACGACCACGGTCGTCACCAGCAAGCCGACGGAAACCGAGTGGGCGAGGGTCGTCACCGAGGAGTCATGCCGGCTCAGAATCCGGGTCGTGATCTGATAGAGGGCAAAGCAGAGCGCGCTGCCCAGCGGCAGCAGATAGGCCCAATGGATCATGCCGAACCCCGGCCGGATGATCAGTATGACCGCGACAAAACCGACGACGACGGCGGCCCAGCGGCGCGGGCCGACCTTTTCGCCCAGCAACGGCACGGAGAATGCGGCCACCAGCAGCGGCGAAACAAAACCGATGGCCGTCGCCTCGGCCAAGGGGATGTAGCTGACCGCCGCGAAGAAGAACACCGTCGAGCCCAGCATCAGGGCCGAGCGCAACAGCTGCAGTTTCAGCCGCGAGGTGCGCAAGACCGAGATCACCGACTGGCGGCGGAAAAACACCGGCAGAATCGCCAGATGGAACAGATAGCGGGCCCAGCTGATCTGCCAAATACTGTAGTCCGCGGTCAGCGCCTTGCCCGTCGCGTCCATGATCACGAACAGGAACACGGCGAGGAGCATGAGCAG
>JBJXDY010000039.1:0-35079 GCA_046154965.1 Dongiaceae bacterium | reverse complement strand
GACGATGACGATGATGACGACGACGACGATGGCGAAGTCGATGACGACGGCGAGAATTCTCCCGGCAAAGGCGGTCACAAAGGCGATGGAATGGGCGGCCTACGCGGCGGAAAGGATCACAACTAGGCCAAACGGCGGACGACCGGTGGAGCTTGCGGCGGTCGCTTGACCGCCGGACTTCCTCCGGTTCGGAGAGTTCAGGATGGGGCGGCTTTGCCGCCCCATTTCTTTTGGCTCTAGGAGATTGCCTGGAACTCCGCCTGGTCAGCGGGGCAGGCGAGGCTTGATTGCCGGGCCTGTTGCGCCACCGCTGCTATGGCGCTGCGGCAATAACGAGCGGCCTTGCGCCCGGCAGCAGCGAGTAACCAAGGAACGACGAAATGTTGTGCTGGATATAGTCGATCCGCACTTCGCTATTGCCGAGCCCATGGACGAAGCTGCCATTGGACCGGCGATAAGCCGTCTGCAGTTCAAGATTCTCGTGAATCGCGATCCGGGCCCGGGCCGCCACCCGGTCGAAAAGCGGCCGGCCGTCGATATCGCTCGACAGGCCCTCGCACAACCGCACGAACGCCAGCAAGCCCTCGGTCCGGCAGGCAATCGGCGTGCTGCGCCGGTGATTCCGGTATTCGGGCTTGTCCAGAATGTTCTCGGCGATCGTCCGGGCGTGGGTTCGGCTGACGGATTGCGGCCGCAGCTTGTGCAGTTGCTCCAGCGCATACAGCATCCAATGGCTTTGCTGGGTTACGCCATAGTCTTGCGCGGCAAGCTGGTCTTCACTGGCTTGCGTGACATCGAGCCAGCGCTGCTCGCCAGTGACGTTTGTCAGACGCAGCAGCCCGAACAGCGCCTCGCCCGTGTAGTAGTCCGAATGGAACGGCTGAATCTCATCCGTCGAAAAGCGGCGCTTGTGAGCGAAGTTCCCGTCAGGCTGCCGCTGCAAGACGATGTATCCTGCCAGATCCCCGGCAAGCTCGACATAGGCCTGATTTCCGCTGAGGGCGGCCACCTCCAGCAAGGCGAGAATTGCCAATCCGTTGCCGCCGAGTTTGACGGCGTCGCCGGCCACCACGCAGCGCGTGCCGGTGGTTCCATAGGGGCGGATGTGGCGACCGATCAGCCATTCGGTCGCCCGCTGCGCCGCCTCCGCGACCTTCGGCAGGGGGCCGGCTCTGTTGGCGATCTCGGTCATCGCCCATATGGTTCCGCAATGGCGCAGGATGTTGTAGCCCGTGGAGGGTCCGGGATTGTCGGCATCGTAGCGGTAGAGGAACTTGCCGCGGCGGTCGACAAGGCGCGCCAGGCATTCCGCACCTTCGATAGCGACCGTCAGAGAATCATTCATGGTCGGGCCAGCCTGGAACTGTTCGATATCGGCGGAGATCATCGGGGAAGCAGGCGCAGATCTTCGCCGCTCATGCGCGCGAGGATTTTCAGCAGAGCCATGAGGCCGTGCTGCACATTGTCGACGCGGATCGTGTTGTCATAAGCTTCGGTGCGGATACCGCCCTGCACCCGCTCGGCCCCCGAGACATAGTACATATCGACGCCGTCGCGGAACTGCAGCTGCATCAGGCTGCGCAGGCCGCGCAGGATCGCCAGGCGGTAGGCGTCCGCCCGCGCCGAATCCCTGCTGCTGCGCGCCAACTCCAAGGCATCGGTGAGTCCTTCGAGATAGACACCCGTGGACGAGGCGTGCGGCGGTCCATATTCCGGCCGCCGCGGATCGTAAAAGCGGCCGCGCAGATCGGGATGGGGCGCCGTGTCCCATTGCTGCATGCCGAGCAGCCAGTCGTTCATCTCAAAGATGAAGTCCTTCACCGGAGCGGCCGCCGCGCCGATGTGGGGCAGCGCCGCATAATACGCCTGGCTATGCCAGGGCACGAAGGCCGGATTGGGATTGGTCCGGAAATGCTCGCGGTAGAAGGCGAAGCTCTGCAGGAATCGCGCGGGATCGGCGGCGCCCCGCGCCTGCGCCAGGCGGGCGGCCCAAAACACCAGTGCTTCGCCGGGATAGAAGTTCTGGTTATCGTTGCGATCCGCCGGTTTCAGGAAAGTGCGGAATTCGCCGCTCTGCAGCCACAGCGAATCGACTGATTTCGACAGGGCTGCCAGCGGCTCGCGGTAACGCCCGGCGCCGGGATTCTCAACGATCGCCAGGCCCGCCAGCGCCGCGGCGCCCAGTTTGGCTTTCTCGCCCTCGGCGATGTAGCCCAGCGCATCTTCGGTCCGGTAGTACACGCGCAGCAGATGGTCGAGATTTCGGTCGGCGATATCGCGATCGGCGGCAAGCCCAGAATGGAGGGCGATTCGATTCAAACACACCGTCGCCATCGCCTGGCGGATGGAATTGTCGCCCTCGGATTCCCGGCCGCTGCTGGGAAAAAACTTGTAGACGATGCGCCCGCCAGCATCGACCTGATTGCGCATCCATAGCATCATGTTTTCGGCCAGCGCCCGCACGCTGTTGCTATCGACATCGGCCGCTTCGACGATGCGGTTGCCGCGCCACATGAGATCGAGGCGTGGCGGCGATTGCAGGCGCAGGAGAAACTGCAGGGAGTCGAACAAAGCCGGCTCGACGGCGCCTTTCTCCACGGCGTCCGGCGGCAGCTTGTCCACCGCCAACTGTCTTTCAAGGGCGCGGGCATGATCGCGATTCGCCGCGATCATTTCTGTCGCACCCCTGACCGCGACAAGGCGTGTCCCCTCCAGTATGGCCAGCCCTTTCCGGCCGACCTGGGAGCGGCCCATGGCCTTCAACGACGCCAGCGAGGTGCGGACCGGCGGCCAGCCGATCTCGATTTGCAGCGCATCCGGATATTGCTCCGCCTTGACGGCCGCCGCCATCGCGCGTTCGACGGTGCGTTCCACCACCGGCCAGCCATCGCGCCCGGCGAGCCAGCGCCGGGACAGGATCGCGCCCTTGCGGCGGGAGACGACGATGGCCAGCCGCACGGCGTCGAGCGAGTCCGGCGCGCCGCCGGCCTGAGCCATGCTCCGCAGCGCCGCGCAGAGCGCGCCAGCGGTCACTTCCCCGGCCGGGAGCAGTGTCGAGGTTGGATCGGCTGTCATCGTGAGGATAACTCTTGCTATCGGTGTTCTGACTGCGAGACCATTTATAGGCATGCCGCCACAGCGGCACCAGCGAAAGCCGCGCCTTGAAAGGACGGCGCGTCAGGCAACTGGCAGTTCCACATACCAGCCGAATTCGTCCCGGGCGCCCCGCAGCAGCGGAGATCCGGCGAAGATCTCGGGATTGCGCATATCCAGGAAGTTCGTCACATCGCGGAATTCGCCCGCAGTCACGAATCGCGGCTGGAAGCGCGTCATCTGATTGTCCGAAATGATGGGATATAGCCGGAGGAAGTATGCCGGCGTGCCTTCGCGGTCATTGACGTTCAGGCGCGCGAGAAAGCTGTAGGGCGGCATGCTGCGCCGCGCATACTCGCCCTCGCTGCCGAAATAGCCGTTGCCCAGGCTATAGACGACCCAGCGCCCGCGGCGCCGGCCGATCTCCTGCATCATATGGGCGCCATGGCCGACGATGAGATCGGCCCCGGCGCCGACCATCCGGTCGGCGATCTGTTTCTGATCCCGGCTGCGCCAGATGTAGTTCTTGCCCCAGTGGGGGAACGCAATGGCGAGGCCGTCCGGATTTCTTTCCTTCCAACCGGCGATCGTGGAGTAGAACGCATCGTCGATGCAGGCGACGCCGCCTTCCAGGCCACGAGCATAGCCCTGCAGATCCTCCTCGAACTCGCTGGTGTATTGATAAGCGGAGAAAATCGCCAGCCACCGCGTGCCGCCGGCCAGCGAGATCTCGATCTCCAGCGGTGCGGCGGCTTCCGCCGCGTTCCGGCCCGCGCCGAAGCCGATCACCCCCGCCGCGCGGACCGCGTCCAGCGTATCGTCAAGGGCGGTGCGGCCGTAATCGACAGTGTGATTGTTGCCGAGGGCGGCGGCGCCGATATTGACCGATTTCAGCGCCGCCAGCGTCTTGGCGGGGTCGCCCTTCAGGATCCAGTCCTTGGCGCCGGTGAAGGGGGATGAAGGCCGCTCGGTCAGGGTGGCTTCCAGATTCACGATGCCGAAATCCGCCGACTGCAAGAACGGCGCCAGATGCTTCAGCGCGTAGTCATAGCCTTTGGTCGCCAGATAGTTCCGCTGGCCGCGCGTCTGCCGCAGCTCCTGATAGAACTCGCCGAAATAGGTGTCGCCGACCAGGCAGATGTCGAGGCTATGGCGTGCGGCGAGGTTGATAGACTTGGTCAGCGAAGGGGCCTCACTCTTCCGCTGAGCGGCGGCAGTGAGCGGCGTATCGGATACCGCTGGCAACCCGAGTCGCAGATAGCTAGGAAGCCTGTAAAAATCAGCGCCGGAATGCGAACCCTTGACGAGTACGACATCGCCGGGCCGGATTTCCGCAAGAATGCGACGCGCCAGCTCCAACGTGTTGTCGGCGTGTGGTCCAAGCATGGATTTGGGCAAGCGGTTGCGCAGTTCCAGGAGTTCATCATGAGCGGTGAACACCTTGTCGATGCCGGCACCAATGACGACCGGCGCCAGCTCTCCATGCAGCTCCAGCGCCCGCTCTCCCATCTCCGCCATGCGGCCAAGCACCGCGATCCGGCGGCCGCCGGGGCCCGGCATCGCCAACCCGAGCGCTTCAATCCCGTGCTTCATCGACAGCGGCGCGGCATTGGCGGCATCATCGATCAGCTCCCATGAACCGTCGGGCAACGGCATCCGCCACCTGCGCATGCGGCCGCTGCGGGTCCGATAGAAAGCCAGTTCCGCGGCCGCCTGGCGCCAGTCCGCTCCGGCCGCCCTGACCGCCGCAAGGCAGGCCAAAGAGTTCATGATCATGCCCTTGCCGGCGACCGGCACCTCATAACTGACCGGCTCACCGAAGACGTCGGCGCTGACAAGGCTGTGGCCGGCAGCCAAAGTGGATTCGCGCAGCCTGACATCCGCCACCTCGGAAACGCCGAAAGTAACAATCTCGCCAACGCCATATTCTTTGGCGAGTTGTGCCACCAGTGGAAAACTATCGATGTCGCGATTGATGATGGCGATCCCGCCTGCCGTCAGCCCCTGAAAAATGCGTGCCTTGTAGCGGGCCGTCGCTTCGATATCCTGCACATTCGTCGTATGCGCGAGACCAATCGCCGTGATGATCGCTATATGCGGCAGTACGATAAGCGAGGCCGGCCCCGTATTGGCATAGAGCGAACTGATGGCCATTTCAAATACGGCGTAGTCGCCGTCAGCGGGCGTTTGCGCGACGCTATAGGGAACGCCAAGGCGCGTGTTGAAATTGGCGGTTGTCCCGGTTGTCAGCCCTTGGCGGCCCAGGACGTGTTTGAGCATTTCTCGCGTCGTGGTCTTGCCCACTGTTCCGGTCAGGGCGATGACCTTGCCCCTGAATCGCGCCCGCGCTGTCGCTGCAAGATCGGCGATGGCCTGGGCTGAGTCGTCGACGCGCAGCACCGGAAGATCCTGTGGCGGCTTGCGAACATCGTGCTGCACGATTACAGCCGATACGCCGGCCGCCTTTAGGGCCGCGAGATCCCGGGCGGTATCCCAGTTTTCCTTGGCAGCCTCCGAATCCGACGAGGCCTCCGCCTTATGCCAAGTAGCGGCATCGAAGCAGACAAAGATGTCGCCAGGCCGCATCGTCTTGCGCGTCATGCTCAGTCCGGTCACGCCCCAATCGG
The DNA here is from genome assembly GCA_046154965.1 of Dongiaceae bacterium. Taxonomy (GTDB): domain Bacteria; phylum Pseudomonadota; class Alphaproteobacteria; order Dongiales; family Dongiaceae; genus DATKFM01. The sequence goes on along the minus strand of JBJXDY010000039.1, from coordinate 29,359 downwards.
CCGCTGGCGCTTGGACCCAGGAACCGCCCGTCGCCGATTGCAGATCCTCGGCACTCCATAGCGGCTGCAGCGTATCACCAGGCGATCCCGGCGGGGGTGGTTCAGCGGCGGCGCCATTGTCCCGCGACTTCGCGGCGCGCGGCCGCGCCGGCTGCCGTCGGTCCAGATCGATCTGAAAGTGCCAGCCGAAACCGTCATAGCCAAAGACCAGGCCGCCCGCTTCGAGGGACAGGCTTGGATTTCGCTGCGCCAGCAGCGACTGCACGGAATCGAACTCCTCGGCATCGACGAAGCGCGGGCGGAAGTTGGTTTTCTGATTGTCCGAAACGATGGGATAGAGCTTGAGGCTGCGCTCGAGGCCCGATCCGGTTGCCGTCAGGTCCAACCGCGCCGCCAGACTGTAGGGCGGCATCTTGCGCTCATCATACTCGCCGTCGCTGTTGAAGACGAAATTGCCGAGCCCGTTGACGACCCAACGGCCGTCGACCCGCTCGATCTCCTGCAGCATGCGCGCGCCATGGCCGAGCACGAGATCGGCGCCGGCGCCGATCAGCCAGCCGGCGATTTCCCGCTGCTCCGCTGTCCGCCAGGAATAGCTCTCGCCCCAATGGGGATAGGCGATGATCAGATCCCGCGGCGCCGCCGCGCGCGCCTCGGCAATGGCCGATATCAGTTCTTCCGACAGACAGGCGACGCCCGGCCGGCCCGGCGCCGACAGAACCTTCAGGTCCCGGTCGGCCTTCCGGCTGTATTGCAGGGCGGAGAAGATCTGGATTCCCAGCCCGTGGCCGCCGACCTCGGCCGCGATGCGCAAAGGCTGCACCGCCTGCCCCTCGCGCCGGTCGGCGCCGAAATAGCGGATGTTCGCTTTCGAGAATTGCGCCAGCATGGACCAGAGCCGGTGCAGACCAAAATCGTAGCTGTGGCTGTTGGCCAGAGACACCGCGCCGATCTTGCAGGATCGCAGCGCCTTTATTGTCTGTTTCGGATCGGCGTCGAGTAGAAGCTTCTTGCGGCCCGCGAACGGCGACTCCCGCGATCGGGTCAGCACGCCGTCGAAACTGACGGCGGAAAAATCCGCCGTGCGCAGGAATTCGTCGACGTTCCGCAGCGAGTATGTGTATCCCCGCTCGCGCAGGAGGTTGACGCCGCCGCGGGCTTCCTTACGGCGCTGATAGTAGTCGCCGGGGTAGAAATCGCCGAGCAGGTTGATGCTGAGCTGGCGGCGGTCACGCAGATCGACCGGCGCCTGCTGCCGGCGCGCATCCTGCGCTTCCTTCGATGTCGGCACCGGCGGCCGGCCGCGGCGCAGCCGGCGCATGACATCGGCGAAGCCGGCGGTGATGCTGGAGCCTTTGGCGGAAACCACATCGCCCGGCCGCACCTCGTCCAGCACCGCCGACGCCAGCTCATCGGCGGCGGCCGCATGCAGTCCGAGCATTTCCGGCGGCAAGCGGGCGCGCATATGCAGCATCTCGTCGCCGAGGGTGAAAACTTTGTCGGCCCGCGCGTCTTTCAACGGTCCGGCGAGGCCGGCATGCACTTCCTGGGAGATGCCGTCGATCCAGCCGATCTGCTGCAATACGGCGATGCGGCGGCCGCCAGGCTGCGGCTCGGCGAGGCGCAACACCTCGAAATTGGCCAGCATCGCCGCTTCCGTATTGTTCCAGGTGTCGTCGATCAGATCGAAATGACCGCCGGCGATCGGCACGCGGGCCCGCTGCAGACGGCCGTGGCGCGTGCGGTAGGACGAGAGGTCCCGCGCCGCCTGGCGCCAATCGGCGCCTACAGCCTCCACCGCCGCCAGCATGGCCAGGGAATTGGCGATCATCGCGCTGCCGGGAACCGGAATCTCATACTCGATTTCCTCGCCATGCACCGCCGCACGTGCCCGGCTGTATTCGCCATGGAGTTCGAAATCCAGCAGGCGGATGTCGGCTTCTTCGTGCCGGCCGTAGGTGACGATGCGCGGCGCTCCAAACCGCCGGGCGCGTTCCAGCACCTGGCCGAACATGCCGATATCGCGATTGATGACCGCCGTGCCGCCGGGCGCCAGTCCGCGAAACAGCCGCGCCTTGTAGCGAACGGTGTGATCGAGCGTCGGCGCCAGGCTGGTCTGCTCGCGGGAAATGGCGGTAATGATCGCCACGTTCGGCCGCAGTCTCCTGGCGACGGGGTCCTCCGTCCGGTAAAGCGCGCTCATCGCCACCTCGAACACCGCGAAGGCCGCTTTCGGATTGAGCTGCGCCATGCAGAGCGCCATGGCGAAATAGGTGTTGAAGTTGCCGGTGTAGCCGAAGGTTTCCGCCTGGCGCGACAGCACGTGGCGGATCATCTCCCGCGTCGTCGACTTGCCGACGGTTCCCGTTACCGCGATGAGCGCGCCGCCATAGCGGTTGCGCCCGGCGGTGCCGAGGTTGTTCACGGCCCGCGCGGAGTCGGCCACGCGCAGCAGCGGAAACCCCGGCGGCGCATCCTCGACATCGCGCTCGACAATGGCTCCGGCGCAGCCGAGGCTCTGCAGGTCGCGCAGGCGGTTGGCGGAATCCCAGGTCAGCGGCTCGACGGTTTCCGCTTCGCCGCGATTGTAGGTCTGGGAGGTCATGGTGACGAACAGGTCGCCAGGACGCTGGTAGTGCAGGTCGTAGGTGATGCCCGTCGGCAGCTTCGCCGGCGGCCGCCCGCCGAGCCAGCGCCCGCCGGTGACGGCGGCGAGGTCATCCGCAGACCAGAGCGGCATTGCGGGCAATGTCACGCGATCCGCCCCGTCATCGTCATTGCTGATCCCGCCGCGAATCCTCTGCTGCAACCGGGATCAGTATACAACATGGCCGCCGCTGTTTGACCAGCGGCGGCGCCGGGCCGCGCGGGCATCAGCCAGCGTTAACGGCGGTCAGCCGCGTTCGATCCGGCATTGATAGCAATTGTTCAACGCCGAACGGACATGGACATAGGCCACATCGGGACGAGCCAGGATCTCGGCCGCCGCCGCCGCGACTTCGGCCGACGGCACGATCCGGCCGGTGCCGTAATAGATGCGGTCGTTGGGGTGATAGCCCTTCAGCAGATAGCGCTCGCGCCGCAGGAACATCGCCGGCGTCTCACCGGTGATGGGATAGCGCTCGCAGGGCTCCGCATGGAGGAAGACCGGCCCCACTTCGGCGTAGGGCTGCGCTGCGTCGAACGGGCGGTAGGCGAGAATCAGATAGGCCTCGCCAGCCGCCACGTCGCGCTGGCAATGGCGGCAGGGGACGCCGTCTCCGTCGGAGATATGGCGCTCCGGCTTCTGGCCATTGGCGTCCAGAGCGCCGGCCCGATAGGCGCGGACGATCTCTGTGGGCAGGGAAACGAAGCGGACGGATTCCATGGCGGCTGTCTCCTGTGGTTTGAGTCTCGCCATCACCGGCCGCGTTTCACCGCGGCGGCTTCGCGGGCCAGGATCTTTTCCTTGCGCGCCGTGCCCCAGCGATAGCCGCCGAGGGCGCCGTCGCTGCGCAGGATGCGGTGGCAGGGCACGGCGACGGCGACCGGATTGGCGCCGCAGGCTTGGGCCACGGCGCGCATCGCCGCGGGCTGGCCAATCTTGCGGGCGATATCGGCGTAGCTGGCCGTCGCGCCCGCCGGCACCTGGCGCAGCGCCTGCCAGACCCGGCGCTGGAAGGCCGTGCCCTGGATATCCAGCGGCAGGTCGAGGCCGCCGGCCGGTGCTTCGATAAAGGCGGTAACGCGCTTCACCTGGGCGGCGAAGTCCTTCGCGTCCTCGCGCCAGGATGCACGGGGAAAGCGATGCTTCAAGTCGGTGACGAGTTCCGTGGGGTCGTCGCCGAAGGCGATCATGCAGATGCCGCGCTCCGTGCCCGCCACCAGCAGATGGCCGAGATAACAGCGCACGACCGCATAGGCGATCGCCACGCCCTCCCCGCCCTTGCGATAGGCGCTAGCCTTCATGCCGAGGGTCTGGGCCGCGCTCTCATAGAAACGGCTGCTGGTGTTGAATCCGGAGTCAAAGATGGCGTCGGTCACGGCGGCTCCTTTGGCGAGATGATGTTGCAGGCGGCCGGTGCGGCGCGCCGCGATATAGGCCTTGGGCGTCACGCCCAGGACCTTCTTGAACTGGCGGTGGAAGTGATAGGGGCTGAGGCCGGCGGCGCGGGCCAGATCGGCCAGCTTCGGCGGCGTTTCCGCTTCATCGATCAGGCGGCAGGCGCGCATGACCGCCTGGCCCTGCGGGCCCGGTGCGGCGATGCTGTCGGGCCGGCAGCGCTTGCAGGCACGGTAGCCGGCGCGGCGGGCCTCCGCCGGAGTGGCGAAAAACTCCACGTTCTTGCGCAGGGGCTGCCGCGAGCGGCAGGAAGGCCGGCAGTAGACGCCGGTGGTGCGCACGGCGAAGTAGAAATGCCCGTCGGCCGCGCTTTCGCGCGCCTGAACAGCGGCCCAGCGGCGTTCGTCGGTTTCGAATGCGCGGGGCATGGCCGTCACCTTGCTTGCTTTGATTTGGATTGCAGTCTGCATCATCAGCTCCGGGATTGAACGAGGGAATTGGCGAGAAGGCGCCAGGGCCGGCCGTCGATCGCGGCGAGACCGATGCCGATCAAGGCCATGCCAAGGAAATGCTTCGGCTCCAGCCGCTCGCCCAGAATCACCATGCCCAGCAGCAGGGCGCTGACCGGCACCAGGAAGGTCACCAGCGAGATGTTGGTCGAGCCGGCGGTCCGCAAGATTCTGAAATAGAGGCCGTAGGCGAAGGCAGTGCAGATCGCGCCCAACCCCGCCAGGGCAGCAAAAGTCTGCCAGCCCGGCATCGGCAAGCTCCAGGGCCGATCCACGAACAGAACCACGGGCAATATCAGGATCGTGCTGGCAGTCACCTGGCCCGTGGCGGTGCAGATCGGCGGCAGCAGACGGAAGCGCCGGCCATAGATGGTGGCGAAGGCATAGGCGACCGCCGCCCCAAGCACGGCCAGCTGCGCCAGCAGATTGGTGCTGAGCCCGCTCAGCAGATCGGTGCCGATCATCACGACGACGCCCGCGAACCCGATCAGCACGCCGAGGCCCCTGCCGCCTGTGATCTTCTCGTTGCGCGTCAGGAAATGGGCGATGACCACGGTGAACAGCGGCGTGGTGGCGTTGAGGATCGAGGCCAGGCCGCTGGCGATATGGGTCTGGCCCCAGAAGATCAGGCTGAAGGGGATGGCGTTGTTCAGCAGACCCATGGCAACGAACGCCGCCCATGTCCGCCCGTCCGCCGGCATGCGCATGCCGCGCAGCAGGATGAATCCGTGGAGCAGGATGGCGGCGATCGCGACGCGGCTGGCCACCACTGTCAGCGGCCCCACCTCGGGCAGCGCAACCGCGGCGAAAAAGAACGACCCGCCCCATACCGCAGAGAGCAGCACCAGCAGGCCCCATTCCAGGGGTCCCATGACGAGACCGGCGGTGGTGGATTTCTGCGGCATTGGCGTTCCCGTTTCCATAATGGCCGCGAGGATGCCGGAGGCGCGCTGGGGCCGCTATCCAGTTCTTGCTCAGCAATTCACCAGCGGTCCGCGAAAACTTCCGGGTCCCGCACACCTGTTACAATGTTGATTTAGCGAGAAAAAAATACTGGTTGGCGACCTGCGGCCGCCCAATAGGCGTCGCGCAACTTTCGGGACGGGCGACCACAGATAGCGCCTATTGAATGGATGTTCCGCGCCCTACCCGTCCATGAACGGCAGGTCGGTGTCGCCGGGTTTCAGCCCGCATTGCGTCAGCAGGCAATGCACCTGGCCGCGATGGTGGGTCTGGTGGTTGAACATGTGAGTGACCAGCAGCCAGCGCGGCTTGACGATCTGGCGCCCGGAGGCGGCGGAGTAGTAGGAAAAATCCTCCGCGAGTGCCGCGGCATCGAGCGCCGCGGCCCACCCCAGGATCACCTGATCGAACCCCTGCCGCTCCCGGGTCATGCCGGTGAAGTCGCCGAACTGGGCTACGGATTCGCCGATGCTGCCGGCCGCGGGCTTCGGTGTTCCAGCCAGGCGGTGCATCCAAATCTGGTCGCCCCAGAGGATGTGATTCAATGTGGCATGGATGGATTTGAAGAACGCGCCGCGGTCGCGCTTGCGCTCTTCGTCGGAAAGCTGCGCGGCCGTGGCATAAATCTTTTCGTTCATCCATTTATTGTAGCGCGCCAGGACGCGCACATGGTCGATGGAGATCATTACCGACGCCTCACTTGCGGTTCGAGATTTGCAGCGGATTGCCGTCGGGGTCCTTGCCCTCGCAGCGGATCAGGCCAGCCTGGGACAACACTTTGCCGAGTTTGACCCCGCGCGCCACGAGCGCCTCACGTACCGCCGCAACATCATCAGCGTAGAAAACGATCTTTGGAGGCCGTGCACCGACCCGCGACGTACCGTTGTGCAGGGCGATCTTGCAGGCGCCGGCATCGAATTCCTTGAAGCCCCGCTCGTCGGTCACCTGCGGCAACCCGAGTTTATCGCGATAAAAATCAGTCATCTCGGGCATTTGTAGCGTGAACAATGTGATCCGCCGTAAGATGAGCTTCATGGGTGCCTCTGTCTTTCGTGCTAGCCGACAACAAACCCATTTTTGTCTAGAGCGAGGTTTACTAGGTCTAAGTCACAATATCCTCTTTCCCCGCGAAAGCGGGGACCCAGGAGAAGAAGGGCGCTCTGCAACTCTGGGTCCCCGCTTTCGCGGGGAAAGAAAGTTGGGTATGCACACTCTAGTGTAATCGCTCTAGCCCAACGCCGTCGCCGATTGCGCCAGCCAATTCCAGAGATAGTGCAGGATCGCGCGGTCTATATGCAGGCGGTAGCCGCGGTTCGGCGGCTGGGGGATGCGGGGCATGCCCGGTTCCCATTTGACGTCGGGCGCGGCCAGCGGATAGAGCAGCACCGGCTGGCCGGCGAGCAGCGTGCGGGCGCTGATGGCCGGCGTGAAGAGCTGCGGATCGAGATCGAGGCCGCAGCCCATGGCGACGATCTCGCGGGCGCGCGGTCCCAGGACATCAATCGCGGCAATGCCGTCGGAAACGTCGCTGACGGCAGCGAACTTGCCGGCCATTGCTGAAGTCAATCTCTGCGCGAGGGCGAAACGGTTGCCGCTTTCCGCGACGACCAGCCGCTTGTCCGGCGCCAGCCAGAGCAGATAGGGCTCCTTGCCCGCGATCTGGTTCGGCTGGGCCGGCGGCACCTGATCGATGACCGAGCCGAGCGCCGCCGCGGCCGCCGCCATATCGCCGGTGATCGCGATCTGCGCGGCGACGGGCGCCGCCAAGATCGTTACCCCGCGCGCGGCGATCTCCCGCGGTTCCTCGCCGAGAGTGGCGTCGAGCGGTGTCTCATGGCGGAGCGTGCTAGCCATGGAGCCGCTCTCCCTTGGGATCGTGGAACACGGGAGCGACGATCCTCGCCGCGAGGCGGCGGCCCATCGCATAGATCGCAACGGTTTCCCCGGCGGCCTGCCGCTCGCGGCCGCGCTCGATCAGGCCGAGGGCGATGGAACGGCCCAGCGTCGGGCTCATATAGCTGGACGTAACGTAGCCGAGGCTGCGCGGGCCGGAGGAGCCCGAGCCCGAATCCTCGATCGCGTGGGCGCCGGTGGGGATCACCTCGTTCGGATCGGCCGTCATCAGCCCGACGAACTGCCGCCGGTCCTCGCGCTTCGAGTCCGCGCGGAACAGCGAGCGGCGGCCGACATATTCGAGGGTCTTCGCTTGCAGCGGGCCGAGCATGCCCAGATCCTGCGGCTCGGTAGTGCCGTCGGTGTCGCGGCCGATCAGGATGTAGCCCTTCTCCGCCCGCAGCAGCATCAAGGATTCGAGCCCGAAAGGCACGATGCCGGCCTCAGCACCCAGCGTTTCGATCTCGCGCATCAGGGAAGCGCCATGGCCCGCGGGCACGCTGATCTCGAAGGAGCGCTCGCCGGTGAAGCTGACGCGGGCGATACGGCCGGGAACTCCGCCGATCCGGCCCTCGCGCACGGCCATGTGGGGCAAGGCGGCGTCGGAGAAATCGATATCGGTGGCGAGCCGCGCGACGACGTCTCGCGCCCGCGGGCCGGTGATGGCGAAGGTCGCCCAGGATGTCGTGACATTGCTGATCGCCACGCGCATTCCCAAATACTCGCATTGCAGCCATTCCTCGAGCATGGCATGAACGCCGGCCGCGTGGCTGCTGGAGGGCGAGAGCAGGTAGCGGTCCTCGGCCAGCCGCGCGACGACGCCGTCGTCATAGACCTTGCCGGTTTCGCTCAGCAGCAGGCAGTAGCGCACGCGCCCCGGCTTCAGGTTGGCCACTTCATTGTAGTAGATGAGATTGAGGAAGTGCGCCGCATCGGCGCCGTTGACCTCGATCTTGCCCAGGGGCGAAGCGTCGAACAGGCCGACGCCCTGGCGCACCGCCAGCACTTCGCGGCGGATCGCCGCCGCCTCGTCCTCGCCGGGCCGCGGATAGGTGCCGGGCCGCCGCCAGCCGCCATAGTCGTCGAACACCGCGCCGCGCAGCTCATGCTCGCGATGGGCCGGCAGGCGGCGCACCGGCGAATACATCTCGCCGCGGCGATGGCCGCTCAGCAGCCCGAGCGACACCGGCACATAGGGCGGGCGGAAGGTGGTGGTGCCCACTTCGGGAATTGAGCGGCCCGTCGCCTGGGCCAGGATGGCGAGGCCGTTCAGGTTGCTGGTCTTGCCCTGGTCGGTCGCCATGCCCAGCGTGGTGTAGCGCTTCAAATGCTCCACGGAGATGTAGTTCTCCCGCGCCGCAAGACGCACGTCCTTGGCGGTCACGTCGTTCATGTAGTCCACCCATTGACGCGACTTCGGCAGATCCACCTGCCAGTAGGGAAGAATGTTGATGCTGCGTTTCGGTCCGCCGGCGCTGGACGCGTTCGCTTTCGGCGCGCCGCCACAGGCCTCGGCCGCGGCAATGCCCGCGGTGTGACCGTCCGCCAGGCATTCTCCGAGATCCATCTGGCCGCGCGCCGCGCCGATGGAACGCTGCGCCTGGGTGACCCGGTCCGGCAGGAAGGCGCCGAGATATTTGTCATACCGGTTCGTGCCGCCGGACTGGCTGTGCAGATGGATCGTGGGCGTCCAGCCGCCGGAGACGGCGACAAGATCGCAGGGGATGGTTTCGCGGGAACCGGCGGGATCGTTCATCGCGGCGATGCGCACGGCGCGCACCCGCCGAGGGCCGCGCACATCGACGATGACGAATCCGCTGCGCATCTCCACGCCCAGGCTGCGCATGCGGTCGATCAGCTCTTGCGACATCGGCCGGTGCAGATCGACGATGGTGACATGGGCGCCCGCCGCCAGCAGGTCGCGCGCCGTATCATAGGCGCCGTCATTGTTGGTGAAGACCACGGCGCGGCCGCCTTCCCGCGGCAGGAACGGCCGCACGCCCCAGCGGCGGAGATACTGCGACACCGCCGCCGCCGACATGACGCCGGGCCGGTCGTTCTGGGGAAACACCAGCGGCCGTTCGATAGCGCCGGTGGCCAGGATCACCTGCTTGGCGCGAATCTTCCACAGCCGCTCCGGCGCCCAGCCGTCGGCGGCGCTATCGCGCTGCTCCACCAGGGCGACCAGATTATGATCGAAATAGGCCAGCGCCGTCGTACGATGGAGCACACGCGCCCGCGGGTTGGTCACGAAGCCGGCCAGTGCATTGGCCACCCAGGCCGGACCGGACAGGCCATCGATCTCCGCCCCGCGCCACAGCAGCGAACCGCCGGCGCGCGGCTGATCGTCGGCGAGGATGACGCGCAGGCCGGCGGAGGACGCGGCCCGCGCCGCGGCGATTCCCGCAGGGCCGGCGCCAATCACCAGCACGTCGCAATGGTCGTGGCGCTGCTCGAATAGCGACTCGTCGATTTCGCCGCCGACTTTGCCGATGCCCGCGAGGCGGCGGATATAGGGCTCATGCAAGTGCCAGGACGGCTTCATGAAGGTCTTGTAGTAGAAGCCGCCAGGCAGGAAACGCTGCAGCATGTCGAGGCCGCCGAGGAGATCGACGCGCGGGCCGGGCCAGCAATTGACGCTTCTGGCCACCATGCCGTCGACCAGCGGCAGCAGCGTCGCCTTAGCGTTGGGATCGTGCCGGCCCCGCGCGGTCACATCGAGGATCGCGTTGGGTTCCTCCGCGCCGGCGCCGAAGATGCCGCGCGGACGGTGATACTTGAAGCTGCGGCCGACGACCGCGACGCCATTGGCGAGCAGCGCCGAGGCCAAGGTATCGCCCTCATAGCCCGTGAGCGCGCGGCCATTGAACGTGAAACGCAGCGGCCTCGCACGATCGATCGCGCCGCCTTTGGATGAGCGATGGCTTTGGCCCTGAGTCATGTCAGGAGCCAGCAATCGCTGTCAGCGAAGCAGAATGAACCCCCCTCTCCCCTTGGGGGAGAGGGGATTCTCTTAGTGCTGCACGAATTTGTCTGAAGGTCGGCTGCAGCATCATCGTTATCACTCCAGCCACTCCGGCGCGTTCTCGCCCATCTTGTAGACCGCGAGGATCTCATGGGTGACTGTGCTACGGGCGAGGTTGAACCATTGGCCGCAGCCGGCGCTGTGGCACCAGCGCTCCAGATGAAGGCCCTTATTGTTGCGCTGATTGAACAGGTAGTCGCCCCAGGTCTCGTCGCTGACTTCGGCCGAGGGGCCGGGCCGGGCGATGTGGGATTCGCCGCCATAGCGGAATTCGCTTTCGTCGCGCGGACCGCAATGGGGACAGGAGATGCGCAGCATGTTCGGATCCTAATGCGGGATGCCGGCGGCGGCGGCTTCGTCCACCAGCGCGCCGGTCGAGAAGCGCTTGAGATCGAAGGCCTCGGAATAGACGTGATGCCTGCCGGTGGCGATGATATGGGCCAGCAGATAGCCGCCGGCGGGGATTGCCTTGAAGCCGCCGGTGCCCCAGCCGCAATTGAGATAGAGCCCCTCCACCGGCGACGGGCCCAAGATGGGGCTGGAATCATGGACGACATCAACAAGGCCGGCCCATTTCCGCAGCATCTTCAACTCGCGGAAGATGGGGAACATCTCCGTGAGGCCGGCGACCACGGTTTCGATGACGGGCAGATTGCCGCGCTGGGCATAGGACGGATAGAGATCAAGCCCGCCGCCGAACACCAGCTCGCCCTTGTCGGACTGGCTGACATAGGTGCCGGTCGCCGGCGAGATCGCCACCGTGTGCAGGATCGGCTTAACCGGCTCGCTCACCATCGCCTGCAGCGCATAGCTGGTCACCGGCAGGCGGAAGCCCGCCTTCGCCGCCATCACGCCGGAATGGCCGGCGACGGCGAGGCCGACGGCGCCCGCCTCGATCACGCCCTTGTTGGTCTCGATCGCGGTGACGCGGCCGCCGGACATGCGGAACCCGGCAACCTCGCAATTCTGGATGATGTCCACACCCAGCGCATCGGCGCCACGGGCATAGCCCCAGGCCACCGCATCATGGCGGGCGATGCCGCCGCGGCCCTGATAGAAGGCGCCATGGATGGGGAAGCGCGCGCCGTCGCTGAAATTCAGGATCGGCACCAGCTTGCGCACATCCTGGGCATCCAGCAGCTCGGCATCGATGCCGTTGAGCTGCATGGCGTTCACCGAGCGGGCGAACAGCTCCATCTCATGGCGGGAATGGGCGAAGAACAGCAGGCCGCGCTGGCTCAGCATGATGTTGAAGTTGAGATCGTCGCTCAGCTTCTCATAGAGCCGCAGCGCCAGATCGTAGACGGCGGCGCTTTCGGGGAAGAAATAGTTGGAGCGGATGACGGTGGTGTTGCGGCCGGTATTGCCGCCGCCGAGCCAGCCCTTCTCCAGCACGGCCACATTGCGCACGCCGTGATTCTTGGCGAGGTAGTAGGCCGTCGCCAGCCCATGGCCGCCGCCGCCGATGATCACCACGTCATAGCGCGGCTTCGGCGCAGCACTGCGCCAGGCCGGCGACCAGCCACGATGGCCGGCGAGGCCTTGCCGTATCAGCGAGAAGACGGAATAGCGGGTCATGGGTGCAGTGGAAGGGACTCGGCTGTGCAGCAGAATTTACAACAGAATCGCGCCGCGTTGGCAAATTGGAGCCAGGCCCCTAGTCTCGCCGGGGAACGCGCCACCAGAGGAGGCATCGACGATGGACTGGGCGAAACTGGTTCCGGAGCTTCTTTGCTCGGACACGGCGCGAAGCATCGCCTTCTACCGCGATGTGCTGGGATTCAAGATTCTCTACGAGCGGCCCGAGGACGGTTTCGCCTACATGGATTTGGACGGCGCGTCGATCATGCTGGAGCAGGAAAGCGCCTACTGGTTCACCGGTGAGCTGGAACGGCCCTATGGCCGTGGCATCAATTTCGAGATCGGGGTCGATGACGTGGATGCGCTCTGCCGCCGGGTGACGGCGGCGGGCGTGACGCTGTTCCGCGAGATCGAGGAGCGCTGGTATCGCAGGGACGATCAGGAAGTCGGCAACCGGCAATTCCTCGTACAGGACCCCGATGGATACTTGCTCAGGTTTGCGCAGGATTTGGGGGTGCGGGCGGCGCAGTGCGTGGAGAACAAGAGCGGCAGGGATTAGCTGTACCGCGAGCCACCCCACATTTGTCATCCCCGCGCAAGCGCAGGGCTGACAAACTTTGTTCAGACACTCACGTTGCGACAGCTTAGCTACGGTCCTCTAGTGCCAGCGCTTCGGGCTTTGTTGCTTGCAGGCGCAGCACTGCTAGACGGTAGAGAGCTTGGAGTAATGCACTGTTTGCATCGAACGCACCGTTGCGGATGGCCGCGGTGACGGCATTGAGGTCTCGACCATGGCCGAACTGACGCACAATGTCCGCTTCCTGTGCCGCGAGGTCATTTGCCAGTGCCTGGTCGCGCTTCGCCAGTTCGCGGGTGCGGGCGATCATGGCGGCGATGAAGCGCGCCTCGCTGCTGCCGGCTGATGGCGTGCCGGCATCGAGCGCGGCTTGCGCGGCCTCGGCGGCGGCGAGCAGGCCCTCGCCTGTCAGCGCGCCGCCGCTCACGATGCGCGGCTCCACTCTTCGGGTGGCGTCATTCGCAGGATGTCGTATTCAAGTTCGTCGGCGATCCGCCCGGTCAGCGCCAGCGCCAGGGACGGCTCAGCGCCGGAAGCGTGGCGCCAGCCCTGCAGCAGCGCAATGGCGGCCCAGCGCAGATGAGCGACCACTTCCCAATAGCGCACGCGTGCATCGTCCACCCGGCGTCCGCTGGCGGCTTCGTAAGCGCGGTAGAACAGCGCGCGCTCGCCGATGCCGCCGGCCTCCAGATCGTCGCGGCCGAAGCGCCAGCAGCGGGCGCAGAACCAGCCGATATCCGCCATGGGATCGCCCCAGGCGGCGAATTCCCAGTCGAGCACCGCCGTGAGGCCGCGTTCATCCACCATATAGTTGCCGGTGCGAAAATCCCGGTGGGTGAGCAGGATCTCGCCCGGCGCGGGTGCGTGAATTTCCGCCCAGCGCAGGCCCCATTCGAGGCCGGGGTGGAGCAGCGGCGTGGCATCAAGATAACCGCGCAGTTCCATCACTGCCGCCAAAGCGGGATTGGCCGGTGGCGTACCGAGGAATTCCAGATCGGCGCGGGGCAGCGCGATCTTGTGGATCAGCGCCAGTTCGCGGGCCAGCCGCTCGGTCAGTGTCGCGCGGTCTCCGCCAAGTGACGCATCCTTTACTACCTTTGGCCCGAGGCCGATGCCGGCGACGTAGTCGTAAATCGCGAATGGCGCGCCGAGAATGGCGGCATCGGCGCAGGCCGCTACTGGCCTCGGCACCGTGACGCCACCCTCAAGGGCCGCACGCACCAGCGAGAATTCCTGCAGCCGCGAACGGCTGGCGGCAATGGTGGAGCGGGCATCTTTGCGCAACACATAATGCCGCTCCCCCGCCTCGCGCCCGCCGGCGAAAACGCAATGCAGCTTCCAGTTCTCCTGGATGGCGCCACCGCTCAATGGCGCGATATCGCGGATTTCTGCGGCCGACGCCCCGAACTCGCGGGCGAGCCAGTACGCAAGCGAGTCACGTTGGATCGGAGTCATCACTCCGGCAGCGGCAAAAGCATGAGATCGCTGCTGCCGTTCCAACCCAGGTCTTTCAGGACGAGGTAAGCGAGCCATTTCCGGTCAGGCGAGATCGCCAGGCGCTTATGCGTACCGGTGTTTCCAACGATGAATTTCTCGGTATGCTCGATCAGACATTCATAGAAGTTGGTGGCTAAACGTAGCCGCATCAAGCATTGGGAGCTCCCAAGTTCAGCCACGAACCATATGGACATGTCATCAAGGAAATCGACGTCCGAATCGAAATTCGTGGCCATCTTGGCGCCCGCTTTGTCCAGCAGGAAATGCAAAGCCAGCCTCGTGCAGGATATGTTGGCTGCAGACAGCCAGCATTCCTGGATCTGGCGCAATTCATCGCGCGTCGACCACGCGTGAAAGCGCTGCGAGCTCGAAGTGTCAAAGATCGGTTCGCCATCTGCGCCGAGCGACACTCGACTTGCAGCGACCACGTTGGCGGTTTCTGGATCCAAGCGGACCGTCCATACTAGCGCTTCGTATGAGTTGGTGTTGATGGTGGAGACTGCCAGCATTCCGTTTGAGAGCCAACGAATGGCGCCATTATCAAGCGCATACTGTTTCTGCAGCGCGGAAGGATTGAAGCGACCCGTAAGGAAGTCTGCCATCGCAACCTGACCTGCGGAAGATAGCAGTCTGAACAAATCCGGTTTCGCCACGTCGACGATAAGTGGCGCTTCGCCACCGTTGGCGAGAAACTTGATCCCCTCGAGTTTCGGTCGCCATTCCCTCGTCCAAGCCGGATAGGTGGTGACGACGAGCGCCTTCCGATCCGGCGACAGCAGTGCCACGGCAGCGCCGCAGGCAAGCGGCACCTTCGCGCCCTTTGTGTCCGCGACGTAGACAGCCTGATGCCTCGTATCCTCCGGACCTTCGTCACAGTCTGTGGGATTGAGTGTCCAATAGAGGATTCGTCCATCGACGCATTGGTAGGGTACTGCCGAGCCCGTATCCCGGAACAGCTCGCGCGGCTCACCGCCGGGAATCGCCTGCGTAACGATGGCGCGGAGGCTCGGTTGGTCCGTATCGGGCTTGACGGCATAGACGATTGTGGAGCTATCGCACCAGACCGGCGGGCTGGCGGCTGCATGATGCAGCGAAACCGGCTCGACGGCGCTCGATGCTACGACCGGACTAACAGAAATCGCTGTGAAGATGAGAACGCTGAAAGCTAACCGCGACCGCGGCAGCCAGAACTGATGCATGATGACTATGTACTCCAACGCCAAAAATCGTTGCCCTCGTCTCCGTAGGCCCGCGCCAGCACCATGCGGTGCACCTCGCTGGCGCCGTCCACGAGCCGCGCCTGGCGGGCGTAGCGGTAGATCCATTCCAGCACCGTGTCCTTGGAATAGCCGCGGGCGCCGTTGAGCTGGATGGCGCTGTCGGCTGCCTTGTGCAGGGTGTCGGCCACCTGGACCTTGGCCATGGAGATTTCCTTCCGCGCCCGGTCGCCCTGGTCCAGCTTCCAGGCGGCATGCATCACCAGCAGGCGGCCGATCTGAATCTCCGACGCCACCTCGCCCAGCTTGAGCTGCACGGACTCCCGCTCGGCCAACTTCATGCCGAAGCCCTCGCGCCGCTCCACGTAATCCTGGGCGATCTCCATGCAGCGCTTGGCAAGGCCGAGCCAGCGCATGCAATGGGTCAGCCGCGCCGGGCCGAGGCGGATCTGCGTCACCTTGAGGCCGTCGCCGACTTCCATCAGCCGGTTCTCGTCGGGGATCTCCAGCCCGTCGAAGATCAGCTCGCCATGGCCGCCATGCTCCTCCGGCCCCATGATGGGAATGCGCCGTTCCACCCGCCAGCCCGGCTGGTCGCGGTGGAACAGGAAGGCGGTCAGGCCCTTGCGGGCGTCGTCCGACGTGCGGGCGATTAGGATGAAGTGATCCGCCGCCGCGGCGCCGGTGATGAACCATTTATGGCCTGTGACGGTCCACTTGCCGCCCGACTTCACCGCCGCCGTGCGGATCATGGCGGGGTCGGAGCCGCCGCCGGGATGGGGCTCGGTCATGACGAAGGCGGAGCGAACCTTGCCGTCGATGATCGGCTGCAACCAGCGGTCCTTCTGCGCTTCGGCCGCCACCTTGTTCAGGAGGTTCATGTTGCCGTCATCGGGTGCCGCGCAATTGAAGCAGGCGGGGCCGAAGATGGAGCGGTTGGCCTCCTCATACATCGCCGCCCAGCCCACCACCGGCAGACCCATGCCGCCGCGGGACTTGGGCGATTGCGGCGCCCAGAGGCCCGCCGCCTGGGCCCGGGACCGAACGGCGTCCAGCACATCCAGCCGGATATTCTCATAGGCGTCGTAATTGTCGCGGTCCCGCTCCAGCGGCAGCACCTCGTCCTCGACGAAGCGGCGGACGCGCTGGCGCAACTCTTCCAGATCGGGCGGGAGGGTGAAATCCATGGCGGCTCGGCGGCTGGCTGATCTTCCGTCAAGTCATAGCCGCCCGGCGGCGATCCGCCAACCGAGGGCCTGATAGTCAGAAGATATGGCCGCCATGATTCCCGGCCACCGCCCCGGCCGTGACCAGGAGGGAGAGCAGCAACAGCACCACATGCAGCCGGTAGACCAGGCGGTGGGTGCCGACGGGATCCCGGGCCACCCTCGCCAGCAGCCAGTCATCCAGGAACAGCGGCTCGCCAATGAAGAGAATGAAGCTGAACAGCGCCCAGACCAGAATCATGCCGTACATCCACCAAAAGGACGGCTCGGCGAACCGGTCCCAGAGGTCGTAGTCATAGAGAATGTAGAATCCCGTGAGTCCGGCCAGCAGCGAGGCGAATCGCGCCAGCCAGGCGAAGCGATTCTCCAGCAGGATGAACTTCTCGAGCCAGTCGGCGCGGCCGGCCTGCGGCCGGAGCGCCGGCAGCAGCACGAGGGTCACGAATCCGACGCCACCGATCCATATGATGACGGCGAGCACATGCAAAATCCGGGCGATGAGGGATAAATCCATGGCCCACAGGGTGCCTCAGGCGGGTAATGCCGCGCCTTGAGCCACGTCAACCCATTTTTAACCATGATTTTGGGCGATATCCCCGTCTGAACGCGGTCTTTTTCGCATCCAAGCGCGGATTTTTGCCTGAGATCGCGCCTAAGAATTGAATCCAGGCGGGGCCATCGCCGAGACGACACGGCCACCGCTTTGTCACACCGAATGCCAGCGCCGGTGCAAGGTGCAACCCATGTCGCCCGGCGGCGCGGATTGGAGTTGCGCCTTGCGCCAGATCAACGGCCGGTTAGTGAAGACTCCTCGATTGTGCTATCGGAATTCGAGTGCTCAACAGGGCCTGCCAGCAACCGCTTCCCAGCATGACCGCTTCGCCAGCACCCGCCTGCCGCGACAACAGCGCATGAGTTCCGAACAGCCGGCCCCATCCCCGCCGGTCAGCCCGGCATGGCATCTGTTCGTGCCGAAGCTCTATACCGTGCTGAAGCAGGGCTATGGCGCAGCCGATCTGCGCCAGGATGTGCTATCGGGCCTGACCGTCGCCATCGTCGCCCTGCCCCTGGCCATGGCGCTGGCGATCGCCAGCGGCACCACGCCGGACAAGGGCCTGATCACCGTGGTGATCGCCGGGTTCCTGATCTCGGCCCTCGGCGGCAGCCGGTTTCAGATCGGCGGCCCGACCGGCGCCTTCGTGGTGGTGGTGTTCAATGTCATCCAGACTCACGGCTATGACGGGCTGGTCGTCGCCACGCTGATGGCCGGGCTGATGCTGATCGCCGCCGGCCTGATGCGGCTGGGCACCTGGATCAAATACATCCCCGATCCCGTGGTCACCGGCTTCACCGCCGGCATCGCCGTGATCATTTTCTCGAGTCAGCTCAAGGACCTGTTCGGTCTGCGCATGGCCACGCTGCCGGCCGATTTCATCGCCAAGCTGAGCGCGCTCTGGGCGGCGCGGGACACGCTGGATCCGGCAAACCTGGCGGTGGCGCTGGGAGCACTGGCGATCATCATCCTGGTCCGCCGCTATGTGCCGAAGGCGCCTGCGTTCCTTGCGGCCGTGGTGGCCGCGGGCGTAGCGACCGCCTTGCTGCAACTGCCGATCGACACCATCGCTTCGCGGTTCGGCCAGTTGCCCAGCAGCCTGCCGGCTCCCGCATTGCCGGAGGTGGGCCTGGCGCGGCTGCAGGAACTGCTGCCGAGCGCCTTCACCATTGCCTTCCTGGCCGGGGTCGAATCGCTGCTATCGGCCGTGGTGGCCGACGGCATGACCGGGCGGCGTCACCGGTCCAACTGCGAACTGGTGGCCCAGGGCATCGCCAACACCGCCTCGGCGCTTTTCGGCGGCATGCCCGCGACCGGCGCCATCGCCCGCACCGCCACCAATATCCGCTCCGGCGCCCGCTCGCCGGTTTCGGGCATTCTGCATGCGGTGTTCGTGCTGCTGTTCATGCTGTTCCTGTCGCCGCTGGCGAACTACATCCCCCTGGCCAGCCTGGCCGCCGTGCTGGTGATCGTGGCCTGGAACATGAGCGAACGGGAGCGCTTCCTGCATTTGCTGACCGGGCCGTGGGGCGACCGGCTGGTGCTGCTTTTGACCTTCGGCCTGACTGTGCTGGTAGATCTGACGGTGGCGATCGAGGTCGGCGTGGTGCTGGCGGCGATTTTGTTCATGCACCGCATGACCGAGGCGGTTTCCATCAGCAGCGGCGGCACCCATTTGATCGAGGAGGATGTCGACGACTGGTCCCGCCCGGTGAAAGACACCTACACCCAGCGCGCCGCGCTGCCGCCGGGTGTCGAGGTGTTCCAGCTGCGCGGGCCGCTGTTCTTCGGCGCCGCCAACCGGCTGACCGACGTCATCGACAATATCTCGGGCATGCCCCGCATCTTCATCTTGCGCCTGCGAGAGGTGCCGCTGATCGACAGCACCGGCGCCGCGAGGATTTCCGACTTCATCAAGAAGTGCCGGAAGCACGGCACGCATCTGATCCTGTCCGGACTGCAGCCGCAGCCGCGTTCGATCCTGCGGCAGATGCGCGTGCTGAACGACGATGGCGTCGTGCAGTTGGCGGAGAATTTCGAGGCGGCGGTGGCGCTGGCGCAGCGGCTGGCGGCTGAACGCAGAAGGTGAGCGGCGGGCGCTGCCTGAATCAATCTTCGAGCCTTAGCAAAGAGAGTGTCACCACGCTCCACGATGTGGGGAAATGCTCGGGGTGAGAGGTGGCGCCAACGGCGCCAATGCCGGACCGTATCGCGCACTTCCTCAACACCCCCTCTCTCACAACATCCGCTGGACGCGGATGTTGTGTATCTTGCCCCCACGGAGCGGGGCGAGACGGTTGTTGCTTTCAGCAGCGCTCTGCTTACTCCGCCGGACCCGGCCCGGGCGCGAGATCCTGCATCGCTGGCGCCGCACGGCCCCGCCCGGCGCTCAAGCGGCGGATCACATGGTAGAACACCGGCGTGAAGATCAAGCCGAACAGGGTCACGCCAAGCATACCGTAGAACACGGCGGTACCCAGCGACTGGCGCATTTCCGCGCCGGCGCCGCTGGAGATTACTAGCGGCACAACGCCGAGGATGAAGGCCAGCGAGGTCATGAGAATGGGCCGCAGGCGCGTCCGCGCCGCCTGAATGACTGCCTCAGTCCGGTCCTGGCCCTGATCTTCCCGCTGCTTGGCGAACTCGACGATGAGAATCGCGTTCTTTGCCGCCAGGCCGATCAGTACGATGAATCCGACCTGGCCGAGAATATTGATGTCCATGGCGCTGAACATGAGGCCGCTCACCGCGGCGAGCAGGCACATGGGCACGATCAGGATGACCGCCAGCGGCATCGACCAGCTTTCATACTGCGCCGCCAGCACCAGGAACACGAACACCGCCGAGGCGAGGAAGATCAGGATAATGGAACCGCCGGCGTATTTCTGCTGATAGGCCAGTTCGGTCCATTCGAAGGCGAAGCCGTCGGGCAGCCGCGCCGCCGCCAGCCGCTCCATCTGTTCCAGCGCGTAGCCGGTGGAAAAGCCGGGCAGGACGTTGCCCTGGATCTCCGCGGCCGGATAGAGATTGTAGCGCGGCACGCGATAGGGGCCGGTGATGTCGCGGAATTCGGCGACCGCGCCGATCGGCACCATGTCGCCATTGTCGTTGCGGGTCTTCAGATTGGCGATGCTGTCGACATCCTGGCGAAAGCCGCCGTCGGCCTGGGCGGTGACGCGATAGGTGCGGCCGAGCAGATTGAACTCGTTGACGAAGGTGGAGCCGAGATAGATCTCCAGGGTCTCGAACACGCGATCGGGCGTCACGCCGAGCATCTCGGCCTTCACGCGGTCGATGTCGGCATAGATCTTCGGGGTCCGGGTGTTGAACAGCGAAAACATGCCGGTCAGGCCCGGAACCTGGCCGGCGGCCGCGATCAGGTCCTGGGTCGCCGCTTCCAGGGCCTCCGGCCCGCGGCCGCGGCGGTCCTGGATCATCATCTTGAAGCCGCCGGAATTGCCGATGCCGCGCACCGACGGCGGCGGAATGGTGATGATGAACGCGTCCTGGATCGCGCCGAGCCGCTGCCCCAACCGGCCGAGCACGGCGTTGGCGCCGAGATCCTCGCGGCCGGCCCGTTCTTCGAACGGCAGCAAGGTGGAGAAGATGGCGCCGGCATTGGCCGCGTTGGTGAAGGTGGCACCGTCGAAGCCGGCGAATCCCGTGGCGTCCTTGATGCCCTCGGTTTCCAGGATGATCTTGCTGGCGCGGCGCACCACCTCGTCGGTGCGCGCCAGCGACGAGCCCGGCGGAAGCTGAATCACCGTGATCAGATAGCCCTGGTCCATCTGCGGAATGAATCCGGTGGGCGCGCGCTCGAACTGCCAGGCCGTCAGGCCGATCAATCCGGCATAGAGGACCAGCACGACGGCGCCGAACCGCAGCAAACGCCGGGTTAGGCCGCCATAGCCCGTCGACAGCTTGTCGAAGCCGATGTTGAATCCGCCGAAGAAGGCGCGGATCGGCCAGGTCAACGGCGAGCCGTGCCCGGCATGGGCCTGGTGCGGCCGCAACAGGATGGCGCACAGGGCGGGGCTCAAGGTGAGCGAAACGAAGCAGGAGATGATCGTCGCCGTCGCGATGGTTACGGCGAACTGCTGGAAGAACTGGCCGGTAATGCCGGCGACGAAGGCGGCCGGAATGAACACGGCCGACAGGACCGTGGTCATGGCGATGATGGCGCCGCCCACTTCCGTCATGGAGCGGTGGGCGGCCTCGCGCGGCGACAGGCCAAGGCGGAGATTGCGCTCCACGTTCTCGACCACCACGATGGCGTCGTCGACGACGATTCCGATCGCCAGCACCAGGCCGAGCAGCGACAAGGTATTCAGCGAGTAACCGAAGGCCGCCAGCACCATGAAGGTGCCGATCAGCGAGATGGGAATCGCCACAATCGGGATGATCGAGGCCCGCCATGTCTGCAGGAACAGAATGACCACCAGGACCACCAGCGCCACCGCCTCGAAGATCGTGTCGATGACCGCCCGCACCGACTCGGCGATGAATTCCGTCGGGTTGTAGACCACGTCGTAGCCGACGCCGGGCGGGAAATCCTTCGCCAGATCCTTCATGGTTGCGAGGATGTTATCAGCCGTTTCCAGCGCGTTGGAGCCGGGCCGCTGGAAGATCAGCAGCGGCACCGCCGGCCGCTCGCCGAGATAGCCGTTGGCGCCGTAGTCGAGCGCCGCCAGTTCGACCCGCCCGATGTCGCGAATCCGGGTCACGCGTCCCTCGGGGTCGGCCTTGACCACGATATTCTGGAACTGCCTCGCATCCACCAGGCGGCCCAGCGTCTCGATATTGATCTGAAAAGCCCCCGGCGAGGGTATCGGCGGCTGGTTGAGCACGCCGGCGGCCACCTGCACGTTCTGCGCCCGCAGCGCCGCCACCACATCGCCGGCCGTCAGGCTGCGTATGGCGATCTTGTCCGGATCGAGCCAGATGCGCATGGAATAGTCGCGGGCGCCAAAGATACGCACGTCGCCGACGCCGTCCAGGCGCGACAGCACGTCGCGCACCTGCAGCGTCGCGTAGTTGGAGATATAGAGCTGATCCCGCGACTGATCTGGCGAGATCATGTGGATCACCATCAGCATATCCGGCGAATTCTTGCGCACGGTCACGCCGATTCGGCGAACCTCCTCCGGCAGGCGCGGCTCGGCGATGGCGACGCGGTTCTGCACCAGCACCTGGGCGGTGTCCAAATCGGTGCCGAGCGCGAAGGTCACGGTCACCACAAGGTTGCCGTCGCCGGTGGCCTGCGACTGCATGTACAACATGTTGTCGACGCCGTTGATCTCCTGTTCCAGCGGCGTGGCCACGGTGTTGCTCAGCACCTCGGCCGAGGCGCCGGGATAGCTGGCGCGGATTTCGATGGTCGGCGGCGCGATTTCCGGATACTGCGCGACCGGCAGGGTGAAATAGGCGAAGCTGCCAATCAGCACGACAAAGATGGACAGCACGGCGGCGAAGATCGGCCGGTCGATGAAGAAATGCGAGAGGCCCATCGGCGTTGTTCCGCGCCTCAGTTTGCGGCGACGACCGGTTCGATCTTGCCGGGCACCGCTGTTACCGGCGAACCCGGACGCGCCCGCATCAGTCCGTTGATGATGATCTGGTCCGTCGGCTCCAGTCCTTCGCGCACGATGCGCAGGCCCAGCTCATCAAACATTGGGCCGGGGCGAATGACCTTGGCGGCCACCATGCCGTCCGCCCCGACCGTCATGACAAGCTTGCGCGACTGGTCGGTGACGATGGCGCTGTCGGGAATGAGGATCGCCTTGTAGGGTTCCGATCCGGGAATGCGCAGGCGGCCGAACTGTCCGGGCGTGATGAAGGCATTGGGATTTGCGAACACCGCGCGGGCGCGCATGGTGCCGGCGCCGCGGTCCACTTGGTTGTCGACAAAATTCAGATTGCCCTCGAGCGTCCAGTCCTCCTCGTCGAACAGCCTTGCGGCAACGGGCACGGTATCCTCCCGCGTCGACTGCATCTTGCCGGCGACATAGGCGCGCTGATAGGCGAGGAAGCTGGTCTCGCTCATGTCGAAATCCAGATAGATCGGATCGAGCGACACGATCGAGGTCAGCATGGTCGTGTTGCCGGTGGAGCCGCCGGTGATCAGATTGCCTTCGCTCACCAGATGCTCGCCGATGCGGCCGCCGATCGGCGCCTTGACCTGCGTATACTCCAGATTGAGCTCGGCCGACTCCACCGCCGCTTGAGCGCCCGCCACCGCGGCCTTGGCCGCGGCGGCCTCGCCGATGCGCTGGTCCAGTTCCGTCGCCGCGACGATGTTGTCCTTGCGCAGCTTGGTCGTTCGCTCCAATTGCCTGACGGCAACATCGAGGCGCGCGACGGCTTCGTCATACTGCGCCTTGGCGGACTCGAGCTCGATGCGGAACGGGCGCGGATCGATCACGAACAATAGATCGCCTGCCTTGACCATCTGGCCATCCTGGAAATGGATCGACTCGACATAGCCGCTGACCCGGGCGCGGATCTCCACATAGTCCACGGCGGAAAACTGGCCGGTATACTCGTCCCATTCGACGAGTTCCCGATAGACCGGCGCGGCCACCGTGACCTCCGGCGGCGGCATGGCGGCAGCCGTCGCCGCGCCACCGGTGTTGGCAACCGTCTGCTGCCAATAGAACAGGCCGGCGATGACGGCGGCCATCAGGCCGCCGATCGCCAGCAACCAGCCGGCGCGGGATCGCGGCGGGCGAGGCGGCGGCACGCTGGCGGCGGGTCCATTGGTGATCGGATTATGATCGCTCATTTCGTCCCCTCCTATTTCGCCGCGAGGTTCCGGCGATGCCGCCGCTCTATGCTGCAGCACCGTCGCTGCCTAAATACTGTGCATGCGGGCTGTTCTTGCTGACCCACAAGCGTAAGTTCATACCATGGTACAGTTACGCTTCACGCGTCTCGCAGACACCGCGCGAGAAACGCCATGATGACATGGGCGCAATCGGTGCTTTATCAATAGCCAGATGTTTATGGCTGCACCGCTGGTACGCGGTATGCTCGGCGATACCGGATGTCGAGGCTTCAGACCGCGCCGAGCAGATCGCCGAGCCGGTCGATTTCGGCCTTCGTGTTGTAGTGGCAGAGGCCGATGCGCAGCAGGCCGCCTTTGCCGGCGAGGCCGAGGCGCTCGACGACCTCCTGGGCATAGAAATCGCCATCCCAGACAAAGATGTTCTCCGCCGCCAGGCGCTGCGCCAGATCGGCGGGGTCCCGTCCGGCGATGGTGACGGAAAAGGTCGGCACCCGCTTATGCAGCTTGCCGCGCGCCGTGATGCCGTGGACCTTGAGGCCGGGGATGCGCTCCAGCCGGTCCAGCATATGGCGCCCCAAGTCGATCTCGTACTCCACCATCGCCGCCATGGCCGCGTGGATATCACGTCGCCGGCCAGTCATGGCGCTGAAGTGCGCGCCATGGCCGCCGCCCATGGTTTGGCCAAGCCAGTCCAGATACTCGACCGCGCCAAGAACGCCGGCCTGGCCCTCGAAACTCTGGGTGCCGGTTTCGAACTTGGTCGGCAGCTGGTTCGAGGCCGGGCGAACCTTGTAGGACTCCAGTTCTTCCAACAAAGCGCGTCGGCCCCAGAGGATGCCCTGATGCGGCCCGAAGAATTTGTATGACGAGCAGACAAGGAAATCGCAGCCGATCTCCCGCACATCCGTGGGCGCATGGGGCACATACTGCACGGCGTCCACATAGACCAGACCGCCAACGGCATGGACCGCAGCGGCGATCGCCTTCACGTCGTTGATGGTGCCGAGCGCATTGCTGGCATAGTTGATCGCGGCCAGCCTGGTGCGCGGGCCGATGAGCGACGGCAGCGTCTCCAGGCGGAACTCGTAGGTTTGGGGATCGAAATCGAGCCATTTCACGGTGAGGCCGAGATCGCGCGCCAGCAGCAGCCAGGGGCCGACATTGCCGTCATGGTCCATGCGCGTAAGAAGGATCTCGTCGCCGGCCTTGAAGCGCAGGCCGAGGCTGCGGGTCATGGCCAGGGTCAAGGTCGTCATGTTGGCGCCGAAGACGATCTCCTCCCAGGCCGGCGCGTTCAGCAGGTCGGCCATGGCGCGATGGGCCTCTTCGCTCAGGGCATCGGAATCGCGGGAGGTGACGAAGGGGCCGCCGGAATTGGCGTTGCTGCGCACGAGATAGTCGGTCATGCGCTTGATCACCTGCTTGGGCACCTGGGTACCGCCGGGCGCGTCGAAGAACAGGCGCCGCCGGTTGTCGTCGGTGATGTCGAGCGCGGGAAATTCGGCGCGGACGCGATCGACATTCCAGGTAGCATTGGTCATGGGCGCGCGAACTCTTCTTGTTGCCGGCGATGCTGGTGACTGGAGAAGTGCCTAGAGCACTAGAATGGCGCGGAAATCGTTGACGTTTGTGAGGGTGGGGCCAGTGATCAGCTGATCGTCAAGGGCCTCGAAGAAGCTGTGGCCGTCATTGTCGGCGAGGCGGGCCAGGGCGTCCAGTCCCTTATCCCGCGCCCGCTGCCAGGTGGTGGGATCGATGAAAGCGCCGGCGATCTCCTCCTGCCCGTCGACGCCGTCGGTATCGCCGGCCACGGCATGGACGCCATCGAGGCCGCGCAGCGCCACCGCCAGCGCCAGCAGGAATTCCACATTGCGGCCGCCGCGGCCCTTGCCGCGCACGGTGACCGTGGTCTCGCCGCCGGAGATCAGGACGCAGGGCCGTGCCGCCGGCTGGCCGTAGCGCTTCGCCTGCCGGACTATGCCGGCCATCACCCGCGCCACCTCTCGGGACTCGCCCTCGATGGAATCGCCGAGGATAACCGGCGCGATGCCGGCGGCCCGGGCGACTCTTGCCGCCGCTTCCAGGGAGCGCTGGGGCGTGGCGATCATAACCGCCTCATTGCGGGCCAGCCGTGGATCTCCCGGCTTCGGCGAATCATCGGCGGCGCGCTCCATATGGGCCTGGACCGCCGGCGGCAATTGCAGGCCATAGCGGGCCAGGATGGCGCGGGCATCGGCGAAGCTGGTGGGATCGGCCACGGTGGGACCAGAGCCGATGACGCCGGGGTCGTCGCCGGGCACGTCGGAGATCAGCAGGCTCACCACCCTCGCCGGCGCCGCGGCGGCAGCCAGGCGGCCGCCCTTGATGGCGGAAAGGTGCTTGCGCAGGCAGTTCATTTCCGCGATGTCGGCGCCGGAGGCCAGGAGCTGCTTGGTCACCGCCTGCTTGTCGGCCAGGGTCAGGCCCGTCGCCGGCGCCACCAGCAAGGCCGAGGCGCCGCCGGAAATCAGGGCGATCACCAGGTCGTCGGCGGTGAGGCCCTTAACCAGCTCCAGCATGCGCGCCGCGGCCCCCGCCCCCTTGGCGTCGGGCACCGGATGGGCGGCCTCGACGATCTCGATCCGCTGGCAGGGCACGCTATGGCCGTAGCGGGTGACCACCAGGCCCTGCAGCGGCCCGTCCCAGCTCTGCTCCAGGGCACGGGCCATGGCGGCCGAGGCCTTGCCGGCGCCGACCACGATGGTGCGGCCGCGCGGCCGCGGCGGCAGATGGCGCGGCACCAGCCTGGCGGGATCGGCGGCATTGACGGCCGCCTGGAACAGCGACCGCAGCAACTCCCGGTGGTTCATTGACTCCGCGCCCATTCGCGGATCCAGCCGAGACCGTCGGAGGTCTTGCCCTTCGGCTTGTATTCGCAGCCCACCCAGCCCTCATAGCCGGCCACGTCGATCTCCGTGAACACGAAGGGATAATTGATCTCGCCGGTGCCCGGCTCGTGGCGGCCGGGATTGTCGGCCAGCTGAATATGCTTGATATGGTCCTGGTGGCGCTGGAAGTTGGCCACCAGTTCGCCCTCGCTGCGCTGTTGGTGGTAGAGATCGTACTGGATGAACAAGTTGTTCGAGCCCACCTCGTCGATAATCCAGCGCGCCATGCCAACGCCGCAGAGATAGAAGCCGGGCATATCGTATTGATTGATCGGCTCGATCAGCAGCCGGACCTTCTCCGCCGCCGCGGCCTTGACGGCGAATTTCAGGTTGTCGACGAAGGTCTGGTGCACGGAATCGGTCGGCGCATCCGCCGGCACGATCCCGGCCAGGCAATTGAGCTGCCGGCAGCCCAGCGCCCTGGCGTAGTCCAGAGCCTTGCCTACGCCTTCCTGGAACTCGCCGACCCGGCCCGGCAGGCAGGCGAGACCGCGCTCGCCCTTCTCCCAATTGCCGGGCGGCAGGTTGAACAGCACCTGGACCTGCCGATTGCCTTTCAGCTTCTCCAGAATCTGTTCCTTCGGATAGGCGTAGGGAAAATGGTACTCGATACCCTTGAAGCCGTCCTTGGCCGCGGCGGCGAAGCGGTCCAGGAACTCATGCTCGGCATAGAGCATGGACAGATTGGCGCAGAAACGCGGCATGACCCCCCTGAAGCCCCAATCGGGGCCGGCGGCCCGCATGGTGGAGTTTGCGGGCGGCCGGGGCAAGGCCGGAAAGCCGGAAAGCCCGCTGCCCCTACCCCCTTGTCCGGACAGGAACATCTGCCACAAATGGCATCGGACCCTGCGGCCGAAGGCGGCCGGTGGCCCATCGCCTTGGAGACAAAGATGAGCGCGACGCCTGACGTCCCCGAATTCGCCCGCAAGCTGGTGAACCTGGCTTCGCCGCGCCTGGGCTCCAAACCGGCCGGCAGCAGCGACGAGTTCTTCGCCCCGGCGGCAAGGATGCTGCAGGACAGCCCCGCGGTCTTCATCCCCGACAAATACGACAGCCACGGCAAATGGATGGATGGCTGGGAATCCCGGCGGCGGCGCGGCGGCGGCCATGACTGGTGCATCGTCAGGCTGGGGGTGAAGGGCGTGATCCGCGGCGTCGATATCGACACCAGCCATTTCACCGGCAACTATCCGCCGGCAGCGTCGCTGGAAGCCTGCCTGTCGGACAAGCCGCCCGGCGAGAAGACGAAATGGACGGAGATCCTGCCCTCGGTGAAGCTCGGGCCCAGCGCACATCACTTTCAGCAGGTCTCCGCCCCCGGCGTGTTCAATTATCTCCGGCTGAACATCTGTCCCGACGGCGGCGTGGCGCGGCTCAGGGTCTATGGTGAGCCGGTGGCGGCCTGGGAGGGTAAGAACAGGAAATCGGTCTACGAGCTCTCGGCCCTGGCCAATGGCGGCCGCATCGTCGCCTATAACGACGCCCATTACGGCACTGTCTGGACCCTGATCACCGCTGGCCGCGGCATCAATATGGGCGACGGCTGGGAAACGCGGCGGCGGCGCGAGCCGGGCAATGACTGGCTGATCCTCAAGCTGGGCGCGCCCGGCCATATCGAGCGCGTCGAGGTGGATACTGCCCACTACAAGGGCAACTACCCGGACCGCTGCTCGCTGCAGGCGGCACTGGTCAAAGGCGGCACCGATCAAGCGGTCATCACCCAGTCCATGTTCTGGCCGGAAGTGCTGCCGCAGCAGAAGCTGGCCGCGAACAAGATCCACAAGTTCGACAAACAGCTCCGCGGCGATGGACCGGTCAGCCATGTGAAGCTCAACATCTATCCCGATGGCGGCGTCAGCCGGCTGCGCATCTTTGGCAAACTCGCCTAGGCACCGCTGTGCCGATCGTTCTCAAACCGCAGCCACTGACCCGCGCCGCTTTTGCGCCCTATGGCGATGTGATCGAGATGACCGGCGCCCGTCACTATCCCATCAACGAGAACACCACCGAGCGCTACCACGATCTGGCCGAGGTGGACGTGGCGGTCGACGGCGGCCGGCCGCTGATAAATTTTTTCCGCGGCCAGCCCCGGCCGCGGCCGATCGCCATCCGGCTGATGGAGCGGCATCCGCTGGGGAGTCAGGCTTTCTATCCGCTGCAGGAGCGCGGCTATCTGGTGGTGGTGGCGGATCCGCGGGAAACGCTGGCGCCGGCCATCCTGCGCGCCTTCAGCGCCACGGGCCATCAAGGCGTGAACTACGCCCGCAATGTCTGGCACCATCCGCTGCTGGTGCTGGAGCCTGATAGCGACTTCCTGGTAGTGGATCGCGGCGGCGCCGGCAAGAACCTGGAGGAATCCTGGTTCGCGGAGTCGGCGCAGGTGTTTTTGGAAGTATGACGCTCGCTTCGTAACCCCCAAGCTTGTCTCCCTCGCGAAAGCGAGGTCCCAGCGCTGCAGAGCGCGCATGCAAAGGTCGTTGAACACCGCACCCTGAAACTCTGGGTCCCCGCTTTCGCGGGGATGAAAATTTGTTTGGCATTTGGATAGCGGCTACGCCGGCCGGA
>JBJXDY010000038.1:0-8509 GCA_046154965.1 Dongiaceae bacterium | reverse complement strand
AAATAAGAGCGCCCGCGGCCTCGCTCCCGTCCACGCCGCAGCCATCTCCGCCGTCAGCGGATCGAATTCGAGATCGAGGTCCTTCGCCAACGCCCGGATCAGCGATGCATCCGCGCCCTCGCCGTTCCGCCGGGGTACGCGCGTCAGCGCCACCAGAAGATCTGTGAGCTGATCGCCTTCGGGCGAAACGCCGAACACATGCAGCCCGTCGCGGATCTGCATCTCCTTCAGTTCGCAGAGATGGTTGTCCAGCTTGCCCAGCGCGGCATCGGCGTTGTCGTCTCGCACCACGCCGCAGTCCTTGTCGAGCCCGATCGAAGCCGCGAGTTCCAGGATTCGATCGCGCAGAGTCCTGCAGCGCCGGGGATCGAGTCCGGCGGCTTCGTAGTATTCATCGACGAGCTGTTCCAGGTCCCGCAGCGGGCCGTAGCTCTCGGCGCGGGTCAGCGGCGGCGTCAGGTGATCGATGATGACCGCGGCGGCGCGGCGCTTCGCCTGGCTGCCCTCGCCGGGATCGTTGACGATGAAGGGATAGAGATGGGGCAGCGGCCCGAGCGCGGCCTCGGGCGCGCACTCCGCCGACAGCGCCAGCGCCTTACCCGGCAGCCACTCCAGATTGCCATGCTTGCCCATATGCACGATGGCATGGGCGCCGAATTCCCCGCGCAGCCAGGCATAGAAAGCCAGATAGCCATGGGGCGGCAGGAGATCGGGCGAATGATAGGTCGCCGCGGGATCGATATTGTACCCGCGCGCCGGCTGGATACCGATGATGATATTGCCGAAGCGGTGAATTGGGAGAAGGAATGCGCCGTTGGTGAAGAACGGGTCTCTCTCGGGCGCGCCCCATTGGGCGGTGATCTTGTCGCGGAGGGTTGGGGGGAGGGCGGCGAAGAAAGCCGTGTATGCGGCGAGCGAGAGATACTCATTTCGCCCCTCTCCCCTTGGGGGAGAGGCGGCAGGGGGTGAGGGGTTTTGTATGCGAGAGCGTAGTGAATAATCGCCTAGTTGGACATGTGAACCTTCGGGAGTGATCTCGTTCCGCTGTCCTCCCTGAGAATCGCTGCCAATTGACTCAATTGTGCCTGCGGGTGCCGGACCCCTCACCCCCTGCCCCCTCTCCCCCAAGGGGAGAGGGGTGTCTATTTTGTATTGCTGGCTTGCACTGACGACATTGTTTGTCACCCCGCTCAACAACATCTCCATCAGCACCGCGCCACTCTCCGGCGCGCCGTCGACTTGGTACCCCGCCGCACCCAGCGCCTTCAGCACCTCGACCGTTCCCGCCGGCGTGTCGAGCCCCACGCCATTGCCGATGCGGCCGTTGCGATTGGGATAGTTGGCGAGGATCAGCGCGACGCGGCGCTCCGCCGCCGGTGCCCGGCGCAGCCGCGCCCAGGCGGCCGCCAGTTTCGCCACAAAATCCACCCGGTCCGCCACCGGCCGGTAGCCGGCAACGGCGCATTGCGTGCGTTCGTCACGCAGTGCTTCCGCCTTGAACGACACCGCCCGAGACAACAGGCGTCCGTCCACTTCCGGCAGCGCCACATGCATGGCGATGTCGCGCGCCGAGAGGCCCTGGGTGCCGCTGCGCCAGCTTTCTTCATCGCCGGAGGCGAACACGACCTGCAGCACCGGACAATCAGCCGCGTCGAACGGCGCCGGCTCTCGCGTCGCGCCCGGCTGGCCCAACGCAAAAGCAGTGGCGTTGAGAATGACCGAAGGCGGCGCGGTGGCGAACAGGCGCGACAGCAGATCGGCGGCAATGGCTTCTTTCAGACTCGTCACATAGACCGGCAACGGATTGAGACCTTCACCGCGCAGCGCTTCGATCAGCGCGTCGACAACAGCGAGATCGCCGCTCTGCGCCAGGGCACGATAGAACACGATCGGCGCCACCGGCGCCCGGGCGCACCATTCGCCGCGCAAATCGTCAAGCGACCGGTGTTCGCGGCCCGGCCAATAGAGTCCGGCTCGCAGCAATTCCACGGGCTCGCGCCATTCGCCGCGGCGGCCAATCAGGGTGGCGGCATAGGCCAGAAGGTTCTGCGCATTCTCAATGCCGCCCTGCACACCATACTGCCAGAGCCGATGGGCCGCGTCGGCCGGCAGAGTGGAGCGTTCCGACAATTCCGGATCCGGCTGATCATCGCCCGGCAGGAAAACGATGGGAATGCGGCGGGCGCGGCAGACATGGGCCAGTTGCTCGACGCCATAGGGCCAGTAGCGCACGCCGCCCAGCAGCCGCACGACCACCAGCTTGGCATGGACGATCACCGACTCGACATAGCGGTCGACCGACAGGTTATGGGCGAGGAACAGCAGATTGGCGAGGCGCAGTATGGGTGCTTCATCGCCACGCCGCGCTTGCGCCTGCGCCAGGCAGGCCAGCTCCGTATCCGCGGCCGAGAGATAGACGATATCGCCGGGCGTCTGGCCGAGATCCACGGCTTCGCGCCCGTCGCTGATCGTCCCCGGCTTGGCGGCGAGGAGATGCATTGTCGCTTCAGCCGAGGACGTCGGCGGTGATGGCGGCGCGATCAAGGCCCTTGAGCCCGATCACCACCAGATGTCCGGCGCGCGATTCATCGCTGCGCCAGGGGCGGTCGTAGTAATGTTGCAGACGCGCGCCGACGCCCTGCAGCACCAGCCGCATCTCCTTGCCTGCGACATCGAGAAAACCCTTCACCCGCAGGATGTCGTGGGCATCGATGGCCATGGAAAGGCGCGCCAGCAGCGTCGAGGGATCGGTCAGGCGCGGCACGGCGATGGCGAAGCTGTCGAAGTCGTCGTGATCATGTTCCGCTTGGCCATCGTGATGAGAGCGCCGCGCGCCGAGATCGTCTTCGGCGGCCGCGCCGAGCCCGAGCAGGATGGCCGGATCGATCGAGCCATAGCTCGCCGGCAGGATTTTCGGCTGCCGTACCGGATGGGCGCGGATTGCCTGCTCGGCTTTGGCGCGGTCGCCGTTGCCCAGCAGATCCACCTTGTTCAGCACCACCAGATCGGCGCAGCCGATCTGGTCCTCGAACAGTTCCTCGAGCGGGCTCTCATGATCCAGCGACGGATCGGCGGCGCGCTGGGCGGCGATGGCCTGGGGATCGGCGGCGAATAGGCCGGCGGCGGCGGCGGGTCCGTCCACCACGGCGATCACGCCGTCGACGGTGACGCGGGTGCGCACTTCTGGCCAATTGAATGCCTGCACCAGCGGCTTGGGCAGCGCGAGGCCTGAGGTCTCGATGATGATGTGATCCGGCGGCTGCGGCCGGTCGAGGATCTTTTCGATGGTCGGCAGGAAATCGTCGGCGACGGTGCAGCAGATGCAGCCGTTCGCCAGCTCGATGATGTCGTCGTCCGAGCAGTTCTCGATGCCGCAGCTTTTCAGGATCTCGCCGTCGACGCCCACTTCGCCGAATTCATTGATGATCAGCGCCAGCCGCTTGCCGTTGGCGTTGCGCAGCAGGTTCTGGATCAGCGTGGTCTTGCCGGCGCCGAGGAAGCCGGTGATGACGGTGGCGGGAATCTTGGTGCTCATGTCCTGGCGTTCTTTCTTTCGATGAGGTGAACGGAAGCGGCAGCGGTTTCATCCTTCATCACCAGCGGCAATCCGGCGGCGATGAAATAAACACGGTCAGCGGCTGCGGCGATGGCCTGATTGACGCTGCCGGCATCGTCGCGGAAGGCGCGGGCCAGTGCGTTGTCGGGCACGATGCCGAATCCGACTTCGTTGGCGACGAAGATGATTGGCGCTGCAACCTGCGGCAGCGCGGCAATGAGGCATTTCGTCTCCGCCGTCACATCGCGGCCGGCGGCCATGAGATTGCTGACCCACAGCGTCAGGCAGTCGACCAGGATCGCCCTGCCCTTGCCCGCCGCGCCATGCAACGCGTCCGACAGGTCCAGCGTCTCTTCGATGGTGATCCAACCCTCGCCCCGCCGCTCGCGGTGATGGCGGATGCGCGCCGCCATCTCCGCATCGCCGGCCTCGCCGGTGGCGAGATAGATCCAGGGGCCGGGTGTCGCGGCGAACAGGCTTTCGGCGAAGCGGCTCTTGCCCGAGCGCGCGCCGCCGAGAACAAGCGTCACCGCCGGCAATGGCGTCGCGAAACTGCGGGGTAGATCGGCCGGCGGCCGTGCCATGGGTCGACTCCTTCCTCCCACCGAGGATGCGCGTCTGCAACTCAGGGCTTGAGGAGGTCTCCTGGCTCGGGGTCATCAGCCGCCGACGCCTTCCCGGCTCGAAACGAGCCAGTGGCATCAATGTCATCGGCCTCGCCGCTCACAGTTGCGGGGGCAGCGCCGGAATGGCCGAAGCGTCCTTCGCGGACGCCGCAAGCACCACCGGCTTCCCTGTTCTCAAGCTTCCCAGCGAATGTATCGGATCGGGCTCGGATTGGCTAGAGCGGGAACGCCACCGTATGTCACCCTACCGTCACCGATTAGAGCCCGGTAACGCCCGAATCCTGGAGCTTGTTGCGCCAGTACCGCGACTGCTCGACGTCTATAGGAAACCCATGCCGGCCGTCAGAACAAGCATCGGCAATGTATCTGAGCGCTTCTTCGAAATTGCCTTCGGCCGCCCGGCGGATGAACTCGATGGCCAACCGCTCATTGGCCGGCACACCCAGGCCGTGCAGCAGATTCAACCCATGAACCCACTCGGCGTATGGATAGCCCTGTTCCGCGGACAGACGAAACCACTCGGCCGATTTCACCGGATCATGGCTGAGCTCACCTTCCTCATCGAGGAACTGTCCCATGACAAACTGCGCCTTGGCATGGCCTTGGAGTGCTGCTGCCTCGATCATCTTGATGCGCCTTGCTTCGGCCTCTTCATCACTAAGACCTTCATGGCGCGACACGTAGGAAGCACGAAGATACAACGCGTCGGGCATGCCCTTTTCTACAAGACGTGAAAGGAGAGCTGTGGCTTGTGCCATTAGCCGATCATGTTCATCGTCGTCCGCTTCCCACCCCGCGAGATCGAGAAGACGTTCTGCTTCCTTGCAGTCGCGGTGATCTTTGTCGCTGAAGGCCATGGTCATGCCGCCGCCGCCGGCTTGAACTGCAGCGTCACTTTCAGGCCCGGCTTGTTGTCGCCCAGGCTCAGCGCGGCGCTGTGCAGGCGGGCGATGGCCGCCACCAGGCTGAGGCCGAGGCCGTTGCCGGGAGAGGTGCGGCTGGCGTCCAGGCGCACGAAGCGTTCGAGGACGCGGTTGCGGTCGGTTTCCGGAATCCCCGGCCCGCGATCGCCGACGATGACGGCGGCGCCGATGCCATCGACAGCCGGACTCAGCTCGAGCGAGACGACTCCGCCGCTGGCGCCATACTTGGCGGCGTTGTCGATCAAATTGCCGATGGCCTGGAACAGGAGCTGCCGGTTGCCGGTGACGATCGCCGGCCCGCGAATCGAGCTTTCGAATTTGAGGCCGTGATCTTCGACCAGGGCGCCGTAGAGTTCCGCCACATCGTGGGTCAGCGCCTCCAGGTCCACCGGCACCAGATTGCCGCGGCCGGCGCCAGCCTCGGCATCGGCGATCGACAGCAGCGCATTGAAGGTCTTCAGCAGCCCGTCGATATCGCCGATCGCATGCTCCAGCTCTTCCTGCTGGCGCGCCGGCTCGGGCAATTCCCGGTGCATTGCCTCCAGCCGGTTGCGCAGGCGGTTGAGCGGGCTGCGCAGATCGTGGGCGATATTGTTGGTGGCGGCGCGGATGCTGCCCATCAGCCGCTCGATCTCCTCCAGCATCGCGTTCAGGTTCTGCGCCAGGCGGTCGAATTCGTCGTCGCTGCCGCGCACGGGCATGCGGCGCTTCACCTCGCCCTGCTTGATGCGGTCGGCGGCATCGTTGATCACCTCGATGCGGCGCAGGATGGTGCGGCTCATCAGGAAACCGACGACCGCGCCGAGCACGATCATCAGCACCAGCGAAGCGGCAAAGGCGTTGAAGATGGCGGCCTGGAACTGGGATTCGATGCGGCGCCCGACGAGCAGGCGGTTGCCGTCGGCCAGGGCCACGACCTTGGCGTCGGCCCAGTAGGGCGAGGGATCGCCGAACTCCCGGCGGCCGAACTGGAATCGCATCCAATCGCCGTCCATCACGCCGCCCTGCGGCCAGCCGCCGAGGATGTTGCCGGCGATCGGCTCATAGTTGGGGCCGGCGAGAAGATAGAGGCCGCCGCCGGCGGAAGGCAGCGTCCGATCCACCAGCGCTTGCGCGAGGCTCGGCAGGTCCGCGCCCTTGTGAATTGCCAGCAGGTCCTGGATGTCCCACTCGATGATGTCGTGGCGGTCGCGGGTGTCGATGGTGTCGGCGATCCAGTAGACGATCGCGAACAGCACAACCACCGACAGCGAGAACAGCCCGGCATAGAGCAGCGCCAGCCGGAACGTCGTGGTGCGGTAGAGTCTAGGTCTCAGCACGCAGGCAGTACCCCGCGCCGCGCATGGTGTGCAGCAGCGGCGACGGGAATTCCTTGTCGATCTTCTGCCGCAGCCGGCTGATATGCACGTCGATCACGTTGGTCTGGGGATCGAAGTGATA
This sequence comes from Dongiaceae bacterium, assembly GCA_046154965.1. GTDB lineage: Bacteria > Pseudomonadota > Alphaproteobacteria > Dongiales > Dongiaceae > DATKFM01. Next base: position 1,964 of record JBJXDY010000038.1, on the reverse strand, counting down.
GTCCCACACGCCTTCCAGCAGCATGGTCCGCGTCACCACCTGGCCGGCATGGCGCATGAGATACTCCAGCAGCCGGAATTCCCGCGGCTGCAGGTCGATGGTCTTGCCTGCCCGCTTCACCGCGCGCGACAGCAGATCCATCTCCAGGTCGCCGACGGAAAGGCGCGTTTCCACCGCCATCGGCGCCTTGCGGCGGGTCAGCACCTCGAGCCGCGCCAGCAACTCGGAGAAGGCGAAGGGCTTGGTCAGGTAATCGTCGGCGCCGGCCTTCAGGCCCGCCACCCGCTCATCCACCTGGTTGAGGGCGGAGAGGATCAGGATCGGCGTCGAGACATTGGCCGCCCGCGCCGCCTGGATCACCGCGAGGCCATCCAGCCCCGGCAGCATGCGGTCGATGACCATGACGTCATAGTCGCCGCTGGTGGCGTGGAAGAGCCCGTCGCGGCCGTTATTGGCGTGGTCGACCGTATGGCCGCTCTCGGTCAGGCCCTTCACCATATAGGCGGCGGTTTGGGCATCGTCCTCGATGACAAGGACCCGCATGAGTTCAAAACTCTCCCTGGCTAAAGGCCGGCCGGTCCCGGCGGCGCCGAATCTAGCTGCTATCGTCTGGGGTTCAATGGCGGCCGTCATCTTACGTCCCGCGGCCCGCGTCCCGGTCGAAGCCTGCCCTCTGAAAATGAAAAAGCGGCGCGACCGTTTGGAGGGTCGATCGCGCCGCTAAATTCGTTTCCGGTGTGGGGACGCCGAATTCGATGTCTTGAATGTAGGGTGCGGTGGCTAACAGGCCACATGCGGGGCGATTAAATAATTGTAATGTCCGCCCTGGCCAATTGCCGGGGTTTTTCGCGCAAGCCTCTGATTCTACAAAGCAAAAGCGGTGCGACCTTGGAGGGGGACCGCACCGCTTAATTTCGCCGATCGAGGTGTGGGGCACCCGATCTATGGTTTGGACTATACCCCCTCCCGTCTCTCCCCACGTTGACCGGGAGATTACATCTTTGTCATCCGCCGGCCGGCCGGCGGGCCGGTGCGAGGGCGTAAGCGGTTGAAATAATTCTCCGTTTTCTCCGGCGGCGATTCCCGGTCATAACAGCGGCCATGTGGTCAGAGATTCTCCGCGGCGAGCGGGCGGCCTACACGGTGGTGCTGACGCTGGGCGTCGGGCTGCACGCCATCGATGTCTTTGTCATCTCCTCCATCTTGCCGACGGTGGTGGGCGATATCGGCGGCGAGGCGTACTACGCCTGGTCGACGATGCTCTACATGGTGGCGTCGATCCTCGGCACCGCCGGCGGCGGCATCCTGAAAGCGGCGATCGGCGCCCGGCGCGGCTATGCCCTGGGCGGGCTGATCTTCCTGGCGGGCACGGCGCTCTGCGGGCTCAGCCCCTCAATGCCCGTGCTCCTGGCGGCGCGGGTGGTCCAGGGCCTGGGCGGCGGGCTGCTCCTCAGCCAGTCCCTGGCGCTGGTGAGCGAGCTCTACCCGGCGGAGCTGCGCACCCGCATCCTGGCGCTGATCTCGGCCATCTGGGGCGTCGCGGCGCTGATCGGCCCCTTGATCGGCGGCATCTTCGCGGAGATCGGCTGGTGGCGCGGCGCGTTCTGGTCGACCACGCCGATCATCGCGGGATTCACGCTCGTGGCCTGGCTGTCGCTGCCCGGGCAGGCGGTGCCCGGCAGGTTCCCGCGCTTTCCCATCCGCCGGATGAGCACCCTGGCCATCGCCGTGCTGGCGGCCGGCATCAGCGGCAGCGCCGGCGACATGCTGGGCAATGGCGGCGACGGCGAGCCGCTGCTCTCCGGCGGCGGCTTGCTGGCGGTGCAGGGTGCGCTCTTGCTGCTCAGCCTGCTGCTGCTGTTGCGCACCTTCCGCATCGACGCCGTGTCGGAGAAGCGGCTGTTCCCGCCGCGGCCGCTGGCGATCCGCACGCCTGTCGGCGCGGCCTATTGGATCTTCCTGCT
>JBJXDY010000037.1:0-33368 GCA_046154965.1 Dongiaceae bacterium | reverse complement strand
CCGTGCGAGCAGTAGGAAAGGGCGGGTTGTGCTGCATCTACCAGAAGCAGGAGCCGGTGGATATTCCCCAGGCCGAAACCCGTATTATGAAGGACGTGCTGGCGCTGCCCTGGGGCTTTGAGATCTATGGATTGCTGACGCGGTGGAACCCGCTGAACATCCGCAATCCCGTGGCCAAGCCCGCCAGCGGCCGCCGGGTGCTGGTGGCGGGGCTGGGGCCGGCGGGATTCACGCTTGCGCATTACCTGCTGAATGACGGCCATACCGTGGTGGCGGTGGACGGCTTGAAGATCGAGCCGCTGCCGGCGGAGTTCTCCGGCATCGACGGCGAGGGGCGGCGCGTGCCGTTCAAGCCGATATACGACATCCGCGAGTTGAATGAGAATTTGGGCGAGCGGACCATGGCCGGTTTCGGCGGCGTCGCCGAATACGGCATCACCGTGCGTTGGGACAAAAACTTCCTCAAGATCATCCGCCTGTTGCTGGAGCGGCGGCACAGCTTCGCCATGTTCGGCGGCGTGCGCTTCGGCGGGACTATTACGCTGGACCAGGCGTTCGAACTCGGCTTCGACCATGTGGCGCTGGCGCTGGGCGCCGGCAAGCCGACGATTCTGGACCTGCCCAACGGCCTGGCGCCGGGCGTGCGCATGGCTTCGGACTTCCTGATGGCACTGCAGTTGACCGGCGCGGCGAAGATGGATTCGATCGCCAATCTGCAGTTGCGGCTGCCGGCGGTGGTGATCGGCGGCGGCCTGACCGCCATCGACACGGCGACCGAGGCGCTGGCCTATTATCCGCTGCAGGTGGAGAAGTTCCTGCGGCGCTATGAAGTGCTGGTGGCAGAACAGGGCGAGGAGCCGGTACGCCGCCGCTGGTCGGCGGCGGAATTGCCTGTCGTGGACGAGTTCATTGCCCATGCCCGCGCCATCCGCGAGGAGCGCGCCCTGGCCCGCCGGGAACTGCGCGCGCCGCGCCTGCGCGAGCTGATGGATGGCTGGGGCGGCGTCATCATCGCCTATCGCCGGCGGCTGATCGATGCACCCAGCTACACACTCAACCATGAGGAAGTCGCCAAGGCGCTCGAGGAAGGCATCCGTTTTGCCGAAGGCCTGACGCCGACGGCGATCGACGTGGATGAAACCGGCCGCTGCAAGGCGATCCAGCTTTCCCGCGGCGAGGAGCCGGTGACTTTCCCGGCGCGCACCGTGCTGGTGGCGGCGGGCACGCGGCCGAACACCGTACTGGCCCGGGAGCATGCGGCGCAATTCGGTCTCGACGGTCAATACTTCCAGGCGTTGGACAGTGCCGGCCAGCCCGGCAAGCCGGAGCTGCTATCCAAGCCCAAGACACCGCTGGTGCTGCATCAGCTGCGGCCCGATGGCAAGGCCGTCAGCTTCTTCGGCGATCTGCATCCCTCGTTTGCCGGAAATGTGGTGAAAGCCATGGGCAGCGCCAAGCAAGGTTGGCCGGTGGTGGCCAAGGCGCTGGCGGACCGCCCGGCTACCGGCGGAGAAGCCGAGTCGGCGGCATTCCTCACCAGCCTCAGCGAGCGGCTGCGGCCGGTGGTGCAGCAGGTCAACCGGCTGACCGCGACGATCGTCGAAGTCATCGTGCGCGCGCCGCTGGCGGCACGGAACTTCCGGCCCGGCGAGTTCTATCGCCTGCAGAATTACGAAACCAAGGCGCCCCGCATCGACGAGACCACCCTGGCCATGGAAGGGCTGGCGCTGACCGGCGCCTGGGTGGACAAGGAGAAGGGGCTGGTGTCGCTGATCACGCTGGAGATGGGCGGCTCGTCCGATCTCTGCGCCTTGTTGCGGCCGGGCGAGCCGGTGATCCTGATGGGCCCCACCGGTCATCCGACGGAAACGCCTGGCGGTGAGACGGTGCTGTTGGCCGGCGGCGGCCTCGGCAATGCCGTGCTGTTCTCCATCGGCCGCGCCTTCCGCGCCGCGGGCTCGAAGGTGCTGTATTTCGCCGGCTACAAGGCCATGCGCGACCGCTACAAGGTGGCCGATATCGAAGCGGCCGCCGACACTGTGGTCTGGACTTGCGACGAAGGGCCGGGCTTTGAGCCGGGCCGGCCGCAAGACCGCACCCATGTGGGCAACATCGTGCAGGCCATGGTGAACTATCAGGAAGGCAAGCTCGGCGGGAAGTCCATCGACCTCGGCGATGTCGACCGCATCATCGCCATCGGCTCCGACGGCATGATGGCGGCGGTGGGGCGGGCGCGGCACAACCAGCTCAAACCCTGGCTGAAGCCGGTGCATCATGCGATCGGCAGCATCAACTCGCCCATGCAATGCATGATGAAGGAAATCTGCGCCCAGTGCCTGCAGACACACATCGATCCGGCCACCGGCAAGCGGACCGTGGTGTTTTCCTGCTTCAACCAGGATCAGCCGCTGGACCGCGTCGATTTCAAGAATCTGCGGGAACGGTTGAGCCAGAACTCCGTGGCCGAGAAGCTGACCGTGGCCTGGATCGACCGCTGCCTGCGGCGCATGGAGTACCGTTCGGCGGCCGAGTAAGCCGCAGCTTTACGCCGCCTGTTCGATCATGCGGCTGCGCGGCAAATCGATACGGACGGTCGTGCCTTCGCCGAGCGCGCTGATGATCTGCAGCTGCCCGCCATGGGCCTCCACGAACCGCTTGCTCAGCGGCAGGCCGAGCCCGGTGCCGGAATGACTGCGGCTGAAGGCGTTGTCGACCTGGCCGAACGGCGCCAGGACGACGGGAATGTCCTGCGGCGCGATGCCGATGCCCGTATCGCTGACCTCGAGACGCAAGCCTTCGGGCAGCTTGGCGACCGATACGCGGACATGCCCGTCCTGGGGCGTGAACTTTACGGCGTTCGACAGGAGGTTGAGCACGACCTGTTTCAGTTTCCGAGCGTCGGCCGTGAGCCGCGGCAGCGTCTCCGGCAAGGCCAGCTCGATCTTGATGCCGTCTTCCTGGGCTCGCTGCGCCATCATGCCGATGCAGCCCCGGATCAGGCCGGCGATATCGGTGGCTTCTTCATAGAGCTCGAAGCCCGTCGCCTCGGCCTTGGACAGGTCGAGGATGTCGTTGATGATCTCCAGCAGATGCGCGCCGCTGCCGTGGATGTCAGCGGCATATTGGCGATAACGCTTGTCGCCCAGCGGGCCATAGAGCTCGTGGCGCAGGATTTCCGAGAAACCGATGATGGCATTGAGCGGCGTGCGCAGCTCATGGCTCATATTGGCAAGAAACTCCGATTTCGCCCGGTTGGCGCTCTCCGCCAATTCCTTGGTCTGCTTCAGCTCCGCCTCGGCCCGTTTCCGGTCCGTGATGTCGACGATCACGCCGTCGAAGAAGTAATCTCCGCTGCCCTCGATCTGACCGATCATGCATTTTTCCAGCACCCAGCGGATCGAGCCATTGCGATGGATGATGCGGAATTCCAGGGAATAGGGCGTGCGGTTTTCGATGGCTTCCAAGGTCGTCTTTACGACCAGCGCCCGGTCATCGGGATGCACGCGGTCGATCGAGGGCGGCACCTTGCCGGATAGGATGTCGGCCGCGCTATAGCCGGTGATCTGTTCTGCCATGTCGCTGAGGTAGACATGGGACCAATCGTCGATCCGCGTGCGGTAGACCGCGCCAGGAATATTGCCCACCAGCGAACGGAACTTCGCCTCGCTTTCGCGCAGGTCGGCCAAGGCCGACTCCAGCCGCAGTTCCGACTCTTTCTGCTTGGTGATGTCCGAGCCGGTGCCGCGATAGCCGAGAAAACTGCCGGCATCGTCGAAGTACGGCTTTCCGGAGATGCGGCGCCAGCAAGGTTGCCCGTCGCCGGTAACATGGCGAAAGACGAAATCGCGGAATTCGCGGTGATTGATCAGATTGTCCCGATGCCGGGACCAGGCTTCGGGTTCAAGCGTCATGTCGAAGGCTTCGAACGGGGTCTTGCCGAGGAAGATCCCGCCATCGGGCGCGTTGGTATCCAGGGGTTTGCCGCCGAAGTAGGTGAACCGGAGATCCGGCCCCAGCTCCCACAGCCAATCCGATGAGGTCGCGGCCATGTCGCTCAGGCGCGCTTCGGCGAGCCGCAGCTGATCCGCCCGTCGCACTTGGCGCTGCAGGTCCATGGCGCTGCCGAGGGCGATAGCGGCGATGAGCAGCGCGACGACGGCTGCGATGACGACTTCGATCGGATCGCCCCCGGCCAGGCCGCGCCAGAGCAGGAAGCCGACCAGCCCGAGCGAGAATGTCAGGCCCGTGACCGTCAGCAGATTGGAGTTGTCGATGAGTCTGGTACGGCCGACGGACGCGCCGGGAGGGAGTGCTTTCCTCACCGGCGCCGCAGAAAGCAATTCGCTTCTCGCTTCGTGTTTCACCGGTGAGCCTGTTTCGGCTGGCTGCGGCAGGACGTCAGTATGCCGGCCAGCACCTAAACGATCGTTACAAACTCAGATCTTTCTCAATCTTTCCAGCGGATTAACCTGCTGATGGCGACGCGTACGATTGGCTGCCCCTCTCATTTCATCTATCGCATTTAACTTTAGCATTTTCAATGAGTTGAGGAGATACAGCGGAGATCCTGGCGTCGCGTTCGGAAGAGCCCCGGTCGTCGCCGGTAGAGCGGCCCGGGCCAAAGCTAATTAATTGATTGGAAAGGAACATGACTCACCCGTCCGGCCAGTCTGCTGGAACTTTGATCATCGCGTGCGGCGCCCTCGCCCGCGAGGTGCTGGCCGTGATCGAGGGCCAGGGTCTGCGGGATATCGCCGTCACCTGCCTGCCGGCCGGCTGGCACAACACGCCGGTCAAGATACCCGAGGGCGTGCGGGCCAAGATCCGCGAGAGCCGCGGCCGTTATGGCCGCATCCTCGTTGCCTATGGCGATTGCGGCACCGGCGGGCGCCTGGATGATGTGCTGCGGGAAGAGGGGGTGGAGCGAATCGCCGGGCCCCATTGCTACCAGTTCTTCATGGGCACGGCGGATTTCGAGGCGTTGGCGGCGGCGGAACCCGGCTGCTTCTTCCTGACCGACTATCTGACGCGCCATTTCGACCGGCTGATCATCGAGGGGCTGGGGCTGGACCGCCATCCGGAGTTGCGCGACGACTATTTCGGCAATTACACAAAGCTGGTTTATCTCGCCCAAACCGAGGATCCCGGATTGCAGGAGCGCGCCCAGCGGGCCGCCGGGCGGCTCGGCCTCGCCTACGAGTACCGTTTCACCGCCTATGGCGAATTGGCGGGTTTCATGGCTCATGCGGCCATCGGAGAGAGTAAGGGAGCGAAGGCCTGATGGCCCAACTGACCGTCGTCTATTGGCGCGACATACCCGCGCAAGTCATCGTTAAGCAAGGCCGCCAGGCGGCCAAGCGGCAATTGACGGAACGCTTTGAGAAGGCGATCGACCGCGCCGCCATGAAGGCGAAGCTGCGCGACACCGACTCCTATTTGGCGGAATGGCGGCGCGCCGATCCCGTGGCCTGCGGCGACGATATTGAGGCCGAGGCGGCGGCGGCGGCGGCCAAGCTGGAATCGGAATTTCCCGATGACCGGCTGAACAGTCTAGTGGCCAATGGCGGGTTGCTGGAGCTGAAGCCATGACCGCATCGGCCCACCATTCCGCCGGCCGGCTGGAAGCTGCGCTGCGCAGCGGGCATTTTGCCCTCACGGCCGAGACCTCGCCGCCCGATGCCGCGGCTGCCGGGCCGGTGCTGGATCGCGCCGGCTGCCTGAAGGGGCTGGCAGACGCGGTGAACGTGACCGACGGCGCCGGCGCCCGCGCCCATATGTCGGCGATCGCGGCGGCCACCATCCTGGCGCGCCACGGTATCGAGCCGGTGCTGCAGTTCACCGTGCGCGACCGCAACCGCATGGGACTCGAGGCCGATATCCTGGGTGCGGCGGCGCTGGGCATTCCCAACATCCTCTGCCTCCATGGCGACGATCCCAAGAAGGGCGATCAGCCGGAGACCAAGCCGGTCTACGACATTGACAGCCGTGAGCTGATGCGGATCGCCCGGCGCATGCGCGATGAGGGCACGTTTCCGTCCGGCCGCGAGATCGATCCCCGGCCGGGCCTGTTCATCGGCGCCGCCGATCTGCCGGTGGACCCGAAGCCCGGCTGGAAACCCGACAGCCTGATCGGCAAGATCGAGGCCGGCGCGGATTTCGTGCAGACTCAGTATTGCTTCGATCTGGCGATGTTGCGTCGCTATCTGGCGGCGCTGGCCGATCACGGCGCGCTGCAGCGGCTGTTCGTCATCGTCGGTATCGGCCCGATCGCCTCGGCGAAATCGGCGCGCTGGATGAACGAGAATCTCTTCGGCGTGCATATCCCCGATCCGCTGATCGCCCGGCTGGAGAAAGCGCAGGACCAGCGGGCCGAGGGCCGGCGCATCTGCGTCGAACTGCTGCAGGAACTGTCTGAAATCGATGGTGTCGCCGGCGCCCATCTGATGGCGCCGAAACAGGAGCAAGCGTGCGCCGAGGTCATCGCCGAAAGCGGCCTGCTGGCGCGCCGCAAGGCCGCCTGATTTCAGGCCATGTACAGCGTCCGCCATTGGTCGATCCGCCATTCCCGCTTCCTGGAAGGACTCTACCGGCGCTTTGAATCCACCATTGCAGCACTGGGGCCATTGTTCGAGCGCATAGGCTATACGCGGCTGGAGCGGCCGGTCGCCGCATTCGAGCGCCGGGCCAAGGGCCTGATGTTCGATTGCCAGATGTGCGGGCAGTGTGCGCTTTCCTCCACCGGCATGTCCTGCCCGATGAACTGCCCGAAGTCCCTGCGCAACGGACCCTGCGGGGGCGTGCGCGCCAACGGCAATTGCGAAGTGAAACCCGAGATGAAATGCGTCTGGGTCGCCGCCTGGGAAGGCTCTCGGTCGATGCGCGGCGGCGACATGATTCTTGAGATCCAAAAGCCGGTGGATCACAGCCTTAAGGGTACTTCGTCCTGGCTCAAGGTCGTGCGCGATCTCAGGCCGCCGGCGCCGCCGGCCAAGGCGAAGAAGAGCGCATGACCGCGACCGCCATGGACCGCATCGTCGATCCCGGCGATCCGCTGCCACGGATTGCCGGCCATTCCTCCGATGGCCGGCTGGAGCGGGTGCTGCGCTCCGGAAGATTTGCCGTGACGGCGGAGCTCAATCCGCCAGACTCCGCAGATCCGCACGAAGTCTATGACCGGGCCGTGGTGCTGGCCGAAGTCTGCGACGCGATCAACGCTGTCGATGCTTCTGGCGCCAACACCCACATGTCCAGCGTCGGCATCTGCAGCCTTCTGACCCGGGCCGGCTATGCCGTCGTCATGCAGATCGCCTGCCGCGACCGCAATCGCATCGCCATCCAGGGCGACGTGCTGGGTGCGGCAGCCATGGGTGTGGCCAATATTCTCTGCCTCACCGGCGACGGCGTGCAATGCGGCGACCAGGCCGGCGCGAAACCGGTGTTCGACCTCGACAGCACCACGCTGCTGCAGACCATCCGGCAGATGCGGGACAAGAGCGCCTTCCTGTCAGGCCGCAAAATCACCGTGCCGCCCCGGGTGTTCCTGGGTGCGGCCGCCAATCCCTTTGCACCGCCCTATGACTACCGGCCGCTGCATCTGGCCAAGAAGATCGAGGCGGGCGCCCAGTTCATCCAGACCCAGTACTGTTTCGACATGGCGCTACTGCGCAAATTCATGGCCAAGGTGCGGGAGCAGAAGCTGCATCAGAAGGCGTTCATCCTGGTCGGCGTTGGGCCGCTGGCCTCGGCCAAGACGGCGAAATGGATGCGCTCCAACGTGCCGGGCGTGCACATCCCCGACGACATCATCAAGCGGCTGGAAGGCGCGCAAAACCAGAAGCAGGAGGGCAAGAAGATCTGCATCGACCTGATCCAGCAAATCAAGGAGGAAGAGGGCGTCGCCGGCGTCCATGTCATGGCCTACCGCCAGGAAGAGTATGTGTCGGAGATCATCAGCGAGTCCGGCGTGATGCTGAATCGCCAGCCGCGCCGGCCCACACCGGATTGATTCGCCCAGGAGGCCGAATGACAGCAATGCCTTGAGGCCGCGATGTTAAGTGAAAGCTCCAATTAGCCGTTGCGCGATGCGGTCGCGAAACGGCTAATTCGAGTTAAAGGAGAAGATACCCCAATGACCGATACCGTTATCAGCTCGGCGACCAAGGAGGTCGTCATCGGCTTCGACCGGCCGTTCGTCATCATCGGCGAACGCATCAACCCGACCGGGCGCAAGCTCCTGGCGGCGGAAATGGCGGCCGGCGACTATAGCCGCGTGAAGTCCGACGCACTGGCCCAGGTGGAGGCCGGCGCCCATATGCTGGACGTCAATGCCGGCATTCCCCTGGCGGACGAGCCGCGCATCCTGGCCGAGTCGATCCAGTTGGTGCAGTCGCTGACCGATCTGCCGCTGTCGATCGATTCCTCGATCGTGGCGGCGCTGGAAGCCGGCCTTGCTGTGTATAAAGGCAAGCCGCTGCTGAACTCCGTGACTGGCGAAGAGGAGCGCCTGGAAGTGGTGCTGCCGCTGGTGAAGAAGTACAGCTGCGCCGTGGTCGCCATCTCCAATGACGAGACCGGCATCTCCGAGGATCCGGATGTCCGTTTCGAAGTGGCGAAGAAGATCGTCCACCGCGCCCGCGACTACGGGATTCCCTATTCCGACATCGTCGTCGATCCCCTGGTGATGCCGATCGGCGCGCTGGGCAATGCGGGGCGGCAGGTGTTCCACATTATCCGCCGGCTGCGGGACGAGTTGAAGGTCAACACCACCTGCGGCGCCTCCAATTTCAGTTTCGGCCTGCCGAACCGCCACGGGCTCAATTCGTCGTTCCTGGCCATGCTGATCGGCGCCGGCATGACCTCGGCGATCACCAACCCGCTCCATGCCGAGGAGATGACCGGCATCATGGGCGCCGATGTGGCCATGGGCCATGACGAGCATTGTGCCCGCTGGATCGCCAAATTCCGCGAGCCGGCCGTGGGCGGCGAGGATGCCGGCGGCCGCCGGGGCCGCGAAGGCCGCCGCCGGCGCGGCGGCGGCGATGGCCCTGCCGCACCGGAAGCGGGCGCCATTTGATTGTAGCGTGAGCTTGAGTTCGCGATGAACGCCAATCCCCGCCATGACGCGCTGCTCGTGTTCATGCCCTCGGGCAAGCGCGGCCGCTTTCCCCTGGGCACGCCGATTCTGCAGGCGGCGCGCAATCTGGGCGTCGATATCGATTCCGTCTGCGGCGGCCGCGGCATCTGCGGCCGCTGCCAGATCGAGGTCAGCGAAGGCGAGTTCGCCAAGCTGGGGGTGACGTCGAAGCTGGATCACCTGACGCCGTTCGGCAAGGTGGAGCAGCGCTATGCCGACCGCCGCGGCATGAAGGAAGGCCGGCGGCTCTCCTGCTCGACCCTGCTGCAGGGCGATGTGGTCATCGACGTGCCCCCCGACAGCCAGGTGCACAAGCAGGTGGTGCGCAAGCGCGCGGAGATGCGCGCAATCCAGATCGATCCGGTGGTGCGGCTGCATTATGTCGAAGTGGTCGAACCCAACATGCACGATCCCTCCGGCGATCTGCAGCGGCTGCTGGGGGCGCTGGAGACGCAGTGGAACCTGACCGGCCTGGACTGCGATCTGCGCGCCATCCAGGTCTTGCAGAAGGCGCTGCGCAAGGGCGAATGGACGGTCACCGTCGCCGTGCATCAGAACAAGCAGATCACCGCCATCTGGCCGGGTTTCCGCGACAAGGCCTTCGGTCTTGCCTTCGACATCGGTTCGACCACCATCGCCGGGCATCTCTGCGATCTCGCCTCGGGCGATGTGGTCGCCTCGGCCGGCGTGATGAACCCACAGATCCGCTTCGGCGAGGATCTGATGAGCCGCGTCTCCTATGTCATGATGAATCCCGGCGGCGATGCGGATATGACCCGCGCCGTGCGCGATGCGATCAACGGCCTCGCCGCCAGCGTCGCCGCGGAAGCCGGTGTCGATGTGCGCGACATCCTGGAAGCCACCTTCGTCGGCAATCCGATCATGCACCATCTGCTATTGGGCATCGATCCGACGGAGCTGGGCGGCGCGCCGTTCGCGCTGGCCAGCGACGGGCCGGTGAACATCTGGGCGTCGGAGATCGATCTGCGCATCCATCCGAACGCACGCGTCTATGTGCTGCCCTGCATCGCCGGCCATGTGGGCGCCGACACCGCCGGCGTCATCCTCTCGGAATCGCCGCAGACCAGCGACGAGATGACGCTGATCGTCGATGTCGGCACCAACGCGGAGATAGTTCTCGGCAATCGGCACCGGCTACTGGCGGCGTCGTCACCGACGGGCCCTGCGTTCGAGGGCGCGCAGATCTCCTGCGGCCAGCGCGCAGCACCCGGCGCCATCGAGCGGGTGCGCATCGATCCGGAGACGCTGGAGCCCCGCTTCCGCATCATCGGCAGCGACAAATGGTCCAATGAGCCGGGTTTTGCCGAAGCGGCCGCGAAGACCGGCGTCACCGGCGTCTGCGGCTCCGGCATCATCGAGGCGCTGGCGGAGCTGTATCTCGCCGGTGTCATCAACCAGGACGGCGTCATCGACGGCGCCATGGCGGCGCAATCGCCGCGCATCGAGGCGGAGGGCCGCACCTTCTGCTATGTGCTGAACGAGGGCGAGCCGCGGCTGCGTATCACCCAGAACGATGTGCGCGCCATCCAGCTCGCCAAGGCGGCGCTCTATGCCGGCGCGCGGCTGCTGATGGACCGCATGGGCGTGGACAAGCTGGACCGCATCACCCTGGCCGGTGCCTTCGGCAGCCACATCGATGTGAAATACGCGATGATCCTCGGCATGATTCCCGACTGTGATTTGCCGAAGGTGACCTCTGCCGGCAACGCGGCCGGCACCGGCGCGCGTATCGCGCTGCTGAATCGTCAATCGCGCGATGAGATCGCCGCCGTCGTCAAACGGGTGGAGAAAGTGGAAACGGCGGTCGAACCGATGTTTCAGCAGCATTTCGTGGAGGCGATGGCGATCCCGCACAAGACCGCACCCTATCCCCATCTGCGCCAGGCGGTGACCTTACCGCCGCCGAAAGACGTCACCGCGGCGGGCGGCGACGATGGCGGTCGCCGGCGGCGCCGGCGCGGCTAGAAATCCCTTCTACCGGACGGACGGCCTGTCGGGCGCATTGCCGTCGCGGTTGAACTGCAGCTTCAGCGTGCCATTGCGGGCGAAGGCGGGGCGGGCTGATGGCTCGTTCAGGTGCAGCATGTGGCAGATCAGGGATCGCAATTCCGGCCAGGTCTGCGATCCCTTCGACACATGGCGGGCGCCCAGCTGATTGCAATGATCGAGGGTTGAACGGTCCGATTGCCCGGAACAGACGATGACCGGCAGCGGGCGCTTGTCCTTGCGGCGGCGCAGGCGCTCGGCGACCTGCAAGCCGTCGTCGCCGGGCATGCCGATATCCAGGATGACCAGGTCGGGCGATTCCCGCTCGGCGCTGGCGAGCAGGTCTTCGCCGTCGGCGGCGGTCAGCACGCGCAGGCCGAGCGAGCGGCAGCGCATGGCGAGAATCTTCAGGCAATCCGCGTCGTCATCGGCGAGCAATACAGTCGCGGTCATGACAAGGCTCCCTTCGCGAGTTCATCAGCGAAAATGCGCGGAGTTCCCCCGCCGGCATCCCGTTCTAGCAATCTGATGGTATGCCGCGGGAGTTGACCGGGAGGTTACCGGAGCTGTTAGCGCGCTGATTTTTCAGCAGGATTCGGCGTGTAAGAGCTATGCGGCGGCCCCAGGAGAGTTATCGGCAGAGGGTAGGATTTCCTATGGGGCCGGCGCGCATCGCCGGTGGCGCGACGATTCCGCCCGGGTTTTCCCGCTACTTGCCGATTTGGGAACGCGCAGCCTGCCGGCGGGCCGTGGCCCGGGGAAACGGCACGACCTGGCCGCCGGAGCCGCCGGCATCGGGCCCATTGCCCAGGGATTCCCGCAAGACCTGCGCCAGTTCCGCCTTCAGATACGGTTTAAGCAGCAGGGAGACGCCGGGCTCGTCGCTGTCGAACTCTTCGTTGTTGCCGGTGGTGAAGACCACGCGCACCGACGGATGCTTTGCCAGCACGCGGCGCGCGAGCTCGGTGCCGCTCATGCCGCCGGGCATCACCATGTCGGTGAACAGGATATCGGGCGGGCCCTGCCGTTCGATCAGCCGCAGGGCATCGGGGCCGTCGGTCGCCGTCAGCGTGCGATAGCCCAGGCTCTCGATACGCGCTGTGCTGATTTCCAGCACGGCGGGCTCATCCTCGACAATCAGCACGCTGAGACCGCCGCGGGGCGCCATGTCCGTCATCGCATCCTGCCTTTCTTCGTGGTCGATTGCCGCCGGCAATGTCACGCAGACCACGGTTCCCACGCCCAGCTCGCTATCGATATGCAGATGGCCGCCGGATTGCCTGACGAAGCCATGGACCATGCTGAGGCCCAGTCCCGGACCCTGGCCCACATCCTTGGTGGTGAAGAAGGGTTCGATGGCCCGGGTCAGCACCTCCGGTGCCATCCCCGTGCCATTGTCGCTCACCTCGATGGTGACATACCGGCCGGCATGGAGATCCAGCTTCGCCGCCGCCGCATCGTCCAGCGGCGTGTTCTTGGCGCGGATGATGATGGCGCCGTCACCGGCCTGCAGCGCATCGCGGCCGTTGATGACGAGGTTGAGCAGCGCCGTTTCCAGCTGGGCCCGGTCGGCATTGATCCGGTCGATGCCGGGGCCGGCGGCGATATGCAGGGATACGGTATCGCCGACGCTGGCCCGCGCCAGGCTCTCGATCTCGCCCAGCATCTGGCCGACATCGATGACCACGGGCTTCAGCATCTGCCGTCTGGAATAGGCGAGTAGCTGCTGTGTCAGCGTCGAACCGCGCTGACCGGCTTGCAGCACGCGATCGGCCAGCCGGGCGCCGCCGGGGTTGTCCGCCAGAATGGTTGTCAGGATTTCCGTATTGCCGAGAATGACCAGCAGCAGATTGTTGAACTCATGAGCGATGCCGCCGGTCAGCTGGCCGACGGCCTGCATGCGGTGGCTGTGCCGCAGCTCGCCCTCCATGCGCTTTCGCGCGGTGATGTCGGCGACGAAGGCGACGTAGGCGCCGATTCCGCCCGCATCGTTGCGGCGCGCCGTGATCCAGAGCGCGGCGCTGATCTTCCGCCCGTCCTTGCCGCGGTGTTCGGCCTCGATCTCGATGACCGGGCAGGCATCAAGCTTTGGCAGGATGGTGCGCCGGACGACGTCCAGCTGTTCTTGCGACATGATCGGCAGGGCCTTGCCCACTGCCTCGGCTTCGGTCCAGCCGAAGATCGATTGCGCGGCCGGATTCCAGCTATTGACCGTCATTTCCTGGCCCACATCGATGACGGCGAGCGGGCAGATTTCGATCAGGGTCTGCAGGGTCTGAAAGGCGCGGGCGAGGCGTTCCTCGCTCTGGCGCAACTGCAACTCCTGCCGTTTCTGCTGCGAGATATCGGTCCAGGTGCCGACGATGCCGCCGTCGCTGGTGCGCTGTTCGCCGATCAGCAGCCAATGGCCGTTGCCGCGATCCTGCTCGAACGGCTCACCGGGATTGAGATGCCGCCGCATCCGCGCCGCGATCCATTCCTCGTTGCGTCCGGAGGCATCCGGATGCTGGTCCTGATCGACGCTGCCGCGCAGGATATCCTCGAACCTCGCGCCGGGCACCATCAGCGCCCGGTTTTTCGGGTACATCCGCTTGTGGGTTTCGTTGGAGATGACCAGGCGGTCATCGCGGTCGAACAGGGCAAAGCCGGCGCCGATGCTTTCGATCGCATCGCGCAGGTGCGTTTCCGCCTTTTTCGCCCGCTGCTCCCCCTTGCGCCGCTCGGCCAGGGCCGCGAAGGCCAGCAGCGCGGAAATGGCAAATACAGCCAGGATAAAATGCAGGCTGTCGATTTCTCCGGGAAGGCCGCTGACTGCAGCCAGTGCAGCGATGATAGTGCTCGCAGTCAGGGCGCAAGCAAGAGGCGAGAGGCGCCTCGGCGCCAGGAGGGTCAACAATCGTCGCATACGGCCCCGGGCTCTAAGAGTCTTGGCCGGGCGCGGCTACGGGCGGCCGGTCAACGATCGGTCGCCGACGATCGATCCAATCGTGGCGCGCGATGACCTCTAGGGTAGGGCGGGCGGCATTGCGGCAGAATTTCCGATTTGGCGGCGCGATCCTGATGCGCGCTGCCGGCCAGGCAGACCATGGTTAAGAATCTGTCAAGCCGGCCGGAGGCAGGGCAAGTCAAACGGGCGGGCGGATCGGCCTAGAAGCGAACCGCCGTGCCGAGACCGATTTCGACGGTCTCATAATCGCGAAAAGCGAAAAACGGGCGCGCCCCGTCATACTCGGAGTAGCCGAGCAGAGCGTCGACTGTGATACCTGGCCCCAATACATAGCTGCCCGTCAGCGCATAGACGTCGTACTGGTCGGATCCGCCGATACCGCCGTTTTCGTATCTGCCGCGGGTCCAGCCCATGCCAACAGCATAACGGCTCCAGGCATAGGTAGCTCCGGCGCCGAAGACCTCGGCGTCCCTATCGCCGCCGGGTGTGAAGTCTTCAAAGACGGCGTCGCGGTAGGAATAAGCTCCACCCAGCGTAAAGCCGGCGTAACGGAACTGGGCGTAGGCGTTCAATTCCTCGCGATTGTCGGAACGCACGGTGAATCCGTCCGGATACTCCCGGTCCATCGAAAACGAACCGCCGCCGCCGATGACGAAACCGAAACCGTTGAATTCCCGCTCATAGGTGGCCGCAACCGATATGTTCTCGGAGTTCTGTCCGAAGTTATTGCCAAATCGAGTCCCGGCGCCGTTGGTGGTATTCCTGGTATCTTCCGTATCGTCAGGCGTGAAGGATACGGCGAAGTTGAATCCGGAGAATGTCGGGCTGAAATACACCACCTTCGTGGATTTGCTGTCGATGCCGTAACAGGTGCCGTTGGTGCCCGCATAGCCGAGCACGCCGGCATTGGAGAAATTGAAGATCGGACTGTCGGCGCCGAAGATGCTGGAGGCGCTGGGCACGGTGTAGCAGAGCGACGCCAGGGACTCGAGCGTGTCGCCGAACCGGAGCTCGCCCCATTTGGTATCGAAATAGGCGTAGACGGCGTCGATCTGATCGGTGGCCGAGGTCTGGCCCTCCAGCTCCACCCGCACACCGACGGTCAGGCCGTTGTCGAAGGTGGTTTCGCCCTTGAAATGGATCTCGACATCTTGCTTTGCCACATAGTCGCGTTGCTGGGCCAGGGATGACGTCTTGGGCAGATTCTCGTCCTCGCCGATCACGCCGCCAAAGGCGCCGAGATAGCGGCCGCCGATCGTCAGCTTCAACCCTTCTTCGGCACTTGCCCTCAAAGGCGACAGTGCCGCAACAGCCGCCAGTGCGGTCGATCCCAACAAGAGTCTACGCATTTGAAGTCCCCCATAGGCCAGCATCCCAGGAGCATTTGTATCCATGCCGAATCCGGGATCGTCCCCTTAGCAACACATGTCATACAATTCTATTGGGTTTTATCAAAGGTCAAGCTTCGGCTTGATTCAGTGACGAACCTCACAACCGCGCCCGGAATTGATTCAGGGCGCGGAATACCGGCGGTTTTACCGCCGCCGGCGGGATTCGAGTACGCCGCCTGGGTCGATCCGGCGGCGGAGCGGGGCCGACCTAGGCCAGCGCCATCTGGCGTTCCCCCGGCGGCACCACCAGGCCCCACATCTTCTCCAGGCTGTAATGCCGGCGCACCTCTTCCCGGAAGAGATGCACGATCACATCGCCGCCATCGACCAGGACCCAGTCGCCGACCGACGCCCCTTCGACGCCCACATTGCCGACGCCCTGCTCTTTAAACAGGACAGCCAAATGCTCCGCCAGAGACGCCAGATGGCGCTGGGAACGGCCTGTCGCGATGATCATGGAGTCGGCAATGCTCGATTTGCCGTGAAGATCGATGACAACGATGTCTTCGGCCTTGTTGTCATCCAAGGTCTGCCGCACCAGGGCAGGCAGAGTAGCTTTACGATCGAGGGATGAGGTCCCTCTGGCCTGTGCTTTCCGCGGTATGGGGGTTCTCCTTCTCCCGTTAACCCGATTTCACCTTACGCCCGAACGGTTGACGATTCGTGACGCCCTCAGACGCCTTTTTTTCCCGTCCCGGGCCTGTTCGCGCCGCCCGGATGGCCGTTGCCGACAGCGGACTCTGGGGACCGGTCAGAAACACCCAGTGGGGCGGCTTTGCCCGGGCTAATTTGTGCGCTGCCCTCTCGCTCATGCGAAAACGGGCAAAACGGCAGGCTGCCTTACCGGCCAGGGCCCTTAAAGAATAGGTAGGGCGGGCAAAAACCGCAACAAGGACCCGGCTGAAGATCTGTGGCCAGTCCTTCCATTGGTCGATCTGCCGCAGGTTGTCGGCGCCCATCAGCCAGACGAACTTCAGCCGGGGTAGCCGCCGCGCCAGCCGCGCCAGGGTTTCGGCCGTGTAGCTGCTGCCCAGCCGGGTCTCGATATCGGTCGCTTTGATGCGGGGATGCCGGCCGGCCGCCTGGGCGCTGGCCAGCCGCTTGGCGAAGGGCGCCATGCCGGCGGCCGGTTTCAGCGGATTCTGCGGCGAGACCATCCACCAGACCTCGTCGAGGCCCAGGCGCTTGAGCGCCATCAGGCTGATATGCCGGTGGCCGTCATGGGCCGGGTTGAAGGAGCCGCCGAGCAGGCCAACGACGCGCTGGCGGCCCACGAACTCGCCGGGGCGGGGGCTGGCAGGGCGATCACGGGCGGCGGTATCGCTTTTCCCTGCGCGGCGTTCTCGCGGAATTTTTACCCAACGGCTCATGCCCTCAGAGACTTGGCCAGCGGCAACTACGATTCATGCCGTAAGACTGGCATATTGCCGACAATCTGTCATCGCACGCCATGAACTCATTGTTTACCTTAACAAGAGACTAAGAAATAGCACCCCGCTGTGACGGTTATCATAGTGTTAACGGCCTTGGCGCCGCTATCAAACGATCCACCATGCGATGAAATGGGCCTCGGCCCGACGATCAAAAAATAGATTCCGATGATAGGAGCGTAAGAAGAATGTCCATGACAAAGCAAATTCAGATCGCGATCGCGGCGGCGCTGCTGATCGCCGTGTCGGCCCCAGCCTTCGCCGAGAGCCAGCGCTGCATGAACAAGATCGGCCTCTGCGACAAAGGCGAAGAGCGGTCGGAGCCGGATCGCTCCGCGATCCGCGGCGCCGATGCGCCGACCAGCGGCGAGGGCGAACCGGACACGAGCGAGCCGGATACCTCCGAGCCGACGATCGACTAGTTCAGCGCAGAACAGGGCCTAGTTCGCGCTCCGCCGGGGAAGGTCGTCCCGGCGGGGCGTTCTGCTCTCTGAATTCGGTGCGTTACGGACGAAGCTGGCCGCTGCCGCGCACGACGTATTTGTAGGTGGTGAGCTGTTCGGCACCGACCGGGCCGCGCGGCGGCAGGCGGTTGGTGGAAATGCCGATCTCCGCGCCCATGCCGAACTCGCCGCCGTCGGCGAATTGGGTCGAGGTATTGTGCATGACGATGGCGGCGTCGACCCGTTCGATGAAGCGCCGCGCCGCCGCCTGATCCTCGGTGACGATCGCCTCGGTGTGATGCGAGCCATGGCGGTTGATATGGGCGATCGCCTCATCGACGCCATGGACCAGCTTCACCGCGATGATCGCGTCGAGAAACTCGGTATCCCAGTCCGCATCGCTGGCGGGCTTGACGCGGGGATCGAGGGCGCGGGTCTCCGCATCGCCGCGGATCTCACAGCCGGCGGCGGCGAGGTCGCCGAGGATCGGCGGCAGCTGCTCGATGGCGCGGCGGTCCACTAAGAGAGTCTCGGTGGCGCCGCAGACGCCGGTGCGCCGCATCTTGGCATTGAGCACGATCCGGCGCGCCATCGCCGGATCGGCGGCGCCGTCCACATAGGTGTGGCAGTTGCCGTCCAGATGGGCGATGACGGGGATGCGGCTTTCGTTCTGCACCCGCTCGATCAGGCCCTTGCCGCCGCGCGGCACGATGATGTCGATGAAGTCGTCGAGGCGCAGCATCTCGCCGACCGCGGCGCGGTCTGTGGTGGGCACAAGCTGTATAGACTCCGCCGGCAGATTGGCCGCGCGCAGGCCGTCGGTCAGCGCCCCGTGGATCGCGCGCGAGGAGTTAAAACTTTCTGAACCGCCGCGCAGGATCGCCGCATTGCCGGATTTCAGGCACAGCCCGCCGGCATCGGCGGTCACGTTGGGCCGCGATTCATAGATGATGCCGATCACGCCCAGCGGCACGCGCACCCGCTGGATCGCCAGCCCATTCGGCCGCGTCCACTGCGCCAGCACGGTGCCCAGGGGATCGGGGAAGGCGGCGATCTCCTCGAGGCCCTTGGCCATCGCCTCGACCCGCTTATCGTTGAGCTTCAGCCGGTCCAGCAGGGCGTTGCCGAGGGATTTCGTTTCGGCCGCACCCACGTCCTGCTTGTTGGCCTCGAGAATCTCAGTGCGCCGCTCGCGGATCGCTGCCGCGGCGGCATTCAGCGCCCGGTCGCGCGTCTCCGCGGGCGCCAGCGCCAACGCCGACGCTGCTGCGCGCGCGGACTGTCCCATGGATCGGATTAGGGCGGGAATATCGGCGGCGGCCTCCCTCTCCCGCGCAGCGGGGGAGGGCCGGGAAGGGGGCATCGGCGCGGCGCTCATGCTGGGGACCTACAGCAAAACCAGGTCGTCGCGATGGATGATCTCATCGCGGCCACGGTAGCCGAGGATGGTCTCGATGTCGCCGCTCTTATGGCCGCGGATGCGCCTTGCGTCGCCGGCGGAATAGGCTGACAGACCCCGCGCCACCTCCCGACCGTCGGGCGCCAGCACCCGCACCGCGTCGCCGCGTTCGAACTTGCCGTCGACGCGGGTCACGCCCGCGGGCAACAGGCTCTTGCCCGACAGCAGCGCCTTCAGCGCGCCGTCATCGAGCGCCAGAGCGCCCTGGGGCTTCAGCGATCCGGCGATCCAGGTCTTGCGCGCGGTCAGCGGCGAGGCCTGGGGCAGGAACCAAGTGCAGGCGGCGTTGTCGGCGATGGCGCGCAGCGGATTCATCCGCGTGCCGTTGGCGATGGCCATGCGGCAGCCGCCATTCAGCGCCACCCGCGCCGCCGCCAGCTTGGTTACCATGCCGCCGGAGCTGTAGCCCGGCGGCGCCTCGCCGGCCATGGCCTCGATCTCCGGCGTCAGCTCCTGGACGATGGGCACGAAGCGCGCTTCCTTGTCCTTGCGCGGATCGCTGGTGTAGAGGCCGTCGATGTCGGACAGCAGGATCAGCGTGTCGGCGCTGATCATGGCGGCCACGCGCGCGGCCAGCCGGTCATTGTCGCCGAAGCGGATCTCCGATGTGGCGACGGTGTCGTTCTCGTTGATCACAGGCACCGTGCCCAGCCTCAGCAGCGTATCCAGCGTGCTGCGGGCATTGAGATGGCGGCGGCGCTCTTCGGTGTCGCCGAGGGTCAGCAGCACTTGCGCCACGGTAATCTGATGCCGCGCCAGGGTTTCCTGATAGGCGTGGGCCAGACGGATCTGGCCGGTGGCGGCGGCGGCCTGCTTTTCCTCCAGCTTCAACCGTCCCGCGGCGAGGCCGAGATGGCGGCGGCCGACGGCGATGGCGCCCGAGGAGACGATGATCACATCCTGGCCGCGGCGGCGGCATTGCGCCACGTCATCGGCCAGCGCGTCCAGCCAGGAGCGCCGGATGTTGCCGGTGGCGTCGTCCACGAGCAGAGCCGAGCCGATCTTCACGACAATGCGGCGCGCCTGCAGCAGCGCGTTCTCCGCCTGCTTCTGGGCGCGCGCCGGGGTCACGACTTTGCCTCCGCCACTTCGCCGAACTCGCCTTCGCCGCGGTCCCGTTCGGCTTTCCGCGCGGCTTCGCGATGCTTCAGGACCAGCTTCTTCACCTCGCGCATCAGAGCCTTCACGCCGGTGCCGGCGGCGCCGGAGATGACCCGCGGCGTCTTGCGCGATGCCGACTTCAGCGCCTTCGTCTTTGCGGCGATCTCCGTCTTCGACAGGGCGTCGCACTTATTGAGGCAGACGATCTCCGGCTTGGCGGCCAGCTTCGGGCTATAGGCCTTGAGTTCCGCGCGGATCGTCTTGTAGGCGGCCTTCACATCCTCTTGCGTTCCATCAACCAGATGGATCAGCACGCCGCAGCGCTCCACATGGCCGAGGAAGCGGTCGCCCAGGCCAGCACCTTCATGGGCGCCCTCGATCAGGCCCGGAATATCGGCGAGCACGAACTCGGTCTCGTCGCTGCGCACCACGCCGAGCTGGGGATGGAGGGTGGTGAAGGGATAATCGGCGATCTTCGGCCGCGCCGCCGAGGTCGCCGCCAGCAGCGTGGACTTGCCGGCATTGGGCAGCCCCACCAGTCCGGCATCGGCGATCAGCTTCAGCCGCAGCCACAGCCAGCGTTCCTCGCCCGGGCGGCCGGGATCGGCGCGGCGGGGGGCGCGATTGGTCGACGACTTGAATTCCGCATTGCCACGGCCGCCGATGCCGCCTTGCGCCAGCAGGATGCGCTGGCCCGGCCGGGTGAAGTCGGCCACCACCGTCTCCTTGTCCTCCTCCAGCACCTGGGTGCCCACCGGCAGCTTGATGATCAGGTCCTTGCCGCCGGCGCCGCTGCGGTCCTTGCCCATGCCGTGATGGCCGCGCTCGGCCTTGAAATGCTGCTGGTAGCGGAAATCGATCAGCGTGTTCAGATTGTCCACCGCCTCGGCATAGACATCGCCGCCGCGGCCGCCATGGCCGCCGTCAGGGCCCCCGAACTCGATGAACTTCTCGCGCCGGAAGCTGATCGCGCCGGCGCCGCCATCGCCGCTGCGGATATAGATCTTGGCCTGGTCGAGGAACTTCATGGCGGTTCAGTCTGTCTCTGTTTGGTGGTCTATCAGTTTGAACTCGGGGCAACGAAAAAGGGGAACGGCCCGGCCGTTCCCCTCGTGAACTCAAGGCCGGAAGCAGGCTATTTAGCTGGTCGGCTCGACCGAAACGAAAGTGCGCCCGCCGGTGCCGCGCTTGAAGCGCACGGTGCCATCGGCCGTCGCGAAGATCGTGTGGTCCTTGCCGATGCCCACATTCAGGCCCGGGTGATAGACCGTGCCGCGCTGGCGCAGGATGATATTGCCGGCCACGACGCCCTCGCTGCCGAAGCACTTCACGCCGAGGCGCCGGCCTGCGGAATCGCGGCCGTTGCGCGAACTGCCACCGGCTTTCTTATGTGCCATGGCGGGTTACTCCTCTTTCTTCTTTACGGCCTTCTTGGCCGCCGGCTTTTTCGCCGGAGTCTTGGCGGCGGCCGCTTTCGGCGCTGCCTTCTTCGCCGCCGGCTTCTTGGCGGCGGCCGGCTTCACTTCCCTCGGCGCCTTTGCTTCCAGCGGCGTCTTGTCCGGCTTCTTGCCGTCGGTCAGGATTTCGGTGATGCGCAGGATCGTCAGTTCCTGGCGATGGCCGTTCTTTCGGCGGTAGTTATGGCGGCGCTTCTTCTTGAAGATGAGGATCTTGTCGCCCTTGGCCTGCTCCAGCACGGCGGCGCCGACGCAAGCGCCGGACACCGTGGGCGCGCCAAGAGTGACGTTGCCGCCGTCGCCCAGCATCAGGACGTCGTTCAGCTCGAGGATCTCACCGGGAGCGCCGGCCAGGCGCTCGACCGAAATCACATCGTTCTTGGCGACTTTGTATTGCTTGCCGCCGGTACGAATGACTGCGTACATGATCAAAAGACCGAGTTTTTCCTAAGGAAATCAAATGCGCGGGCCCAACTGCCCGCGCCACAAGGAGGCGCACTATACTGGCGGCGCGCATGGTGTCAATGCCGGCGCGGGGTCGGTGGTATCGGAGAAATATTCATATATTCCAATATTTTATCTTCAGTTTCAGTGCGCGCCAGGGCTGCCTGTGGTGAAGCGTCACCATTGCCGGTGGCCGGTGCGGCGCCAGGGCCTGGCCGGTATTGTAGCGCGGGTCTGATCCCATTGATTGGCGCTGGCCCACCGGTGCCGCCAATCTTGCGGGCGAGTCGGTGTTCCGGTACGGTCCGGCCGCCTTTCGCGGGACGGCCGCAGACCAAGAGTCACCCCCGCGATTGCCGAGATGGAGAGGTGCCGGAGCGGTCGATCGGGGCGGTCTCGAAAACCGTTGTACCCTTTACTGGGTACCGAGGGTTCGAATCCCTCCCTCTCCGCCAGCACCCAACATATTGATAAGTAAGTATTTTTTGTCACTCCCGGAAGTCAAAATTCGCGACTCATTCCCGGCGGTTAGAGCGTTGGTCCGTTTCGTCGTGGTCAGATGAGACTGTTTGCGTGCGGCGAACACGCCGCACATGTCGCGAAAGTCTCTTAGGGTGCTTTCGGTGGTACCCCAACACGCGCGATGACGTGCTCTCGAAGCGCGACCCGCGCGCCAGGCCGTGCCGGTTCTCCATCAGAACATGCCCCATGTGGCAGAGCCGGGCCGGCCGGCCGTCGCCCTTCCGGTAAAGGCGGGCCTGCGGATCGGTAGTGCTCTCGTGCGTCTCGTTGGAACGCTTCTCGCCGTGGAAGTTGCGATCCGCATTGCGGCCCGACCCTTCGCCGTCTCGGTCTTTCTCGTCCTTCCGCCGGAAGCTCTTGGTCGATGCCCAGGCCTCGATCAGCGTCCCGTCCACCGAGAAGTGATCGTTCGACAGAAGCCGCTTCACCCTCGGCTGCGCCAACACCGCCTGCAGGAACTCCGCCGCGATCTCTCCTTCCAGCAGCCGGTCCCGGTTCTTGGTGAAGCTCGAATGGTCCCAAGCCGGATCATCCACACCAAGCCCTACAAACCAGCGGAACAACAGGTCGAACTCCATCCGCTCCATCAACTGGCGCTCGGATCGGATGCCGTAAAATGCCTGCAGCAGAATCCCCCGAAGCAGCCGTTCCGGTGGGATCGATGGACGGCCCAGCCGAGGCGGGTAAAGGGCGGAAAAATCACCATCCAGCCCCGTCAGCGCCGCATTCGCGATCTCCCGGATCACCCGAAGCGGGTGGTCATCACGAACCCTCTCCTCCAGATCAACATACGAAAACAGACTTCCAGAACCCTCGTCCGAGCCGCGCATCCACAAGCCCCCATTGCTCAGGCCAGTGAATCACTTCCCAACAAAATCCGCACGCACTTCTTCAACAGCCTGCTAGTCCATCCTGATCAGAATCCGCTCGGGCACTGCATGCAAGGATGGCAAAGAATACTGCGGATATTGTGAGAAGACTCTGCGCATTTGCAGAGGGCGTATTCCCTTGAGAGCGTGACATTATGGGGCTCCGTCGAGAAACAATACCGGACCGTCACTTGGAGTCGTAGGGCGGGGCTTCGCGAGTACCAGGAGAGTTGGCCTGCACCCGGTTTCGAAGACACCGAGATAGGTGTTTTGATAGAACCGGAGATGGATCATGGAACGACGGAAGTTCACGCGGGAGTTCAAGCTTGAGGCAGTGAAGCTGATCACCGAGCGCGGGGTGACGGCGGCGCAGGCGGCGCGCGATCTGGGGGTGCATCAGACGGTGCTGCGCAATTGGGTGAGGGCGTTCGGCGACGACCCGGCGCACGCCTTCCCCGGCCACGGGCAACTGAAGCCCGAACAGGCCGAGATCGCGCGATTGAAGCGCGAGGTGACCAAGCTCAAGGCCGAACGGGACATCCTAAAAAGAGCCGCGGCCTACTTCGCGAAGGAGAGCATGTGAGGTTCGCCTTCGTCGCGAAGCACCGGGGGATCTGGCCGGCGGGATGGATATGCGGGGCGCTCGGTGTCTCGCGGGGTGGCTTCTATGCCTGGCTGACGCGACCGCGCAGTCAGCACAGCCGGGGCGATGAAGAGCTGGGGGCGAAGGTGCGGGCGAGCTTCCTTGCCAGCGACCGGACCTACGGAGCCAGGCGTGTGTGGCACGACATGATCGCCGAGGGTGTCGCCTGCGGACTGCACGGGATCGAGCGGTTGATGCGGCTTCAAGCGCTTAAAGCAAGGCCGCGACGGCGGCGCCTGCCGCCCGATCTGGGTGTGCGGCCGGCGAGCGCCGTCGCTCCCAACGTGCTCGCCCGCAGCTTCGAAGCGCCGGTTCCCAACCGCAAGTGGATCGCCGACTTCACGTATATCTGGACGGCGGAAGGCTGGCTCTATGTGGCGGCGGTCGTGGATCTGTTCTCCCGGCGGGTGGTGGGCTGGTCGATGAGTGCGGCGATGACGGCGCAGTTCGTCACCGACGCGCTGATGATGGCGATCTGGCGCAGAGGCAAGCCCGATGCGCTGCTACATCACTCCGACCGCGGCAGCCAGTACACCAGCGAGCAGTTCCAGCGCCTGATGGCCGATCATGGCGTCACCTGCTCGATGAGCCGCTCAGGCAATGTCTGGGACAACGCAGCTATGGAGAGCTTCTTCTCCTCGCTGAAGACCGAGCGCACGGCGCGCAAACCGTACCGGACTCGTGACGAGGCCAAGGCGGACGTGTTCGACTACATCGAGCGCTTCTACAATACCAAGCGCAGGCACTCGACGATCGGGTATATGAGCCCTATGGAGTTCGAGATGAAGGCCGGATTAGCTTAAGCGGGTGTCAACCAAACCGGGTGCAGGCCAACATGTTGGCGTTCAAGTCGTGGCGGCGCGCCACCAGCGAAACCGACGAGCCGGGCGCCTCACACTCCGCAACAATCCGCGCCTTGTCCTCCTCCGCCCAACGTCGCCGCCGCGGACCAGTGCCATCCGCGCTCCGATCAGAAGTCGCCATCTGCGAAGTGTCCACTTGAAGCTAAATGGACACTATCTTCTCACTCACGCTCCAACCGCGACAGGCGGCCTTGGCCGGAGGCTTACGATACTGCCCTCAAGGAGGTAGCGGACGACGAGTTCGGCCGCTACCTGCGCCGGTTGAATACTCTAGAAAGTCTAAATTGCTTGCCCCGTCCCCAACACACTGCAGAATGTATCCAGCGCGACGTTGCGACCGCAGATCACCACCGCAATCTTTCGGCCCCGATAGTCGCTTGCGGTCTTGAGGCCCGCTGCTAAGGCTACGCCCGCCGACCCTTCGATGATGAAATTTTCGGTGGCCGCCATGTCGCGCATGGCACTGGCGATCTCCGCTTCGCTCACTAGCAAATGTCGGTCAATGACCTGCTGGCAAAGCGACAAGGTGATGGCGCCCTCTTCTATATTGCCAGCACACCCATCGGCCAGAGTGTAAGTCTCAGGCGTATTGTAAATCTTACCCCTTTTCATGCAAAGATGCATGGCTGGCGCGTTTTCAGGCCAACAGCCGATGATCTCAACATCCGGCCGATGAACCTTCAGATAAGCACCGATACCTGAGATCAACCCACCGCCGCCAACACTGACATAGACCGCCGCCAGATCCGGGCACTTCTCCGCCAGTTCCAGACCCACAGTCCCCTGCCCTGCAATGATGTCTAGGTCCGAATAGGGCGAGACATACGTCTTACCTTCCAGTTTCGCGGCTGCGCGCGCGGCTATTTCCGCTTGGATGCCGTTACCAGATACCAGGACTGTGTTCGCGCCTAACCGCTTGATGTTTGTGTGCTTCAGGGGGGACACGGATTCCGGCAGATAGATGGTGGCTTCCACGCCGCCGACCTTGGCTGCCTGCGCAATAGCTATGCCGTGATTTCCAGACGAGGCGGCGATGACACCACCATTCCGGTCTCGTTCATTGAGGCGCAGTACCTTGTTCATGGCCCCGCGCATCTTGAAGGAACCGGTGCGCTGCAGATGCTCGCCCTTCAACAGGAAACTGACGCCTGTCCGATCGCTGAACTTGCCGGACTCTTCCAGCGGGGTCTCCCGCGCACCACCATCGACCGCCTTGATCCGCTGATTGGCGGCAATGATGTTGTTCACCAGGTTTTTCATGGCATTGTTCCGCCCGTCTTCTTGGCAGGCTGTTGAGAAGAGCCACCACCGGCACGCTCGGAAGGTTGATTCGTTTCTGTTATCCTAGTCGAATGCGCTGACAAGCGAGCCGTCGGCCTGGAGTTCGACCCGAAGCGCCGTTCACCAGTTCGCCAATGCGTCGCAAAGAATGCCGCGCCGGAACCCGCGTCGATGTCAATAACCACGTGAACCTCAGCTTCAGCTAGATCGCGGCCTCTATCGTCTCGGAAGCTCTGACAACGAACAGGGCAACGCAGCGCCGCCCGCGCTTTCTTGTTGTGGTGATGGATCGACGCACGGAAGTGGAAGGCGGATGTCTCGACCATCCCCTAGCGTTGATCTCGGACCAGAACAGACTCTACCAGCGAAAGGTCGCCGCCATCTCCACGCGTGCCGCCTGCACATCGCTCCGTAGCATGTCGGCCTCCCTAGTGTTTTGACTTCATGAGAGTGCGGAGCTGCGTACTGGCCGCGCGGGCACTTTCCAAGATGTAGCTTGTGTCGAGGCTATAGGTGAAGAACGTAAACCCCATCTCCTGGAAGAGCGTGAAGAACTCGAAGGTGGTCGCATCAATACCGAGTGCCTTGCCATGCTTCTTGGCCACGACCGCAACCCGTTCGATCGCTGCAGTCAGTGCGGGATGGCGCGCGCCAATCGTCAGACCCATGGTGGCTGCCATATCGGCGGGTCCGACGAAGAGCACGTCGATCCCGTCCAGAGACGCGATACTCTCGATGGCTTCCACCGCCGCAGCACTTTCGATCTGCAAAATGACGCAGGTCTTGTCATTGGCTGCAGCGACGTAACCTAGATAGTCTTCGTAGTAGTTCGACGCGCGCCAGGGGCCGATTCCCCGCTTGCCTAACGGCGGGTATTTTGCGGCGTTCAATGCGTTGCGGGCATCAGCGACACTCTCGATCATTGGCACCATCACCCCGGAAACGCCGGCATCGAGGGCACCTCGGATGAGATCAACACTGTTAGTGCGCACGCGATAGATCACTGGCGAGCCGTAAAGTTCGGTCGCCGGCAGCAAGCTGCTGATGACGTCGGGGGGCACCGGCGCGTGTTCGCCGTCCAGCAGCAGGAAATCAAATCCGCACTGCGCCAAGGTTTCCGCCACCATTGGATGTGGAATGGTGAACCAAGTGCCAATGACGGCCTCCCCAGCTCTGATTCGGCTCACAAGATTCGAAGTGTCTGGCATGATCAACCACACTCACTCAAAAACGGTAGAACCGTGACGGCGGTTAAGTCGGAAACAAGGTCGAAAAGTCACGATCCACAAAGTTGACGCAAGCGTATTTGGCATCCAGATTGGTATTCCAAATAAAATACTAGCGGTGCTAGGTGGTCTTGGCAACCAGTGATTCAGAGCTTCAGCCTTAACATCAGTATGTTGGATTCCGAACCATGAAGCGCGCCGTCGCAGGGTATCTTAACCGTTGGTCATTCCGTCCGGGGGATGAGGTCAGTCTTTTTGCCAGCTCTGATTGTCCGGGCGAATACGAACTTGCCGTCTCCCGCCTATTTGGGTGTGACAGCCGCGGTGACCCCGGTAACTTCCGAATGCTTCCTGTCGATTGTGAGCACCCGAAGCGAATTGTAGTGCCCCGGCAGCTGACCTGCGTTGGCTCCCACCTAGTTTTCGAATTCTTTGAAGCCCCCATCGCGGTAACGGAGGGACTCACATTTTCCATGTTCATCTATGTGGAGACGCCGCCGAAGGCGCACGCGGCAATTGCGAGCTTCCAGAAGGACGAATTGATCATCGGTCTGGGGGTGGACGGCAAAATTACCGTCGAGGTCGGCCCACGGACTGTCGCTCTGACGTCCTCCAACGCGATCCCTCTCAAGCGCTGGCTCTATGTCTCCTTGAATTGGGATAGCACGTCGGACGAGTGCCGACTCTTATGGCAATCCACCAACGAAGGCGGAATAGCCGAGCCACGATTGTCAGTTGTTCACGACGCTGCGCCGTGTCGGTTACCGTTCGCATTCATAGAGGGTTTTCAGATCGGAAAGAGCTACGGGTCGCTTTATCAGCCCTTAAGCGCGAAAATCGAAGCGCCAGCTCTTCACCATGGATCCTTGGGTGCTCGCGAGTCGCGGGAGTTAGTTGAAAGTACTTCTCCCGCGCCACGAACTCCAACGACGTTGGCGGCTTGGGATCTTTCGACCGGAATTGGCACCGAGACAATTTTCGACGTGGTCGGCAGGCGCCACGGTCGCACCATTAATCAGCCTCTCAGAGCGGTAAAGGGCCGGCTATGGAATGGCTGCGAACACGATTGGAGGCACGCACCCCATCACTACGCCGCCATTCACATTCACGAAGACGCCATAGTGGATGCCGGCTGGATGGAACTTGCGACAATTCAGCTACCCTTCGATATGACCTCAGGCGTCTACGCCATTCAACTCGGCACCGGCGAGGATAAGGCGTGGATGCCCTTCTTCGTGCTGCCACCGAAGGAGAGAATTACTGCGCCGGTCGCCTATCTGGCGCCAACGGCCTCTTATCTTGCGTATGCCAACACCGTTGTTCCGGCCCGAAAGCCCGAGCATGCGGGTTTTTTGAATCTCGACCGCCAGGCGGATGAGTTTTTGCTTAAACATCCAGAGTTTGGTTTCTCGCTGTATGAAACGCACGTCGATGGCAGCGGCATCGCCCTGACCAGCTGGCGCCGACCCGTCATCAATATGGCGCCAGGTACGATGAATTGGGGGTTCACCGCTGACGGAGACATTTTGTCGTGGCTCGACAAAATCGAGCAGCCCGTGGATGTCCTTACCGACGACATCCTAGATCGAGAGGGGGTATCGTTGCTGCGCGGCTATCGCGTGATCGTGACGGCCACACATCCTGAATACTGGTCATCTCCAATGATGGAGGCGCTTCAAGCCTTCCTGTCGAATGGTGGTCGCCTAATCTACATGGGAGGCAATGGTTTTTATTGGAGGGTGTCTTTCCATCCGGCGATCGATGGGATCATGGAGGTCCGCAGATGTGATGATTCTACTAGGGGATGGCGCTGCGCTCCCGGCGAGTATGTCCACTCCTTCGACGGGCAAATGGGTGGAATTTGGCGCAATCTCGGGAAGGCGCCTCAGCAGCTTGTCGGGGTCGGGTTCGCTGCACAGGGCTTTGACGAAGCTAGGGCCTACGTCCGCTTAGCCGCAAGCCACGAAGATCGTGTCCGGTTTCTGTTTGAGGGTGTCGAAGACGAGATTATCGGAGGTTTTGGTACTCATGGCGGCGGTGCTGCAGGGGAAGAGGTAGATCGGGCCGATCCATTGCTTGGAACCCCTTCTCACGCATTGTGCCTCGCGACCTCTCAGCCGTTTGGGCCAGGAATGCTGAAGGCGAAAGAGGAAATGTTGATTAATGCGAGGACAGATCTTCCTGACTCGGACATTCGAGCTGATCTCGTCTTCTTCGAAACCTCGTCTGGCGGAGCAGTGTTTTCTACGGGTTCAATTTCTTGGGCTGGGGCGTTATCATTCAACAGATATGACAACAACGTCTGCGCCATAACCACCAACTGTTTGCGCAGGTTCATCAACGGCGAACCATTTTCATTTCCCAATGCCAAGAACTAGGAATCATAATCTCTCTGCCGTCGTGAGCGATCAACCTGCTGTGAGAGCCTCGGAGAAATCCGATCCGCGTTCCGTGATGGTAAGCTCACAGGTCGACCAGATGACCGGTGAACTCGGCGCTGTTGTCGCCAAAGAGATATCCTGGGCACCCGCGCTAGGTCACACGGATTCCTGGTTGCAGGTTGCGCAGCCGCTCGGCGCGCTTCTGGACATATGCAAGCCCGCTTGGCACGGGTGCTTAGAGGAGGCGCAGCACGAACTCAAGATGCCATTCGCGCCGACTCTAGCATGCTGAGCAGTCCGCGATGGATCAGCCTGCTCCGAGTGGCAAAGGGCAACCCTAGGGCTACTCGATTCCCCGATCAGCCCGGTATGACATCGGCGTCCAGCGCAATGTACCGAGTTTGACAACCGTGGGTCGCTTGGATCTATGGTCGCATGGTAACCCAATCCGCCCGCGCCGCCTCGCGGCTTCCCTCGCGCGCTTCCTGGAGCGGGCGGGCGTGCAGGTCGACGTCCGGCACACTGGTCGGCACATCCATCCGATTGGCCAAACCCAGCGGGTTGGCAAGGCCCAACGCTTGGCGCTCGAATAGCCGGCGATAGATCCCGTCCTCGCGCTGCACCAGGGCCTGATGATTACCTTCCTCCACCACGCGGCCGCGCTCGAAGACCAGGATGCGGTTGAGCGCCCGCACCGTGGAGAGGCGATGCGCGATGACGATCGCCGTGCGCCCGACCATCAGCCGCTCAGTTGCCTCCTGAATCAGTGCCTCGGATTCTGAGTCCAGGCTCGAGGTCGCCTCGTCGAGAATGAGAATTGGCGCATTGGCGAGGAAGGCCCGCGCCAGGGCGATACGCTGGCGCTCGCCGCCCGACAGATTGACCCCGCGCTCGCCGACCAGGGTGCCGTAGCCGCCCGGCAACTTGGCGATGAAGTCGCGGGCATTTGCGAGGCACGCGGCTCTCTCGATCTCCTCTAGGCTCGCCGTGGGACGCGCATAGGCGATGTTCTCCGCCAGCGAGCGGTGGAACAGGATCGGCTCCTGCTGCACGATGGCGATCTGCGAGCGCAGCGACGCCTGCTGGCAGGCGGCGACGTCCTGGCCGTCGATCAGGATCCGCCCGTCGTTGATGTCGTAGAGCCGCTGGATCAGCTTCACGAAGGTGGTCTTGCCGGAACCCGACAGGCCGACTAGGCCCACCTTGTCGCCCGCCTCGATCACGATCGAGAAGTCCTTGTAGAGCGGCGAATCGTGGCCGGCGTATTGAAAGGTCACGTTCTCGAAGGCGATCTGCCCCTGACTGATCGCGATCGCCGGTGCGTTCGGCTTATCGGCGACGCCCAGCGGCACGGCGTGGATCGCCACCAACTCCTCCATCTCGTTCACCGCGCGTTGCAGGTTGCGGATATACATACCGACATTCTGCAGATAACCATGGATGACGAAATACGACGTCAGCACATAGGTAACGTCGCCCGCCGTCGCCTCGCCCCGCCACCACAGCCAAAGCGCCACGGCGATGATGGCGGCGCGCAGTAGCAATAGCGCGATCAATTGCAGGGTGCCGTTGTTGGTGGAGCGGGTCCACGTGCGCGCGATGCGGCGGCGCCACCTGCCGATAATCTTCACCAGCCTGGCATCCTCGCGCGCCTCGGCGCCATAGGCCTTCACCACAGCATTGCAGCTCACTGCATCCGCCAGCGCGCCGCCGATCCGGGTGTCCCATGCATTGGAGAGCTGCGCCGCCGGGCCCACATAGGCGACTGAGAGCAAGGCCGTCATCGCTACATAGGCAGTGGTGCCGACGATGATGACCAGGCCCATCAACGGCCAGCGCAAGCCAAGCAGCACGGTCGACCCGGCGAGAACCACTATCGATGGCAGCAGTGCCACCAGCAGTGTATCGTTCAGCAGATCAATCGCCCACATGCCGCGGGTGACCTTGCGCACCACGGAACCGGCGAAGGTATTAGCGTGCCAGTCGGTGGCGAAACGCTGCACCCGCCAGAATGCTTCCTGCGCCATGTCGGACATGATCCGCACGGTCAGCCGCACGATGCTGAGATAGGCCAGATGCCGCGTGACCAAGGATAGTGCGCCCAAGGCGATCATCGCGCCCAGTGCCGCCAGCGCACCTTCCCGCGCTATCTCCCGGGCGTCACTGACACCCGATGGCCCGCCCACGCCCGCCGCCAGGGCGTCGATCAATTTGCCGGCAAAGACCGGCACCCAAACATCGGCCAACGTCGACAGCATGACGGCCGCAACAATACCCCAAGTAACGGGCTTATGACGCCGCCACTGACGGAAGGTGAAACTGAAGACATCGTGGAACGATCTCGCGCGCTTCCTGAGATCAAACATATTTGTTTTCTCTAGCACAAATCGAATTCGGACGTATTGTTGATGGAGTCCGCCCAGCAAGGGGATCGGAAGAATGATGCAATTGATTAGAGCGTGTCGGCAGACGACAAAAATCCACGCTGTAGTCGATCGTCGGGGCCGCTTTCACACATGTTTTTGACCGGTGAAAACGTTGCCGATGTTAGGGTGGTTTAGCCGCTTCTCTGGTCGCTGCCGCCGCCTGATCAAATGCTCTACGACAAAGGATACGCCCACGATCTGCGCCAGTGGCTGGGGGCTCAGGGCAGCATCCCCGTGATCCACAACAAATACATTCGCAGGCATCAGCATCCCTTCAATTCCACCAGGTACCGAGATCGAAACTTCATCGAGCACACGGTTTTTCGTCTCAAGGTCTACCGCCGAATTGAAGGTCGAAAGTCGCAATCCACAAAGTTGACAGAAGAATGTTTGGCATGCAGACTGGTATTCCAAATGAAATGCTAGCGATTATCAGGTGGTGATGGCAACCAGTGATTCAGAGCTTCTACTAGTCGACGCCGTATACGGTCGGCTGCGCGACATGATCGTTGCAAACGCACTGTACGCTGGCCAGAAGCTCGTCGAACGAGAGCTCGCGCAGCAATTGGGTGTGAGCCGGACGCCGGTGCGCGGAGCACTTGGCCTTTTGTCGATGACGGGTCTGGTCGAGAATCGCACCCGTCGCGGATACTACGTCAGTAGGTTTTCTGCAGAGCAGGTTTCCGATCTGTACGAATTCAGAAAAATACTTGAAGTCAGCGCTGCAAGACTGGCCGCCCAAAATGCTCATCCTGCGCATTTGCGTGAAATCGACCACATTCTGAGTGAGCTGGAGAAGCTGACGCCTGAGCCAAAAGATCATGCGAGGGCCGTCAAACTCGACTTGGAAATTCACGAACTGATCGCCCGCGCGAGCGGCATCAAAGCGCTCCATCAAGCAATAAAGGGCGTCTTGGAAAAGGTTATGTGTTTTATCTCAGTGGAAATCGGCGAAAGGGAATCGCTCGCCGCCGCCCACAGCCAGCACCGAGCGTTGCTTAAGGCGATCAAAAAAAAGGACGCCGAAAGAGCCGCCGAGCTCATCCGCACACATATTGAAAGCGCTCAGGATAGCCTGTTGAAAGTTGTACAAGCCAGGGAAGGACTGCGGAACGGTGTGTTGTTTGCTAGTCCATCCAGGAAAAGACGCTCGAACCAATGAGTACTCGTCATAGAAACCAAACGGGGAGGACTGTTATGAAAGACCTTGATATCCTGTTGAAAGAGATGGGATTAGGCCGCATGGGCCGGCGTGAATTCCTGGGCCGCGCTGCCGCACTGGGTGTCACCGCAACAGCCGGAGCAGCCTTGCTCAGTCAGTCGACATATGCAGCAACCCCCAAGC
>JBJXDY010000036.1:0-15385 GCA_046154965.1 Dongiaceae bacterium | reverse complement strand
CCGAGAAAGAGGAATTCGCCGCCGCGCTGAAGAAGGCCGGTGTGGTCTTTATCGGCCCGCCGGCGAAAGCGGTCGCCGCCATGGGCGACAAGATCGAGTCGAAAAAGCTGGCCAAGAAGGCCAAGGTCAACACTGTTCCCGGCTATCTCGGCGTCATCAAGGATGACAAGGAGGCGGTGAAGATCGCCCACGAGGTCGGCTATCCCGTCATGATCAAGGCCTCGGCCGGCGGCGGCGGCAAGGGCATGCGCATCGCCCGCAGCGATCAGGAAGTGCGCGAAGGCTTCCGCGCCGCCAAGAGCGAAGCCAAGTCCAGTTTCGCCGACGACCGCGTTTTCATCGAGAAATACATCGAGGATCCGCGCCACATCGAAATCCAA
Organism: Dongiaceae bacterium; assembly: GCA_046154965.1. GTDB lineage: Bacteria > Pseudomonadota > Alphaproteobacteria > Dongiales > Dongiaceae > DATKFM01. The sequence goes on along the minus strand of JBJXDY010000036.1, from coordinate 15,005 downwards.
ATCCTCGCCGACACCCACGGCAACACGATCTATCTGGGCGAGCGCGAATGCTCCATCCAGCGCCGCCACCAGAAGGTGATCGAGGAGGCGCCGTCGCCGTTCCTCGATGCCAAGACGCGGGCCGCCATGGGCGCCCAGGCCGTCGCGCTGGCGGAAGCCGTCGGCTATGCCTCCGCCGGCACCGTCGAGTTCATCGTCGACAGCAAGAAGCATTTCTACTTTCTGGAGATGAACACGCGCCTGCAGGTGGAACATCCGGTGACGGAGATGGTCACCGGCCTGGATCTCGTCGAGCAGATGATCCGCGTCGCCGCCGGTGAAAAGCTGAAGATCAAGCAGAAGGACGTGGCCCTGAATGGCTGGGCCATCGAGGCCCGCGTCTATGCCGAGGAGCCGGAACGCGGATTCCTGCCGTCGATTGGCCGCTTGGTGAAGTATCGCGAGCCGGCAGCTGGCAGCGCGGTGCGCGTCGACAGCGGCGTCTATGAGGGCGCCGAAATCAGCATCTACTACGATCCCATGATCGCCAAGGTGGTGGGCTATGGCGCCGACCGGCAAGAGGCGACAGCGGCGCTGTGCGACGCGCTGGATTCATTCCATATCCGCGGCGTCGGCCACAACATCAACTTCCTCGCCGCACTGCTGAAGAAGCCGCGTTTTGCTTCGGGCAAGCTGTCCACCAACTTCATCGCCGAGGAATTCCCCGACGGCTTCGGCGGCACAAAGCCGGAGGTCGCCGATATCAGGCTGATCAACGCCGTCGCTGCCGTGGCGCATCATCAATACGACCAGCGGGATGCCACCATCAGCGGCCGTCTGCGGCCGGCGCCGGCGCGGGCCGGCGGCCAGTGGGTGATCGCCAACAATGGCGGGCGCCAAATGGTGACAGTGGCGGAAACCGCTGGCGGCTACGCGGTGATCGACGATGAGGCCAGCATCGAGCTGGTTTCCACTTGGCGGCTGGGCGAGCCGCTGTTCCAGGCCACGGCGAACGGCCGGCAAATCACGGTACAGCTCGAGCGCATCGGCACCGGCTACCGCCTCTCCCATGGCGGCGCGCAGGCGAAGTTGCGGGTGCTGCCCACGCGCGCCGCCGATCTGCTGGCCAAGATGCCGGTAAAGCGCCCGCCGGACATGTCCCGCTTCCTGTTGTCGCCGATGCCGGGCCTCCTGGTGTCGCTGGCGGTGGAGACCGGCCAGGAGGTCAAGGCCGGGCAGGAGCTGGCCATCGTCGAGGCCATGAAGATGGAGAACCTCCTGCGTGCCGAGCGCGATGGCTGCGTCGCCAAGCTGCACGCCAAACCCGGCGACAGCCTGGCCGTCGACCAGCCGATCGTCGAGTTTACTTAAGGCCAAGCCATGGCCGGCGCCGGCGAGAAGGCGGTCATTGCCCGCATCCATGGCCGTGTACAGGGCGTCTGGTACCGGGCTTGGACGGTGGAGAATGCTGTCGGGCGCGGCCTGCGCGGCTGGGTCCGCAACCGCGAGGACGGCAGCGTGGAGGCCTTGTTCTGCGGGCCGGCGCCTGCCGTGGATGAGATGATCGAGGCCTGCCGCCGCGGTCCCCGGTCGGCGCGGGTGGAACGCATCGACCAGGCTTCTGCCGAGCCGGTGCTGGAGCCCGGCTTTCACCAGCTTCCCACGGCCTGAGGCGCGCCGTGGCCGCGGCCTGCAGCCTGTCCATCGCCGAACTCCGGGAGCGGTTTCCGGCCTTCCGGGTGGCGCTGGCGGTGGTGGATGGGATCGAGATCCCCGCCGCACCGCCACCGGCGCTGGACGCTTGGATCGCCGAGGTCGCAACCCAGGCGGCCACGGCCCTGGGCCGGCAAGAGCTGGGCAGTCTGGCCGAGCTGAAATGCTGGCGCGCCGCCTACAAAGCCTTCGGCGAGAAGAAGACCAGCTACCGCAGCTCGGTTGAGCGCCTGCTGAAGGTCCTCCAGCGCGGCAACGGCCTGCCGCGGGTGAACGCCTTCGTCGACGCCTACAACGCCGTCTCCGTCCGCTACCGCATGCCCGTGGGCGCCGACGACCTGGATCTGGTGACGCCGCCGCTGGCGTTCCGCATCGCCCGGCCCGGCGACAGCTTCATCGCCCTCGGCGATGCCACCGCGGCTGACGATCCGCCGAAGCCCGGCGAGGTAGTCTATGCCGACGCCGTGAAATGCCTCTGCCGCCGCTGGAACTGGTACCAGGATGCCCGCTCGTCGATCCGGCCGGCGACGCGGCGCGCGGTGCTGACGATACAATCCAACTGCCCGCAAACAGCGGGGCAGGTGGAGGCGGCAGCTGAGGAACTCTGCCGCCGGATCGCCGATGCTAGCGGCGGCCGCGCGGCCTGGGCCATTGCCGATGCGGCGATGCCCGAAATAGCTGTGTCGGCATAGCGTGATTTGCGAGATCGACGATCAGTTGCGCGAGTCGCGAAGACTCGATGCGGTCATGCGCATCGCTGGCGCCGTGGCCACAACTCCAAAAAAATGTTGGCCGAGCAGCAGAACAAAGCGGACCGGCCCGAGGCCCCGGCCGCCGAACGCCCGATGTTCGGGGAGAGGATGCTGCAGGAGTAAGGCGAGGCGAATGAGTTAGCGCACGATAAGTGATCGGATCGATCCGGTGCCCCGTGGCAGCGCCGTGGCATCTGCCAACGTCCCGGGCAAATCGCATTGCCCACGCCCCATTGAATTACTAGCGTAACCCTCGGAACCAGCGCCCGTCTGGCACGTTCCATTTCTTGGTGGAATCAACTTCAACGAGTACCAGGAGGTCAGCAATGAAAATGTACGTTCTAACGATCGCGGTCTTTGGCGGCACCGTGCTTCTGTCCGCGCCTTTAGCGACTGTCTCGCTTGCGGAAAACATGGTCGACACCAACAAGTGCATGGAATACACGAACGATCTTAGGCTGAACCTGATGCTGGTCGGCGCTGCCGGCAAGAACTACGACGCATCTAACCAGGCGTTGGCCGATGCCGAGGATCAGCACAAGAAAGGCGAACACAAAGCCTGCATCGAGACGGCCATGAAGGGCATCACGGATATGGGCCTGCCGACGAACACCTATCCCGAATAGATTTCCTTCGGCCTTTCACCGAGTGGGAGACATTCCGAGGCAGCTCGGGATGTCTCCTCTATCTTGCCTATTGCGCCGCGATACGGCTTTGATCTGCGGGCGCCTCCGCGAAGACTTCAGCAAATGCCTCCTTAAGCGCCATGTCCAATTCGGCCATGGAAGCAAGAATTCCCAGGTCCTGCAGCGACGTGACCCCATAGAGGGAATCTGTGCCCGAAGCGATGCCGCAGGGGACGATGCCCTCGAAGTGAGCCAATTCGGGATCCAGGTTGATGGCGATGCCGTGATAGGCGATCCAGCGCCGCACGCGCACGCCGATGGCGGCGATCTTGTCCTCGCGCCCGCCGCTCCGGGCGACCCAGATGCCAACCCGGCCGGCGCGGCGTTCGCCCCTGATATTGAATTGGGCGAGGGTGCGGATGATCCATTCTTCGAGGTCATGCACATAGCGGCGCAGGTCCGAACCGCGCGGCCGCAGGTCGATCATGGCATAGGCCACCCGCTGCCCAGGCCCATGATAGGTGAACTGTCCGCCGCGGCCGGTGCGGTAGACCGGGAAGCGGCCGGGCTGCAGCAGGTCGCCCTCGCGCGCGCTGGTGCCCGCGGTATAGAGCGGGGGATGCTCCAGCAGCCAGACGCGGTCGCCAGCGGTGCCTGCTTGCATGGCCGCGACATGGGCCTCCATGGCCGCTACCGCTTCCGGGTAGGGCTCGGGGGCGTCGCTGACCAGCCATTCCACCATATGGATCAATCTCTTGTGTTTACTTCTGAAAGTACCGGGCGCGGCTTGCCTCGGTCCTCGCGTTTTGGTATTCCCGGCGGCGCCCGAAGGCAAGCGTGACGCCTTCGTAGAGGGGATGCGGTCGTGGCGGAACTGGTAGACGCGCTGCCTTGAGGTGGCAGTGGCAGAAATGCCGTGGAAGTTCGAGTCTTCTCGACCGCACCACTCTCACAAACTGCCGTTCTTACGAAGGTTTACCAGCCTGCGTTAATCCTGCACCGGTAGCGCTCGGCCCATGGTGCGGCAGGGGGCTGCAGCTATAATCCCGGCCGCTCCCGCCGGAATGCCCCGCCTGAATAAAACGAGTCTGTCATGACCGACCGCCTGCGCGACAGCGCCCTGGAATACCACCGGCTGCCGCGCCCGGGAAAGCTTGCGATCACTCCGACCAAGCCGCTGGCCAACCAGCGCGACCTGGCCCTGGCCTATTCTCCGGGTGTTGCGGCCGCCTGCGAGGAGATCGTCGCCGATCCCGCGAACGCCGCCCTCTATACCAGCCGGGCCAACTTGGTCGCCGTGGTGACCAATGGCACCGCGGTCCTGGGGCTGGGACCGATCGGGCCGCTGGCCGCCAAGCCGGTGATGGAGGGCAAGGCGGTCCTGTTCAAGACCTTCGCGGGCATCGATGTTTTCGATATCGAGCTTGCGGAGACCAATGTCGATAAGCTGGTGGACATCATCGCCGCCCTCGAGCCTACCTTTGGCGGCATCAACCTGGAAGACATCAAGGCGCCGGAATGCTTCGAGGTGGAGCGGCGCCTGCGGGAGCGCATGAAGATCCCGGTCTTCCACGACGACCAGCACGGCACCGCCATCATCGTCGCCGCCGCGATCCGCAATGGGCTTCGGGTGGTCGGCAAGAGCCTGGAGCAGGTGAAGCTGGTGACGTCGGGCGCAGGGGCGGCGGCGCTGGCCTGCCTCGACCTGCTGGTGGCGTTGGGGTTGCCGCCGGCGAACATCACGGCCACCGATATCGAGGGCGTGGTCTATAAGGGCCGCAAGGCGCTGATGGATCCCCACAAGGAGATCTACGCGCGGGAGACGAAGCATCGTTCCCTGGCCGAGGCGATCGCCGGCACCGATATCTTCCTCGGCCTCTCCGCGCCCAGGGTGCTGAAGCCTGAAATGGTGACGAAGATGGCCGAGCGGCCGCTGGTGCTGGCGCTCGCCAATCCGGTGCCGGAAATCATGCCAGAGGAGGTGAAGGCGGTGCGGCCCGATGCCGTGATTGCGACCGGCCGCTCGGACTACCCGAACCAGGTCAACAACGTCCTCTGCTTCCCCTTCATCTTCCGCGGCGCGCTGGATGTCGGCGCGACCACGATTAATGAGGCGATGAAGATCGCTTGCGTCCAGGCGCTCTCGGACCTGGCGATGGTCGAGACATCGGAGATCGTTGCGAAGGCCTATGGCGGGCAGGAACTGCAGTTCGGCGCCGAATATCTGATCCCCCGCCCGTTCGATCCCCGGCTGATCGTGGAGATCGCGCCCGCGGTAGCCAAGGCGGCGATGGACAGCGGCGTGGCCACCCGGCCGATCGCCGACCTCGAGGCCTACAAGGACCGACTCAGCCAATTCGTCTTCCGCTCCGGCTTGCTGATGAAGCCGATGTTCGACAAGGCGCGGCGCGATCCCCGGCGGCTGGTCTATGCCGAAGGCGAGGACGAGCGGGTCTTGCGCGCCGTGCAGACGGTGATCGACGAAGGCCTCGCCAAGCCGGTGGTCATCGGCCGGCCGGGCGTCATCGAGCAGCGGCTGAGCCGCATCGGCTTGCGGTTGAAGCCGAAGAAGGATTTCGAAATCGTCGACCCCGACGACGATCCCCGCTTTGCCGAATACTGGCGGCTCTATCACGGCCTGATGGAGCGCAAGGGCGTGACGCCCGATCTGGCGCGCAACATCGTGCGCACCCGCAACACGGTGATCGCCGCCCTGATGGTCCGGCGCGGCGAGGCGGAGGCGATGATCTGCGGCACCACCGGCACCTTCGACGGACATATGAAGCATGTGCTGGATGTGATCGGCCTGCGGCGCGGGGTGCGCCAGGTGTCGGCGCTGACGGCGGTCATCCTGCCCAAGGGGACGTTCTTTGTTTGCGACACCCATGTCATGCACGACCCGAGCGCCGAGCAGATCGTCGAAATGACGCTGCTGGCGACCGAGGCGATCCAGCGCTTCGGCCTGGAGCCGCGCGCGGCCCTGCTATCCCATTCCAATTTCGGTTCCGGCGATACGCCCAGCGCCCGCAAGATGCAGGCGGCCCTTGCGCTGATCCGCGCCAATGCGCCGGAACTGGAGGTGGAGGGCGAGATGAACGCGCAGCTCGCCCTGTCGGAGGAGTTGCGCCTGCGCCTGTTCCCCAATTCGAGGCTGAAGGGCCAGCCGAACCTGCTGGTGATGCCGACGCTGGACGCCGCCAACATCGCCGTGGAGCTGCTGCGCTCGGCGGGTGAGGGGCCGCAGGTCGGGCCGATGCTGATCGGCGCCGCCAAGCCGGCCCATGTCCTGACGCCCACGGTTACCGTCCGCGGCATCGTCAACATGAGCGCCGTTGCCGTCGTTGAGGCCCAAGCCGCGAACCCGCAGCCGGTGTAGGTCATGGCCAACCTGGAGCACCAGCCGGACGATGAGGCCGGGGAAACCGAGGACGAGGCCGGTTACGGCGTAACGGCGGAGCTGGTGCAGACAGTGCGCGGGCTGCTGGAAAGCGGCCAGACCGAGAGTCTGCGCACCGTCATCGGCGAGCTCCACGCAGCCGATGTCGCCGACCTGCTGGAGCAGCTTGATGACGACGACCGCGAAAAATTCATCGAGGCGACTCGGCAGGACATCGAAGCGGAGACTCTGACCTATCTGGACGAGGATGTCCGCGACGATGTCATGGAGATGCTCGGCCCCAAGGAGGTCGCCCAGGCCTTCACCGAGCTGGAGACCGACGACGCCGTCGACATCCTCGAAGACCTGGACGAGGAGGCGAAGCAGCAAATCCTCGCCGCCGTGCCGGCGGAAGATCGCGCGATCCTCGAGGAGGGCCTGACCTATCCCGAGGACAGCGCCGGCCGCCTGATGCAGCGTGACCTGGTGGCCGTGCCGTCCTATTGGACGGTCGGCGAGACCATCGACTTCCTGCGCGCCAGCGGCGACTTGCCCGACGATTTCTACGATCTCTACATCGTCGATCCCAGGCATACGCCGATCGGCCGCGTGCCGCTGTCCCGGGCCATGCGCAACAAGCGCGCGGTCAAGCTGACGGACATCATGGAGACGGAACTGCGGTCGATCCGCGTGGATATGGACCAGGAAGAGGTCGCCTACATGTTCCGGCAATATGCGCTGGTGTCGGCGCCCGTGGTGGACGAGGCCGACCGGCTGGTGGGCGTGATCACCGTCGACGACGTCGTGCATGTGATCGAGGAAGAGACGGAAGAAGACCTGATGAGCCTGAGCGGCGTCGGCGAGAGCGATTTCCACGCCACGGCCTTGGAGACCGCCTGGCGCCGCATGCGCTGGCTGTTCGTGACGCTGATCAACACCATCATCGCGGCAACGGTGATCTCCCAGTTCGACGCGACCATCGAGCAGATCGTGGCGCTCGCCGTGCTGATGCCCATCGTCGCCGCCATGGGCGGCAATGCGGGCATGCAGGTGGTCACTGTGACCGTGCGCGCGCTCGCCACCCGCGACCTCTCGCCCGGCAGCAACATCGCCCGCGCCGTCGGCAAGGAGGTGATGGTGAACGCGATGAATGCCGTCATCTTCGCGGTCATCATGGGGGTCGTGGCCGGCCTCTGGTTCCACAGCCAGAAGCTCGGCCTGGTGCTGGCGGCGGCGATGGTCTTCAACATGGCCTGGGCGGGGCTGGCCGGAACCATCATCCCGATCGTGCTGCACCGGATGGATCTGGACCCGGCCGTCAGCGCCGGGCCGTTCCTGACCACCACCACGGATGTGCTGGGTTTCTTTTCGTTCCTTGGGCTGGCGACGCTGTTCTTGCTGTAGGGCAGACTTATTCGATCCATGCCACCAAGTTTTGTTTTCCCCGCGAAAGCGGGGACTCAGGAGTTGGCAGCGCAATTGCGTAGCAATTGTCACGAGAGCGCCTTCACCCCTGGGCTCCCGCTTTCGCGGGGGAAACAATCTGGGGGGAACTTCATTGGAGTTTGGGCGCATTCAGCAATAGGCCCTACCGCGAGCCTCCGCTCGGCTCTATTCTGCGGCAAAGGAGTCAAACATGCCCGCCAACCGCTATCCCGGACTGAACTTCGATCTCGGCGAGACGGCCGATGCGTTGCGCGACACAGTGGCGGATTTCGCCGCCGCGGAGATCGCGCCGCGCGCCGCCGAAGTGGACCGCAGCAACAATTTCCCCATGGATCTCTGGCGCAAGTTCGGCGATCTCGGCGTCCTCGGCGTCACGGTGGAGGAAGAGTATGGCGGCGCCGCCATGGGCTATCTGGAGCATGTTGTCGCCATGGAGGAGATCAGCCGCGCTTCCGCCTCGGTCGGCCTGTCCTACGGCGCGCATTCGAATCTCTGCGTCAACCAGATCCGCCGCAACGGCAAGACGGAACAGAAGAAGAAGTACCTGCCGAAGCTGATATCAGGCGAATATGTGGGCGCGCTGGCGATGAGCGAGCCGGGCGCCGGCTCCGACGTCGTGGGGATGAAGACCCGCGCCGAGAAGAAGGGCGACCGCTACATCCTCAACGGCAACAAGATGTGGATCACCAACGGGCCCGACGCCAACGTGCTGGTGGTCTATGCCAAGACCGATCCGGGCGCCGGCTCCAAGGGCATCACCGCCCTCCTGATCGAGAAGGGGATGACGGGTTTCTCCACCGCGCAGAAGCTGGACAAGCTGGGCATGCGCGGCTCCAACACCTGCGAGCTGGTGTTTAGGGATTGCGAGGTGCCGGCGGAGAACGTGCTGGGCGAGGTGGGCAAGGGCGTGCGCGTGCTGATGAGCGGCCTGGACTATGAACGCGCCGTGCTTGCCGCCGGGCCGCTGGGCATCATGCAGTCCTGCATGGACACGGTCATTCCCTATGTCCATGAGCGCAAGCAGTTCGGCAAGGCCATCGGCGAATTCCAGATCATGCAGGGCAAGATCGCCGACATGTACACGGTGATGAATGCCGCCAAGGCCTATGTCTACACCGTCGCCAAGGCCTGCGACCGCGGCGAGACCACCCGCAAGGACGCCGCCGGCGCGATCCTCTACGCGGCGGAGAAAGCCACCTGGATGGCGCTGGAAGCGATCCAATGCCTGGGCGGCAACGGCTACATCAACGACTATCCCACCGGCCGCCTGCTGCGCGACGCCAAACTTTACGAGATCGGCGCCGGCACCAGCGAGATCCGGCGCATGCTGATCGGGCGGGAGCTGTTCGAGGAGACGGCGTAAGCTCGAACAGCCGAAACAACAGTTGACAACCTAACAAAACTATGTTAGATAGTCACTTAGTTAATTCTGATTGGGAGGTTGCCGGTATGCCAAGTCGACGTGAATCAGGCGGCGCTGATGCCCATGAAACCCGGCGGATGGAAGCGACGGTGGCGAGTCTGCCGACAAAGTCTGCGAAAATTCGAGCCTTGCATGTAGCCGGATACAGCCGGTCGAAGATTGCTGATTTTCTTCACCTTAGATACCAGCATGTCCGTAACGTCCTCGTTGCCGATGAGGCAAAGCGCGGGGGAGAAACGCTACCGCTTCAAGAATCCGCTGACGCCCCAGCCGAGGCGGGAGCTGACCTTCCGACCCATGGGCGCTGCGTCGTGGATGAGCAGGGCCGGATCTCTATTCCAGTGATGCTAGTTTCGCAGTTGGATGCCAAGCCCGGCGCGACGATTCCGTGGCGATATGAAGACGGCGAACTCAAGTTGATGAGTCGCGAAGCCGGAATTCGCTTTGCCCAAGCGCTTATCGCCGACTTTGCCCAAGAGCGCCCGGGAAACTGGTCCGACGATTTGATCGCCCAGCGACGGGCGGAAGCGCGCAAAGAAGCTGCGGAGCGGCGGCATGGCTGATGTCGTGCTTGACGCCTCCGCCGTTTTGGCGTTGCTGCGACGAGAAAAGGGCTTCGAAAAGGTCGAGGCGGTTGCGGACAGTGCCAGCGTATCGGCGGTCAATTTGGCGGAAGTCGGATCCTATTTCACAGAGGCAGGCCAGTCGATCGCGAAAGTGAGGACGATCTTGCAGGCTCTCCGCATGCGGATCGTTGCATTCGACGAGGAGCAGGCGATCGAGGCAGCACGGCTGCAACCATTGACTCAGCATCTCGGTCTCTCGCTGGCCGATCGCGCCTGCCTCGGCCTCGCAAGATTGCGGCGAGAACCGGCGATGACGACCGACCGCGCTTGGCGAACACTCAGCCTGGGTATCGACGTGAATGTCATACGCTGACTCTCATTTGCGAGTCATGCGAGTCCGAAAGCGAGCAATTCGATCCGGCGTGGCGTGATGGCTCGTTGTGGCAGCTTTTTGCATTGACGTTGGGGAGTAGTACTTCGTGGCCAACTTCCTCGAACAACTCGTCGCTGAGTGGTACGAATTCAATGGCTATTTCGTCCGTCGTAATGTTCGAGTCGGCCCACGGGCGAAGGGAGGTCATGAGGGAGAACTGGATATTGTTGCGTTTCACCCGGTTAAGAAGAACCTGGTCCATGTCGAACCTTCGATGGATGCCGACCGTTGGGATGAACGAGAATCAAGATTCGCCCGAAAGCTTGCTGCGGGAAAGCGATACATTCCCGAGCTCTTTGCCGGAATTGCATTACCGACGGAGATCGAGCAGATCGCTCTCTTGGTCACCGGCAGTGCGGCGAATCGATCTGCAATCGGCGGCGGACGTCTCATGATGATCCAAGAGCTTATGGGTACAATCCGAACGGCGTTAGTGGGGCGTCGGGTCGACAAGGCTGCAATTCCAGAACAGTATGTGATATTGCGGACTCTTCAGTTTGCTGCGAACTATTGGCGATAGGCGCGGAGGCCTTACGCGTGACATTGCAGATCACCTACCCAGAGTGCTTGGAATTGGCCTGGGGCATTACCATCTAATCGGCGATCGCAGTTTGGAGTGCCCGAAACCCATGCTCTACCTTCTCGCGCTGTTTTGCTCGCCGCTGGCGCTGCTGTTCACCGGCCGGATCTTCCAGGCGATCTTCAACCTGCTGATCTATGTCGGGGCGATCGTGCTGTCGATCACCATCGTCTTCTGGTTCCCGGCGGGCGTGATCGTCTGGGGCATCGGCGTTGCGCACGCGGTGCTGGTGATCAACAACGACCGCGAAAACCGCCGCAACCGCGCGCTGGTCGAAGCGCAGCGGCGGGAGTAGGGCCGAGTTTTGCCAACAGAGCGGGCTTCGATACTTCCGGATTACAGTCCCCTCGCCACCACGAAATGGGGGAGAGGGTCAGGGTCAGAGGTGTTGACCCGGAGTGCGGCGCAGACAGATTGTTTGTCACGCGTTGGCGCCATCGCTTCGTCCCCTCACCCTGACCCTCTCCCCGCAAGCGGGGCGAGGGGACATGCTAAACGGTCGTTGTGAGCGACTACCCCGCCGCCGACACCGGCTCGTAATGTTCCACCGTCGGGAACGGATCGTAGAAATGGTGCAGCAGGGCCTTCCAGCGGCCATAGTCCGCCGACTTCCGGAACCCCTCCGTGTGGTCCTCCAGGCGGCGCCACTTCACCAAGAGGATGTAGCGGTCCGGCTGTTCCATGCAGCGGCGGATCTCGTGGCCCTTGTAGCCGGGCATGGCGGCGATGATAGGCGCGGCTTCGTGGAAGGCGGCTTCGAAGGCCGGCGATTGACCCGGCTTGATGTCGAGGATGGCGACTTCGAGGATCATGATGCACCAGGGAATGAGGCGCGACGGGCGGAGAGTTTCCTTGCGCCGCGGCCGGAGCGCAAGCGCTTCTCCCGCCATTGCTGGGTCCCGGCCGGAATGACAATATCGCCGCTCGTAAATGGAGGCTGACGTGGCGCGCAAACTGATTTCCTCGGGCTCGAGTTTCGAAAAGGCGGCGGGATATTCGCGGGCGGTGGCGGATGGCGAATGGGTCTTCGTCTCCGGCACCACCGGTTTCGACTATGCCAGGATGGCGATCTCGGACGATCTGGCCGAGCAGGTCCGGCAAACCCTCCGCAACATCTCGGCGGCGCTGGCCCAGGCCGGCAGCTCACTCCGCGACGTGGTGCGCGCCAACTACATCGTGCCGAATCCGGCCGATTGGCCCAACATCGTGCCGATCCTCGGCGAGCATTTCGGCGAGATCCGGCCGGCCTCCACGGCCATCGTCGCCGGGCTGGTGGATCCGCGCATGCGCATCGAGATCGAGGTGACGGCCCGCCGCGCCGCGCGGCCACCATCATCGGCCGCCGCCCAGCGCCGCCGCACCGCCAGGCCGAAAGCCAGGAAGAAGGCGGCCAAGCGCGCCGGCAAGAAGGGGAGGCGCTAGGCATGGTCGAGCAACTCACGGAGATTCCCGCCCGGCGCGGCAAGGCCGTCCATGTGCCCCGCGGCCATACACTCAAGCTGATCAATACCCACGGCACCCAGGTCATCGATACCTGGGCCTTCAATGCCGCCGATCTCCATGAGTTCATGTCACTGGAGCACACGCGGCCACATATCGGTCACATCATCCCGAAAGTTGGCGACGTGATGTTCACCAACAAGCGGCGGCCGATCCTGACCCTCCTCGAGGACACGTCGCCGGGCATCCATGACACCATCGTCGCCGCCTGCGACCGCTACCGCTACAAATTCCTGGGCGTCGAGGGCTATCACGACAACTGCACCGACAACCTGTTCTTCGGCATGGCCGAGCTGGGCCTGACGCCGCCGGAAGTGCCGAGCCCGCTCAATATGTGGATGAACATTCCCGTGGCGGCCGACGGCAGCATCTCCTTTCAGCCGACGGTGTCGAAAGCCGGCGATTTTGTGCTGCTGCGGGCGGAGATGGATGTGGTGATGGCCTTTTCCTCCTGTCCCCAGGACATCCTGCCGATCAACTCCAACAAGCCCGTCGAGTGCCATTTCCAGGTGATTTGAATCATGCCCACCGTCCTGATTACCGGCGCGAATAGGGGCGTCGGGCTGGAATTCGCCAAGCAGTATGCGGCCGAAAGCTGGCGCGTCCACGGGGCCTGCCGCGATCCCGGCAAGGCGACGGCGCTGAAGGCCATCAAGGGCGATGTGCGCGTGCATGCCCTGGAGGTCACGGACGAGGCGCAGATCGAGGCCCTTGCAAGATCTCTCGGCAGCGAGTCCATCGATATCCTCATCAACAATGCCGGCATCATCGGCCCCGATGACAGTTTCGGCAGCACCGATGTCGAGGGATGGATGCAGACTTTGCGCGTCAACGCCCTGGCGCCCGTGCGCATCGCCGAACGGCTGGCCGCCAATCTGGAACGCGGCGAGGGCAAGCTGATCGTCAACATCACCAGCCGCATGGGCAGCATCGCCGACAACAGCAGCGGCGGGTCGTACGCCTACCGCACCAGCAAGGCGGCGCTGAACATGGCCGCCAAGAGCATGGCCATCGATCTCAAACGGAAGGGCATCAAGGTGATCCTGTTCCACCCCGGCTGGGCCAAGACCGACATGGGCGGCCGCAGCGCGACGGTGCCGGTGGCCGACAGCGTCGGCGGCATGCGCGCGAAGATCGCCGCGCTGACCGCCGCCGACAGCGGCCAGTTCTTCAATTACAACGGCCAACCGATCCCCTGGTAGGAATGGCATGGTTGACCGGCACAAATCATCTCCCGGCTTCCGCCTCGCCCAGTTGAACATCGCCCGCGCCCTGGCGCCCATGGATGATCCGCTGCTGCAGGATTTCGTGGCGGCGCTGGATGACATCAATGCTCTGGCCGAGCGCAGCCCCGGCTTTATCTGGCGCCTGAAGAGCGACAGCGGTAATGCCACCGATATCCGCGCCTATGACGATACCCGGATGATCGTCAATCTCACGGTTTGGGAAGGGATCGAGGCGCTGTTCGATTTCACCTACCGCGGCGGCCACGCTAGGATCATGGCGCGCCGGCGGGACTGGTTCGAGAAGATGTCGCAACCCCATATGGTGCTCTGGTGGATTCCGGCCGGGCATCTGCCCGATATGGCCGAAGCGAAAGAACGGCTGGATCTTCTGCAGCAACGCGGCCCCGGTCCCGATGCTTTCACCTTCAAGGCGCGGTTCCCGGCGCCCGGTGCGGTGGCATCGGATCTCGCCACGGCGAAGTAGGCGAGGGACTGATGGCGGCGCCGATCGACTTCTACTTCGATTTCTCCTCGCCCTATGGCTATCTGGCGTCGACCCAGATCGACGCGTTGGCCGCGCGCCACGGCCGCGATGTGACCTGGCGGCCCTTCATGCTGGGTGCCGCGTTCAAGACCACCGGCCAATCGCCCCTGACGCAGCAGCCGATGCGCGGGCCCTATCACCTGCGGGATTTCGCCCGCTCGGCGCGGCTGCTGAATGTTCCCTTTACGCTGCCGGAGCCGTTTCCGTTTCCGGCGCTGGCGGCGTCGCGAGCCTTCTATTGGCTGGTGGATCGCGAGCCGGCACAGGCCAAAGCGCTCGCTCGCGCCGTGTATCACGCGGCCTACGGCGAGGGGCGGGACGTGCGCGGCGTCGACGCCGTCGCCGCCATCGGTCAGCGGCTCGGCATCGACCCCGCGCCGCTGCGCGAAGCCAGCGAGCAACCGGCGGTCAAGGAACGGCTGAAAGCGGAGACAGACGCGGCGCTGGCCCGCGGTGTGTTCGGCTCGCCCTTCCTGTTCGTCGACGGCGAGCCGTTCTGGGGCCATGACCGGTTTGCGCAGGTGGAGCGCTGGCTGGCGACGGGGGGCTGGTAGGCTCTACATCGGATCATTGCCCGGCGTTGCTGCGGTTCTCGCCAGGGCAACAAGCAGCGACGCTAACGAAATCAGCGCAACTGCGATCCACGCCCGCAGCCCAATTCTCTCCGCCAGGATAATGCCGCCCACCAAGGTCGCAGCGACCGGCTCCAGCGACACTAGAGCGTTTCACGGATTGAATGAATCGTAGGGGATTCCCCAGGGATCGGATTTGTGATTCAAGATGCTGGCTGGGAAGGAGGCCAGCAAGCGATGACCCGACCTCTTTCGAATGATCTTCGCGA
>JBJXDY010000035.1:0-92470 GCA_046154965.1 Dongiaceae bacterium | reverse complement strand
TGACCGCCTTTGCCGGGAGAATTCTCGCCGTCGTCATCGACTTCGCCATCGTCGTCGTCGTCATCATCGTCATCGTCATCGTCATCATCGTCGTCATCATCGTCATCGTCATCATCGTCATCGTCGTCGTCATCATCGTCGTCATCATCGTCGTCATCATCGTCATCATCGTCATCATCGTCCTCATCGTCATCGTCGTCATCGTCATCATCGTCGTCGTCATCGTCGTCATCATCATCGTCGTCATCATCATCATCGTCATCGTCATCATCGTCGGGATCGCCGTCGCCGTCGCCGTCTCCATCGCCGTCGCCGTCTCCATCACCGTCGCCGTCGCCGTCGCCGTCGCCGTCTCCATCACCGTCGCCGTCTCCATCACCGTCGCCGTCGCCGTCTCCATCACCGTCGCCGTCTCCATCGCCGTCGCCGTCTCCATCACCGTCGCCGTCTCCATCACCGTCGCCGTCTCCATCGCCGCCGTCGTCTTCATCATCGTCGTCGTCGTCGCCCTTGTCTTCACGACTTGTCGGCGCCGGGCCGGCAGCGGGTTGAATGTTAAGGAGGGACGCGCAGAACTGGATCAACTGATCGTCGATCGGCAGCGATTCCGGAAGCTGAACGCAGACATCTTTCTGCAAGTCTTCCGGCAACGCCCGGACGAGTTCCAGGCCCAGCGGGCTCTGGGGATAGGCTTCGATAAACTTCAGAGTCGCTTCGGTGCTCTGGGAGTTCTTGGCAACTGCATAGGCCGCAGACTCCGTTGCCTGCGCCTGAACGCTAATCGGCAGCAGAGCGATTGCCGCGACACCTGCGCTCAAGGCAGCCGCGCGCACTAACCGGGCAAGCTCGCGAGATTCATACTTCATGACATCACCCACAAACGGTAGAGAGCGCTGGTTTTTCTTTGTGTTACAGCAAGTTACCGAGTCACCAGCCCAAATACCCGAGAACCTGCTTTTTGGTTAACGATGTATTAACAAACTATTGAATTATAAGGGCAAATTCCATTCAACTACAAGCTAAATTTGATACTGATGCAGTGATAATCGTCACACTGTTTAGCAATAATGGTGAATGGCAGGTTGTGACATCCGCTCTGGTTCTGCGCCTCTTGGTGAAGCTAGCGGGTTAGCGGACAATCGCCGAAGCAGGCCGACTCCCGCCGGGCTTGGGGTTGGGCGCCGGGGGATTTCTCGCAACTGCGAAGACCGCGGGCGGCAAGCTTCGTTCCCGTCCTGCTGCTCACCCATCGCCTGAGCCTGTTAATTGCGTAAGAAAATCAAGGCTATGGAAAGCCGGCCCGGGCTCGCTGCCCCTGGCGGTCGCAGCCGAATCAGAGCAGGTCGTGGTCGGTGAATCGTCCGGGCTTGATTCGGGCGATTCTCGGGGAAACAGCGACCGACCAGCCGGGAGAGAGCCCAAATGAGCGAATGCGTGGAAGTTGTTCGGCGCGGCCATGTCCTGGAGATCACCCTCGACCGGCCAAAGGTGAATGCCATCGACATCGTCGCCAGCCGGCAGCTCGGCGCCGCGTTCGTGACCCTGCGCGACGATCCGGAATTGCGGGTGGGCATCGTGACCGCGGCTGGCGAGCGAATCTTCTCCGCCGGCTGGGATCTCAAGGCGGCGGCCGGCAACGAAGAGGTCGGCAAATGGTGGGAACTGGATTACGGCCCGGGGAAGTTCGCCGGCTTGACCGAGCTTTGGGATCTCAACAAGCCGGTCATCGCCGCGATCAATGGCCACGCCCTGGGCGGCGGGCTGGAACTGGCGATCGCCTGCGATCTGCTGATCGCCGCCGATCACGCGGAATTCGCCATGCCGGAGTTGCCGATCGGTATCCTGCCGGATTCCGGCGGCATCCAGCGCATACCCAGGCGTCTGCCTTATAACATAGCCGCCGAGATGTTGCTGCTCGGCCGGCGGATGAGCGCCCAGGAGGCAAAGCACTATGGCATGGTGAATGCCGTCGTACCGAAAGACAAACTGATGGAAACAGCGCGGGACTGGGCGGACAGGATCGCCGCCGGTGCGCCGCTCACCATCCAGGCGCTCAAGGAATCCTTAAGGGCAATCGACGGCAGGAGTATCCGCGAAGGTTTCGACATCATCCGCAGTGGCAAGCTGCCGGCCTATGAACTGGCCTTGAAGTCGGATGATGCCAAGGAAGGCGTCCGCGCTTTTTCGGAAAAGCGGCCTGCGGTGTTCAAGGGCCGCTAGCGGCAATAAAGAATCGGCCGGAAAAATCTCCCCTGCCGGCCGTCTGATCCACCAAGCCCCCCCCCGGCGCTCCGGCGGGATGCTGCACCGCGCATGCCTACGCCACGGCCGCCGAAGATCCGGCGGCGCCCGCCAGTTCATCGGCGAAGCGGTGATTGACGTCGCGATGGCCGGCTTCGTCGGCGCGCACGGCGATCACCACCTCCCGCAGCCGCGCGTCCGGCGCCAGGCCCCAATAATCGATGGCGATGCGCGGCGCCGGCAGGTTCGCATGCCGGCCAGCCTCGATCTCCGCCAGGTATTGGCTGTAGCTGACCACGGCCTCTTCCTCGAAGTACCCCACGATCCGGTGCGCGGTGCGCGGCGCGAACAGATACAGCACGAAAAAGCAGTTGAAGAACACGCCCTGCACCAGCAGCACCAGCGCGCGCTCGAACCAGTTCGGCTGCGCCACGGCGATGAAAGTCATGAGATGCATGCGCTCGTTCTCGGCCTCGTCCAGCAGCGTCTTGATCCAGCCGCGGTCGTCCTGCATGCGCCGCAGGCTCTTCAGATGGTTCAGCATGCCGCCCACCATGCCGGGCACGGCGGCGACGGTCTCCAGCACGACGGCGCGATGGCCATAGCGCCTGGCGAAGAAGTTGTCGGCAATGAAGCGCAGGAATTTGACGAAGAGGAGGGCGATGCGGTCGGACAGGCCGGCCGGCTGATGATGGCTGGTCAGATTGAGAGCAGCAGAACCGCGCGACATGAGGAATCCTCCCTGGCCGCCGATGCTTCTAACTTGGGCATTCAGCGCTCCGCGGCAAGCCTGATTCCGCCGCTACGGGATGTCGCAGGGCCGGCTATTCGTGGGGCCGCAACAGGGCCCGCGAGATGATATGCCGCTGGATTTCCGAGGTGCCGTCCCAGATGCGCTCGACCCGGGCGTCGCGCCAGAGCCGCTCCACGCCCACCTCTTCCATCAGCCCCATGCCGCCGAAGATCTGCACCGCATGGTCGGTGGCCCGCGCCAGCATCTCCGTGGCATAGAGCTTGGCCATGGCATAGTCCTGGTCCTGCACCGTGCCCTGGTCGCTCTTCCAGGCGGCCTGGAGGACCAGAAGTTCGGCCGCCGCGATCTCCGTCGCCATATCCGCCAGCTTGAAGCTGGTGCCCTGGAACTTGCCGATGGTCTGGCCGAACTGCTTGCGCGTCGCCGCCCACTGCGTCGCCTTGTCCAGCGCCCGCTGCGCGCGGCCGACGCATTGCGCGGCGACGGTCAGGCGCGTGGCGCCCAGCCAGGTGTTGGCGACATCGAATCCCCGATGCTCCTCCCCCAGGATCTGGCTGACCGGCACGCGGCAATTGGTGAAGACCAGCTCGCAATGGTGGAAGCCGCGATGGGAGACCGAGCGCGGCCCGAGCCGCACGTCGAGGCCCGGCGTGCCCTTGTCCACCAGGAACGAGGTGATGCGCTTCTTGTTGCCCTTCGCTGTCTCTTCCACGCCGCTGGCGGCGAACAGCACGATGAAATCGGCGACATCGGCATAGGAGATGAAATGTTTCGTGCCGTTGACCACATAGTCGTCGCCCTGCCGCTCGGCGCGCGTCTGCATGGAACGCAGGTCCGACCCGGCATTGGGCTCGGTCAGCGCCAGGCATTCCACCCGCTCGCCGCGGATCGCCGGTTTCAGATAGCGCTCGATCTGCTCGCCTTTGCAGGCGCGCAGGATGTTCGACGGCCGCGCGACCGCATATTGCAGGGCAAAGCTGGTGCGGCCCAGCTCCCGCTCCATCAGCGCCAGCGCCACGTGATCAAGGCCGCCGCCGCCCAGATCTTCCGGCATGTTCGCGGCATAGAAACCGGCCTGCAGCGCCTTGGTCTTGATCTGCTGGATCAGCTCCGGCCGCACTTTGTCCGTGCGCTCGACTTCGTCCTCATAGGGCATGAGCTCGGCGTCGACGAACGCGCGCACGCTGTCGACGAGCATCTGTTGTTCCGTCGTCAGGCCGAATTGCATGGGCAGACTCCGAGGCCGGCGGCAGGCCCGGGAAATCTAGAGATTTGCGCTATCTGACCTTGGCTGCCAGCGGCATGGACGGGATGAATCCCGACATGGCGTCCGGTATTGCAACTTTGAACCACAGAGACACAGATGTTCGCTGAGAAGAAAGTAAGCAGACTTAGCCGCAGATGAGCGCAGATAAACACAGATGCTTCGCGTCTAGAAAATCGGGGGCGGCGCGGCGCGTCGGTTGACGGGTCTCTGCGCGCCGAAGGCGCGCAAGCAATTCAGCTGTGCAGGCGATGCACGGCCTCTCTGCAAATCTCGGCATATCTGTGTTCATCTGCGTTCATCTGCGGCAAAACCTTTGTTCTTCCCTGTGAACCTCTGTGTCCCTGTGCCGCTGTGGTTCAAAGTCGTAAGTCGGCTTCCCGCCAGTTCAAATGTAATCCCGCGGAATCTTGTGCTGCTTGCAGCGGCTGAAGATCCGCGCGCCGCCGGCATAGGCGTCGATGTCCGACTGCAGGTAGAAGTTTTCCTTGTCGCAGGTCATGACGATCTTGGTGTCGAGCCGCGCATTCCAGTCGCCGCGGCGGAAGCTGTGGCTGGTGGTCACCGCCTCCCGCTTCGACAGGGGATCGCCTTCGATGATGCTCTCCTCCTTCGATTTCGCATAGGCGACCTCGGTGCCGATATCCTCGATGCGCGTCCAGCCGTCGTCGCGGGAGATGCGCATGGTGACGCGGCCGGTGGCGAGATCGTGGTGGATCTCCCGCGTGTCGTGGCCGGCCGCCAGCACCGTCGACGGGCGCGGCCGCGCCTGCTCCGCCGGCTCGAACGGCTCGACCACCTTCAGCGCCTCCTTGCGCAGGAACGGCAGCTCGATGGAGCTCTCGCCAGCCTGCAGCGTCAGCGTCACCGGCTCCGGCGACGGCCAGGCCAGCGGGAAATAGCTGGTCGACACCGAAATGCGGATGCGGTGCCCGGGCTCGAACTGATGGGCGATCTCGTTCAGCCGCACGCGGATCTGATAGCGCTGTCCCGGCACCAGCTTCGACGGCTCGGCCTGGCTGGCCCGCTGCGCCAGGTTCTGCAGGCCATAGGTCACCTTGGTGACCTGGCCGTCGGGCGCCACATCGCTCAGCCGCACGGCCACGAAGGCCAGCGGCTTGCCGGCGGAAAGCTCCAGCCGCGCCACCGGATCGCCCACCAGCAGGGCATGATTCTCCAGCGGCGCCGAATCGAACACCAGGGACCCGGCATCGTCGATGCGCTGATCCAGCGGCATCTCCGGCGCCACCTTGCCCAGGCCGTAGGGGCACCATTCGCCGCCGGCCAGGCCGGTCGTCTGCGGCGAGCAGATCTTGAGCGCGGCGGGCGCGCCGGGCTTCGGCGAAAGTCCGTCCGCGTTCAGCGCCCAGGTCTGCCGATCGACGCCGGCGGAGGGCCATTTTTCCAGGGCGATCCAACGCCCCGGCCGCACGTCATAGTGCGACTTCGGCGGCACATAGTCCTGCAGCCAGAGGCGCAACGCCGGGTCTTTCTCCACGCCGGTATCGATCCCCTTCAGCCAGCGGTCCCACCAGCGCTTGCATTCCTGCAGGAAGCCGATGGGCGGGCCGGGAATGCCGCGATAGGGATCCAGATGGCCCCAGGGCCCGGCAATGCCCTTGCAATCCGGCCGATTGAGATTCTCCACCAGCCGGAACACCGCCGCCGTATAGCCATCGGCCCAGCCGCCGACGGCGAGGATGGCCGCTTTGAGCTTGCCGTAATCCTCGCAGACCGAGCCATGGCGCCAGAACGCGTCGCGGCGCTGATGCTGCAGCCACTTTGCCGGAAAGGCCTCGGCGATTTCCAGCCGCTTCAGCCACTGTTCCTTCCAGCCCGGACCCACCATCCGCGGATCGGGCGGCACATTGGCCACGGAAAAGAAGGCGCCGCCCCAATCCATGTTGTCGCTCAAAAGGCAGCCGCCCATGTAATGCACGTCGTCGTTGTAGCGGTCGACGGTGGAGCACATGGTGACCACGGCTTTAAGTGCCGGTGGCTGACGATAGGCAGCCTGCAATCCGTTGAAGCCGCCCCAGGAGATGCCGATCATCCCCACATTGCCGTTGCACCAGGGCTGCTTTGCCAGCCAGGCGATGATGTCGCAGGCGTCGTCCTGTTCCTGCTGCAGATACTCGTCATGGAGCAGGCCGTCGGAATCGCCGCTGCCGCAGATATCGACGCGGGCGCAGGCATAGCCGTTGGCGGCGAACCAGCCATGCATGGGATCGTCGCCCAGCCGCGTGCCGTCGCGCCGCCGGTACGGAATATATTCAAGGATCGCCGGCACCGGAGCGGCGTCGGCGCCGTTGGGGATCCACAGCCGCGCCGCCAGCCGGCGGCCGTCGCTCATGGGAATCCAATGCAGCTCCACCTCGCGGAACTTGCCGTCGACGTCGCGGTTGGCGGTGGCAGTGGGGCGGGCGGCTTCCGGCATCGGCGGTTCTCCCTTGTGCCGCGCCGGCTTCTGCGTCCGGCACGGGATTCTCCCGTTCGTTTTCGAACGCCATGGAACCGGTCCGCGCGGCATCTGTCAAATGCCGCGCCGCGACAGCAGCCGGAGATGCGAATGCGCTAGACGCCGATCCGGTGCGGCGCGACGGAAACGACTTTGAATGGCCGCGTCACGCCGTCATGCTCGGTGATCGAGACATACTCGCCGATGGCGAAACGATGGTCGGCGAGGCGGTAGATCGGCTCATCGTCCTCTTCGCCGATCTCATAGGAGAAGGCCCATTGCTTGCCGCGGCTGTGGATCAGCAGCCCATGCTCGTCGATGTCGTCGGGCACGAAGCGCCGCACGGTGCAGAGCTGCTGCACCGAGGGCCAGGCCTTGCCGTCCAGATGGCCGTCCTTATCCAGCGGCGCCACCAGCTCATAGCCGTGGCGCGGATTGCCCTCGGGCGCATCCTTGGTGCGCGCCAATTCGAGCCGGATTTTCTGGAGCTTTACCATCATCTCGATATCTCCGCTTTCCCGCCGCATAGATGGATGGCGCAGCCGCGCGGCGCCTTGACCTGAATCAAATGCCGAACAGCCATCCGACGATCAAAAAGTAAACCAGTAAACTCAGGACATCCTGTATGACGGTGGCCACGGGGCCGCTGCCGAAGGCCGGATCGGCGCCCAGCTTGGATAAGAGCCATGGTAGCAGGAGCCCGCAAGTCGTGGCCAATGATCCTGCGACAAAAATGGCGGCGCCCACCGCCGATGCCAGGCGCGTGTCGTGAAAGGCGGCAAAGACAATCGCCCAGGTGATGGCGCCGAGCACGGCGCCGATCATCGCGCCGGTCGCCACTTCGCCGACGAGCATATGCACCATCGATCCATGAGGTTGAGAAAGCGCACGCACCGCGACCGCTTCGGTCTGGGTGCCGATCGCGTCGGCGAGATAGACAATGGCGGGAATGAAGAACGCGACCGCCAACTGGCTCGCCAGCATCTGTTCGAAATGAGCCATGACGCTGGTGGCGATCATGCTGCCCGCAAGTCCGACGAACAGCCATGGCAGCCGGCCCCGTAACCGCCGCCAGGGCGACGCTTCCGCGGCGATGCGCGCGTGATCGGTGTGATGCACGATGCCGGCCAGGCGGCTGATATCCTCCGCATGCTCGTGGCGGCTGATATCGATGAGCGCCGCCGGCGGCACACAGCCGATCAGGCGGCCGGCGCTGTCCGTGACCGGCAGGGCGGTCAGGTGATGCCGCCGCGCCAATGCCGCCGCATGTTCCTGATCCATGGATTCTGGAATCGCCGGCAGTTCATCGCGCAGCAGCTCATTGACAGGCTGCGATGGTGGCGCCGTCAGGATATCGGTCAGGCGGCAGTGGCCCAGCGGCCGCCGCTGGTCATCGCAAAGAAAAATCGGATCGACGAGATCGTAACGCCGCTGCGCCAGGCGCGTTTGGATGTCGCCGGCGGTCTCGCCGGCGACGGCGACGGGGATGTCGCGCAGGGTATGGAATCCGGCGGTATGGCCGATTGCTACCGGGCGGTGCGACCGGGATGCCTCCATGCTCGCTATCTCCGCAATTTGAGCCCACTTGCCGGCGGGCATTTGCCTTGTCGAGGGAGTCCAGCATGACATCAGCGGCCTTGATTGACATCAACGCGATTGCCGCGGCCGCAAGGCTATGGCTTCTTCGCTATCCACCGGTCATGCCCGCCGGAAACCGAAGACCCTCGATATGATCGATTCATGACCATCCGCAATCTGGATTCGCTGTTCCGGCCGCGCTCGGTGGCGCTGATCGGCGCCAGCGATCGCGCCGGGTCCATCGGCGCCATGGTGCTGCGCAATCTGCGCGAAGCCGGCTTCAAAGGGCCGATCTACCCTGTAAACCCGAAGCACGCAGAGCTTCAGGGATTGACGGCGTATCCGTCGCTTGCCGCGCTGCCGGAGGCGCCCGATCTGGCTGTCATCGCGACGCCGGCGCCGACCGTGCCCGGCATCGTTGAACGGGCGGCTGCGCGGGGCACGAAGGGCGCCGTCGTGATTTCAGCGGGATTCACCGGCGAGCTGCGCCAGGCCATGTTGGCGGCGGCGCGGCCGCAGTTGCTGCGGATCGCCGGGCCGAACTGCCTGGGCGTGATGGCGCCGCCGGCTGGGCTCAACGCCAGCTTCAGCCATCTCCAACCGGCCAGTGGCGGCATCGCGCTGGTGGCGCAGTCCGGCGCCATCATCGCTTCGATCATCGATTGGGCGGCGCCGCGAGGCATCGGCTTCTCTCATCTGGTATCCCTGGGCGATATGGCCGACGTGGATTTCGGCGACATGCTCGACTATCTCGCGGCCGATGGGGCCGTGACGGCGATCCTGCTCTATATGGAGCAGGTCACCCAGGCGCGGAAGTTCATGTCGGCGGCGCGGCTGGCGGCGCGGTCCAAGCCGGTGATCGTCATCAAGCCGGGCCGCCATGCGGAAACCGCACGCGCGGTGGCCTCCCACACCGGTGCGCTGGCCGGCGTCGATCTTGTTTACGATGCCGCCTTCCGCCGGGCCGGCATGCTGCGGGTGCTGGAGCTGGAGGAGCTGTTCGATGCCGCGGAAACCGTGGCGAAATGCCGGTCTCCCCGCGGCGACCGGCTCGCCATCCTGACCAATGGCGGCGGCATCGGCATCCTCGCCACCGATGCCCTCATCGACCGCAAGGGCCATCTGGCGGATCTCTCGGCGGAAACGCTGGCGCGCCTCGATGCGGTCCTGCCGGCGGCGTGGTCTCACGGCAATCCCGTCGACATCGTCGGGGATGCCGATGAAGCGCGCTATGGCGCGGCGCTGGAGGCACTGCTGAAAGAACCGGGTGCAGACGGAATCCTCGTCCTCAACTGCCCGACCGCTCTGGCGGCCGGCGCAAGATCGGCGGCGGCGATTGCCGGCCGGGCGGCGACTGCGGTGGTGCCCGTTCTGACAAGTTGGGTCGGCGGCGCCGCCGCGGCCGAGGCGCAGCGCCTGTTCGCGGCCCGTGGCGTGCCCAGCTTCGATACGCCGGAGGACGCGGTGCGGGCCTTCATGCACCTGGTGGAGTACCGCCGCAGCCAGGAGCAATTGATGCAGACGCCGCCCGCGCTGAGCGGCGCCGCGCCGGACGAACCGGAGAAAGCCACGGCGATCATCAGGCACGCCCTGGCCGAAGGCCGGGAAATGCTGACGGGCCCGGAGGCGATGGCTGTCATCGGCGCCTTCGGCATTCCGGTGAATCCGATCTCGACCGCAACGACGCCGCAAGAAGCGGTCGCGCTGGCGGCAGAGCTCGGCGGTCCGGTCGCGCTGAAGATCCTCTCGCCTGACATCTCCCATAAGTCCGATGTCGGCGGCGTGATCCTCGATCTCGCGGGTGCCGTGGCCGTCGAGACCGCGGCGGAAAAGATGCTGGAGCGTGTCCGCGCCATGAAGCCGGCGGCGCGCGTCACCGGCTTCACCGTCGAGGCGATGGTGCGGCGGCCGAACGCCTATGAACTCATCCTCGGCCTGATCGACGACCGGCAGTTCGGTCCGGTGGTGCTGTTCGGCCAGGGCGGCGTGGCGACGGAGTTGCTCGCCGACCGCGCCGTGGCGCTGCCGCCGCTGAATCTCAACCTGGCGCGGGATCTGATGGCGCGGACGAAGATCCACCGGCTGCTCCAGGGATTCCGCGACCGGCCGCCCGCGGCGCTCGAGGCCATTGCCGCGGCGCTGATGCGCATCTCGGATCTGGCTGCAGCGTTGCCGGAAGTGGTGGAGCTGGATATCAATCCGCTGCTGGCGGATGCCTCCGGCGTGATCGCGCTGGACGCCCGGGTGCGGGTGCGGCACCCCGAGAAACCGGGCACCGCGCGCTTCGCCATCCGGCCCTATCCGCAGGAGCTGGAAGAGACGGTCACCGCCGGCGGCCGCATGCTGCGTTTACGGCCGGTGCGGCCGGAGGATGAACCGGCCTTCCTGCGAGCCTTCGCCAAGCTGTCGCCGCGCACCGTGCGCTTGCGCTTCTTCGCGCCGCTGAAGGAAATGTCCCACGCCATGGCGGCGCGGCTGACCCAGCTCGACTATGAGCGGGAGATGGCGCTGCTGCTGACAGACCCCGATGCCGGCGGGGATATCCACGGAGTCATCAGGCTGATGTCGGATCCCGACAACCTTCGCGCCGAATTCGCCGTGGTGGTGCGCGACGATTGGGCCGGGCAGGGGCTGGGCACGCTGCTTATGCAAAAAATCATCGCCTACGGCCGCAGCCGCGGCCTCGGCGAAATCTTCGGCGACGTGCTGGCCGAAAACGAAACCATGCTCGACCTCTGCCGGCGATTGGGCTTCGCGGTGTCGCCGGTGGCGGTGGATGGCGTCTTGCGGGTGACGCTGGGGTTGCATGGCGGAGGCAATAGCAGCTGAATACACACTCCCCATTGTCATCCCGGAAACCGAGCGTCAGCGAGGTTATCCGGGATCCAAGAACACGGACCCATCCAGCCGACCCAGCCGCCGCTTGGTGCTCATGGGTCGCGCCTGATCTCGCGGCGCGAGACTTGCGGGATGACAAATTTTTTGGTCATTCCCAGACCTTGAACTATGGGAACGCACTCCCATATCCATCCAGCCAAACGCTCGCTCCCGCTCTCGATGTTGGACATTGTGTATCGGAATATGGCATACGCCCGCGCTTGGTGGCGCGTGCCCGCGCGCGAATCTTTGTTCGCGATCAGCCGATCCCCGAGAGGACGTAATTCCCTTGTATGGGATCGTTCCGCGAAAAAAGGGGCCCCGATACCCGGACTCGCAGATCTCCGGGAATCACTTGCGGAATCAACCGCTTGGCGTCGGAGTCGATCGCCCGGCCCGCATCGCAACTCCCTGCGTTGATTGACGATTTCCGGCGGGAAATAGCGCAAAATGCACCGCCGCCGGAACCATTTCCGCCTACGATCCCACGGGATACTTGTTGGCGTAATGCTTGCCCAGCAGCTTGCGGTTCTGCGCCGTGATCTGTTTGTTGGCGCCGGCGGCGTGGCCATGGCTCTGTTCCCGCGCCGGCTTGGGGCCGTGGGATTGCTTCGTCTTGCTCCGCTTTGCTTTGGCCATCGCGCCCCTCACAGATTGTCGCGCGGGAAATCCATCGACCAGTTGCGGGTGAAAATCCGGCTGTCGCCTTCATAGGCGTCGATCGCCGCCTCCAGGTGGAATTTCTCCGCCGTGCAGGTGACCCGCGTGTGGCTCTCCGTGCGGATGCGCCAGTCGCCGCGCTCGCGGCCCATGCCGAACGTCGTCCAGGTGGTGGCGCTGGCGGGGTCTTCGCCGGTAACCTGATGATACACGTCGCCGGTCTCATGCATCGTCAGATTGATGTCAGGCAGATGCTGGCTGCCGCCGTCCCGCGGCAGGAGCACGGTGGTGGCGCCGGCATGGAGATCGCGGGTGGCGATCCGGTTGGCCGGCCGGCCGGCGGCGATCTTCGTGATGGGCGTGGGCGCGCCGGTTTCCGGTTCGGCGAAGGGCCGAAGCTTGGCGTCTTCGGCCCGCGGCGGGCGGACCGGAAGGCAGAGGTTGCTGACGCCGGCGGTCACCGTCAGCGCGGTCGGCCTCGGCGACGGCCAGAGCGCCGGCCAGTAATGGTTGGAGATGGCGACGGCGATGCGGCTCCCCGGTGCAAAGGCGTGGGCGATGTCCTCCATCTGCAGCCTGATGCGATATTCATGGCCGGGCACCAGCGGCGACGGCTGTTCGTGGCTGTCGCGGTGGCAGAGATTGAGGACGCCATAGGTGACCCGCGTGGACCGGCCGTCGGGCAGCACCTCGTTAAGCCGCACGGCGACCAAAGCCTGGGGCGCGCTGGCCGACAGCGTCAGCTCCACGATCGGCGCGCCGAGTATCTCCAGCCGCGCCGGCAGCGGATCGCCGATGAAGACCAGCGAGCCGCCGTCATCCTCCCGCTGGTCGGCGGCAAACTCCGCGCCGTCGCCATAGCGGCCGATCTCGCCGGCGGCAAGGCCTGTGGTCAGCGGCGACGACACGACGAACTTTGCCGCCGCACCCGGCTTCTCCTCGAGCCGCCCGGCATTGAAATGCAGGCGCCGGCCTTGCAGCCGCGGCGACGGCCAGCTGTCCTCCGCCACCCAGCGGCCTTCGCGCACAGGGTAACTCACCGCCGGCGGAACGCTCTCCTGCATCCAGACCCGCAGCATCGGCTCCGCCATGATGCCGGTGTCCTTGCCCTTCAGCCAATGATCCCACCAGCGCAGCGCCTCCTGGAACCAGCCGATCGCCGGGCCGGGCTGGCCATGCTGCGGGAAGCTGTGGGCCCAGGGCCCGATCAAGCCTTTGCGCGGCCCGCTCAAGCCGGCCAGCAGCCGCGGGATCGAGACGCAGTAATTGTCGGCCCAGCCGTTCACGGCATAGACCGGGATCTTGATCTTGCTGAAATCCTCGCAGACCGAGCCATGCTGCCAGTAAGCATCGCGGCGCTGATGTTCGAGCCAGGGGATGATCCACGGCCGCAGATTCTCCAGCCGCCGCATCCACATCTCGCGCCAGCGGTCGCCGACAATTTCCGGATCCGGCGGCGTCGACACATGGGCGAACATGACGCCGCCCCAATCGACGTTATCCTTGGTCATGCAGCCGCCCATGTAATGCACGTCGGTGGCGTAGCGGTCGTCGGTGGAACCCATGGTGATGATCGCCTTCAACGCCGGCGGCTGCAGCGCCGCCAGCTGCAGCGCGTTGAATCCGCCCCAGGACATGCCATGCATGCCGACGGCGCCGCTGCACCAGGGCTGCCTGGCGAGCCAGGCGATCACCTCCAGCGCGTCGTCCTGCTCCTGCTGGGTGTACTCATCATCGATCAGCCCGTCGCTGTCGCCCGTGCCCCTGATATCGACGCGGATCGCCGCGTAGCCGTGGCCGGCATAGTAGCTCTGCATCGGCGTGTCGCGGGCGCGCATGGAATCGCGTTTGCGGTAGGGGAGATATTCCAGCAAGGCCGGCACGGGATTCTTCTCCGCGTCTTCCGGCAGCCACAGCCGCGCGGCGAGCCGTGTGCCGTCGCGCAAGGGAATCCAAGTGTTTTCAACATGGCGGACCTTATGCGGATAGCTCGTTAAGATTTTTGCGCTCACGCTGTTTTCCTCCCCCGGGGCGGCATTGCTTATCACGGCCCTGCCGCGGAATCGATGGCGAGCGGTTTGGCGCCTTATACTGTGTCACAGCGGCGAAACATCTGCGCTGTTGCGCCGAAGCCCGGGTTCGGGTAGCAACGCGCGCCCAATATCAAAGAAAAACCTGATGCGTGGAGGCATAAATGCAGCGTAAAAAATTCGTATTGCCGCGGCTCGCAATTGCCGCGCTCGGCCTCATCGCCACCGGCCAAGCCATGGCTGACGATGCGCTGTTGGAGCGCGGCCGCTATCTCGCCAACAGCATCGTCGCCTGCGGCAATTGCCACACGCCCCAGGGACCGGATGGCCCTGTTCCGGGCATGGAATATGCCGGTGGCATGGTGATCGACATGGAAGGCCTGTTCACCGCCAATGTGGCGAACATCACGCCCGACATGGAAACCGGCATCGGCAGCTGGACCGACGAACAGATCGCCAAGGCGATCCGCGAGGGCCTGCGGCCCGACGGCTCGCTGATCGGCCCGCCGATGCCCTTCGGCATGTACCGCAACATCTCGGACAGCGATATCGAGGCGCTGGTCGCCTATGTCCGCAGCGTGGCTCCCGTGAAGAATAAGGTGGCGAAATCCACTTTCAATATCGCGCTGCCGCCGGCCTATGGCCCGCCCGTCGAGTCGGTGCCGGATGTCCCGCGCGACGACAAGGTCGCCTATGGCGCCTATCTCGCCGGGCCGCTCGGCCATTGCATGGAATGCCACACCCCCATGGGCGCGGGCGAGATGCCGGACTTCGCCAACAAGCTCGGCGCCGGCGGCATGGAGATTCCCGGTCCCTGGGGCATCTCGATCACCGCCAACATCACGCAGGACAAGAAAACCGGCATCGGCAACTGGAGCGACGCCGACATCAAGAAAGCCATCACCGAAGGCGTGCGCCCCGACGGCAGCCCCATGGCGCCGCCCATGCCCTACGGCTTCTATCACAACATGAACGCCGAGGACCTGGACGCCATCGTCGCCTACCTCCGCTCCCTGCCGCCGATCGAGAACGCGGTGAGGTAGGTTCGTTCAGAACCGCCGCAGCTCATCCGGCCGGAACTCGTAGCCCAGGGTGATGAGCGGCTGGCCGTCGGCGATCTCGAACCAGGCGCCGAGCTCCGGGGCCCGCGTGTTGTTGAGCACGTAGATGCCGCGCGCAGGCATGCTGCCCTGGACCAGGAGCACCAGCCGCCGGCCGGATGCGCTCACCGCCATGTCGGCGATGATCAGGGCATGGCCGGGTTCGCCGGCGCGGATGAAAACATCGCCGATCTCCGCCTCGCGCAAGCTGGGCACCGGCTGCAGTTCCCGCGCCAGCGACCGCGTGCTGGCGAAGCCGAACAGCAGATCGAGATAGCGGCGTAAATCGTTGTGGCCGGCGCCCCGCGGCTTCTCGCTCGCCAGCGTGATCTCGGCGCCCGCCTGCCGCGGTGTGGCGCCGCGGCTATAGGCGGAAAACGGATAGCGCTCGCTGTTGACGAGATCGAAGCCGATCGCGCCCAACAGGCCACGGCTATAGAGGAACTCGGCGCGCAGGCGCATCACGGCGTCGGCGCATTGCTGAAGATCGGACATGCCGGTGTCGATGTCGACCACGGCGGCGATGATCGACTGATCCAGCAGCGGCCGGCCGTCATGGAGCAGGACCGGCGTTCCCGCCGGCGCCAGCGGCAGGCGGCGCAACCAGCCGGCGAAACTATCCGCTGCTGCGGGCACGCGCTCGAAACCGGCGGGCGGCGCCAGTGCGCTTTCGCCGTCGCGGCTTGGCTCCCGCGACAACCACGGATAGTCGCCCGCGCTCGCGCCCGGCGGGGGCATCGCGAATAAGAGGCCGGCGAACAGCAGGGCCGCGAGAATCCGGATATTCTTCAACATCATGGCGGGCAATCTACAGGGCCCCCGGGCGGAATCTCCAGACATCCCGCATATACTTGATTTACCTAAGAAATATTCCAGTTTCCGGCGGCTTGCATTGACGCGGCGGGCGGCTAGAGTGAACGCAACGCTGCGCCAGTCAGCACCGGGAGGCCGAAGGGAACGAGACATCGAGGGGATCGAAGCGAGGCAGGATGCAAAGCCTTGACGATCCCCGGCGTGAAATCCGGGGCCGCCTGATAGCGCAGCGAAAAGCAAACTGAACGACAACATCGCTTGGACAGAGGAGCAGTGAGAATGATCAAACGTTTTGTCATGGCCGCAGTCGCGGTCGGCATGATGGCCGGCCCGGCCTTTGCCGCGGATCTCGGCGGCAAGGTTCTGAAGGTGGGCTCGGACACCACCTATCCGCCGATGGAAACCGTCGACGAGGCCACCGGCCAGATCGTCGGCTTCGATGTCGACGTGATGAATGCCATCTGCGAGCGCATCAATTGCAGGGCCGAGTTCGTCACCACGGCCTGGGACGGCATCTTCGCCGCCCTGCAGCAAAGCCAGTTCGACATGGTGGTCTCCGGCGTCTCCATTACCGAGGAGCGCGACAAGGAGATGGATTTCAGCGATCCCTATATCATCGTCAGCCAGGCGGTGCTGGTGCGCGTCGCCGACAAGGCGCTGACCATCGAGGACTTCAAGAAGGGCCGCAAGCTGGCGGCGCAGACCGCGACCACCAACGCGCAGTTGGCGGAGGAGCTGGTGGGCCGCGAGAACCTCAGCCTCTACGACACCTTCGTCGCCGCGGTCGAGGCGCTGAAGAATGGCGATGTCGACGGCGTTGTCATCGACGGCACCTCTGCGGTCGCCTATGAGCAGCAATTCGCCGGCGAACTGGTTGTCGGCATCACGGGACTGCAATCCGATCCGCTTGGCCTGGTTTTCCGCGAAGGCGACACGTTGCGTGACGCATTCAATGAAGGCCTCAAGGCAATCAAGGACGACGGCACACTCGACGCGCTGATTGCCAAGTACTGGGGCAAGACCTCGTAATCGGGGGAATTGCACCGAAGCCCGAAGACAGCCGTGGAAATGCGCGGCCGATTGCGGGCAACATTCAAATGACTCGATCTCTGAACGCGCCCAGGTCGACCCCGATCTGGGCGCGTTTTTTCTTTGAGCGCATCCGGCGCGTCATGCCGCGGATACCGGGGGACTGACATGGACGCCATCAAGCGAATCCGGCCCAGCAATTTTGTCATTCTGATCGCCATTCCTTTCATCGTGTATCTCTTCGCGTCGACGCCAAACTATCAGCGGTCGCTGCGGGAAATACTCGGTATCGAGGACAATGCCGCGAGCCTGTTGGCGGTCTACCTTCTGCTGCTGGCCGCGATGCTGCTGGGCACGATCATGCCGCTGGCACGGGCCTCCCTCCGCTATAGTGGGCCGGAGTGGCGCTGGTTGATTCTTCCGGCTGCCGCAGCGAATCTTGCGCTCGCCGCGTTCATCGCCGGGGTTCTCGATCCCGCGACCTTCGTGAATTCGGTTGTCGCCAACAGCGTCGATCCCTTCGCCTCCGACCTGATCGAGAAAGCCGTCAAGCCGCGGCGTCTCACCGCCGAGGCCCTGGACCTTTGCGTGACGGTTTTTCGCACGGGGGCATGGATCTATTTCGCCGTATCAGCCGTCCTAACCGCGGCCGCGCTCGCGTTCGGCATCCAGGGCCGTACTGCGTCCCTCGGCAGTATCGCCGCAACCGTCATCCTGCTGCTGAATGCCATCGGCATTGTTTACCTGGTCTTGATCATGCCCGTGGAGTTCGCATCCGGCGTATTCGTGACGCTGCGCGCGGCGATCCTGGCCTATCTGGTGGCCGCGGTTCTTGGCCTGGGCATGGCGGGACTGCAACAGCTGAAGCCGCAGCGCTACACGGTCGTGATTCATGCCGCCGTCTGCGTGCTGATGTTTGCCGGAGCGGCGTTCTTCCTGCTGCAGGAAAAGCAGACCTACGTCCTGGCCGGCACGCTCGAAAAATCGGTCGCCATCATCAAGGATACGCCGCAGGGCCTGATCGATACCGTGCGGCGCGGCGAGTATGAAGGCGGCTCCGGGGAAACGGTGAAGATGCGCGGCGTGCTCAATGTCGGGGAGGCGCTGCAGGAGCTGGCGACAAAAGAGCGGGTCACCGCTGCCTTTCTGCCGGAATCCGCATTACCGGCGAATGCGCCGGTCGTGTGGCGTGTCACATTCCTGCCGGAGCAATACAAGCTGCCCGGCCTGGGGCTAGCAATCATAGGTCTGTTTCTGGCGATCGTGACCTTCGGCAGTGCCATGCATTTCCGCCATCCGCTGGCCATCGCGGCGGAGTTCTATGTCGATACGATCCGCGGGATTCCCATCCTCGTGATCATTCTCTATGTCGGATTCCCGCTGAGCGGAACGCTCAAGGACATGACCGACGGCGGCATCGATCTGCCGAATTTGGTGCGTGGCATTATCGCCCTCGCAATCGGCTATTCGGCCTACATGGCGGAGATATTCCGCGCGGGCATCGAGGCGGTTCCCAAGGGCCAGGTTGAAGCGGCGCGGAGCCTGGGGCTTAAAGGCTGGCAGGTCGCAAGGTTCGTGATTCTGCCGCAAGCGTTCCGCGTGATCCTGCCACCTTTAGGCAATGAGTTGATCGCCATACTCAAGGACACGGCACTTCTCTCGATCATCTCCGTCCGGGATGTGACGCAACGGATGCGGGAGTTCCAGTCCGACAGTTTCCTGACCTATCCGCCTTACAATACACTGGCGATCTTTTATGTGCTGCTGACGTTGTCGGTCGCCAGCATGCTCAAATGGAACGAAAGGCGCTTCAGTGTCAGGGCCCATTGAG
Source organism: Dongiaceae bacterium (assembly GCA_046154965.1). Lineage (GTDB taxonomy): Bacteria > Pseudomonadota > Alphaproteobacteria > Dongiales > Dongiaceae > DATKFM01. The sequence goes on along the minus strand of JBJXDY010000035.1, from coordinate 73,835 downwards.
GATATCGGCAGCCTGACCGCGCGGGCGCGTGCGATCCGGCTACCGGCGGATTTCATCATCGGCGCGGCGACGGCGGCCTATCAGATCGAGGGCGCGGTCGCCGCGGATGGCCGGGGCGAGAGCATCTGGGACCGATTCGCGCATACGTCCGGCACCATTGCCGACGGACAGACCGGCGACGTCGCTTGCGATCACTATCACCGGTGGCGCGAGGACATCGCGCTGATGAAGCAATTGAACCCCAATGCCTACCGCTTCTCCATCGCCTGGCCGCGGATCATTCCGGAGGGGCGGGGCAAGGCGAATGAGACGGGGCTCGCTTTCTATGACCGGCTGGTGGACAGGCTGTTGGAGGTTGGCATCGCGCCCTTTGTCACCCTCTATCACTGGGATCTGCCGCAGGTGCTGCAGGATGAGGGTGGCGGCTGGCTGCGGCGGGGCATCGTTGACGATTACCTGGCCTATGCTGACGTAGTTACGCGGCGGCTCGGCGACCGGGTCAAGCATTGGACCACGTTCAATGAACTCTGGACTTTCACCTGGTGGGGGTATGCCTTCGGCGAGGATGCGCCGGGCCTGAAGCTGGGCGCGAAGGGCGCGCTGGCCGCCGGCCATCATGCGCTGCTCGCCCATGGCAAGGCGATGCCGCTGATCCGCGCGAACGTGCCGGGGGCGAAGGTCGGCATCGTGCTGGATCTCAACGCCTCGACCCCGGCAAGCGGCCGGCCGGAGGACATCGCGGCCACGCGCCGGTTCGATGGCTGCCAGAACCGCTGGCATCTGGATGCGCTGTTCCGCGGCGGCTATCCGGCCGACATGCTGGAGGTCTATGGGGGCCTGACGCCGGATATCCGCAGCGGCGACATGGCGGCGATCGCTGCGCCGATCGACTATCTGGGCATCAATGTCTACCGTCGCTCCGTCATCGCCGACGGCGCCGATGTTCCGCCGGTGAATTTCACCAGAATAAAGCCGCCGGGCGTCTATACGGCCATGGGCTGGGAAGTCTATCCGCCAGCGCTCTATGATATCCTGGCCTATGTGCAGGACAATTATGCGCCCGGCGACCTCTACATAACGGAGAATGGCGCGGCCTTTGCCGATGTCGTTGGCCCGGATGGCGCCATTGTGGATTGGGAACGCGCGCGCTACATGGTGGCCCATCTGGAACAGGCCGCGCGGGCAATCCAGGCGGGCATACCCCTGAAGGGCTATTTCGCCTGGACGCTGATGGATAACTTCGAATGGGCCTGCGGATTTAGCCGGCGCTTCGGGCTGATCCATGTGGACTATGTGACCCAGCGGCGCCGGATGAAGCTCAGCGGCGAAATCTTCGCGGGGATCGCCGGCGGCGTAAAACAGTCCCTGCGCCAGGCAATTTGAACAGGCAGACATTGCGTTGAGCAAGGCAAGACATGACTGGACAGTCTAAATCAGCGATCTCCGCGATGGCCGCTTTCGACAAATCGCCGCCGGCGTTTTCGGCGGCCGACCTCCAGAGAATTGCCCGCGAGCGTTACGGCCTGACGGGAGAGATCGCGCCGCTGGTCAGCGAGCGGGATCAGAATGCGCGGATAAGAACGCCTGAGGGCGACTATGTGCTGAAGATCGCCAATCTGGGCGAGGACCGCATGGCGCTGGAATTCCAGCAGGCGGTTCTGGCGCATCTGGAAACCGTGGCGCCGGACCTGGGCGTGCCGCGTATCCGGCCGGCGAAGAGCGGCGAGGGGATCGTCAGCTGGCCCTCGGCCGACGGCCGCGATGCCCATTTAGTGCGCGCGGTGTCGTTTCTGCCGGGCCGGCTGTTCAGCGCCGTGCCGCGGACACCGGCGCTGCTGGAAAGCCTGGGCCGTTTCATGGGCCGGTTGTCGCGGGCGTTGCGGGGCTTCGGCCACGCAGCGGCGCACCGGCCGGATTTCCTGTGGAACCTGGAAAACGCCGAGGCATGCCGTGGCTATGCCGCCGATATTGCCAAGGCCGAGGACCGGGCGCTGGTGGAGCGGGTGTTCGCCCGCTACCAGGCGCAGGTGAAACCCAGACTGCCGCGGCTGCGCGCCGCCGTGATCCATCATGACGCCAACGACAACAACATCATCGTCGATGCGGCCGATACCGGCAAAGTCACCGGCCTGATCGACTTCGGCGACATGCTGTTCGGCCGCCAGATCAATGAGCTGGCGGTCACGCTCGCCTATGCCTTGCTGGATATGCCGGATGCGATCGGCGCCGCGAGGCCGCTGATCCGCGGCTATCACGCCGAATTCCCGCTAATGGAGGATGAGCTTGCCGTTCTGTTCGACCTTGTCGCCATGCGCCTGGCGATGAGCGTCTGCATCTCCTCGCGGCGGGCGAAGCAGTATCCCGACAATGAGTATCTGCTGATCTCGCAGAAACCCGCCTTCGAGATGCTGCGGCGGCTGGACGGGATAAATCCGCATTTACTGCATTTCGCCGCGCGCGAGGCGGCGGGTCTGACACCGGTGCCGGCCCACGATGCGATTGTTGCTTGGCTGAAATCGCCCGATTGCAAGCCGCTGTCGGTGCTGCCGTTCGAAATCAACCGCGCCGGGCGGGTGGTCATTTCGCTGCAAGCCGGCGCGCCGGGCATGGAGCATGCGGCGGACCCCCACGCCTATTGGAGTTGGCTGAAGGGGCGGATGGCGGCGGCGGGCGCGCTTTACGCCCTCGGCCTCTATGGCGAGGACCGCAATTGCTATGCGGGCGAACAGTTCAAGACCGATGCGCCGGAGATGCGTTCGGTCCATACCGGCATCGATCTCTTCATCGAGGCGGAGACGCCGCTGCATGCGCCGCTGCCGGGCCGCGTGGTCAGCGTCGTCGACAATGCCTTTGCCTATGATTACGGCCCCACCGTGATCCTGGAGCATCGCGCCGGTGCGGATGGTCCCACGTTCTATACGCTCTACGGCCACCTGTCGCGGCGCACGCTGGAGACGGTGGCCGCGGGCCAAAGCGTCGAGGCGGGGCAGGTGATCGGCTATATCGGCGATCCCAGCGTCAACGGCAATTGGGCGCCCCATGCGCATGTGCAGATCATGACCGATCTCATGGGCAAGAGCGGCAATTTCGAGGGCGCGGGCGAGCCCAGCCGCTGGCCGATCTGGCGGTCCATCTGTCCGGATACGAACCTGCTGCTGCGGCTCGACGAGGCGACATTCCGCGCCGATCCGGCGCCGCCCGACGCTCTCCTTAGGAAGCGCGCCGAACTGCTGGGCCCGTCGCTCAGCATCAGCTACCGCAAGAAGCTGAAGATCATCAGGGGCAGGGGCGCCTATCTCTATGACCATACCGGCCGCGCCTATCTGGATTGCGTGAACAACATCTGCCATGTGGGCCATTGCCATCCCAAGGTGGTGGAGGCCCTGTCGATGCAGGCGGCGATCCTCAATACCAACACCCGCTATCTGCACGACACGATCCTGGCATATGCCGAGCGCATCGCCGCCACCATGCCGGATCCGCTGCGGGTGGTGTATTTCGTCTGCTCAGGCTCGGAGGCCAACGAGCTGGCGCTGCGGCTGGCGCGCACGGCGACGGGCCGCAAGGACATTATCTCCGTCGACTGGGGCTATCACGGCAACACGCAGAACCTCGTGGATATCAGCCCCTACAAATTCAACCGCAAGGGCGGTGCGGGAAAGCCCGCGCATGTGCATATCGCCGATATCCCCGATCCCTATCGCGGCCCGTACAAAGGCTATGGCGAGGCGACGGGCCGCGCCTATGCACAATCGGTGGCCGCGCGCATCGCCGATGTGCGGACGCGCACCGGCGGAGGACCAGCGGCCTTTATTGCGGAGTCGATCTCCGGCTGCGGCGGGCAGATCGTTTTTCCCGATGGCTATCTGCGCCATGCCTTCGATCTCGTGCGGGCGGCGGGCGGAATCTGCATCGCCGACGAGGTGCAGGTGGGCTTCGGCCGCGTCGGCGAGGCCCTATGGGCCTATCAGCCCCAGGGCGTGGTGCCTGACATCGTCACGCTGGGCAAACCCATGGGCAACGGCCATCCTCTGGCGGCGGTGGTGACGACCCACGCCATCGCCGAGCGCTTCGCCAACGGCATGGAGTACTTCAGCTCCTTCGGCGGCAATCCCGTGTCCTGCGCCGTTGGCATGGCGGTGCTGGATGTGATCGAGCAGGAGGGGTTGCAGCGGCGGGCCTTCGAAACCGGCAACTATCTGCTGGAGCGGTTCCACGACATGCAGGCGCGCCACGACCTGATCGGCGACGTGCGCGGCCGCGGTATGTATCAGGGCATCGAGCTGGTGCGCGACCCCAGCACGTTGGAGCCCGCGACATCGGAAGCCGGCGATGTGATCAACATGCTCAGGGATCGCGGCGTGCTGCTGTCCACCGACGGGCCGTTCGACAATGTGCTCAAGCTCAAGCCACCGATCGTCTTCGGCCGCGAGGAAGCCGATATCCTCTGCGACGAGCTCGAACTGGCGCTGGAGCAGGTCGGCCACGCGCGCGGATAAAGGATTCCGCAATCTCAATTGCCAATTCGTAGCGCTGCTGTGAACGGAATGTAACGGCGGCGTCCCTGCGCGCTCACTGAGATCATCTTTGCGCCTCTGCGATCGAAACCATGCCGCAACGGCATTTCGGCTATCGTCTCCCGGTCATCAGGAAGCAGCGTCGAACGAGCGATGCTGTCGAGGACAATGACGATGCGCCCCAGCGATCTCAATACGCGACTGCCTTATGCCCTGCGGACCGGTTCCGCCGGCGTGGGCTTTGTCAGCCGGAGACTGCTGATCGGCACGGCCGTTATCCTCGGCGACTTGGTTCTGCTCGGCGTTCTCCTGTACTACGGCGGCGTCTTCGATCTCTGAAGACCTGTCCCTCCCAGACTTCCCTGTCCCCCAACCTCCCCCACTTCGCCCCGCCTCACAGCGGGGCGATTTTCTTTGCCCAAGGCGAAGGTTCTGACAGTGAAGCAGAACCTCGAAGTAGAGGAATGGGCGGTTTTGCCGACCGGTTGCTTGATTCCGTTCAAGGATTCTTAAGATCAACGTTAACGTGTTAACAATGATTTACGCGTAAAATTCGACACTGAGCTCTAGGCGTATTTATCGCAAATCTGTAGCATGGAGCTCAATTCCGGATGGCCATCAAGGCCGAATGAACCGGAGCGTCGTGGGAGATGGAAATGCTGGCTTCGATCGAGAACAAATCTGCCGGGAGCTGGATCAAGGCTCCGATCTCGCTTGCCGTGAATCCGTCGCTGAAGGCGGTGGCCGCCGCCATCGGCTGGGGCCTCGCCATCGGGGTTTGCGTCATGCTGGCGCAGACGATCGCGGTTTTGGGTTCGCTTTACGCCACGGGAATCGTCGACCTCTAATCTGAAGACCCGTACGCCTGGCGCCGGACGGCGAAACCTAGGTCCAAGGGTCAGGGTTGTCGGGTCTCAGGCGCGACCGCTAGATTGCGGCCGCCATGGCCGCCCCCGCACATGCTTCAGCTACAATGCCTTCGCTTGCCATCGCCGCCAGCGGCCTGCTCTGGGGCCTCTGGTGGATTCCGCTGCGGCAGGTCGAGGCCGCCGGATTGCAGGGCGCCTGGGCCAGCATTGTCATCTTCGGCCTTTGCGCGCTGCTGACCCTGCCGCTGGCGTTGCGCGGCCGCCGGCCGAACAGCGCCGAGGCCCGCAACCTCCTGATCATGGGCGTGATGTCAGGCGTGACGCTGGCGCTCTGGAACTTTGCGCTGCTGACCGGCAGCGTGGTGCGCGTGACCCTGCTGTTCTATCTGGCACCGGTCTGGGGCACGCTGTTCGGCTTCCTGTTCTTCCAGCTGCCCTTGCGCGGTTTCCGCGTCTTGACCATCGCCTTTGGTCTCGCCGGCGCTGTCATCCTGCTGGGTCTGGAAGAGTTGGGTTCGGCGCCGCTTTCCCTGGCCGACGGCGCGGCGCTAATCTCCAGCATCGCCTTCGCCCTGACCGCGACCTATTCCCGCAAGTTGGGCGGCAGCATCACCGGCTGGCAGAAGACATTCGTATCGGGCGCCATGGGGGCGCTGTTCGCCGTTCCCCTGCTGGCGCTGCCGGTTGCGGCGGGAACGCCGCCCTCGCCGGCCGTCATCGCTTCGGTCGCACCCTATCTGCTGATCTGCATGCTCTGGCAGGTACTGCTCGCCTGGCTGGTCATGTGGGGCAGCGGATTTGTCGAGCCCGGCCGCGTCACCGTGCTGCTTCTGCTGGAGGTTGTCGGCGCCGCCGTCAGCGCCGCCATCTTGACCGACGAACCCTTCGGCTGGCGCGAGATCCTGGGCTGCATCTTCATTGTCGGCGCCGGCCTGATCGAGGGCTTGGACGAGATCAAGGCCAGCCGCACTGCGGAGCTGAAATCCTCCTGACGCCGCTGCTTGCCAACGGCCTCGGCAGCATGGTTTCCTGACCGGGACGAGAAAATCCGCCGGCGAGGGGGGCAGCGTCATGGGCAAGCTGAGCCGCAGCTATGTGCATGGCGGCAGCGAAAAGCCGCTGATCGGCCAGACCTTGGGCGAATACTTCGATGCCGCCGCGCAGCGCTGGGCTGATTGCGATGCCCTGATCGTGCGGCAGCAGAGCCTGCGCTGGAGCTATCGCGAGCTGCAGCAAAGAGTCGATGCCTTCGCGGCCGGACTGCTCCCGCTCGGGCTGCAGCCCGGCGACCGCATCGGCATCTGGTCGCCGAACAATTCGGAGTGGGTGATCACGCAATTCGCGACGGCGAAAGCCGGGCTGATCCTCGTCAACATCAACCCGTCCTACCGCCTGGCCGAGCTGGAGTATGCGCTGAACAAGGTCGGCTGCAAGGCGCTTATCACCGCCACGGCGCTAAAGAGCAGCGACTACATCGCCATGCTCAACGAACTGGCGCCGGAGCTGGCGAATTGCCGGCCGGGCCACCTGCGCGCCGCCAGGCTGCCGGACCTGCGCACGGTTATCCGCATCGGCGGATCGTCGCCGGGCATGTTCGCTTTCGACGATGTGCCCGCGCTGGGTACGGATACCGAACGCCAAAGGCTGCAGGAGATTGCCGCCGAACTGCAATTCGACGATCCTATCAACATCCAGTTCACCAGCGGCACCACGGGTTTCCCCAAGGGAGCCACGTTGACCCATCACAACATCCTCAACAACGGCTACTTCATCGGCGAGACCATGCATCTCACCGAGAAGGACCGCATCTGCATTCCCGTGCCCCTCTATCACTGCTTTGGCATGGTGTTGGGGAATCTCGCCTGCGTCACCCATGGCGCGGCGATGGTCTATCCCGGCGAGGCGTTCGATCCCCTGGCGGTCCTGGCGGCCGTGGAGGAGGAGCGCTGCACCGGCCTCTATGGCGTGCCCACCATGTTCATCGCCGAACTGGATCATGCGGAGTTCAAGCGCTTCGATCTCTCATCGCTGCGCACGGGCATCATGGCCGGCTCGCCTTGCCCCATCGAGGTGATGAAGCGCGTGGTCGGCGAGATGCATATGCAGGACGTCACCATCTGCTACGGCATGACGGAAACCAGTCCCGTCAGCTTCCAGACCGCAGCCGACGATCCCCTGGAAAAGCGGGTCGGCAGCGTCGGCCGCATCCATCCCCATGTGGAGGTAAAGGTGGTCGACGCGGAGGGCCGCATCGTGCCGCCAGGCATGCCGGGCGAACTTTGCACCCGCGGCTATTCCGTGATGCGCGGCTACTGGAACGACGCGGACAAGACGGCCGAAGCGATCGATGGCGGGCGCTGGATGCATACCGGCGATCTGGCCACGCTGGATGTGGACGGCTATTGCAACATCGTCGGCCGGATCAAGGACATGGTGATCCGCGGCGGCGAGAACATCTATCCCCGGGAGATCGAGGAATTCCTCTACCGGCATCCGAAGGTGCAGGATGTGCAGGTGATCGGCGTGCCCGATGCGAAATACGGCGAGGAGCTCTGCGCCTGGGTCCGCCTGAAGGCGGAGCAGCAGGCGAGCCCCGAGGATATCCGCGAATTCTGCAAGGGCCAGATCGCCCACTACAAGATCCCGCGCTACGTCAAGTTCGTCGACAGTTTCCCCATGACCGTGACCGGCAAGATCCAGAAGTACCTGATGCGCGAGCAGATGACGCGCGAGCTCGGCCTCAGCGACGAAAAAACCGCCTGATTGCAGCACTTTCCCGGCAGGTGGCAGCTTCCGGCCGGTTGACGCTTTGCGCCGCCTGCGGTCTACTGGCCGACAGAAATCAACGAGCGCAGACAGCGCCTAACCAGGGAGAAGAAGCTCATGGATAACAATGGCTTGATTCGCGTCCGGTCGTTCGGATCGGTGACGCGGCGCGACGTCATGAAAGGCGCCGCGGCGATGGGCGCGATGGCGGTAGCAGGCCTCGGCACGACCGCCGCATCGGCAAAGACCACCGTCTCGCTGTTCGGCTGGCAGGGCTATGACGAAGGGCTTCGGGTTGGCGACTTCCTCACCAAGAACGACATCGACGTGAACTTCACGCCGATCGGCAACAATGACGAGATCGTCACCCGGCTTGCCAGCGGCGGCGTCGGCCAGATGGACCTGGTCACGCCCTATATGGGCTATATCCCGCTGATGGTGGCGGCAGAACTCCTCGATCCCGTGGACGAGTCGCTGGTGCCGAACCTGGCGAAGGTGCCGGAAGTCTTCCGCAATGATTCCAACCTGGTCATTGACGGCGTGCGCTATGCGGTGCCGTTCACTTGGGGCTCCGGGCCGATGGCTTATGATCCAGCGGCGTTCTCGGCGCCGCCGACTTCGTGGAAAGTCATTCTCGAGGATAGCCTGAAGGGCAAGGTCGGCATGATGGACGATCCCATCGGCAACCAGATGCTCGCCGCCATCATTGCCACCGACGCCAAGGTGGCGACGGAACTGACCAAGGACCAGCTCGACCAGGCGACGGAGTTCCTGATCAAGCTGAAGAAGGACCATGTGCGCACACTGTCGGCATCGTGGGGCGAGCTGGCCGATGCCCTGGCGCGCAACGAGATCGTCGTCACCTTCAGCGGCGGCGAGTTCCTCAAGAAGTTTGCCGCCGACAAGGGCAAGGCGATCGAGTTCACCTATCCGGAAGAGGGCACCTTCGGCTGGCTCGACAGCTATTGCATCGGCAAGAACGCGCCGAACCGCGAAGCGGCCCACAAGCTGGCCAACCAGGTGCTGGAGGTGGACGCGCAGGTTGCCTTCACCAAAAGCACGCTGCAGGGCATCGTCAATCCCGATGCGATCGCCCAACTGCCGCCGGAACTCAAGATTTATCCCTATGACGACCTGGCGGGGTTCCAGAAGAAGGCGGCGTTCTATCCGATGCCGCCGATGGAGTCCGGCGGCGAGTACGCCTCCTGGACCGAGTGGCAAGAGGCCTATCAGCGCTTCAAGGCGGCGTAACGGCTGTCTGCTGCACCGCCCTCCCCTGCAATGCGGGGGAGGGTCGGCGAGGGGGTGGCGGCGATGGCCGATCTTTTTGGCAAGGTTGCTGTTATCACCGGCGCGGCGTCCGGCATCGGGCGCGCCGGCGCCCGTGCTTTTGCCGCAGCCGGCGCCCAAGTGGTGGTCGCCGACATCAATGAAAAGAACGGCCAAGCCGTCGTCGAGGAGATCGGCGCCGGCAAGGCCGCCTTCCAGAAGGTCGATGTGCGGGACAGCCAGTCCGTGCAGCGAATGGCGGCCAACACGGTGGCCAGGTTCGGCCGCATCGACGCCCTGTTCCACAATGCGATGAACGTGCCGCTGGTAAACAAGGGCGATGGGCGGGCAACCGAGCTGCCGGAGGAAACCTGGCTCGAGATCGTCAATCTGGTGCTGAACGGCACATTTTACTGCTGCAAATATGCCGGCCAGCAGATGCTGCGGCAGAAATCGGGCTCGATCATCCTGACCGCGACGACCGACGCCTTGATCGGCCAGGCGGGGATCGACGCCTATACCGCGGCCAAGGGCGGCGTCGTGGCGCTGACCCGGTCCTTTGCCGCCGGCGTGTCGCCGGAGGGCGTGCGCGTCAATGCCATCTGTCCCGGCTTTGTCGAGACGCCCCATCAGGCGCCGTTCATGGACAATCCCGCCGAACGCAAGAAGATCGAGGACCTGCATCTCATGGGCATTCTGCAGCCGGAAGAGATCGCCGATTTCGCCGTCTACCTCGCCAGCGACAAGGCGAAGCGCATGACCGGCGGCATCCATGTGGTCGATGCCGGCTATACGGCCTTCAAAGGCCGGATGGACATCAAGGCGGCGGTGGCGAGCTGAGATGAGCGAACGCCGCGTCATTTCGCTGCAGCTGGCGCCGGCGGCGCTGATCTTCACCGGCCTGTTCGGCGCTTCGTCGTTGTTCTATTTCGTCGTCAGCTTCTGGAGCGTCAAGCTCTACAAGCTGCATGCCGATTTCACCTTTGCGAACTACCTCAAATCGATCGAGCAGCAATGGAGCGTGCTTCTGTTCACGCTGGAGCTGTCGCTCGTCATCGGCATCGTCACCACGATCCTGGGCTTCGTCTTCGCCTACATCGTGCGCTTCAAGGCCGGCCGCTATGGTCAGCTGCTGCTGTTCGCGGCGATCATCACCTTGTTCGGCGGCTATCTCATGAAGATCTACGCCTGGAAAACCATTCTGGGGAATGAAGGCGTTCTCAATACCGCGCTCGAAGCGCTGGGGCTGATCGACGCGCCGCTGACGTTCCTGTTCTACAATCCCGGCGCAGTGGTCGTGACGCTCGTGCATTTTCTGCTGCCGTTGGCTGTCCTGCCGATCTATTCCAGCATGCGCGGCATCACCGATATCGAGATGGAATCCGCCAGGGACCTTGGCGCCAGCGGGTGGCGCGCCCTCAGCGATATCGTCATTCCCCGCTGCCATACCGGCCTGATTGCCGCCTTCGCCCTCTGCTTCCTGGTATCGGTCGGCGACTATGTCACGCCCGCTTTCGTGGGCGGCACGATCAGCATGATCGGCAGCAACATACAGGACATGTTCGGCCGCGCCCTCAATCCGCCGCTGGGTGCTGCGACGTCCTTCATCGTGCTATTCGCATCATTCGTGATTGTCCTTGTCGTCAGTGCCTCAATCAAAACTTGGCGGCCGCGATGAATAGGACTGGCAATGTTGTCTGGCGCTTTGTCGGCGCTCTCTATGTCATCTTTCTGCTGACGCCGCTGATCCTCGTCGTGCTGTTCTCCTTCACCAACAGAGGTATTGCCGCGTTTCCCATCGATTATCCGTCGCTGCAGTGGTGGCGGGCGATGGTGGATGATCCGGAATTCGTCCCGGCGCTGAAGAACAGCCTGACCATCGGTTCGACCGTCGGCGTGATCTCGGCCATCATCGGCACGATGGCGGCCATGGGATTGTCCCGCATCGATGTCAGGCGGGCGCAGTCGCTGACGGCGCTGCTCTGCCTGCCGCTGATGCTTCCGCCCTTGCTGCTCGCGGTTTCGCTGCGCACCTTCTATACGCAGCTTGCCGGCATTCCGCTAACACTGGGAACGGTCATCCTCAGCCACCTGCTCTTCACCTTGCCCTTCGTCGTGCTCGTGGTCTATGCGCGGATGCGCAACTTCGACTATCGGGTGGTGGAGAGTGCCCGCGACCTCGGCGCATCGCCGCTTCGGGCCTTCTTCACGGTGACCCTGCCGATCATCCGCCCGACGGTCGTGGGCGCCGCGCTGATCGCGGTGTCGCTGTCGATCGACGACTTCATCATCACGAATTTCACGATCGGCGGCGGCGTTACGCTGCCGACCTTCGTCTTCGGCATGATCCGCACCTCCCTGACGCCGGCGGCCAATGCCGTGGGTACGCTCATCCTGGTCATGACCGTCGGCACCACGCTCATCGCCCTGCGACTCACGCGCTACCGGGGTTAGCCAAGGGAGAAGTGTTTGGCGTGTCCGAGTCTACCGCATGGCGAAACTACGCCGGGCAACGCCTTGATATTCCAGACGGCCCCAGATGATTGCCGCATCTGCAGCCGCCGTGGTCATCAGCCCGTTTGCGCCCGGCTGGAAATCATGTAATGGAACCCGGCAGTAATCCCTCTTATCCGTCGCCCTCCATGGTCGCATCCGTCACGGTCTTCGATAACTCCCAGGTGCTGGGCCGCGTCCTGGCGGCCGAGATCCTGGAGCGGATCCGTGTCGCCGGCGGCCAGGGGCTGCCGTATCTGCTCGGCTGTCCTGGTGGACGCAGCTTGCGCAGCACCTACCAGGCGTTGGCGCAGCTTGTCGGCAAGACCCGCCAGGACCTGTCGCGGCTCGTCATCGTCATGATGGACGAGTATCTTCATCGTTTCGCCGACGGGAGATTCGAAAATTGTCCGGCCGATGCGCCCTATGGTTGCGTCAGTTTTGCCCGCCGGGAAATCCGCGGCCAGTTGAACGACGAGTTGCCGCAGGAATACTGGCTGCCCCTGGAGAACATCTGGGTGCCGGACCCGGCCGATCCGGCCGCCTATGACGCCCGGATCGAATCCGCCGGCGGCATAGATCTTTTCCTCTTGGCAAGCGGCGCTTCCGACGGCCATGTCGCCTTCAATCCGCCGGGCGTGGCCCTCGACAGCGGCGCCCATATCCAGGAGCTTGCGGAAGAGACCAGGCGTGACAATCTGGAGACCTTTCCCGAATTTGGCTCGCTGGAGGCGGTGCCGAGCCACGGCGTCACCATCGGCTTGGGCACGATCTGCAGATACTCAAAGGAAGCGGTGCTGGTGATCCACGGCTCGCACAAGAAGGCGACCGCGCGCCGGGTCTGGGCGGCCAAAGAGTTCGATCCCGCCTGGCCGGCAACGATCATCCACGCCTGCAAGAACGGGCGGGTTTTCCTGGATCGCGCCGCCGCCGGCGCGTGATAGCGCAGCGCTGTCTCCAGGCTGATCGCCGGCGCCTGCAATGATAGACCCAGTAAGCCATGCTATCGGCATCGATGTCGGCGGCACCAAGATCGCCGGCGGTCTCGTCGACTTGGTCAGCGGCTCCATCCGCTCACGGCGGCATCAGCCGACCTTGCCGCAGCGCGGCGGCGATGCCGTACTTGCTGATGTGCTGGCCCAGGCCGGCGGCCTTGCCGCCGAGGCTCGGGCGCTCGGCATCGCAGTAGCCGGCATCGGCGTCGGCCTCCCGCAATTAGTCTCGCCCGATGGTCAAGTGCGAAGCGCGCATCTGTTCGACTGGCGCGATCTTCCGGCCGGCCGGCAGCTCAGCGAAATCGCCCCAGCGTGTCTTGACTCCGATGTGCGTGCTGCTGCTCGGGCCGAAGCTCGCTTCGGCGCCGGGCAGAGCCACCGGATCTTCTGCTACGTCACCATCGGCACCGGCATGAGCTACTGCCTGGTGGAGGATGGGAAGCCTTTTGAGGGCGCGCGCGGTTACGCCATTCACTTTGCGACGCACCGGCAATGGACCAGATGCAGCGCCTGCGGCGAGGTTCATGCACCGGTGCTGGAGGAAATCGCAGCCGGACCGGGCATTGCCAGCGCCTACGCCAAACGCTCCGGCCGTGCGGTCAGCGATGGCGAAACCGTGCTCGCCGCCGCCGGCGGCGGCGATGCCGATGCTGCGGCGGTCATCTCCGACGCGGCCCTGGCCACCGGCGCCACGATCGGCCAGATGATCAACATGCTGGACCCGGAGGCCGTGGTCATCGGTGGCGGGTTGGGCCTTGCGGGCGGCCTCTATGGCGATCGTCTGGTAACCGCAATCCGCCAGCATGTTTTTGCCGAGGATGCGCGGCGCTTGCCGATCCTGGCCGCAGCGCTCGGTGCCGAGGCCGGCATCATCGGCGCCGCGCTGTCGGCGGTGCCACGGTAAGACGCACCGCGGCAGCGCAGGGCTCTTTATCTTTTTTTGCTATGAATCAAATACTTAAACGCGCCGGCCGCGATCTTGACCGGGCAAAACGAGACCCCGGCTTAACCACGCCGCCCCGATAATGCCAGGGCTTGGAGAAGGCTTCGGGGGCCGACTCGGCATCAACCGGCGGCGCGGACATGATCTTCACGTTCCAGGATATTCTGGTGGCTCTCGCGGCCAATCTGGCGCTGCTGGCGGTGGCCGTGGTCTCCTATACCCAGATCAAGACCCTCTCCCAGCTCAAGGTCGTGCTGCACCGGCTGCCCAGCCGGTTCGAACCTTGGCTGACCGGATTGGCCCTGGGCCTGACGGCGGCGCTCGCCATGACCCTGCCGCTGGCCGTCGCGCCCGGCGTTATCGTGGATGGCAGCACCGTGCCGATCGCCCTGGCGGCGCCGGTCGGCGGACCGATTGCCGGCGTCATCGCCACGCTGCTTGCCGTGGTCTATCGGCTCAGCCTGGGTGGAGCGGGTGGCATTGCGGGCACAATCGGCATTCTGGCGGCGGCGGCGGCGGGTTTGTTCGTCTGGAGCCTGCTGCGCCATCGCCGGCGGCGCCTGGGCTTTGCCCATCTGCTTCTGCTGGGCTGCCTGCTGGTCCCTTGCTATCTGATCGGCTTGTGGCATTTGCCGACCACGGAGCTGGCGAATTCGCTGATTGCAACGGCTCTGCCGCCGGCAGCGGTCGCCTTGCCGCTGGGCGCGCTGTTTCTCGGCACCCTGCTGCTCCAGGAGCAGCGGCGGCGGGAACTCGAAGTCCGGATCGCCGAGAGCGAGCGCCGGTACCACTCCATCACCGACAACATGCCTGGAGTCGTCTTTCAGCGGGAACTGACCGCCGACGGCGAGGTCCGGTATCCCTTCCTGAGTTCGCGCCTGATCGATCTCTTCGGCGTCAGCGCCGACGAGGCGATGGCCGACTCCGCCAAGCTGACGCAATCCGTGCATCCGGAAGATATCGACGCCATCACGGAGTCAATCGCGGAATCCGCGCAGGAGCTGACCACCTGGTCCCACGAGTATCGGGTGCTGCATGCCGATGGGTCGACGAAGTGGCTGCATGCTAAGGCGCTGCCTCACCGCCGCGAGAACGGCGATGTCGTCTGGGACGGATTCGTCACCGACGAGTCCGAGCGCAAGGCTGCCGAAATGGCGCTTAGTGTGGCCAATGGCCTGCTGACCATGACCAATGAGCGGCTGGCGAAGATGTATGATGACGCCCACCAGTTCGTTGACGATGTGGCTCATGAATTCCGCACGCCGCTGACCGTAATCCGCGAATTTGCCGCCATCATGAATGAAGGGCTGGTGGGCGACCTGACCGACGATCAGCGCCACTATCTCCACGTGATCTGTGCGCGGGTCGACGATCTCAACGGACTGGTGAACGACATGCTCGATCTCAGCCGCCTGGAGGCCGGGCTGATCAGCGCCGCGCGGCGCGAATGCGCGGTGCAGGAGATTGTCGAGCGGGTGGAGACCTTGCTGACCCGCCGGGCCGCGGCCAGCCGAGTCGAGTTCAAGCTGGAGATCGAAGACGGTTTGCCGTCGCTCTATTGCGATGCCGAGAAGATCGGCCGCGTTCTCGTCAACCTCGCCATCAATGCGTTCAAATATGGCGGCGACAAGGGTGGCGTGACCCTGTGGATGCGCCATTCGCCGGCGACGTCGCAAGTCAAGATGGGCGTCACCGACAACGGCCCGGGGATTCCACAGGACAAGCTGGGGATGATCTTCGAGCGCTTCAAGCAGGCCGGGCGGCTGCGCGACACGGCAAAAGGATTCGGTCTCGGCCTCAACATCGTCCGGGAGCTGGTCGATCTCAATCTCGGCGATGTTGCGGTGCAAAGCAGCCTGGGCAAGGGCTCGACTTTCTCCTTCACCGTGCCGATCTTCGATCCCGCCGGCATTGTCTCGCTGTATGTGGACAAGCTCGCGCGCGAGCGGTCCGATCTGTTCTTCGTTGCCGATATCCGCATCGATGTTGCCGCGGAAATGGATGAAGCCATCGCCACCGATTTCGATTCGATCCTGCAGCAGCAGGTGCGGGGCGATGAGCTTCTGCTCCATGTCGGCACGGCATCTTGGGTCTTGTTAACGCCCGATAAGCAGGAAGTTGAAGTCCGTGCCCGGGCGCGGGAATTGAGGGAGCGCATCGGCGAAATCTACGGGGAAATCGGCGATGGCTCGCCGGCCCTGGAGGTGGAGCCGATGGGCATCTGGCGCCTGCCGGGCCAAACCCCGGCCTTGCTCGCGAGACTCGGGCGGTGCGACGACCGCGAAGATTTGCGGCAGCGGGCGTGAGGCGACGATGACCCGGCCCCTGAAGATTACGCTGATCGAAGACGACCGCGAAATCGCGCGCGGACTCTTCGTGCGGCTGACTGCCGCCGGCCATCAGGCGACGGTGATGCATGATGGTGCCACCGGCCTGGCGGCGGCGCTTTCCGGCCTTCCCGACGTGATTCTGCTGGATTTGCGGCTGCCGGATATGGACGGATTTACAGTGCTGCGGCAGCTGCAGCAGCACGACCTGACGAAGATGATACCCGTCATTATCGTATCCGCCAATACGGCGGAGCGGGCGAAGCGCGAAGCCTTGCTTCTCGGCGCCCATTCATTCGTGGAGAAACCCTATGATTTCCGCAAGCTGATGATCGCGGTGGAACGGGCCTGTGCGATTCAGGACCGTGTTTCCGATCGCATCGCCAGCGGCGTATGAGGTGAGCAATGAAGAAATCGATTCTGATTGCCGATGACGACAAGGCGTTCTTGGACGCCATGGCCCTGCGCTGCAAGAATCTGGGGCTGCGGGTGGACACCGCATCCGATGGGGCACAGGTGCTGATGCAGGTCTCGCAGAACCCGCCGGATCTGCTGATCCTCGACATCAATATGCCGTCGGGAAATGGCCTCGATGTCGCGGCGCGCCTGCTGCAGGATCCGAAGATTCCGCCGCTGCCCGTGATCTTCTGCACCGGACGCTCCGATCAGGAGACGATCGACCGCTGCAAGGAACTCGGCGCGCACTATGTCGTGAAGGATGGTGATACCTGGGCCGCTCTGCGGCCGGTAACCTGCCGCATCCTCGGAATCGTCACCGACGCCGGAGACGTTGCCAGTGTCGCAAAGGCGGTGGTCTCGCCGCTGCCAAAGCCCGATCAGAAGTCCAGGTTGCCGCGGCTGCTGTTCGTCGATGATGACGCCGATCTCCGGCGCGCAATGCAAATCCGCCTGCGCGCCTGTGAGGTCGAAGTAATTGCCGCCTCCAATGCAATGCAGGCATTGTGGATGGCGGTGAATGAGGCGCCGGATATCATCATTACCGACTACTGGATGCCCGCCGGTTCGGGCGAGTATCTGCTGTCGCGCCTGCGCGCTGTGCCGATCCTGAAACAGATTCCGGTCGTGCTGCTGACCGGTGCGACAGATTCTCGGAAGCCCGATTTCGCCATGGAGCGGCGGTGGCGGGGCGAATTCAACGTGTCGGCCCTGCTGTACAAACCGGTGAACTTCGACGCCCTGCTCGATGCGATTTCGCCCTTTATCAAAGTCAATATCGATGTTTGGAAGGCCGCGTCGCGCATGCGCCGGCGCTAGAGGCCCGGCGTCATTCTTCCAACACCCGCTGGTCGCCTGACGACCAGCCGACCTTGACCGGCTCGCCGACCGCGATGGCGCGCCGGCCGGCGATGTCGCTGCTATGCAGCGTCACTCGCTGGCCGTTGGTCAGTTTCACGACATATTTGATGAACGAGCCCAGATAGACGGCGTCGGCAAGCTGTCCATCGATCGCGATTGATGCACCGTTGGCTCCGGCGACCAAATGCATTTTCTCCGGCCGCACCACCACAGTCACCGTACCGTCGGAACCGGGGGCGGCCAGAGTCGCGCCGGCCTCAAGCTGGATTAGGCCGCCGCGGCGCTGCCCGGAGAACACATTGGCTTCGCCGATGAAGGTGGAAACGAAGCGAGTCTTCGGCGAGGCATAGACCTCCTCCGGCGTGCCCTGCTGCACGATCATTCCCTGGTCCATGACGGCGATGCGGTTGGCCAGCGCCAGCGCCTCGCCCTGGTCATGGGTGACGAATACGAAGGTGCCGCCGATCTCGCTGTGGATGCGGCGCAATTCGTCCTGCATCGCCTGCCGCAGCTTCAGATCCAGCGCCGCCAGAGGCTCATCGAGCAACAGCACCCGCGGCCGCATGATCAGCGCCCTGGCCAGGGCGACCCGCTGCTGCTGGCCGCCGGACAATTGATCGATGGAGCGCTCGACGAAATCCTGCAGCCGCACCAGGGCGATGGCTTCCTCGACCCGGCGCTCGATCTCATCCTTGGGGCGTTTGGCCGTTTTCAGGCCATAGGCGATGTTCTGCCGCACGGTCATGTGGGGAAACAGGCCATAGCCCTGGAACACCGTGTTGGTCGGCCGCCGCTCCGGCGACAGCGCGGTGACATCCTGGCCGTCGATCTCAATGCGGCCCGCCGTCGGCGCGACGAAACCGCCGATGATCCGCAACAGCGTGGTCTTGCCGCAACCTGACGGGCCGAGGATGGCGAGAAAATCGCCGCGGCGGATATCGAGATCCTGTTCCCGAACCGCCGTCACCGGCCCGTAGCGCTTGGAGACGCCGCGCAGCCTGACAAGCGGCGCCGCAGAATTCCTATCCGGCAATACTGCTTGTTGGATTCCGGTCGACACGTGGTTTTCTTGCTGGTGAATTCGTTCTGACCAAACCGCCAATTTTCAGCGTGATTCCATGATGGGCCCAACCGCCCCCTATGTCCAGCGAGGCCGTCAGAGGCTCGCCTTCCACACGGCCGCCTGCCGGTTACTCCGTCCGAGCCGGCGCTCCCGAGCTTCTGAAGTGCGCTAGCGCTTCAGGACGAGCGGCAACACATCGAAGATCATGTGAATCCGCGGTTGCTCGGACAGATTGTATGCTTCGTGAAACTTCTTGTTGTCGAACCACCAGAGTTCGCCCTCCCGCATGCGCATCTGTTCGTCACCGCTTGTCAGCAGGCTTCCGGCTTCACTCTGCAGAACAAGATGGTAGCGATCGCGAATCCGGTAGTATTCGCCGCGATCGAAATGCCGATAGACACGCCCCAGCGGCTTGAGCTTCACAATCGTTGCCCGTCCGGGATCGCCGCCGATCTCCTTCACGAACGACTCGAACCATGCGGTGATTACTGGAAATTCCGAGTACATCTTGGTGCGCCGGCTTTCATGCACGTCTCGCCCCTCGACGCCCGGCGGATAGGGTTTCACCGCGCTTCGAAGATAGATTGTCTCGGTCTCCCGCTGCTCCGGCACCTTTTGCTGGCGACTTGTGTCAACGCCAAACAACGCGAACTTCGCATTCAACTCTGCCATCAAAGGCGCTACGCTGATACGCTTGACAAGCTTGAAGTTCTCCATGATGCAGTTTGCTCCCACCAGAATCACAGGAAGCGTCGAGCCACGGCCACGACCGCATCGACGTCGACTTTCCAATCCATGGTTTCTGAATTGGTATCATGCGAAACAACGGCGCAATAGCGATGACCCGCAAGCTGCGCCAACACGCGAAAAGCCGACTTCGCCTCAGAATACCAATAGGACGGTATTACTTCAATCACCACGCTCGGCTTCGGAGCGAAGGCTAGATTGGTCAGGCCCGCGCCATGAGGTGCGACGATCACCCGGGCGCTTCGCATCATGGCGACCTGCTGCAGATAGTTTATCTCACCTGGAATGACCGTTACGAAACCGAACTTCTCCAATGCGTCCGACAGTTCAATTTCATTCAAGAGCTTCCGGCGTTTGCTATCCAACCGCGAGATGTAGATAAGTTCGAGGCCTTCTTGCGGCGGCGCGCGGCCGCGCACGTCGGCAGCGATCGCCTGGTAGGTATCAAGCAACTCCGGCGATTGCAGCCACATGTTCGTCTTATCCAGAAAAGACGGGTAATAGAGTTCCCGTATCTTGAAGACACGCGACACACTATCGCCGATGGTATCGGATGGTTGCACGCCGAGAAGAGATAGAGATATTTCCCGCCAATCGGCGGGATTGCAGCAGAGGAGCTTGACCTTGCCCGGGTAGAGTCCAGCCCGCCGCAGCAAGGCGATGTTCGGTAGAGTCTGCGTGTGCCAGTGCCAGTAGTTTCGCCAATTCGAGTTGCAGATCAGAGCCACCGGCTCGTCTATTTCCATCACTGGCAGTTTGAAGAGTCTATCGAGGGTCCCCGCATCCCGATTGAACCAATTGGGGTTTTTCTTACCGAGGTATGTAGGAATAGACTCATATAATGGGCGACGGTCCGACGTGACGACGACAAACCGGTTTCCCATTACAAGGCAATCGGTGAGTTTTGCAACATAGGCGGGACTGGTCCGATAGGCGAGCTTGCCGAAGACTTCTGTTTCCGGGGCCGACTGAGACGGCGAATGCACCACGTCTGGAGCCGGCAGATCGACGGAGATGGGATCAATGAGAGGAACGTAATGTCCGCCTGCGAGATCGAGCGCCGAAGATCCCGGCGGCAGTTGCGGTGGAAAATCGCTAGCGACTGAAATGGGCTCGGCCAGAAGCTGCTCGACGATTTCACCGTGTGATCGGAATAAGACCACGATTCAACCTCCGATCCAGAAAGCGGTTATCTGCCGCAAAATTCGCACCGTTGTCCGCGTTCGCGTCGTCCCGGCTTGATCCTATTCATCACAGTACGCGCTGGTCGAGGGATAAAATTGCCCAAGATCGCAGGGGCCTGCCGCCCGGCTGACGGGGCCCGGTTTCGCCAATTGACTGCTCAGCACGACATGCGAGATTTGACGCTTGTGACAAGAAGAGGGCTGGAGCGATGGCACATATGGAATGCGTTCTCGACAGCAAATGCTGGCTCGGCGAGGGGCCGACCTGGCATGCCGGCGAGCGGGCGCTCTACTGGACCGATGTGCCGGCGCGCAAGCTGCATCGCTGGCATCCGGCCACCGGTGCGCACAAGACCTGGCCCACGCCGGAGATGGTCACGTCGATCGGCGTCAGGCGGAAGGGCGGCTTGATCGTCGCCAGCATGACGGGCATCGATTTCTTCGATACCCAGACCGGCGCCATGACGCGGTTTGTCGAGCCTGAGAAGGACAGGCCGAAGAACCGCTCGAACGACGGCAAGTGCGACCGCCAGGGGCGCTTCTGGTACGGCACCATGATGAACAACCTGGCCGATGACGGCAGCGAGACGCCGATCACCGGCAATACCGGCGGGCTCTACCGAATCGATCCCGATGGCCGGGTCACGCGGTTCGAAGATGCCCTCGGCATCGCCAATACCTTCGCCTGGACTGCGGACAACAGGACTATGTATTTCGGCGACACCTTCGATGCGATCTACGCCTATGATTTCGATGCCGCTGGCGGCCGCGTCTCCAACCGGCGCGTCTTTGCCAAGGCGGATACGGCGAAGTACGGCTTCGGCGACGGCTCGACCATCGATGCCGAGGGCTGCCTGTGGAATTGCCGATGGGATGGCGGCTGCATCATCAGATGGACGCCCGAGGGCAAGATGGACCGGGTCATCCAGATGCCCTGCCGGCGGGTCACCAGCTGCATTTTCGGCGGACCGGCGCTTGACACACTCTATATCACCACTGTCACCTATGGCTTCAGTCCCGCGGAACTGGCGGCGCAGAAGAACGCCGGCGGCATCTTCGCCCTGGACGCGGGCGTCAAGGGCCTGCCGGATGGCGAATTCGCGGGCTAATGCTTCACGTGCCGCGATTGTGAGCGCCGGCGGCAATATGCTATCTGCGGCCCATGGATTCCCCTGTAGCTGACAACGCCGCGCTTGCGGATCTGAGCCGCTGGATCGCCGAGCGGACGCTCGCGGGCGATGCGGAAACCCGCATGCTCGAAGGCGTCTGCGAAAGGCTGGGGCGCATGGGCGTCGTCCTGAAGCGCGTGCTGATCGGCGCCGATACGCTGCATCCAGTGCTGGAGGGCCGCATATTCGAGTGGCATCGCGACCTGCAGGACGTGAGGGAAGTCGAGTATGGGAGAACGGCACCCACCGGCACAGACGAGAGCTGGCTGCGCAGCCCGTTTCATCATCTCTTCATGACCGGCCAGACGATGATCCGGCGGCGCCTGCCGCAGGGCCCGCAGGACGATCCGTTTTTCCCGGTGTTGACCGATCTCGCCGCAAACGGAACGACTGACTATGTCGCCTATTCGAACCGCCTGGGCGGCGCCCTGGTGATCGGCGAGATGGATGCCGTCTTCTCCTCCTGGACCACGGATCGCGCCGGCGGTTTCTCGGATTCCGATCTGGCGGCGCTCGGTTACATCGTGCCGGCAATCGCCAGTTCCATCCTCGGCAGCGCCCTCGGCCGCATCGCCGGCACTCTGGTGGAAACCTATCTGGGCCGCGATGCCGGGCGCCGCGTGCTGCGCGGCACCATCAATCGCGGCATCGCCGAAAGGCTGCACACGGTCTTGTGGTTCAGCGACCTCAAGGGGTTCACCCGGCTCGTGGATACCGTGGCGCCGGAGCAGATCATTCCGCTGCTCAACGACTACGCCGACGCGATCGTCTCGTCGATCCATGAGCATGAAGGGCAGGTGCTGAAGTTCATCGGCGACGGCTTGCTCGCCACCTTCGAGGCGCGCGATCCGGCGGCCGCCTGCGGACGGGCCTTGGAAGCGGCGCGGGCAGCACTTCAGCGTGTCGAGGAGTTGAACACGACCAGGACCCAGAGCCAGCTCCCGGTCACCGGATTGTATCTCGCGCTGCATGTGGGCGAGGTCTTCTACGGCAATATCGGCAGCGCCGAGCGGCTCGATTTCACGGTCATCGGCCCGGCGGTGAACGAGGTGTCGCGCATCGCCGGGATGAGCCGCTCCCTGGATCAGGATGTTCTGCTGTCGTCGGCCTTCGCCGGTGCCGCGGGCGCGTCCCGGGAGCAACTGGTGTCGGTCGGCCGCTATGCGCTGCGCGGCATTGCCCGGCCGCAGGAACTGTTCACGCTGGATCGTTCGGCCTGACCGAACCTCTCAGGCGCGATCAAGCCGGAACGGTCCAGCCGCTAATTCCGGCTTCCGCCCGGCGATCAGCGCGGCGGTCACCAGCGCCGAACCGCAAGCCAGCGTCCAACCCAGCGGCCCGTGGCCCGTATTGAGCCAGAGATTGCGCCACCGCGCCTGGCCCAGGATCGGCCGCCCGTCCGGCGTCATCGGCCGCAGGCCGTTCCAGTATTCGACGTTCCGCGGCTCATGGTGCGGGAACAGGTCGCGGAAGCCCGCCATCAGGGTGGCGCTCCGGGCCGGGTTCGGCCGCTGGTCGTAGCCCGTGAACTCCACGGTGCCGGCCAGGCGGATGCGGTCGCCCAGCCGCGTCACCGCCATCTTGCGGCTGTAATCGACCAGCGGCATGAGCGGCGCCTCGTTCCAGCCGTCGATGGCGAAGGTGGCGGAGTAACCCTTCACCGGCTGCACCGGGATGTTCAGGCCCAGTGGCTTTGCCAGGGCCGGGCTGTAGCTGGCGGCGGCGAGGACAAAGCCGTCTCCGGCGATGCGCCCGATGTCGGTGCCCAGTGCGGTGACGCGATCGCCGTCGGTATCCCAGCCGGCCGCCGTGGTGCCGTAATGGAAGATGGCGCCATGCTTCTGGGCCAATTCGGCGATGGCCTGGGTGAATTTATGGGCATCGCCGCTGCGGTCGCCGGGGAAGTGGATGGCGCCGGCGATCTGCGCCTGCACCGATGTTAGTGACGGCTCCAGCGCCACGGCGCCGGCGCCATCGACGGCACGAAACTCCACGCCAAGCGACCGGTAGATCTCCGCACCGTCTTGGGCATGGGCAAAATCGCTGCGGGAGCGGTACATGCGCAGCGTGCCGCCGTCGAAGCGGTCATAGGCAAGTCCGGATTCCCCGGTCAGGCGGTCCAGGGCATCCCGGCTGTAGGTGGCCAGCTTGAACACCGCTTCGGTGTTCTCCCGCCAGCGCGCCTCGCCGCAATTGCGCAGGAAGCGCAGGCCCCAGCCGATCATGGCGGGCACGGCGCCGGGCCGGAGCGCAAACGGCGCGTCGTCCCGGCCCAGACCCTGCAGCAGCATCGTCGGCACGCCCGGCGCCGCCCAGGGGTCGGCCATGCTGGGCGTCACCAGCCCGCCATTGGCGAAGCTGGTTTCCAGGCCCGCCGCGTCCCGGCGGTCCACCACCGTGACCTCATGGCCGTCGCGGGCCAGGTAGTAGGCCGTCGTCGCGCCGACGACGCCGGCGCCCAGGATGACGATGCGCATGGGACCCGGGTTCAGCGGCGGCGGGAACGCTTGGCCGCCGCCTTCTTGCGGGCCTTGGCCTTCGGTGCCGCCTTTTTGGCCTTGGAGCCGGCTTTCTTGGCAGCTGCCCGCCGGCCGATATGGGCGTAGGCAAGGATCTCGATGCGCGCCCCCGGCACCATCAGCTGGGCAATAATCGTGGCGCGGTTCGGGTAGGGCTTGTTGAAGGACCGGGCATAGACCGCGTTCATGCCCGGAAAGTCAGCAGGATCGGGCAGATAGACGATGACCTGCGTCACGTCGTTCATCGTGCCGCCGGCTGCCTGCACCGTGCGCCGCAGATTGTTGAGCGTCAATTCGGCTTGGGCGGTGATGTCGCCCTGTTCGATCGAGCCATCCTCCCGGTTCGGAATCTGAGCGGTATAGAGGATACCGTCGGCCATCGTCGCCCATTCCAGCGGCGCGCTGACCGCCGGCAGATGTGTCTTCACTGGTTCGCGCATTGGTTCGCCCCCGTTGTTGTTCGCATTTGCGAGACGCTGGCTACATTCCTACGGCATGCGCCGTGCTTTGCCGCGTCTCTTCAGGCTTTCTTGACTCCCCTCTACAAATGCCCAACAGTTGCCGGGCTGTCCAGTCGCGTACAAGCAGATCAGAATCGGGCAGTGACATAGGGAGAGGCAAATGACGAAGATCACAATCCGTGGGGCAACGCCTTGGCGGCCCTCGCGGCGCAGGTTTCTGGCCGGCGGCGTCGCCGCGGCCACGATCATTGGGTTGCATTCCCGGCGCGGCTCCGCGCAGGAGATCAAGACGATTGAGGCGGGCAAGCTGACCATCGGCATGAACGGCGATATGCCGATGACACAGGTAAAGGACGGCAAGCTCAGCGGCACCGACGGCGAGCTGATGATCTATGTCGCCGAGAAGCTGGGCCTGGAACCCAACATCGTGCAGATGGATTGGGCGGCGCTGATCGAAGCCACCAAGCAGGGCAAGGTCGACGTGATGCACGGCGCCATGGGCTGGATCGAGCCGCGCACCAAGATCATGAACCTCAGCGAAGCGATCTATTACTTCGGTACGTTGCTGGCGCAGAAGTCGGCCAACAACTTCAGCACCTTTGCCGATATGGCGGGCCGCTCGGTCGGCACCGTCACCGGCTTCACCCTGGTGCCCGAGTTGAAGGGCGTCGAAGGCATCGGCGAGGTGAAGCTCTACGACACCTCGGACGGCGTGCTCCAGGACCTGGTGGCCGGCCGCCTGGACATGGCGATCCTCGATCCGCCGCTGGTGCAGTGGGGCATCGTCCAGCATCCGGAATGGGAGATCAAGCAGGTCGAGCTGGCGCCCAACGTTGAGAAATATCCGATCATGTCCACGAAGTATAACGTCATCTTAGGCGTCACCAAGGAAGAGAAGGCGCTTGAGGAGGCGATGAGCAAGATCATCACCGAGGACATCTGGCCGAACTGCATCAATGTGAAGACCATGGCGCAGTACGGCATGGGCGATAAATCCTGGTTCATCCCGCCCGATGTCAATCCGCGCGCGGGCGTCGACCGCCCGGCCGAATACAAATCGCCGACAGCGGCCCATTGCTTCACCTGACCGGCGTTAGCAGTGTGGGTAGGTAACCGTGGGGGCGGGCGATGAACCCGCCCCCACAACTATCCCCGTTTCCCATGAATCCGCTTCTCCGTATCGCCGGGCTTCACAAGAGCTTCGCCAGCCTTGAGGTGCTGTCGGGCGTCGACCTGGATGTCGCGCGCGGCGAGAAGGTTTCGATCATCGGCCCCAGCGGCTCCGGCAAGACAACGCTTCTCCGCTGCATCAACTATCTGGAGAAGCCGACCTCGGGCCATATCTACATCGACGGCAATCTCGTCGGCGAAAAGCAGACCAATGGCGGCTATGTCCATCTGAGCGACCGCGAACTGGCGAAGGAGCGGCAGGAAATCGGCTTCGTCTTCCAGCGCTTCAATCTGTTTCCCCATCTGACTGCCCTGGGAAATGTCACGATCGCGCCGCAGAAAGTGCTCGGCCTGTCGAAGGAAGAGGCCGAGCGGCGCGGCCGCGATATGCTGGAGAAGGTCGGACTCAGCCACAAGATCAACGAGTATCCCGAGCGCCTCTCCGGCGGCCAGCAGCAGCGCGTCGCCATCGCCCGCGTGCTGGCCATGCAGCCCAAGCTGATGCTGTTCGACGAAGCCACCTCGGCGCTCGATCCCGAGCTGATCGGCGAGGTGCTGCGAGTCATGCGGCAGCTGGCCGAAGAAGGCAGCACCATGGTCATCGTCACTCACGAAATTCAATTCGCCGGCGAAGTCTCCGATCGAGTCGTTTTCATGGATCAGGGCAAGATCGTCGAGCAGGGGCCGCC
This sequence comes from Dongiaceae bacterium, assembly GCA_046154965.1. Lineage (GTDB taxonomy): Bacteria > Pseudomonadota > Alphaproteobacteria > Dongiales > Dongiaceae > DATKFM01. The sequence continues at coordinate 47,337 of JBJXDY010000035.1, read as the reverse complement.
GCGCGATGTGCTGCTGAATCCGCAACAACCGCGCACCCGTGACTTTCTGAAGCATCTGCAGGACCGGTAGGAGCAGGGACGGGCATGCATCCGGTCGAGGTTTTCCTGACCAAAGGCGGCACCTACTTCGCCTGGATCATTCAAGGATTGCCGGAAACGATCAAGGTCGCCATCGCTGCGCTGCTGTTCGCATTGATCTTCGGGCTCCTTGTGGCGCTGGTGCGAATGGCCCGCTGGCGCTTGTTCCGCGTGCCGGCCCTCGTTTATGTCGAGGTTTTCCGGGGCACGCCGGCATTTGTCCAATTGTTCGTGATCTATTTCGGCCTGCCGGACCTTGGCTATCAGCCATCGCCATTTCAGGCAGGAATTGTTTGCCTGGGGCTTAATGGGGCGGCCTATCTGTCGGAAGTCTACCGAGCCGGCATCGAGTCCATTCACAAGGGGCAGATGGAAGCGGCGCTGACGCTCGGTATGACTCCGGCGCGCGCGATGCGATACATCATCTTGCCCCAGGCACTGCGGAGCATGCTGCCGCCGATCACCAACTTTGCCATCGTCCTGCTGAAGGATACGGCGCTCGTATTCACGGTCGGCATCGTCGAGATGCTCGCGCTCTCGCGCCAACTGGTGACGGAGACGCTGCAGAGCGGCGTCGTCTACCCGATGGCGGGCTTCATCTATCTCTGCATGACGATCCCGATGGCGCGTCTGGCCGCGCGGCTCGAAAGAGCAAAACGGGCGTGGCAATGAGTCCGGCGGGATCCCGATAATGCTTCAGCTTCCGCAGTTGTACGCTGAGAACATTCACCGGTGGTTGCCCGAACTGTTGTCCTATTCGGTCATGACACTGCATATCGCGTGGGCCTCGTTTCTGTTGGCCGTCGTCATTGGCCTGTTCTTTGCCGTTCTCCGAACGTCGCGCAGCCGGCTGCTTCGCTCGATTGCCGGTGTGTACATCGAGATAGCCCGCGGCTTGCCGATCGTCGTGATATTGTTCGTCGTCTACTTCGCGCCGCCGCAGTATTTTCCTGAATTGAATTGGCGCTGGCTGAACGACTATGCGGGAGCGGTCGCCGGGCTTGGAATCCATGGCGGCGCGATTCTCGCGGAGATATTCCGCTCGGGAATCGAGGCGCTGCATAAGGGACAACGTGAGGCGGCCATTGCATTGGGGATGACGCCCGCAAAGGCGATGGCATACATAATCCTGCCGCAAGCCTTTCGCATCGTACTGCCGCCGGTGACCAACTACGCGTCGGGACTCCTGAAGGATACGGCGCTCTGCTCGCTGATCGGCGTGAACGAACTGATGAATGGCGCAAAGAGCATCGCTTTCGCGGAGTATCAGCCCATGGCCGTCTTCTTGCTGGCGGCCGCAATCTACTTCGTCATGAGCTATCCGCTTTCCATTGCGGCGCGCTACATGGAAGTTCGCATGAGCCACGGGCGATAAACGTCACAGGTTGAGAAAGTAGAACATGAAAATCGTCAAGCTGGAAGCCATCCCCGTCCGCATTCCCTACAAGCGCGTGGAGGCGTCGTCGCTCATCGCCCGCAGTGGCGTGACCGATGTGCTGGTCAAGGTCACGACCGAGGATGGCCTGGTCGGCTGGGGCGAATGCACCCGTGCCGCCGATACGGCTGGCATCGAGAGCGCCGTTAATGTCATGGCGCCGCTGGTAGTGGGCCGCAGCGCCTGGGACAAGGAGAAGATCCATCGCGATCTGGCGATTCCTGCTCTCTGGGCCTTCCAGCCGATGACCGGCAATTTCGCCTATGCGGGCATCGATATGGCTTTGTGGGATGTCTGCGGCAAGGCGGCGGGGCAGCCGTTGTACCGCCTCTTCGGCGGCGCGGTGCGCGAGGAGGTGGACTACTATTACTACATGGAGTGGGGCACGCCCGCCGAAGTGGCGCGCCAGGGCCGCGACGGCCGCAAGCGCGGCTATAGCTGCTACTACATGAAGGCCGGCGTCGAGGAGAAGCGCGAGGAGGCGATGCTGGAAGCGCTGCGCGACGGCATCGGTCCCGAAGGCCGCATCCGCATCGATGTCAACCAGGCTTGGGACCGGCCGACGGCGCTGCGGCTGCTCAAGCGCTGGCACGAGAAGTTCACCATCGATTTCGCCGAAGCGCCGGTCCGCATCGACCCCATCGAGAACAATCTCGAGTTGATGAAGCTACTGGATGTGCCGATCTGCGTGAATGAGGGCCTGTGGCGCGAGGCCGATGCCTGGCGCATCATCAAGTCGCGCTGCGGTCATTATCTCTGTTTCTCCCAGTACTGGGTCGGCTCCCTGGCGCGCTGGCATATGCTCTGCCACGCCGCCCATCAGGAGGGCTGGCTGGTCTGCAAGCATACCCACGGCGAATTCGGCCTCACCGCTGCGGCGGGCCAGCACATCATGCTGACCATTCCCAACGCCTGCACGGGCCATCAGCAGACGGCGCAGCTGATGGAGGACGATATCCTCACCGAGCGCATTCCCATCATCGACAAGCCGCGCTGGGGCCGCATCGAGAAGCCCGGCCTGGGCGTCGAGGTCGACGAGGACAAGGTGGCGAAGTACCACACCGACTACCGCAAGCATGGCGAGTACCGGACCTATTCCGACAAGCTCGTCGTGCCGGTGACTGCCAAAGCGAAATCCAAACGCAAACAGCAGAGAGCCTAGCCCAGGTTGTGCGGCGTCATTCCATGAATGAGGCCCGGACGCTGCCGAGATCGCCGAAATCCATGACGATGGAATCGCCGGGGGCGATCGTCACCGGTTTGACGCAGGTGCCGGTTGTGATCACTTCCCCGGCGCGCAAGTAGTCGCCGCGGCCCTGCAGATCGTTTGCGATCCAGGCCAGTGCCTCGCGAGGGTCTCCCAGCACATTGGCGCCGGATCCTTCGGCAACGATCTCGCCATTCTTGTGCGCGGTGACCTTGTGGGTCGGCAAATCGGCCAGGCGCCAGGTCCTCGCCTCCGGCCCCAGAACGAAATAGGCCGCGCAGCTATCGTCGGCGACCAGGCTCGGCGCGCCGATGGTGGCGAAGTCCTCGTAGCGGGAATCCGGCACCTCGATGGCGAGATGCAGCGTATCGACGGCCGACATCACTTCATCGAGCATGTAGGGTTCGCCTCGGGCGGGAAGGTCCTGCGCCATCTTGAAAGCGAACTCGGCTTCGGCCACGCGCATATGCAGATGCCCGGCGGGCAGGCGTGCGCCATCGCCATGGGCGAAACGCTTGAACAGGCGCCCCGCCAGCGGCGCATCGACGCCGATATGCTGTTGTCCGGCCTTGCTGGTGGCGGCGATCTTCCAGCCAATAGTTGCGCCCTGTAGCGATTCGAGTTCGCGCTGGATTTCATATCCGTCGCGCAGCCGTTTTGGCCGGCAATCCTCCGGCAGAGCCGTCAGCCGCCGCCTGTTTTCCCAGCAGGATCTGATCGTCAGCGCCGCGCGCCGGATGGCCTCACTGTCCATGTTTCCACGCCCTATTCTCTATCCACAGTAGAATTAACCAAGCGGGGCGGCCGGGAAAGCCCGATTGCCCGGCTTACGACTGACGAGTCACGGCAATCCTGGCCAACCGCCCGAGAAGCCTTTGGCTTGCGTAAACCATGTTTCGTAAGAAAGCCATGGCACGGAAAAGAATCCGCTGCGAATGAGGCCGGCATCACATCGTCATTTTCGGCCCGACACTATTTGTTAAGCCGTTCATGGTGCCATGGACGTGAATTCGGCAGGCCCCGCAAGACGGCCCGTCCGGCAGGGCGAATGGATCGGAAAGAGGCGATCATGTTGACGAAAGCATTGTTTCTGTCAGTTGCAGTTGTGGCGGCACTGAGCCTGCCGGCGAGTGCCGGCGGCCCCGGCGGCGATGATCGCGGCACGCGGATTGTCGTCTTGCAGCGCGGCGGCTGGGACGGCAACGGCCCGGACATGCTCGGCGCGGCAACGGATGACCGCGGCACGCGCCTGTACCGCCGCGGCGGTTGGGACGCGAATGGGCCGGCCCTCACCGGCGCAGCCGCCCAGGTACCGCAAACGGAAGTGAACCTTGAGGGATTGAGCGTCGACTCCATCGAGTTTCCCCAGGCCGAAGCGCAGGCGATGATGCAGCGCTAGTCGCCGGCCGAAGCAAGGTTCAAGCTCGGGAGCCCTAGCGGGCTCCTTTTGCTTTTTCCAGGCCATCGCATCGATTATCGCCGGTCGAGCGTCATGAACCTCCGAACCCGCATCCTGTTGTCTGCCGCCATCGCGAGCGTTTTGGCCGTTGGTCGTACATGGCCCGCCGGGGCGGACGAAGCCCCCAGCGCGCCTCCCCGCATCGAGGTCACCGATGCGCGATTCCGCGTCATTAAGTCCGATCGCGGCATCCTGCACGGGGTGGATATGGTCGGGCTGATCTTGCATCTGCGCAATGGCTTGGGAGATCCAATCGATATCCGGATCGATTCCGTCATACTTCCCGCCGGCAAACCCGATGCCGGAGTGGAGCTTTACGGCCTCTCGCACCGGCTCGCAGGCAGCACGGACTGGATGCCGCTGTGCAAGCCCGGCGCCGATGGCCGCGCCCTCGGGTTTCCGCTGCCTGGAACGACGCCGACCGACGATGAGACGCCTGCGTCCGGCGGCAAGTTCTCGATCACCTGCACCGCGGGCGCCCGCGGGAAATGCGTCATGCTGGGCTACCGACCTTGGGCGGTGGCGGAGAACGGAGAGCCGCTGCGCCCTTACTTCGCCGCCTGCGTCCGGATGATGCGGGCGGATTACTGCGGCGATGGCAGGCCGCATACGCGCCCGGGCGTCCAGGTCGATATGTGGGACCGCGCGGGCGTTCAGTCGCCACAGACCGGCCTGCCCTTCGAAGCAGCCTGGAACGCGAATGGCGCACTCTGCGTTGCCCGGCCGCGCGTAGCCAGCATTTCAACCCTCGCCGATCTGCTGGATTCCTGCCCGCGCCTGGCCGCACATGTCGACGATTGTGAATCCTGGTCGCAACACCCGCCAAGCGGCGCCCTGCTCTGGAACCGGTCGCGGACCGAAGACTGATGTGTTGCGGACCTAGGCGACTTTGGAAAGGGTGAGATCGAACCGGAAGCCGGCACCCAAGGTCGAATAGGACTCCAGGCGGCCGCCCCAGCGTTCCGCATCCATGCGGCCCAGGCGGATCAACTTGAAGGTTGAGGTCTGCGGCTCCTCCGGCCCCATGAGGTAGGCGTTGAGCCGGTCCTGTGGCAGGCCGAAGCCCTTGTTCTCGATCTTCAGCTTCACGTCGGTTTCCCGTTCGAGCAGCGAGACGTTGATCGCACTCTTCTCCTCCGAATCCTGGATCAACAGCATGAGGATCGTGCGAATCAGGCCGACAAGCTCCTGCCGGCCGCCGACGACCAGGCTCACCGCCTCCGGCATTTCGGTTGCGATCTGCACCCGCCGCCGCGCGGCATCGGCCTGGTTGGCTGACACCGCATCGATGATCGCGGTGCGCAGATCCACGGGATAGCGTTCCGCCAGATCCGACACCATCGGCACATCGAGCATGCTTTCGAAGCGTTCGAAGGCTTCCTTCGACAGCTTGATCGAGCTCTTCAAATTCTCCAGGATCCGCGTCCGCTTCTCGTCCGTCAGATCCGGCGCATTCAGCAACTCGGCCGCCATGAACATTGCCGCCAGGCTGTTGCGCAGCCGGAAGCTCAGATGTTCTGACATCACTTCTTTCATCGAGAACATGCGGTCGATGGCGGTGATATCCAGAAGCTCGCAGAGCACGGCGCGCAGCATCGAGAGCGGTTCTGCACTGACGCGCTCCCGCTGCGGCATGGGGTCGATGGAGGAAATGTACAGAAGATAGCGTTTACCGCCGGCAGTCGCCTGGGTTGGCACGGAGATCGTGCCTTCTTCCAGCATGACATAGCGCAGATAGCGCCGCACATGCTCTTCCGGTACATCGGTCAGCTTGGTGATCATCTCCAGCGGTGTGATCTCCGTCGGCGACATTTCCACCACCGACAGCAATCGCCGCATATGCTTGTTCGAATGCAGCACGCGGCCGAAGGCGTCGAAGACGATGGTCGCGGTGCTGAGGCCGGTGAGCACTTCTTCCGCCAGGACTAGCCGGCGGTTCAGGAGTTCGAGCAGCGGGGACAGGCGGAACTCGCTCCCGGCGTCATCGCCCATGACAGGGTTGGCGAGGTTGCGCTTGTCCGGATCGGCGCCCAGCAGGACAGCCCGTTGGCGCACGCCCGCCAGGTAATCCGACGCCCGCTCGGTAAAGGCCCGTGCCAGCGTCATGAAGCCCGGGGAATTGGTCCAGCGCTGCCGCGGCACCGAGAAGGTCCAGAAACCCAGGAGATCGCCGCCGAACACCAGCGGTGCGAGAAATTGGTCCTCATCGTCGCCGCGGGTCTTGAGCACTTGGCGGGTCGTCCGCGTCGGACCGCCGCCGGCAATTGCATCGGTGAAAGGCGAGCGGCGGTAGTCGCGGCGGCGTTCGGCGATGTCGTCGCCGCTGCAGCCGAGCGCCTCGGCCTCCTTCAAGCGGGCCTCGCCGGGAATCGTTTCGAAGAAGACGCAGCGGTTGAGATCGAGAAGCTCCGTCGCCATCGCCGCCACTTGCGCCCAGGGGCGGTCCTCGGTCGATGAGTTCGCCGGATTCAGGCGTTCGCGCACGCGCACGCTGACGTCGCGCACCAGCCGCTCCAGCATGGCGCCCTTGGCCCGCATCCGGTGGGCGATCGCCACCGCCAGATAGGCGCTCAACGCCAGCATCATGCCCACCAGGGGCAGGGACTTGTTGAAGAAGGCCAGAAGAACGGCTGTCGTCACCACCGAAGCTGCCATCACGCCGAGGGTGATCAGCGGCGCGTGACGCTGCCCGGCGAGATAGGCGAAGACGACCACAAACCCGAGCAGGCCGGCAAGCATTGCCGCCGCCGACGCCGGCTTCATCTCGCTGACGAAGTTGCCGTCCAGCAGCGTCTGCAGGGCAAAGCCGTGATACTCCAGCTCGCTGATCCAGGGCGACTCCAGAAACAGCGGAACATAGATGCGCGCACCCGATGCGCCGGTATCGGCGCCGATGACCACCACGCGGTCGCGCACCAGCGACTCCACGAGCTCGCCGGCAATGATCCGGTCGAGAGTTATCTTGGGCAATGCAGCGATGCCGCTGGCATAGCTGATGAGATAGCTGTCCTCGGCCGGCGTCAGCCCCGCTCTCCCATTCAGACGCGCGGCCGCCAGGGTTTCGATGGTTGGATAGCTGCGACCATCGATCTCGATTGAACGGGAGTGACGGCGGTGCACGCCGAACTCCGCGTTGTCGATGATGCTGAGTCCGAAGTAATCCGGCATTGGCGAAGGGAGGGGCCGCGCCAGGATCCATCGCCCGTTGTCCCGCCGATCCGGGCTCGCGTCGATGCCGAATAGCAGGTCCGCCGGCGGCGCGCCGGCGGCCAGCAGCTGCACAATGTCGGGAGAAGCGTCGGTGAAAACGATCTGCTTTGCGCCCAGCCGGCGCAGTTCGCCGACCACGGCGCTCCAGTCGGCGCTGCGGTCGCTGCCGTCAGGCGTCTCTACGAGCAGTAACGCGTCACCGGGCGGCGGAGCGGGCAGAATCCGGCCCATGAGATCGCGCAGCTGGCCGTCGACCGGCCGTAGCGCCCCCGCCTGGGTCAGCCAGGCGACCGCAGCCAGGATGATCAGGACGAACAACCCATCCTGCAGAACGATGGGCCAGCGCCAGGGTTTTAGAGAGCCGAGAACCAATGCCTACTCCAATTTCAGCAATGGACGGCAAGTCCGCGCGAAATTTGTGCCGCCGCGCTGGACCTTGCCGTCTGATAGCTAGGGTGTCGCCCGGTATATCCTAAGATTTTATTAATATACTGCATATACATAACCATCTTGGGTCCGCGGGCCGGTTTTTCATTGTTTTCCCATCCTTTGATGGTATCCGGACGGTTTCGATACCATGGTTAAATTTCGCAAGCGTTATCATTCAGAATAATCCGGTTACCGCTTTGAAGAAATTACTGCTCATTGATGACGACGCGGCGTTCCGCGAACTGCTGCATATGGCGCTCCAGGTCTCCAGCTTCGACGTTCACGCCGTCGAGCATGGCGAGGCCGCCTTGCGCCATTTGCGCGAAAAGGGATCTCAGCCGGACTTCGATCTCATCATCGTGGATTTCCTGATGCCGATCATGGACGGCCTCCGTTTCCTTCGCTCGCTGCGGCAGGAGTATGCCGACAAAGCGCCGCCGGTGATCGTGCTCACCGCGATCCGGCGCGCCGACATCATGCGGGAACTGTCGGCGGCGGGCGCCAAGGCCGTCATCGCCAAGCCGATAGAACTCAGCGACCTGATAAACACGATCGAGGTCATGACCCATTCTGCGCAGGCCTGAGCGGTCATGGACTTCATCCTGCCGATCTTTCCGGAAGGCAGTCTCGTCAGCTCCATCATCACGACGACATGGGTCGGCGTGTGGGTGGTGGCGCTGCTCAATCTGCGCCTGGGCTGGGTGCTGTCGGGCCTGGTGGTGCCCGGCTATCTGGTGCCGCTGCTGATCCTCCGCCCCTGGGGTGCGGCGATCGTCATCATCGAATCCGTCCTGACCTATCTGATCGTCTGGTTCTTTTCGGAGATTGCGCCGCGCTTTGGGCAATGGAGCCGGCTGTTCGGCCGTGACCGGTTCTTCGCCCTGGTGCTGGTCAGCGTGGTCGTGCGCATCGCCTTCGATGGGTGGCTGCTGCCGTCGCTGGGTGCGTATCTCAATCACCGATATGGCTGGTTCATTCCCTTTGCCGGCGAATTCCACAGCTTCGGCCTGATCATCATCTCGCTTACGGCGAACCAGTTCTGGAAAACCGGCTTGCTCCGCGGCCTGCTGGTTCTAGCCGTGACGTTGGGCATGACCCATCTGATCGTCCGCTACGGCCTGATGGAATTCACCAATTTCCGCATCAGCAATCTGAACTACCTGTACGAGGACGTCGCCACCTCAATCCTCGCGAGCCCCAAGGCCTACATCATCCTGCTGACGACGGCGTTCCTGGCGTCGCGCATGAACCTGAAATACGGCCTGGAGTATAGCGGCATCCTGATACCGGCGCTGGTGGCGTTGCAGTGGTATCAGCCGACCAAGATCATCACCACCGTGGCCGAAGCCGTCATCATCTACGGCATCGGCATGCTGGTACTCCGTTTGCCGGTCTTCGCCCGCACGACCATCGAAGGCGCGCGCAAGCTGCTGCTGTTCTTCAACATCAGCTTTGCCTACAAGCTCGCCCTGGGGTTTTTGCTGCTCTGGCTTGCGCCGTCGCAGAAGGTGACCGACTATTTCGGCTTCGGCTATCTGCTCGCCACGCTGCTGGCGATGAAGATGCATGAAAAGAACATTCTGCCGCGCATGACCCGGGTCACGCTGCAGACCTCGATCACCGGCGCCGCGCTGGCCAGCATCATCGGCTTTGCCATCATGGTCTCGGCGGAGTCCGTCCGTATCCTCGGCGGCGCGCCCCCGGCCGCGGCAATGCCGGCCGCGATGCCGGCCGCGAGGCTGTTGCGCGACGTCTTCCAGCATGACCGGATCGAGCTCTACAGGGCTCGCCTGACCGAATCCCGGCCGACGCAGCCGGTGGCGCAGGTCGTGGCGTTTGCCGAGGCGCTGCAGCTTCTCCGACGGTTCGCCGGCGATCGCAGCCCGTCGCTGTTGCAGGCGGCGCGAAATGCGCTGCACAGCGTCGACTATGATGTCGAGCTGATGGAGGCCCGCTACCTCTATTTGCATGATATCGGTACCGGCGCGCCGCGGGGCCTCTATGTCATCGATCTTCAGGCCTCCGGAACATTGTCGGTGGAAGTGCCGCTGCCGGTCGAATCCAAGGGACTGGCGGCCGCTGGCTTCCGGGTGTTCGAGTCACTGGGCGCCCGCTATTTCGCCGTCGCGGGCGCCGAGTGGACCGCGGCCGGCGGTGTGGCCGCCGGCGTGCTGCAGAACAGCGATACCTTCTTCCAGGCCTTTCACCGCGCCATGGCGCAAGGCAATGTCCTGCAGTTGCGACGCATGCAGTTCCCCGAGACCGGCCAGCCCGGCGCCGCGCCGGCCGCTCCGCTGAACCGGCTCTGGGTCTTCGACCAGATCCCCAATGACCTCAATCTGGTAAGCCTGCGGTCGCTGATCGGCGATTTCGACACGCCTTTCGGGTCGACGCGGCAGGCTAATCTCCAGCGTGATACCGCTGCCGGCAGTTTTGCTGAACTGCACATGGCGGAGAGTTCCATTCGCCGGGTTACGGCAGGAGTGAGCGGAGACCCGCCCGGACCGGCCGCGGTGACGGCGCCGATCGACGGCGTATCGATCCGGCGCAGCGTTGTTTCGGCGGTGTCCCGCAATGCGGCGCGCGGCTCGGAGAGCTATCTGCCGGCGACATTGCCGGAGCTGCTCTATCTCGATACGGAAGTGCTGTCGGAAATCCTCGTTGCGATCCAGACCGATTTGCGGGACGGCGTTTGGAGCGAAGCCGGCTTGGCGCGGCTTGCCGGCGCCGCCAATGCCGCCGCCGCCATGGGCTTTCTCCTCGAACGCCATCGCGATGCCGGCGACGGCAGCGAGTACCTGCTGCTGCGGGAGAACGAATTCTCGCTGGCGCGCGGTTACCGTGGGACCTACCTGTTTCGTGTCGGCCCGGCGAGCGAATATGTCATCGAAGCGCCGCGCCCCGGCCGGGAGCCTGGAACCCTTCAATTCGCGCTATCGCTTTTCGTAAAGCTGCAGGCGCGGGCACTGCTCATCGGCGGCAGCCACCCGGAGGCAAACGCCGATGGCGTGGCTGACATCGTGGCGCCGCGCAACAGCCGGAACCTGTTCAATGTCGTGCAGCAAGTGCTGCTGCGCGATATGGCGGCGCCGGAAATGACCGTCGTTCAGTGCCGGTCCATGCGCCGCCCCGGCGCTGACAATGCCGGTTTCGATGTCATCCTGTCGTCGGATACCGGGGCCAGGGCCGCCGCCGGCCTGACGATGCTCGGGCGCCGGTTGAGCGATCAACTCGGCGCCGATGGGCTGACGGTCCGTTACGCCGATGGCAGCGCCGAAGTCGCCGGCCACGATATCGGCGCGATCTCGCAGATGGAGTATCTGCAGCAGACCCGCGGCCGAGATTTCCTGGTTCTTTGGCTCGGGCGGGCCGCGCGCGCCATGGACCGGCAGCCGAGTCCGCTCACCGATGAAGATCGCCAATATGCCGCTCTGCGAATAGCGACCCTGGATATCGCCGTGGCGGAATATGCGGCCGTCTATGGCACCGAAGGCGGGTTCCAGCCCGACGCTGCGCTGCGGGCGATGATGGCGCGCTATGGCAACAGCAGGAGCATTCTGGCGCTGCAGGAGATCGCCGCCCACACCGCGCCGGCCAGGCTGGTCCGCATTCTGGACCCGGTGTCGGGGACGTCCTACCTCCTGCTGACGAACCCCGAGGATAACCGGCTGCGGGCGGTCGCATCGCTATCCCCGGCGGATTCGCCATCGCTGTCGATTTCCGCGGTCGCGGGCCCGGCTGCCTTGCAGCAAGCTCTTGCGGCCTCGCCGCCCTGGCTGACCTTCGGGCCCTAGCTTATGCGCATCGCCGGCCGCATCCTGTTGGGTATCCTTGTGCTTGCCGTGCTGCTGACGGCGGGGGCGCCGATCTGGCGCGCATCTCGTGCCTTCTACGACACGGTTCGGAAGCCAAGCCTCGTCGCCGGCGATGCGCAAGCGTCGACGGCGTATGTTGTCGCAGCAGACCGCCCGCTGGAGTTCCGCTTGTCCGGTCATGCGGATCTTGTCCGCCTGCGCACCCACGCCCTTTTGCCCGCCGCCGGAGGACAATACGCCGCACCGGCGGCCGGCTACGCCCTGGATATCGAGATTTTCGACAGCGACGGCAATCTGCTACATCGCGAGAGCCAGCATATCCGCAGCATCGTCGGCCGTTATCTCGATGCCGCTACGGGCGAGCCGTTCGCCGTCAACCTGGTCGACGACTCGAGGTTTGCCGTCGCCGGCGTCAATCTCATACCGCTCAGCCTGGCGGACTGGCCGGCCGCCGAGGTCGTGCGGGTGCGCCTAGCCGGGGCCGACCCGCAAATTTCGGAAGTCGGCATCCGCGTCTACGAACCGGAAGCCATTCCCGAACACTCGATCGAACAGTTCTGGCAGCGCTTGAGCGATCGCCAGCGCAGCCGCCTCGCGGAGGGAAATGTCTATCCGCAGGGTCTCATGACCGGAGCAGAACGGGCGGCCGTGCTGTCCCGGCGCTGGCGGCCGGTGGGCCCGTCGGGCGTGGAGGACCAGGATTATCGCGTGCGGAATCTGTTTGCCCGCGAAGACCGGCCGGGCGCGTTCATCTCCTATGCCGTCCCGGTTCTGGAGACCCGGCTCGAACCTGGTCGTCCCATCGATTTGCCGGTGACCGAGGCGGGCCGCTACTCGATCCGCGCCATTCTGGCTGCCGTCCAGCCCGGACTCGATGCCCAACCCGCGCAGTTGCGGGTCGACATCTTCAATAGCCAGACGAACGAGTCATTCGCGATTTCGGTGCCCGGCTCGCTTGTGGCGCGCGACCTGTTCCTCAGCTCAGGCGGCATTCGTCTGAGCAGCGACAAGCCGGTGCGCTTGATGCTGCTCCGCAGTCCCGTGCCGCCGGGAGCGGCGGCGTCGCCGGTCGGGGCCGAAATCCGTGCCTATCGCCTGCACGCCGGCGGCGGCCTGACCTATGAATTGAGCGGCGGCCAGGCGGCAGCGGCCCTGCGACTTGACCTCTGGCGGCGGCTCGATGGCGGCCCGGAAATCCCATCCGGCGCTTTCGCCGTTGTGTATGAGCTCAGGGATGCTGCAAACGCCGTCGTTGGTTCCGGAAGTTTCACCGCTGTTGCCACGGCGCCGGCGCCGGATCTGCCGAGCGACGATCCAGAGGCGTTGTTGTCGTCGGCACAACGGGAGCTTCTGGATGTTCCGCCCGGTGTCGTCGCCGTCACTCTCTCGGCGCCAAAGGAGATCTATGTCGCGGCTTTCATCCGGCTGCCCCCTGCCGCTGATGATCCGGCGGCGGAGTTGCCCGCGGCAGATTGGTTTGGCGTGGCGCCATCGGGCTGGTCGCCGCTGATCGCTGGCGGCGGCACGCTCCTGATCGAGCAAGGCTCCGGCCGGTTCGTCCGCTCCGGTCCCGTCGATGCGCAATAGGGGACATTGGATCGCGATCATGTGCGCTGCCGCCCTCTCGCTCGGCTTTTGCTCAGGTCCCCTCGGGGACTGGCGCATGCGCCGGATTGAAGAACCGCTCTTCCGGCCGGTGCCGCCGGAATCGCGCCAGCTTCTCATTGGTTTGTTCCGTAAGGCCTGGCGCGGTGACAATTCCGGCTTCGATGTCGCGGCATGGCGGGACCTCGGTTTTGATGCCACCACGGTGGATACGGGTTCCGGCCATACTTTGGTGCTGGCCGAGCGCAGCGATCGCGTGGAGGGGAAAGGCCGATACATGCTGCGCGCCAGAACCCATGCTGGCGTACTTCTTGAGGCCCCGCACAGCACCGACGATCTTTTCACCGGCGACATCGCACGCCAGCTTTTCCTGCGCCATCCGTTCGCTGGGGCGGGCTTCAACAGCCTGTCCCGCTGGTCAGTCGATCAGCATGGCGATTTCGGCGATTTGGCGCGCCGCGCCGATTCGGCGCTGATTGCCTTTGGTACCGCCTTCATGTCCGAGCATCCTGGCGGAACCGTGGTGCAGATTCATGGCTTCGATTCGGAGAAACGGGGCGAAGCCTCCTTCGCCGCGGCCGACATCGTCGTCAGCGAGGGCACGCGGGCACCCGGTCCGCAGACGGTGGCTTATCGCCGCTGCTTCGATCGTCTCCTGCCGGGCCGCGTGCTTCTCTATCCCGACGAGACTCGGGAGCTTGGTGCGACGCGCAACGCCACCGGCAGAATCATCCGGGAGGCCGGCGGCCGGTTCCTGCATCTGGAGCTGAGCCTGAGCCTCCGCGGCCGCCTGCGCAGCGATCCCGTGCTCAGCGGCCGGTTCGCCGCCTGCCTGCTGGGGAGCGCGCCGGCATGAAGCTCGATCCCCAGTGCCGCCAATTCCTGGAGCATGGCCTGTCGACGCTGCAGCGCCGGATGGAGGCGCATGGTCTTGATGATCTCGCGCGCGCCTATCTGGCCTGGCCGGCGGCACAGGGCGATCCGGCGCCGGGCCGCGCGGCGGCGCCGATCGAAACGGCGATGCTGCTGGTCGCCTTCCTCCGCCACCGGGTATCCGAGGATCTGCAGGCGATTTTCGATCTGCGGGCGCTGTTCACCGATTTCTCCCGCCGGCAGGTCTGGGCGCGCACGGGGCGCGACCGCGATGCGTTCATCCTGGAATTCGCCCGCGGCATGGGTTCAGCCGGGCGGCGGTACCGCAGCGACCGCCGCGCCTTGCGGCGCTGGTTCGATTTCGACGCAATCGTCGACCGCTATCGCCACCGTATCGGCAGCACGGAACAACGCTTGGCGTTCGAACTGGACCGCCTCGGCGCCGTGGCGGCGGCCGGCCTGTCGCAGTCGCGGCTCGATACCGCCACTGTGAAGGAGTACTGGGCGCGGCTCGACCTGGAGGAACTTCTCAAACGCTTTATCGCCTATGACGGCGATATGCGAGTCGTCGTCGCGGCCTTTCGCGCCCTGACGACGGCGCTTCGAGCATTGCCTGCGGGGCAGCGCGAAGCGGTCATCGCCGAAGACACACTGCAGACGATCTATCGCGCATCGCTGGATCAGCGCCAGGATGTCTGGCTGCAATGCGCCGCCCTCGATGCACTGGTGGATCTCTCACCGGCCGCCTTTGATTCCGTCGCGGCTCGCCGTCTTGCGATAGCAACCGAAGGCGACGATTTTTTCGTTCGGCACCACCTCATCGAACTCGTTGGCACCCATCTCGCCGCGCATCCGGAGTGGGGGAAACAATTGATCAATGCCGCCGCCGATCCCAGCGCCCATGTGCGGCAAGCCGTGGCATCTGCGGCTTTCCGGCTCGAATCCGGGTCCGGCCTGCCAATCCTGGAAGCATTGGCCCGCCGGGATCCGGCCCGGCAAGTACGCGCCGCGGCCCTGCTGGGGATGCTGAAGTTTCTAGCCGGCGGCGCAGATTTCCAGGGCATCGCCGATGTGCTGGCCGGTGTGATTGGCGAGGAGAAGGATGCCTTTGTCCTGCGTACCGCCCTTAAGGCTTCCTGCGACGGCCATGAGCGCTTGATGGCCGCCGGTGATGCCAGCGGCCGGCTCTGGCGAGGGCGGCTGCTGACGGCGATCTCGGAATTGCACGTCTCCGCGTCGTCCCTTTCCGTGCGCCGCTGGGCGGCCAATGCAAGGGAGCGGCTATGGTGCCGCGGCGAGCCGGCTGCCTGGGAATTGCATCAGGCCCTGGCGCCCCGCATTGCCGCAACCCGCCGCGGCGGCGCCAAGCGCGTGCCCCGGTCTGTCCTGCGCGATCTTGATCCCGATCTCATCGGCCGCGTCTTCGCCGTGCTGGCCCAGGATGATTTCGGGTTCGACATCTCCGTGGGACCGTTCGGCTATCGAATCACGCGCGGCGACCGGATGCGCTTTCGGCTCTGGCGCTTGCTCCATGAGTGGCGCCATCCCTCGACCGAGAAGCGGCAGGCCTTCCGCCATACCATCGGCCGCGTCTTCTACGGCAACTTTGTCGCCCCTTCGGGAATCCTCGCCGAGCTCGCACAGACGAAGGTGCCGGGCGAACCATTGCTGATAGGCGACGAATCCAGTTGGCGGCCCTATGTGCCGCTGGTCGACCAGGCGCTGTCGGCTGTCGACGGCGGATCGCCGGTCAGCATCTTCACCAGCGAGGGTGTCACCGAAATCCTGCCGCCGAAGAGCTTCTTCGGCCGGCTCAGGGCCAGGCTCACACTGACATGGCGCTTCGCCCAGTATGCGCAGTTGCGTAACTGGACGGCCAGCAGCGGCCTCGCGCCGTCAGGCTACATCAAGGCGCTGGCGGCGTTGGGCATAACCGTGCGCATACGCGGCCATGGCGCGGCGGCCGCTGCGCCTGGCGGCCGCAATCTCGATCCCGCGGTCGCGCGGTTCTTTCCGGCCGTTGCCGTACCCATATTCGACCCCGATTTGCTCGAGCGGTTCCAAAGCTATCTGTTCTCGGTCTATCAGAATACACTGAAGGATCTGGTGATCTTCCTGGTCGGCTGCGTCACCCTGTTTTTCGGCCGGCACATCTTCGTCTATCAGCGGCTGAAATGGGCCCGCAAGCGCATCCCGCTGGTGCTCGGCGGCTGGGGAACCCGCGGCAAGTCCGGCACCGAGCGGCTCAAGGCCGCGATCATGAACGGCTTCGGCCACAGCCTGGTGTCGAAGACTACGGGCTGCGAGGCCATGTTCCTCTATTCGCCGCCGTTCGGCCGCTTGCGCGAGATGTTTCTGTTCCGTCCCTATGATAAGGCGACGATCTGGGAACAGTACAATGTAACCGTGCTCGGCGAGAACCTGGGTTGCGATGTCTTTCTCTGGGAATGCATGGCGCTCAATCCCAGTTACGTGAATCTGCTGCAGCGCCATTGGATGCGCGACGACATTGCCACCATCACCAACACCTATCCCGACCATGAGGACATCCAGGGGCCGGCGGGACGGGATATCCCCGATGTGATGGTGAACTTCATCCCGCGGCGGGCGACCGTGATCACCAGCGAAGAACAGATGCTGCCGATCCTGGTTGATGGCGCCAAGAAGCTCGATTCCCGGCTGATCAACGTCACCTGGCTGGAAGCCGGATTGCTGACCGACGACGTGCTCAAGCGCTTTCCTTATGAGGAGCACCCCTACAACATTGCGCTGGTGTCGGCGATGGCCGCCGAACTCGGCATCAGCAGCGATTTTGCGTTGAAGGAAATGGCCGATCGCGTCGTGCCCGACCTCGGCGTGCTCAAGGCCTATCCGGTGGCGCGGATGCGCACGCGGCGGCTGGAGTTCGTCAACGGCATGTCGGCGAACGAGCGTTTCGGCTGCATCAGCAACTGGGTGCGCATGGGTTTCGACAAGCAGGATCCGGTGAGCGAACCCGGCGTCTGGCTGACCACCGTCGTCAACAATCGCGCCGACCGTGTCGCGCGCTCGCGGGTGTTCGCCGGTGTTCTCGTCAACGACCTCTCCGCCGACCGGCATTTCCTGATCGGCTCCAATCTGGAAGGGCTGCAGGGCTTCATCAAGGAAGCCTGGGATGAGGTGGCGCCCCAGCTCACCCTGTGGCCGGAGACGGCCGGCGCGCCGCCGCCGCCGCAGGAGGTGCTGCAGTCCCTGGCGCGGCGCTTCCGCTTGACCTTCGACGACGCGCAGTTGCGCGGCCGCTTGCGCGCCATGCTGACCGGCCAGCCCAAGAACCTGCCGGCGGATGAGCTGATCGGGCTGATTGAAACACCCGAGGCCCTGGGCAAGGCCCTGGCGGGGCACAGCGTGCGCGATGCCGATCGCATCGTTGCCTATCTCACGGAACTGCGCGAGCAGCGCGACGATATGCGCAAGCTCGCCGCGCTGCTGGTCGGCGCGGACCGGGAGCGCATCAACGGCGAACTGAAACAGGTCATCTCCAAATGGTTTCAGCGGAAGTTCGTGGTGATCCACGACTTCTTCGCGTCGGGCGATCAGATTGTCGAGCGAATTTGCGAGGAGACGCCGCCGGGCTATCTCAATCGCGTCATGGGAATCCAGAACATCAAAGGAACTGGGCTGGATTTCGTCTACCGCTGGCAGGCTTGGCAGGCCTGCTACGGCCATTGCATGAACCTGTCCGCCAATGATCCGCTGACCCTCAGCCGTGCGGCGGCCGATCTCGCTTCTTTCAAGGAGCATGGCTGGTTGACCGAAGAACTGGTGCGCGATGCCCTGGAAAAGGCGCAGGGCTCGCCGGCCGTTCAGGCGGCGGGCGTTCTGCCGCTGCTCGGCGTCGTCGAAGCCAATCTCGAGAAACGCCTGGCCGAAATCAAATCCACCGCCGCCTCGTCCAATGCCGTCAAGGCCGGCAGTTTGGGATCCCGCCTTCTATCCCTGCTGGAGGCCTTCGAGGATTCCGGCGATGCGGTGCGCCGGCGCCGCAAGGCCAACCGTATCTACCGCGACATGGTGCGTCAGCAGATCAGCCTCGACCGTGCCGTCGTCGAGCTGCAGGAGCTGACGAAGCGGCAGAAGGGCGGCTGGCTGGCCAAGGATCTGCAGCGCTTGCTGGATCGTGGCCGCGGGTTCCTTGCCGGCCGCCGGGCCGGCAATGGCGGGGCGGCGATAAAGTAGGCCGCCGGTTCTCCGAAATCCCGACACTGCGGAATGGTTAACCTGCTGCGCTCCCGTCCCAGGGCGACGCCCGTGTTTCATTCGTGAAACTCAGACCGCGCCGCGGCTTCTGCGCTGCGCCACCGCACGGAACGGCATGCCGCCGCGGCAGCGTCCATGCTAGACTGTCGATCGAAATGGCGGCGCAGCCGAACAAGACCGCCGAAAAGGGATGGAAGATGCTCCGATGTCATGCTTTGCGGCCTTAGGACGCTTGGCGGTGCTGGCGGTCATTTGGGCTGCCTTGGCATTGTTCGCCGCGCACCCCGCCGCCGCCGATAAGCAGGCGGGCGACGATGCCTTCGATGCCAAGGATTACGCGAAGGCCTTCACCGAATTGCTGCCGGAAGCGCAGCGCGGCCACCGGCGCAGCCAATACCGCATCGGCTGGATGTATATGAACGGCAAGGGCACCGCGGCAAATCAGGCCAAGGCGATGTTCTGGCTCACCAAAGCCGCCGAGCAGGAATATCCCAAGGCGCAGGCCGAGTTGGGCGAGATCTATGTCGAAGGCCGCGGCGTGAAAGCCAATGCCGGGCAGGGCGCGAAGTGGCTTCGTCTCGCTGCCAACAATGGCAGCACCGACGCCATGTATGAGCTTGGGGATCTCTATCTCAAGGGAAGCGGTGTCCCGAAGAACGAGAAGGAGGCCGCCGCCTGGTATCGCAAGGCGGCGGACGCCGGCGAAGCGGCCGCGGCGCAACGGCTGGGGCGGTTGTATCGCGACGGGCTGGGCGTGGCGAAGAGCGACAGCGAGGCCGTCAAGTGGTTCAAGCTTGCCGCCGACAAGGGCAACAAGAACGGCCAGTATCATCTGGCGAAGATGCTGCAGCAGGGAGCCGGCACGCCAAAGGATCCCATGAAGGCAAAAGCGTTGTTCGAGCTTGCGGCCGCCGATGGCCACCGCGATGCCCAGGTCGCGCTCGGCGAGATCTACAGCGGCGATGAGGGGGGGTCGAAGGACTTCGCCAAGGCGCTGATCTGGTTCAAGAAGGCCGCTGCAGACGGCAGCAGCACCGCCGCCTACCGGCTCGGCCTGATGTATCGCGACGGGCTGGCGGTCAAGCGCGACTATGGCCTTGCCGTCAATCAGTTCCGCGGCGCGGCGGAGCATGGCCATGCCCGCGCCATGCAGGCGCTGGCGGAGATGTATGCGAAGGGCCTCGGCGTGAAGAAGGACGCCGCGGAAGCCAAGCGCTGGTCCGATCTCGCGGCGAAAAACGGCTACAAAGGTTAGCTGCCGTCCGTTAAGTCGAGCGCTTCTCCAGCACCCGCAGCAGCTCGTCGACCTTCTCGAACTGCGCGTCGCGATTGCCGCTCTCGATCGCCCCATGGACGCAATGCTGCACATGGTCGCGCAGGATCTCGTCCTCCACCTTGCGCAGCGCCGCCCGCACCGCCTGGATCTGCGTCAGCACATCGATGCAATAGCGGTTATCCTCGATCATCCTGTTGATGCCGCGCACCTGGCCCTCGATGCGGTTGAGGCGGCTGCGGCAAGCTGTCTGCGTCTTCGCTTTCATCTTGCAACTATACCCCCGTAGGGTATATATGTCAACCCGGCCCTCGTCCCGGAACTGAGGGCGCAACGGCGCCGGCAATCAGCAGCCCAGGAAAAGCATGAGTCTTCAGCAGTCATCCCAACCGGCCGCCGCTATCGATCCCGTCTGCGGCATGACCGTGGATCCCGCGACGGCGGCGCATCGCACCAATCATGAAGGCCGGGATTACTTTTTCTGCTGCGCGTCCTGCCTGAAGCGGTTCAGCGGCGACCCGGCGAAATTCCTCGGGCCGAAGGCCGCTGCCGCTGGCCATGGACATGACGCTCATCACGGTCGCCAGGCTTCCCCGCCGCGCCCGGCCGCCGCCGGCGCGATCTACACCTGCCCCATGCATCCGGAGATCCGCCAGGTTGGGCCGGGCAGCTGCCCGATCTGCGGCATGGCGCTGGAACCTGCCGATTTCGCCGCCGCCGACGCGCCCAATCCGGAACTGGCCGATATGACGCGGCGCTTCTGGATCGGCACTGTCTTGACGCTGCCGCTGCTGCTCCTGGCAATGGGGCCCCATCTCATCGGCTTTCCGGCCCACGGCCAAATCCCGCAACAGATGTCCAATTGGCTGCAACTGCTGCTCGGCGCGCCCGTCGTCCTCTGGGCCGGCTGGCCGTTCTTCGAGCGCGGCTGGCAATCGCTGCGCAGCCGCAACCTCAACATGTTCACGCTGATCGCCATCGGCACCGGCGCTGCCTTTCTCTACAGCCTGGCCGCCACCGCCGCACCCGCCCTGTTCCCGCCGGAAATGCGCGGCCTTGACGGCGCGGTCGGAGTCTATTTCGAAGCCGCCGCCGTGATTGTCGTCCTGGTGCTGCTCGGCCAGGTGCTGGAACTCCGCGCCCGGGCCCGCACCGGCAGCGCCATCCGCGCGCTGCTCGATTTGGCGCCGAAGCAGGCGCGCCGCATCGGCGCCGAGGGAACGGAAACCGACGTTCCGCTGGAATCGGTCATCGTCGGCGACCGCCTGCGCCTCCGCCCCGGCGAGAAGGTGCCGGTGGACGCCCTGGTGCTCGAGGGCCAAGGGCTCGTCGATGAATCCATGGTCACCGGCGAATCCGTGCCCATCGCCAAGGGGCCCGGCGACAAGGTGATCGGCGGCACCCTCAACGGCACGGGAACGCTGGTCCTGCGGGCGGAGAAGGTCGGCAGCGACACGCTGCTGGCCCGCATCGTGCAGATGGTCGCCGAGGCCCAGCGCAGCCGGGCGCCGATTCAGGGCCTGGCCGACAAGGTCTCCGCCGGGTTCGTGCCTGCCGTCATCGCCGTCGCCATCATTGCCTTCCTCGTCTGGTTCGCGGCCGGCCCGGAGCCGCGCCTGGCCTATGGCCTGATCGCCGCCGTCAGCGTGCTGATCATCGCCTGCCCCTGCGCCCTCGGCCTTGCCACGCCGATGTCGATCATGGTGGGCGTCGGCCGCGGCGCCCAGGCCGGCGTGCTGGTGCGCAGCGCCGAGGCGCTGGAGCGGCTGGCGCGGGTGACCACCCTGGTGGTCGACAAGACCGGCACTTTGACCGAAGGCCGGCCGCGGGTGGTGGAGATCGCGGTACAGCCCGGCACTGACGAAGCCACCCTGCTGCGCTTCGCCGCGGCCCTGGAGCAGGGCAGCGAGCATCCGCTGGCCGCCGCCGTCATCGCCGAGGCCAAGGCGCGCAAGCTGCCGCGCGCCGTCGCGACCGACTTCAACGCCATCACCGGCCAGGGCGTCACCGGCCGCGCCGGCGGCCGCCCGGTGGCCATCGGCAACGCCATGCTGATGCGGACGGTCGGGGCCGACATCGCGCCGGCCGCGGCCAAGGCCGAGGAACTGCGGGCGCGCGGCGCCTCGGTGGTCTACGCCGCCATCGACGGCGCCTTCGCCGGCCTGATCGCCGTCGCCGATCCGATCAAGCCGTCGGCCGCCGCTGCCGTCAGCGCCCTCCGCGCCGAAGGCGTGCGGCTGGTCATGCTGACAGGCGATCACCGCACGACCGCCGAGGCGGTGGCGCGCCAGCTCGGCATCGCCGAGGTCCAGGCCGGCGTGCTGCCCCAGGACAAGGGCGCCCATCTGCGCCAGCTGCGCGCCGCCGGCCAGATCGTCGCCATGGCCGGCGATGGCGTGAATGATGCGCCCGCCCTGGCCGAGGCCGATGTGGGCATCGCCATGGGCACGGGCACCGATGTCGCCATCGAAAGCGCCGGGATCACCCTGCTGAAAGGCGATCTCGCGGCGCTGGTGCGCGCCCGGCACCTGTCCCGCGCCGTCATGGCGAACATCCGCCAGAACCTGTTCCTCGCCTTCGTCTACAATGCGCTGGGCGTGCCGATCGCCGCCGGCGTGCTTTATCCGCTGTTCGGCCTGCTGCTCAGCCCGATGGTGGCCGCCGCCGCCATGAGCCTCAGCTCCGTCTCCGTGATCGCCAACGCGCTGCGCCTGCGCGCGGTGAAACTTTAGGAGGGCCCGTTGAATCTCACTCGCCGCAAACTACTCACCGGCGGCGCGGCGCTCGCCGCGGCGGCCGCATTGCCGCCGATGGCCACGGCCGCGCCGGAACCGGCAACTCTTCGCGTGGTCAAGCGCAGCATCGACGTCGACGGCCGCGGCGCCTCGGTATTCGGCATCGTTCAGCCGGATGGCAAGCACGGGCTCGACATCGATGTCACGGCGCCATTTCAGGTGCGGTTGGAAAATCAGTCCGGCGAGGACACGCTGGTGCACTGGCACGGCCTCACGCCCCCAGCGTCTCAAGACGGCGTGCCCGGACTGTCGCAGCCGCTGCTGGCACCGGGTGCTGCCTATGACTACGACTTCCCGCTGCAGCGCCCCGGCACTTTCTGGATGCACTCCCATTACGGCTTGCAGGAACAGAGGTTGCTCGCCGCCCCCCTTATCGTTCGCGATTCCGCCGGCATGCCGAAGGACGAACAGGAAATCGTCATCATGCTCCACGATTTCACGTTCCGGAACCCGGAGGAGATCTTCGCCGAACTTACCGGCGGCATGGCGATGATGGACCACAGCGCGATGGCGCAAGGCTCGCGGATGGACATGGGGCAGGGCGGCATGGCCGGAATGGACCATAGCGCCATGGGCCACGGCGCGATGCCATCCGGCATGGGCCATCTCAACGATGTGGAGTACGATGCCTATCTCGCCAATGACCGCACGCTGGACGATCCGGAGATCGTAACAGTCGGGCCCCGCAGCAAGGTTCTCCTGCGCTTCATCAACGGGTCGGCCTCGACGAACTTTTGGATCGACCTTGGTGAACTCGAAGGCAGCCTCGTTGCCGTCGATGGTTCGCCTTGCCGTCGAAGCGAGATCGATGGGGAAGGAAAGGTGCTTCGTGGTCGCCGCTTTCCGCTGGCGATGTCACAACGCATCGATGTCGCGGTGCCAATTCAAACGGCCGGCGCATTTCCGATTCTGGCGCTGCGCGAAGGCGACATGGCGCAAACCGGTATCATCCTGGCTACGCCGGGCGCGGCCATAACCCGCGTGCCCATAAAGGCCGCGGACCTTGCGCCGCCAGTGGACCTCGGTCTCGAACGCGCCATCGCCGCTGTACATCCGATCGCCCGCGCCGCGGACCGCCGCCTGACGCTCGATCTCACGGGCGCGATGATGGGTTATGTCTGGGGCCTGAACGGCCTCATATACGGCGCGCACCGGCCGCTCACCGTCACCCGGGGTCAGCGCGTCGAGATCGAGATGGTGAACCGCACCGACATGTCCCATCCCATGCATCTCCACGGCCACACCTTCCAGGTGGTGGAGATCGACGGACAACGGATCGACGGCCCGATGCGGGATACCGTGCTGGTTCCCGTGAGCGGCCGCGTCGCCATCGCCTTCGATGCCGACAATCCCGGCCGCTGGGCCTTCCACTGCCATAACCTCTATCACATGGCCGCCGGCATGATGACGACGCTGGAGTATGAGACCTAAAGCACGAAAAGTCGCCTCGCCCCACGAAGTGGGGAGAGGCAGGCGCCAACCGCGTTCAGCGGATGGCGCCGGTGAGGGGCGGCGCCGATGTCTACTCACACATCCACTCAACCGCCAAGGGGTGCCAGCAAATTGAGATACCCCTCGTCATTGATGCAATGCTTTCAAGGCTTCTGCTCCCCGGCCCTCACCGGCGCAACATTCGCTGGACGCAAATGCTGCGCACCCTCTCCCGCTGCGCGGGTGAGGGGACTAGGGTAATCCGATAGCGAAAAAGAGGCTTGTTCCGCATCGCGGCCCCCTGTGACCGCCGTCACACTTCCGCCGAATCGCCGTTAACAAATAGAACCCTCCGCGCAACCCCGCCGACCCATGGCTATCGGGCGGCAAACAGCCTTGGCCGCCTTCAACATCTGGAGGATAGCCATGCGTGGTCCCCGTATTTCCATGATTGCCCTTGCCGCGGCGATGTCGCTCGGCCTCGGTTCGGCGGCCCACGGCGACAGCCTGGTGCTGAAGCGCGATAGCGGCGTGAAGCCGGTTCTGGCCGCGACGCCGTCCGCCGGCTCGACCGCAGCGCCGACAGGCGCCAACAAGCTCGGCGCGCCGGCGAGCCAGAAGGCCGACCTGGTGATCAAGCCCTTTTACAATAATCCGAACGGCCTGCCCGAAGGCTTTCCGACCGAGAGCTATTGCGTGAAGAAGGCCAGCGGCGGCGCGCCCAACCAGATCAAGTTCATCATCCGCAACCAGGGCAACGCGGCCAGCGGCAATTTCCTCTATGTGCCGAGTTTCCCGACCGACGGCGCCGCACCGGCCTTGGTGCAGGTGTCGCTGGCGCCCGGCGCGCAGCACATCATCACCCAAAACCTGCCGAGCGGCTGCTACACGCCTGGCTTCTCCGGCATCTGTCAGTTCACGATCAAGTTGGATACGCAGCATGAGGTCGCTGAATCCAACGAAGCCAACAACCAGGACAACAGCTTCTGCGTCAGCCCGGCGGGCTAGATCCCATCCGCGAGTGCCTCTGTTCCCTCCACGGCCTGCGGCGGCGTCTTCGGACGCCGCCGTTTTTCTCTTCGGCGCGCTTAGTAAGGCATGCCGTCCTTGTGCAGATAGCGCTCTTCGCCCTTGACCCAGCGCACCATCATGTCGATGTCGGAATAGTCGCATTCGTCGGCCGCGGTGCGGTCGCCGACTTCCAACACCTGCACATCTTGTGTGCTACGATTGATCAGATGATGCCCGTCGCCGGTGCCGGCGGGAAATCCGGCCGCCATGCCGGCGGTGAGCACCTGTTCGCCCCCGCCGGTCACCAGCACCACCTCGCCCTTGACGACGAAGACGAACTCGTCCTGCTTCGTATGCCAATGGCGCTGTGACGACGCACAGCCCGGCGGCAGCCGCAACAGGTTGACGCCGAAATTCTTCAAGCCCAGCGCATCCCCCAACTTCCGCCGCTCCCGCTTCTTCACCTGTTGATCATGGGGCGGCGGATAGTCGGAACCGATCGAAGGCTCGACGTCTCGCGGGTCGAGGGCCGGCAGCTTCAATTTGGAAATACTCATGACGGGAGGTTCTTTCAGCTGTTGGGTTGTCAACACATGGCGGCGTGAAGATGAGTAAGCCGCCGATGAACGCCGATGAACACCGATGTTCCGATTCCCGGGTTCACGGAACAATCAAAACACAACTGCCTCTGTGGGATCCTTGCTGGGCGTCATGCCTGGAACATCGGCGTGTATCGGCGTTCATCGGCGGTTTCAACTCTGACTCTTGCTTCGCAGGTTCGCGCCTCCGCGTGAATCTGCTTTATGCCTCACGCGCGGCTTTGACCGGCGCCTCCTCCGGTAGCGGGATGAACTCGCTATTGTCCAGATCCGGCAGCTTCATCCGGCCGGCGCGCCAGTCGGCCTTGGCCTGCTCGATGCGTTCCTTGGATGACGACACGAAATTCCACTCGATGAACCGCTCGCCCACGGGCTCGCCGCCCAGCAGCATGATGGTCGCCGCCGTGACACCGGTGAAGGTCACCGCCGATCCGGCCGGAAACACCAGCATCCGCCCGGCTTCGTAGACGCGGCCCTCCACTTCCACCGATCCCGCGACGATATAGGCGGCGCGCTCCGGATACTCCGCCGGCAGCTCCGCTATCGCGCCCGGCTGCAATTGCCAATGCACATAGAACAGCGGCGAATGGGTCCTCACCGCCGCCTTGGCGCCGAACGCCTCGCCCGCCACCAGCCGCGCCCACAAGCCATGACCCTCATAGGTCGGCAGATCCGAGGCGCTATGGTGGAAGAAAGCCGGCACGGTCTCCTCGTCCTCCTTCGGCAGCGCCACCCAGGCCTGCAGGCCGTGGATCGGCCCGCCGCCGCGCCGCGCCGCCTCGAAGCGCTCGGAATGGGTGATGCCGCGCCCCGCGGTCATCCAGTTCACCTCGCCCGGAGTGATCGCCTGCTCGGACCCGACGCTGTCGCGATGCATGATCTCGCCGTCAAGCAGATAGGTGACGGTGGAAAGCCCGATATGGGGATGGGGCCGCACATCGACGCTGCGCGGGATGCCGGGCGGAAAATCCACCGGCCCGAAATGATCGAAGAAAATGAACGGCCCCACCATCCGCCGCTTTGCGTAGGGCAGCACCCGCGCCACCTCAAACCCGCCGAGATCGCGCCGCCGCGGTTCGATGATGAGTGAGGGCATGGGGCTCTCCCTAGAAACTTCCGTTTGCCTCAGGCGATCGCGAAACTCCAGGGGTAGCGCGGGTTCGACAGGGCGAGGCCGGACTGTGACACAAACCGCCGCATTGTTCTATCGCTGCCGCCGCATGCCGGGCGCCTTCATGGCAGATCTCCGATGCAATGGCGCCGGCGCTGAGGCATGCTTGCGATGATTCGCGCTTGCTGCGTTCCGCGATCCGGCGCGTCGGATAGAAATCCCTTCACGATGCTGTCCAGCAGGAGGACCTGCGCATGTTTGTCTCGTTCTTTCCCAATCCCCGATGGTTCTTCTGGTCCGCTCTCGTCTGGACGGCTTTCGTCATTGCTGCCTGGTATGGCTTCGGCGAGCAGCTCGGCGCCAGTTTCGGCCTGCCGCCTGCCGCTGCCGAAGCGCCGCCGATCATCGGTGTTGCCGTCTTCTGGTCAAAGCCCTTTCTCTGGTTCTACATCTATTATGCGGCGGCCGTCGCGATCTTCTCCGCAGCTTGGATGTTTGCCGCGCCTCATCGCTGGTCGCTGTGGTCCATCTGGGGCTCGGCGCTTATTGTTTTCGCGACCTACTACCAAGTCCAGGTCAGCGTGGCGATCAACAATTGGTACGGGCCTTTTTATGATTCGATCCAGGCCGCATTGTCGAAATCGAAAACAGTGACAGCCGCGGAATTCTATCTGAGCCTCGCCGACTTTGCCGGAATTGCCTGCGTTGCCGTCATCATTGCCGTGCTGACCAGGTTCTTTGTCAGTCATTACATCTTCCGCTGGCGGACGGCGATGAACGATTACTACATGTCTCATTGGAGCACGATCAGGGTCATCGAAGGCGCATCGCAACGCGTGCAGGACGACACGATGCGATTCTCGTCAACCATGGAAGGGCTGGGCGTTAACTTCATCGACGCGATCATGACGCTGATCGCTTTCTTGCCGATTCTACTGCGACTGTCGGCCAGCATCACCGAATTGCCGATCGTTGGCCAGATTCCCTATCCGCTCGTTATCGTCGGTGTCTTGTGGGCCGTGTTCGGCACAACGTTCCTGGCGCTCGTGGGCATTCGGCTTCCGGGTCTGCAGTTTCGCAATCAACGGGTTGAGGCTGCCTATAGAAAGGAGCTCGTATACGGCGAGGACGACAAGTCGCGCGCACAACCGCCGACGGTCGCTGAACTCTTCTCCCATGTCCGGCGCAACTACTTCCGCCTCTATTTCAACTACATGTATTTCAATGTCGCACGAATCCTCTATCTGCAGACCGACAACATATTCCCCTACATCATTCTTGCTCCTACGATTGTCGCGGGAGCAATCACCTTCGGCGTCTTGCGTCAGATTCTGAACGCCTTTGAGCAAGTGCGTTCATCGTTCCAGTATCTCGTCAATTCCTGGACGACGATTGTCGAACTGCTGTCCATCTACAAGCGCCTCCGCGGCCTTGATGCGGCAATCAGGGGAGATCCCTTACCGGATATCGACCAGCGCTACATGGAACGCCAGGCTCAGGCGGCGAACTGAAGGAGGCCATCCCGCCTAAAGCTTCGACTGCCTCGGCGCTTCGCACAGTTGCGGTATTACGTATTTCATGTTATAATTTGCGTAAGGCTTAATCGGCGATATTATACTTGACAAACCCACCCTCAGTGCATACTTTGCGTATATGAGCAAAAACATCCTGACGCAGGCATTTTTCCATGATGAAGCGGCGGCCTTCGCGAAGCTGGAAAGCATCGTTTGGCCGAACGGCCCCGTTTGCCCGAAGTGTGGCGTAGTGGACCGCGCCTATCCGCTAAATGGCGTCAAGGACAAGAAGGGCCGCGTTCGCCACGGCCTTAAGAAGTGTGGAGCTTGCCGTGGTCAGTATACGGTCAGGATCGGCACAGTTTTTGAGGCCAGTCATGTTCCGCTGCACCTGTGGTTACAGGCGACGTTCCTGATGTGCAGCAGCAAGAAGGGCATTAGCAGCAATCAGTTGCACCGTACGCTTGGAGTTACGCTGAAAACCGCTTGGTTTATGTCTCACCGTCTGCGCGAAGCGATGCGTTCCGACAAGCTTCCGCCAATCGGCGGTGCTGGCGCGAAGGTTGAGGCCGATGAAACTTTCATTGGCAATAAGAAGGATCGGAAGAAACGGCCTGGTGGGTTTGCCCATAAGCACGTGGTGTTTAGCTTGGTTGAACGTGGTGGGGAGCTTAGGTCTTTCCATATCGACCGCGCCAATGCGAAGAACGTCCGCGATGTGATGGTTCGGCAGGTCAGTCCGAAGTCCGCGGTTATGACCGACGACGCTTCTTACTATCGTTGGGTTGGAGATGCGTTTGCCGATCATCAATCCGTCAATCACAAGGCGGAAGAATGGGTTCGCGGCATCGCGCATACGAATACGTTGGAAGGGTTCTTCTCCATCTTCAAACGCGGCATGCGCGGGATTTATCAGCATTGTGGCGAAGCCCATCTGCATCGCTATCTGTCTGAGTTTGATTTTCGGTACAATCATCGAAGTACAATGGTAGTCGATGATTACTCTCGTACCGCAGCGGCACTTAGCGGTATAGTTGGAAAGCGGCTGACCTACCGGGACTCGTCAAACGGAGAGTAGGCAGAGAGCCGCATGAGACGGTGATGAGTAGAACGATCAAGATCAAAATCAGTGGCCACGGCGCGGACACGGACGCGCCAACGGTAGATGATTGGCTGAATCAAATAGAGGATTATCTTCATATCCTGAAGCGGGTTGAGGTTGCTGTTGCAGAGGATAGTCAAAATGCCATTGAGTGGCGTATTACAAATGCGAGTAAAAACAGCCCTCTTGAGATCACCCTGGAATCCTTCCCTAGAGTTTACGCGGTCAACGTGGACAATCGCGCATCTATCGTCGCTCGTCATACTGCGGAGGGGTTTGCTCAACTTCAGAGTGCTCCAGAAAGGCCGCCATTCTTTAATGAACAAATTCTGGCCAAGGCGTTGCAAATTTTTGAGAGAGTAACGAATGGCCTCTCTTTGTCTGAGGTAGATTTTGGGGAAGATCTTCCGAGGTTGGATTTACGGCCAGTGACTGCCCGAGCTGCGGCGGTAAATGCGCGGATGGCATTGAGTCCGGCGAACAGGCCATATCGAGAAGCCGGTTCTATCGAGGGGTTCTTCAAGAGGGCGGAAACCGATGGGTTCAATAGAAACTTGGTCTGGATCAAAAACCGGATAACCGGTGATGATGTGAAATGCGTCTTGAGTGGGGCGGCGCTTGAAAAGGTCGGCGATCACAAGATTGATGATGTATTTAAAGGAAGAAGGCTCCGAATGATTGGAGTCATTCAGTACAAGACTCGCGGAAAGATAGCGCAGATCGAAGCTGCAGATGTCAAGATTCTGCGACAGAGAAATGAACTGCCGGCCGTAGACGATATACTGGATGAGAATTTTACCGGCGGGGTTTCCTCTGAGGACTATCTAGAAAACTTGCGGAATGGCGATCATTCCTAAACGAGTGTGCTGGGATGCCTGTTCATGGATCGCGCTGATCCAAAAAGAAAAGATTCAAAAAGAAAATGGCAGGGTTGAAAATAGATACGGAATGTGTCGTTCGGTAATTGATCTGGCAGTTAAGGGAAAGATCGAGTTGGCAACGTCCGCAGTTTCCTTGGCTGAGGTTTGTAGGCACCCGGGCGTTGCTCAGGCATCAGCGGACGCAATCAAGAATTTTTTTGAACAAGATTACATCCTGATAGTGCCGACAGATCAGATTGTTGGAGAGAAAGCGCGAGAACTAATGATGGCTGGCTATTCAAAACTGAAACCGCCCGATGCAATTCATCTAGCTACAGCGATTGAAACGCCGGGGATCTTGGAGTTGCATAGTTTTGACGAGCGGCTTCTGGAATTCGATGGGAAGTTGCAAAGATTCAACGGCGAAATGCTGAGAATTTGCAAACCTTCTCATGGCGGCCCCGACACTCCGCTTTTTGACTTATCAAATGAGTAAGACCACCGAGAAGGATTCCGCTCTCAAGTCACAGAGAGAGCGCTTCGTTGAAGCTGCCAAGCAAAGCGGCTTTGAAGATGACAGGATAGCGTTTGATGAAGCGCTGCGTCGCATAAGCACGGCGAAGCCGCCGATTGGCGGGGAAAAACCAATTCAAACTAAAATCAAGCCCGGCAAGTAGGCCGGGCTTTCATAGGAGTACTTCAGATGCGGAATACAATTCTGCACGTGGTTGCACGACTCTTTGGAATACAGATCAAGATTGATGGCGTGCCATATGGCGCAGACTTCAATCCCAGGTTCGCCCAGTTGCATTCAGCCAGTCAGTACACGCCTCCTTCCGGCAAGCGCCCCAGTCATGACGGAGCCTGATGGCATAAATCTGGTCATTGGAGTCGGTGTACTGACACAGGTGGTCGCGGACTTGCCCTGTAGTTTTGCTCGTATCAATGAACCACGAAGAGCCGAGAGCATGGCAGTGTGTGTAGGTTCGTATGGCTTCCCATAGTGGCTCGTAGTCCTTACCAGGCTTGCGCAGATCGTAAGTGATGATGAGTACAGACATTTCCCGCCTCCAGTGGTTGGAGGCCCACAGGGGAATACTACCCAGGGAAACTGGGTTTGCCAAGTATAATGTCACTGCTTAATCTGTGTGGAGCGCACCATGATTTCGTCTATTCAGAGCCAGATCGGCAGCGCCCTGGTGCCGTCATCGCCGCCCCGCCGGGGCTGGCTGCGGCACGGGAATCCGCCCGGTGATTACGCAAAAGCCCCGCGCTGCGGCGCGCGGACGCGGGCGGGCGGCTGTTGCCGGCAGCCGGCGATGAGGAACGGCCGCTGCCGGATGCATGGCGGCCTCAGCACGGGGCCGCGCACGCCCGAAGGTCTGGCCCGCGCCCGCCGCGCCCGCTGGAAGCACGGCTTCTGCGGCATGGAGATCCGCGTTCTGCGCGGCGCTGCGGCGCAGACCGCGCGCAACCTTGCCGCCCTGGTCCGCGTTTCCCGCGGCATTGTCCAGCGGCGGACGGCACGATCCTCGCTTGGCATGGGGTTCATCGAACGGAATCGCTGTGCCGCTGGAGTATCCAGCGATACGCAGATCGAAGACCGAGCCATGCCCCCTCCGTCTTGCTGCGCAAGACACCTCCCCCGCGCTGACGCGCGAAGGAGGGTTGTCGATCCAAGGGATGATCAATGGTGTGTGTCCGTCGGCGGTGCCAGCCACCCCTCCTCCGCGAAGCGGGGGAGGGTAGGGAGCGGGCCCGGCGCCGATGTCTGGGGTGCGCACCGCCGTGGGTTCAAGGACATGCTTTTCAACACCTCCTCGCTTGGCATGGGGTTCATCGAACAGATTGCAGATTCCGCTGGAGCGTCCAGCGGCGCGGCTTCCGGACCTGGAGAGTGATCCGGTGCAATTGATCCAGCGCCAATCACTCAAGATTGACCCCTCGCCGCCACGAAGTGGGGGAGAGGGCAGGGTGAGGGGGTGCCGGCAGCATATGCGATGCATCCAAAGAACTTGCTGGGCGTTGGAGCCAGTTGCGCGACCCCTCACCCTAACCCTCTCCCCGCAAGCGGGGCGTGGGGACTGTCTAAGATTCCCTAAGATATGTGCATGCCCTAGCGCTTTCGCGGGGATGACAATAGAGGGAGCGTCAATTGATGCTGATTTAATTCTACGCCTTCGCCAGCGCCCGTTCCCGTATCTGACTCAGGCTCATGCGCGGGCTGATGGCTTCGGGGTCCAGCTTGATCTCGATCAGCGCCGGCTTGCCGCTCTTGGCCGCGGCGTCGAAGGCGGCGGCGAAGTCGGCGGTCTTTTCCACCGTGGCGCCATGGGCGCCATAGGCGCGGGCCAGCGCGGCGAAATCCGGGTTGACCAGCCCGGTGCCGCTTTCGCGGCCCGGATACTCCCGCTCCTGATGGGCGCGGATGGTGCCGTACATGCCGTTGTTGACGACGATGAAGATGATGCCCAGGCCGTATTGCACGGCGGTCGCCAGCTCCTGGCCGTTCATCAGGAAACAGCCATCGCCGGCGAAGCTCACCACGGTGCGCGTGGGATGCACGGCCTTTGCCGCCACCGCCGCCGGCACGCCATAGCCCATGGAGCCCGCGGTGGGCGCCAGCTGGGTGCGGAACTTCCGGTATTGGTGGAAGCGGTGGACCCAGGTGGTGTAATTGCCGGCACCGTTGGTGATGATGGCGTCGGCGGGCAGGCGCCCCCGCAGCCAGGTGACGATATCAGCCATCTGCAGCGGCCCGGGCGACTGGGTCGGCTTCAGCGTCGCCAGGTAGTCGGCATTGGCGGACTTGGTCCAGTCGCGCCAGGCGGCGGATTCCACCGGCTGCAGTCCCCTAGCCGCCGCGGCGAAGGGCACCATGCCGGCGTTGATCGGCAGCGTCGCCTGATAGACCCGGCCCAGCTCCTCCGCGCCGCCATGGACATGGATCAGCGTCTGCTGCGGCACCGGCACCTTCAGCAGGCTGTAGCCGCTGGTGGTCATCTCGCCGAGCCGCGCGCCCACCACCAGCAGCAAATCGGCGTTCTTCACCCGCTCGCCCAGGGCCGGATCGATGCCGATGCCCACATGGCCGGCATAGTTGGGATGACTGTTGTCGAACAGGTCCTGGCAGCGGAACGACACGCCCACCGGCAGATGGTTGGTCTCCGCGAACATCCGGATGTTGTCCACCGCCGCCGCCGTCCAGCCGCCGCCGCCCAGGATCATCAGCGGCTGGCGCGCATGGCTCAGCAAGCCGCGCATCGCCTCCAGGTCGGCGACGCCGGGATAGGGCTGCACGATCTTGTAGGGCGCTACATCCTCGGCCTCGGCATGGTCGGTCAGCATGTCCTCGGGCAGGGCGATCACCACCGGGCCGGGCCGGCCGGAAACGGCGCGGTGGAAGGCCTGGCTGACCAGCTCGGGGATGCGCGCGGCGTCGTCGATTTGCGCCACCCATTTCGCCATCGGCCCGAACATGCGGCGGAAATCCACCTCCTGGAACGCCTCGCGCTCTACCTGGTCCCGGGCCACCTGGCCGATGAACAGGATCATGGGCGAGGAATCCTGGAATGCCGTGTGGACGCCGATGGAGGCGTTGGTGGCGCCCGGACCGCGGGTGACGAAGCAGATGCCCGGCCGGCCGGTCAACTTGCCATAGGCCTCGGCCATGAAGGCGGCGCCGCCTTCCTGGCGGCAGGTGAGCAGCCGGATCTGGTTGCGCGCGTCATGCAGCGCGTCCAGCACGGCAAGATAGCTCTCGCCGGGAACGCAGAAGGCGTGATCGACGCCATGGATCTTCAGCTGGTCGACAAGGATCTGGCCGCCGCTGCGGGTTTGGGAACGCTTGGGCATGGGACGGAGATTACGCGCAAAGGGACGGGGAAGGACAGGCCGGGAAAGTTAGCCTCCGGGCGGCATGATGGCCAGCGCTTCCCCGCGCCTTGCCAGGCCCCGGGGCCGATGTTCTGCTGACGGTATGGGAATCCATATGATGTACCTCAGGATGAAAACCGCACGCTTCGCTGCCTTGGCCGCCGCCCTGGCTGCCGCGCTCCTGCTATTGCCGGCCGGCACGGCGCGGGCCGACCTGGATGGCGCCATCGACGACTACTACGCCGCCAACTACGACGCGGCCGCCCAGGAATTCCAGCGCCTGGCCGATGCCGGCGACAGCGAGGCCCAGCTCTGGCTCGGCTACCTCTACACGACCGGTGAAGGCGTCGCCCAGAACTACGGCGAAGCGCAGAGTTGGTACGAGCGGTCGGTCGACAATGGCAATGCCAAAGCGCTGTCCTTCATCGGCGACCTCTACTACTACGGCCATGGCCCCGGGGAGGACCTGGTGGCGGCCGCCCGCTACTACCGCCGGGGCGCCAACCTCGGCGACGCCGACGGCCTCTTCAATCTCGGCTATGTCCATGAATACGGCGAGGGCGTGCCCAGGGATCTGGAGAAGGCCGCCGGCCTTTACCGGACCGCGTCGGAGCAGGGCTCGTCCCGGGCGCAGACCCGTCTCGGCTATCTTTACGAGCAAGGCATCGGCGCGCCCCAGGATTACGCCCAGGCCCAGTACTGGTACAAAAAGGCCGCCGACCAGAGCGATACCGCCGCGGAGGCCAGCCTGGCCTGGCTGCTGCTGCAGGGCTATGGCGGGCCGAAGGATTACGACGAGGCGCTGCGGCTGTTCCGGCTGTCGGCGGAGAAGGGCAGCGCCAGCGCCCAGAACGGCATGGGCTATGCTTACGAGTTCGGCTACGGCGTCGCCCAGGACTACTTGGCCGCCGCCGGCTGGTACCGCCGGGCCGCCGAGCGGGACTTCGCCATCGCCCAATACAATCTGGCGCTGCTGTATGAAAATGGCCGTGGCGTGCCCCAGGATTTGGATGAGGCACGCCACTGGTACCGGAAGGCCGCCGATCTGGGCGACGCCGATTCGCAAGCAGCGCTGGACCGGTTGGGCCAGTGACCGCGAGAACGCCCCTAGCGCTTGCGCAGCGGCACCACCACGTTGGCTTCGTCCCGGGCCTGGGAGGGTTGTTCGGCCGCCTGTTGGACCGTGTTACAGCTCCGGCCGGCCGCGCTGGCTACGCCACGGCGCCGAACCGACCTCCAGGGGCTGATAGTGCCCCTGAAGCCCGCCAACGCCCCCGGCGACAGCTCGCGCACCTGCAGCCGCTCCGGCGTCTTTTCCCGGGGCATCACCAACCCGTGGGGCATCGCCGGGTAGAAGCCGAATTGCCGGTAGTAATCCAGGTCGCCCACCAGCACGACCAGCTTGTGGCCGGCCAGCATGGCCCAATCCAGGGTCTGCGCCACCAGCGTGCGGCCGATGCCTTCGCCGCGCCGTTCCGGGTTCACCGCCAGCGGCCCCAGCAGCAGCGCCGGCAGACCCGTGCGGCCGATGCGCACCGGCCAATAGCGGATCGCGCCGACGATCTCGCCGCCCATGTCCATGTCGCGGGCGACCTTGCAGAGCTCGCCGATCGGCTTCACGCCGTGGCGGTAGCGATATGACGCCTTCGCCATGCGGCCGGTGCCGAAGGCGACGTCGAGAAGGGCTTCGATGGCGCCGGCGTCTTCCGGCTGCTCGGGAGAAATCGTGATCATGACCTATGCCTCATTCCGCGTGGTGTCAGGTGAAGAGCCAGCGGCGCCAGCCGCTGTCCACCTGAGGCATCGTCAATGTCGGGAAAATTCCCTTTCGGGGAAGAGTCTTCGGACAGTGAGCGCGCTTCAACGGACTCAGCAGCTCGCGCCGCGGGTTCGCGCGGCTCGGCGTCGTCGGTTGGCGGGGGCGAAGCTCACATTCCACACTCCTGTACGGCGCATATGAATGGTGATGCGCGGCGCCGATGTCAATAGCTCGAGGGTGTAAAGGAAGGCTTAACCCGCGAACCCGATTTGCCCGCGTCAGATCGGCGGCCGCTTGCCGGCCCAGGGCCGCACCTGCTCCAGCGCCTTGCCGACGCCCAGCACGGTATCGTCGCGAAAGCGTCGGCCGACAATCTGCAGGCCGATGGGCAAGCCGCTGTTCGACCAGCCGGCGGGCACCGACAGCGCCGGGCAGGCGCCGAACAGATTGAACTGCCCCGTCATGTCCAGCCCATGATAGCGCCCGTCGCCGCGGTCTTTGTAGTAAATCGAGTCGTCTTCCTGCACCGTCCGCGCCGTCACGCGCATGGTCGGGCAGAGCAGGGCATCGTACTTTGTCAGGATCGGATGCAGCTGGCGCCACCACGCCGTGCGCTCGATCTCCAGCCGCTTGTAGGCGCGGGCGGAGATTCGGTTGCCCGCCTCGATCAGCGCCACGACATGCGGGTCCATCTTCTCCCGGTACTTCTCCAGCGTGTGGCCGAAATACGCGGCCATGAACACCTGCCAGTATTCCACCCAGGCATCGGCGATGCGGCGTGTCCAGGGCAGGGCCACTTCCTCGACGATGGCGCCCTGGGATTTCAGCGCCTCGGCGGCAGCGCGAACCGCGGCCGCCACCTCGGGATCGACGTCATAGCAGCCGAGATCCATGTTCAGCGCCAAGCGCGCGCCCTTCACCACGGCCGGCTGCGGACCGCCGAGATCCAGCTTGCCGCCGATGGATTGGATGTCGTCATCCGCCGGCCCTTGCGCGGCCGCCAGGAACAGCCGCGCATCATCGATCGTGCGCGCCAGCGGCCCGAAATGGGAGATGTTGTCGAACACGCTCGGCAGCAGATCCATTGGGATGCGGCCCAGGCTGGGTTTCAGGCCCACGATGCCGCACCAGGCCGCGGGGATGCGCACCGAGCCGCCCATATCCGTGCCTTCCGCCAACGGCACGCAGCCGCTGGACACGGCCGCGCCGGAGCCGCCGGAGGAGCCGCCTGGCGATTTCGCGGGATTCCATGGATTGCGCGTCACGCCCCAGAGCGGGCTTTCGGTGAAACTGGAATAGGCGAACTCCGGCGTGGTGGTCTTGCCCACCATGATCGCGCCTGCGGCCAGCAGCCGGTCGACCACCACGGCATTGCGGTCCGGCACCCAGTTTTCGTGGGTATAGCTGCCCAGGGTCGTGCGCTTGCCCTTGGTCGGCGTCAGATCCTTGATGGCGATGGGAATGCCATGGAGCGGACCGGGGGCGCCGCCCTCCATCACAGCCTGTTCTGCCGCCCGCGCCTTGGCCATGGCCTCGTCCGGATAGACGAAGCAGAAGCAGTTGAGCTTGGCATTGACCGCCTCGATCCGCGCCAGCGTGTTCTTCATCAGCTCGACGGGCGACAGCTTGCGGTCGCGGATGCGCGCCGCCAGTTCCGTCGCCGGCGTGTAGCACAACTCAGTATCGACCATGGTTCTGTCCCCGCGTCGTCAGCCGCCAGCTCCATCTTAGGCGGGATGCCGGGCGCGCCGCCAAGCCTAAAGAAAACCCCTCGCCGCGCCGGGCGGCGGGGGTTGCTGGAGCTGCGCGGCCGGCGCATGCCGCCTGTGACGCGCCGGCGCGGACCTCCTCGAGCATCTTCGTGTAGGTCTCGCGCACCTTCGGGTCCATGGCATGTAGCACGATGCTGCCCTTGAACATCTCCGCCGGATTATCCGGCAGGCCGTAGGCCGCCAGTTTGTCCTTGGCTACGGTATCGAACGTCGCCCGGTTCGAGTGCCCGTACCCGTAGTTGTTGAACAGCACGTTGCCCGTCTGCGGGTCCACCATCGCGTCGAGGAAGTCGCAGACCAGCTGCTCGTCGGCGGGCGCCTCCTTGCCGGCCACGAGGCCGCAGACCCAGGTTAGAATGCCTTTCTTCGGCCGCATGTAGCGTACGGGCAAACCCTGGTTCTGCAAATTGACCAGCGACTGGTTCTAGGTGTAGGCGGCCACGATCTCGCCGGAGGCCAGCGCCTGCTCCGCCGCCGCAGGGTCGTCCCAGTAGAATCGCAGCAGACCGCGCTGCTTGACCAGCAATTGGCGCACCGCCGCCAGTTCGGCCTCGGTCATGTTGAACGGATCCTTGGCTCCGACCACGAGTGCTGCGGCGTTGACGGCGCCGTCGATCGCGCCCCACATGGCGAGCTTGCCGGCGTACGTCTCGTCGAACAGCAGGTTCCAGGAATCCTCTTTCGCATCGACCAAGTCGGTGCGGTAGAGGATCGAGCCATTTCCCCAGTCGAGTGGGATGAACCACTGCTCGCCGTCCAGGTTGGCGCCGAGGCTGCCTGCAGAAAGTCACGGCGTGTCGCCGGCCCGGCCAATAGGCGGCGGATCGTCGATGCAATTTTCATGTCGAGGCTCTCCCTGCCTCTCTCGGGGGCGTCTTGCGCGCCGCGTCGGTTCATGCGGCGCGCTGCCGCACGATGCCGATCCCAGCGCCGAGTTAGAGCGCCGGGCGGTGAAATTTTCAACATAAACTCACTCACAGCGCGACCGCGGGCTTGTGGCGCGCGCTGGCGCGCGGCAAAATCGCCGGTAAGGAACGCAGCGGGAGATCGACATGGGCGCGCACCACGATCATGACGGCGAGGAGCGAGACCTCGCACTCCGCGTCAAAGCGTTGGAACAGATTCTCGTCGACAAGGGGCTTGTGGACCCGGCGTCAATCGACGTGTTTGTCGATCAGTACGAGACCAAGATCGGGCCGCGCAACGGCGCGCGGGTGGTGGCGCGGGCCTGGACCGATGCGGCCTACAAGCGCCGTCTGCTGGAGGCGCCCACCGCCGCCATCGCCGAACTCGGCTACGGCGGGTTGCAGGGCGAGAACATGGCGGTGGTGGAGAACACGGACAGGATTCACAACATGATCGTCTGCACCCTCTGCTCCTGCTATCCCTGGCCGGTGCTGGGGTTGCCGCCGGTCTGGTACAAGAGCGCGGCCTACCGCTCCCGCGCGGTGAAGGACCCGCGCGGCGTGCTCAGGGAATTCGGCGTCGATCTGCCCGCGGACGTCGAGGTGCGCGTCTGGGACTCGAGCGCGGAGATGCGCTACATGGTGCTGCCGCACCGCCCGGCCGGGATCGAGGGCCTCACCGAGGAGCAGCTCGCCGCGCGGGTGACGCGCGACGGCATGATCGGCACGGCGTTGGTTTGAGCGCGGGCAATGAACACGATCCACGACATGGGCGGCATGGACGGCTTCGGGCCGGTCGAGCGCGAGACGGACGAGCCGGTCTTTCACGCCGACTGGGAGCGCCGCGCTTTCGCCCTCGCCCTGGCGGCGCC
Source organism: Dongiaceae bacterium (assembly GCA_046154965.1). Classification (GTDB taxonomy): domain Bacteria; phylum Pseudomonadota; class Alphaproteobacteria; order Dongiales; family Dongiaceae; genus DATKFM01. Next base: position 8,107 of record JBJXDY010000035.1, on the reverse strand, counting down.
GTTCGCCGTGCCCTACACGGATGACAACCTACGGCCGGAGATCGAGCGCATTCCCCCCGCGAAGTACCTCACGGCCTCCTACTACGAGAAATGGCTGCTGGCGCTGGAGTCCTTGCTTAGACAGCGGGGCGTTCTGACTGCCGACGGCAAGGCCGCCAAGGGCAAGCCCAGAGTCGAGATCTTTCCGCCGGTGAAGCCCGCCGACGTGGCCGGCGCCATCGCCGGCGGTTTCTCCACGCGGCGGCCGGAGGAGGGTCATGTGGCCCGCTTCAAGGCCGGCGACCGGGTGCGCGCGCGCAACATTCATCCTGCCGGGCATACGCGGCTGGTGCGCTACGTCCGCGGCCGGCAGGGCGTGATCGACCGGGTGCATGGGGTCTTCACCTTCGCCGACACCAATTCGCGCGGCGACGGCGAACGCCCGCAATACCTCTACGCCGTGCGTTTCGCGGCGCGGGAATTGTGGGGCGCCGACGCTTCTCCGATCGATGCGGTGTGCGTCGATCTCTGGGACAGCTACCTGGACCTGGCCTAAGGAGGCGCGGACGAAGGTGCCCGAAAGCTGCAAGCTCGAAGACGTCATGCTGATCCCCCGCGACGCCGAGGGGCCGGTGTTCAGCGCCCCCTGGCAGGCGCGCATTTTCGGCGCCGTCGCGGCGCTGCTGGACAAGGGCGTCATCGGGCGCGATGAGTTCCGCGACTATCTCGCCGCCGCCGTGAAGGCCGGGCACTCCCACGGCGATCCGGCCACGGCCTACTACGAGCAATGGCTGGCAGCGGCGGAGCGGCTGCTTGGGGATCGCGGCCTGTTGGCGAGCGGCGCCGTCGGCCGGCTTGCCCGCGATCTTGCGCATCAGGCGAGTCACGGACATGGTGAAGCGCCGGATCGTCGGGCGTGATGACATGATGCTCGCTGAACTCACGCCGCGACAGGTGGCACGCTTCCACGAAGACGGCTTCCTGATCGTCGAGAATTTCATCCCGCCGCCCGCCGCCGCCCGCGTGGCGGCGCGGTATGAGGGACTTTTCCGCGGCGAGTTCGAAACCGGCCTCTATCCCGACGAATGGAACTGGAAGGACGGCCGCGACAAGCCGGACTTGGCGCGCCAGATCTGCAACGGCTGGAAGTCGGATTACAGCGTCGCCAGCCTGGTGCTGCGGCCGGAAGTGGGAAAGCTCTGCGCCCAGTTGGCCGGCTGGCCCGGTGCGCGCATCGCCCAGGACAATGTGGTCTGGAAGCCGCCGGGCGCCAAATCCCTCGGCTTCCACCAGGACGACAGCTACAACGGCTGGATCGACCCGCCCCATATGCTGACCTGCTGGATCGCCCTCGACCCCACCAGCGCCCAGGGCGGCACCATCGAATATGTGCGCGGCTCCCATAAGTGGCCGGTGTCGCCGCCGGTCAAGCAGTTCCACGCGCCCGACGATTACCGCAAGGAGATGGTGGAGGCGGCGGCCAAGGTCGGCCTCACGCCCGACATCGTGCCGGTGGAAGTTCCGGCCGGCGGCTGCGCCTTCCATGACGGCCGCACTTGGCATGGCTCTGACAAGAATCGCGCCGGCCTGCCGCGCCGCTCCGTCATCGCCCATTGCATGTCGTCGTCGGCGAAGTTCCACCCGACAAAGATCAGCTACATCTATAACCGCTACAAGCGCGTCGGCGACACGGCAATGGATGAAAGCTATTTTCCGATCCTCTGGCGGCAGGACGGCTATCGCACCGATTTCCTGGACGACTATATGCGTCGGGGATCGGCCGCCGGCGCCAAGGCGGCGGAGTAAGGGGCAATTTGACCAAGCGGGGTAAGGGCACGGTCCTGATCACCGGCGCGTCCGCAGGCATCGGCGCGGCGCTGGCGCGGTTGATGGCGGGCGAAGGCTTCGATGTCGCGCTGACGGCGCGGCGCCGGGACCGGCTCGACGCGTTGGCCAAGGAGGTTTCTGCTCGCGGCGTCAACGCTCATGTCTGGCCCGATGACCTCGCCGACCCGGCAGCGCCGCGGCGCCTGCACGACCGGGCAAAGGCCGAAGGCGTTGAGATCGCCATCCTCGTGAACAATGCCGGCTTCGGCGCGCGGGGCAGTTTCACCGATGTCCCGCTGGAGCGGCAGCTCGAGATGATCGCGGTGAATGTTACCGCGCTGACGTCGCTTACCCATCTGTTTCTGCAGGACATGAAAGCGCGCGGCCATGGCCGCATCCTCAACGTCGCGTCGATGGCCGGCTTCCAGCCGGGGCCGTTCCTCGCGGTCTATTACGCCACCAAAGGCTACGACTATCTGTTTACGGAAGCGCTGGCAGAGGAACTCAACGGCAGCGGCATTACCGCGTGTTGCTTGTTTCCGGGCGTGACCGACACGGAGTGGCATGCGGTAGCTGGAACCGCCGGCACGATGCTCAGCCGCATGACGGGCATGAGCGCCGAAGCCGTCGCGCGAATCGCCTATGACGGATTGATGACCGGCCGCCGCAGCATCATCCCCGGTCTGCAGAACAAGGCCAGCGCGCTCGTAATCAAGGTCGCGCCGCGCCGCCTGCTGACCTACATCGTCGGACGTCTGCAGAGTCAGCGATAGGCCTTCGCCTAGAGCTGAAATCCTTAGGTCGAAGCCGTCTTTCTAGTTGTGATCCCCGCTTTCGCAGGGATGATGAATTTCGGAACGCCCGACTGTGCCTTAATGATGGCTATGATGCAGGATCTGCTCCCGCAACCCCGTGTCATACGCCATGCCCGCCGGCGTCAAGATGGCGGCGACGGGGAAGTGCGACTTGATCAGACCCTTGCGCTCCAGCGCCACCCATGCCGCCTCGTTGGCGAGGCCCGACGCATCGCGCGTCGCGACGACGGAATTGCCGAGATGGAAATGATCGCCGTGGGGATGGGGCATGCCGCCGATGAGGATGTGGCCCTCGGCTTCCTCCGGCGCCGGCTCGCCATGCAGCCGCGCCAGCTCCTGCAGCAGCGTCAGCGTCCTGAGCTGCAGCGGATTGAGGTTCAGCGGGTTCTTCTTCGGCGCCATGGCGTCATCCGTATGTTGGCCAGGAAGTCTAATCGCGGAAATTCACATACTGCAGCGGCTGCTGGATCTTCATCTCCCGCACATGCTGGATCGCCGCCTGCAGATCGTCGCGCTTCTTGCCGGAGACACGCAACTCGTCCCCTTGGATCGAAACCTGCACCTTCAGTTTGGAATCCTTGATCGAGCGCACGATGTCCTTGGCCAGCGTCTGCTCGATGCCCTGTTTGACCTGGACCACCTGCCGCAATGTGTTTCCCGAGGCCTTCTCCGGCGGCTTGAAGTCGAGCGCGCCCGCGTCGAGCTTGCGCCGCGTGATGTAGCCTTTCAGCAGTTCCTGCATCTGCTTCAGTTTGAGATCGTCATCGGCGAGCATGGTCAGGAGTTCGTCCTTGCGTTCGATCGTGCATTTGCTGCCTTTGAAATCGAACCGAGTCTCGATCTCCCGGCGCATGCCGTTGATGGCGTTGTCGACCTCGGAAAGTTCGGTCTTTGACACGATATCGAATGACGGCATGAGGCGAATTCCAGATTGGACAAAGCTGTCGGGCAGGGTCGCTAAACTACACCGGCGGCCCAACAGCCGCAAAGGCGCTCTGCAGCGCAGGACAAGGAGCTGAGGTCGCCGGATGCGACCCGGGTGTCTTGTCAGTCAGCGCTGTGCTCCATGTTCGGGGGAAATTGACGGTGAAATAGAGCGCGGAATTCGGGGATACCATAGTGCCTGGGGCAGCGTGTGGCAGCCCATCCAGTTTCGATCACGATGACTCCGTCACCGGCCGATGGCGTAGCCCTGCATGCCCCGCGGATTGGCGGCGACTTTGAGCAGGCCGCCGTCGCGTGTCGCCGCGGAGAGACGGCCAAGGTCCCAATCGCCGGCGACAGTCACCTCATGGCCGCGCTTGCGCAGTGCCTTCGCGGTCTTGGGCGCGAAACGGCCTTCGAGGGCCAGGCTGGCGGGCGCACGGTTGCGGGGCCAGAAGGAACTGGGCATGTGATCGGTGTGGAACATCGGCGCATCGATGGCCTGCTGCAGATTCATGCGGTGATGCACATGGCGCAGGAAGAAGGTCAGACTCCATTGATCCTGCTGGTCGCCGCCGGGCGTGCCGAAAACCATGTAGGGCCGGCCATCGCGCAGGGCGAGCGATGGCGTCAGCGTGGTGCGCGGGCGGCGGCCCGGCGCCAGGGCCGAAGGCGAGTCCGGATCGAGCCAGAACATCTGCGCCCGGCTGCCGAGGCAAAAGCCCAGGCCGGGAATGATCGGCGAGCTCTGCAGCCAGCCGCCCGACGGCGTGGCCGAAACCATGTTGCCGTGGCGGTCGATGACGTCGATATGGCAGGTGTCGCCCCGCGGCGGCGCGTCGGCGAACTCCGTCCGCGTCGGCTCGCCGCCGCCCATAGTGTCGTATTCGCCTTCCAACCCCGCGCGCTGCTCCAGCGCCAGGCGGATCGAGCCGCCGAATCCCGGCAATTCACCGGGGCGCAGTTCGGCGCTGGCCTGATCTGTCACCAGCTTGCGCCGCAGATTGTTGTAGGGCGCACCGAGCAGCACATGCAGCGGCACATTGACGAAATCCGGATCGCCATAGAACGCCTCGCGGTCGGCGAAGGCGAGCTTGGCGCATTCGGTCACCGTATGAACGAACTCCTCGCCCAGCGGATCCATGGCGGCGATGTCATAGCCCGACAGCAGCGCCAGTTGCTGCAGGAACACCGGGCCCTGGCTCCAGGGGCCGCATTTGCAGACGGTATGGCCGTGATAGTCGAGGGTGAGCGGCTTCTCCACCGTTGCCCGCCATTTCGCCATGTCGCCGCCGCGCAGCAGGCCGGCATGGCGGCGGCCGGAGCTGTCCATGGACTCAGTGGTGCGGCAATAGCTGTCGATCGCTTCCGCCACGAAGCCTTCGGCCCAGATGCGCCGCGCCGCGTCGATCTGGCCCTCGCGGTTCGCCGTGGCCGATTCGGCCTCCAGGATGATGCGGCGCCAGCAATGGACGAGGTCAAGATTGCGGAACAGGCTGCCCGGCTGCGGCACATCGCCATCGGGCAGATAGGTCTCGGCCGAGGTCACCCATTCGTCCTCGAACAGCTGCTGCACCGAGGCGATGGTGGCGCAGATTTGCGGCACCAGCGGATAGCCGCGTTCGGCATAGCCGAGGGCATGTTCCATCACCTCATGGAGGCGCAGCGTGCCGTAATCCCGCAATAGCAACAGCCAGGCATCGAAGGCGCCGGGAACCACGGCTGCCAGCAATCCGGCGGCGGGCACCAACTCGAGGCCCAGGTCCCGATAGCGCTCGATGGTCGCCAGTTCCGGCGCCACGCCCTGGCCGCAGACCACCTCGACCGATTCGCGCGCCGAGTCCCACAGCAAGATCGGCGCGTCGCCGCCGGGACCGTTCATATGGGGCTCGACCACCTGCAGCGCGAATCCGACGGCGACGGCGGCATCGAAGGCATTGCCGCCCTTTTCCAGCATGGCCATGCCGGCGGCGGTGGCGAGCCAATGGGTGGAGGCGACGACGCCGAAATTGCCGAGAATCTCCGGCCTCGTGGTGAATTCCGCCATCGGACTGCCCCGTGTTTTGAAGGCGGGCACGATAAGGGCCGCTCTTTGCCGGGGCAAGGCGGGGCGGAATCTTGCCCCAACGGCGGGCATCGCTAGGATGCCGGCAAAACAGAACAGCGCCGAGGGTCACCGATGTCCATTGCTCACCCCTATCTGATGTTCCTGGGCGACGCGCCCGATCAGCTCGCCGCCAAGACGGCCCAAGGTGTCGCCCATTGGCGGCCGGAATGGTGTGTCGGTCAGTTCCGGATGCCCGGCTGCAAGGCCGATCTGGGACTGCCGGACATGACCCTGGAGCAGGCGAAAGCGGCCCGGGTGAAGACGGTCATCGTCGGCGTCGCCAATCGCGGCGGCCTGATCGGCGAGAGCTGGACCGGCGTACTGAAGCAGGCGCTGGAGATGGGCATGGATCTGGCCAGCGGCTTGCATAAGCGGCTGGCGGATGTGCCGGCTCTGGCGGAGACGGCGCGCAAGCTCGGCCGCAACCTTTTCGATGTGCGCCACCCAACGCGGGATTTCGCCGTCGGCACCGGGAAGAAACGCAAGGGCAAGCGCATGCTCACCGTCGGCACCGACTGCTCCATCGGCAAGATGTACACGGCGCTGGCGCTGGAGAAGGAGATGCGCAAGCGCGGGTTGAAAGCGGACTTCCGCGCCACTGGCCAGACCGGCATCTTCATCGCCGGCGATGGCGTCTCCATCGATGCGGTGGTGTCCGATTTCGTGTCGGGGGCGGTGGAATGGATCTGCCCGGAGAACGATGCGGATCACTGGGACTTGGTGGAGGGGCAGGGCTCGCTGTTCCATGCGTCCTACGCCGGCGTCACGCTCGGCCTGATCCATGGCGCCCAGCCCGATGCTCTTGTCATGTGCCATGAGCCGCAGCGGCCCCATATGCGCGGCCTGCCGCACTACCAGCTGCCGGACTTGCAGACCTGTATCGATGCGAACCTGGCGGCGGCGCGCTTGACCAATCCGGCGGTCGCGCTGGCAGGGTTCAGTTTCAACACCTCGGTGCTCGACGGCGCGGCGGCGGAACGCGCGCTGAAAGATTGCTCGCAGAAGTTCGGCCTGCCGGCGGTCGATCCCGTGCGCACCGGCGTCGGGCCGCTGGCGGACGCGCTGGCGCGCCTCTGATGCGCCGGCTGACGGTCACGGCGGAAAGCTGGCCGATCGCCGGCACCTTCACCATCTCCCGCGGCAGCAAGACGGCAGCGGATGTCGTATCGGTCGAGATCGCCGACGGTGCCCATCGCGGCCGCGGCGAATGCGTGCCCTATGGCCGCTATGGCGAAACCATAGCCAAGTCGGTCGCCGAGATCGAGTCGCTGCGCGCGGCGCTGGAGGCGGGCCTCGGCCGCGAGGAACTGCAGGCGAGGATGAAACCGGGCGCGGCGCGCAATGCGGTGGATTGCGCGCTTTGGGACCTGGCCGCCAAGCAAAGCGGCCGCAGCGCCGCGGCGCTGGCCGGCCTGCCGGCGCTGAAGCCGGTGACCACGGCCTATACGCTCAGCCTGGGCAGCGTGGAGAGCATGGCCGCGGCGGCGAAAGCCAACGCGCACCGGCCGTTATTGAAGCTCAAGCTGGCGGGACCGGGCGATCTGGAACGGGTCGCCGCCGTCCATGCCAGTGCCCCCGACTCGCGCCTGATCGTCGATGCCAATGAGGGCTGGACGGCCGAAATCCTCGCCGGCCTGGTGCCAAAGCTGGTGCCGCTGGGCGTGGAGATGATCGAGCAGCCCTTGCCGGCGGCGGATGATTCGGCGCTGGCGGGACTGGCGCGGCCGATCGCCGTCTGCGCCGACGAATCCTGCCATGGCGTGGAGACGCTGCCCCAGCTCGTCGGCAGGTACGACGCCGTGAACATCAAGCTGGACAAGACCGGCGGGCTTACCGGCGCGCTGGCGCTGGCGGATGCGGCGGCGGCCCTGGGCTTCGCGATCATGATCGGCTGCATGGTCGCCACGTCGCTGGCAATGGCGCCGGCCATGCTGGTGGCGCAGCGGGCGCGCTGGGTCGATCTGGACGGCCCGCTGCTGCTGGCGCGGGACCGCAAGCACGGGCTGCAGTTCGACGGAAGCCTGGTGCAGCCGCCCCGGCCGGAACTGTGGGGCTGAGGCCGATAGCAACAATTGGCCCGCCACTCCCCAAGATTGTCATCTCCGCGAAAGCGCTTGGGGATGCACAGATCTCGGAGGTACCGAATGAATTCCCTTCTCCCCTTGGGGGAGAAGGGGCGGGGGATGAGGGGTTTGCGCGCGGCAGCGCGTCCAAGAGCAACAGCCCTATTCGCCTGTGCCGCGCCGACCGAAAGTCGCTTCACAAGAACCTCGATCGTCTGGAAGGAATTCTTGCCGCGCTACCGCGCGTGAGTGCCCTCACCCCCTGCCCCCTCTCCCCCCAGGGGAGAGGGGAGAAACCTAGAGCGTTTCACGGATTGAATGAATCGTAGGGGATTCCCCAGGGATCGGATTTGTGATTCAAGATGCTGGCTGGGAAGGAGGCCAGCAAGCGA